>NZ_VIDQ01000060.1 GCF_009760915.1 Azohydromonas aeria
GCCCGCGCGACGCCGTCCCCGCGCCCCTTCCCGAGGCGACCGCTCCCGTTGCGCCGCCATCGCCCCTGCCGCCCCATCCGCTCCTTGCTGCCGCGGCACCGGCGCCGCGGCCCGGGGTGCCGCAGCGGCGGCACGCCGCCGCGCCGGCCGATGCAACGGGACTGCCCGCCATGGACGCGGCGCCGTCCCGCCCCGACGCGACCGCGCCGCGTCCGGCCGGACCTTCCCTGATACCCGCCTGGCCGCCAGAGACCCGTGCGGCCACCGCTGCCGCGGCGCAGCCGCTGCGCCTGGTGCAGGGCGTGTCCGCGCTGCAGGGCCTGCTGCGCGCCGCGGTGGACGGCGGCCATGCGCCGGTGCTGCCGGCGCAGCCCGTGCCCTCGTCCCTGCCACCGGCCGGCGCGCCGGCCGGGCCCGCGGTGGCGGCGGCCATCGCTGCGCGCCCGCAGGCGTCGCCCTCCGCCACGCCCGACGCCGCGCTGCGCGCGCTGCCGCAGCTCGACGCCCTGGCCGAGGACATGCTCGTGGACCGTCTCGCCGACCGGCTGCAGGAGCGGCTGCGCGAGCAGGCGCTGCGCCAGTTCGGCTTCACCGGGGGGCTGACCTGAAATGGCACTGGAGATCGCCGGCGTGGCCCTGGACAAGCTGCTGGGCATCGACGTCACCGAGGGCGCGCGCTTCGTGCGCCATGCCGTGCCGGGACTGCAGGGCGAGTACGCCCAGGCGCTGGGCCGGCCCAGCGTGCACATCCGCGTGCGCGGCCTGTTCTACGGCCCCGGCGCCACCGACGCCATGGCCACGCTGCGCGGCCACCTGCTCGGCCGCGAGCCGGTGGACTTCATCTGCGAGATCACCGGCCAGGGCTACTTCTCGCAGGTGCTGGTGGACCGGCTCGACTTGGCCCAGCGCGCCGGGCGGCCCGACGAGTTCGAGTTCGAGTGCGCGCTGGTGGAGTACGTGCCGCCGCCCCCGCCGCCGGCCACCGACGTCTTCGCCGGCATCGACGCCGGGCTGCTCGACGAGGCCGCGGCGATGATGGACGACGTGCAGAACGCGCTGGCCGAAGTCGCGGCGCTGGCCGACCTGGTGGCCGGCGCCTCCGACTTCGGCAACCCCGCCACGCGGCTGCCCGCCATGCTCGACGCCGTCAAGGGCGCCACCGCGGGCGCCGGCGGCGTCCTCACCGGCATCCGGGAGCTGTTGTGAGCGGTGCCAGCGCCAGCCTCCCCGACCTGCGCCCGGCGCTGGACGCGGCCACCAACGTCGGCAACGGGCTGGCCTCGTTCACGCAGGTCGTCGCCTCGCTGTCGCAGGGCGGCGCCGGCTCGCCGCTGCACGGCGTGCAGCAGGCCTTCGGCGGCGTGCAGGCCGCGCTCGACATCGACCTGAGCGGCCTGTCGCAGCGGCTGCCGCGGGCGATCGCCACCATCGAGCACGCGCTGCCCGCCGACGCGCTGGCCTTCGTCGAGGATCTGCAAGGCAGCTACCGGTCGCTGCAGGCCTTCATCACCGACAGCCCGCTGGTGCAGCAGGTCGGAAAGAACGGCGACCTGCAGCAGACCGCGCTGGCGCTGCTCGAAGCGGTGCTGCAGCCCTTCGCGCAGCGGCTGCAGCAGCTCGGCGCCTCGCTACTGGATGCCGACACGCTGCAGCAGGTGCGCGACGCCCTGGCGCTGCTGCAGCAGCTCGCCGCCGGGCAGGTGCCCGCCGCGGGCGAGCTGCTCGAATTCCTGTCGAAACAGCTTGTGGGCGTGGCGCCGGACCTGCTGGCCGATGCGCGCGCGCACCTCGACACCGCGCTGGCGCTGCTGCAGCCGTTGTCGGCGGCAGCGCTGGAGGCGCGCATCGGCGCCGTGCGCGACGCGGCCGCCGCGGCCTTCCAGCAACTGGTCGTGGCGCTGCGCGACTTCGACCCGGCGCAGGCCGGCGCCTATCCCGCGCTGGAGGCGCTGCTGCAGGCCTGGTCCGATGCGCTGGCACTGGCCTTCGACGCCATCGACGCCGCCTGCGCCGCGCTGGAGGCGGTGGTGGCGGCGCCGGCCTGGGATGCGCTCTTTCCGGCCCATGCCGCGGTGCTCTCCGCCGTGCCGCTGGACGCGGTGCCCACGGTGGACGCCGCCGTGGCCGCCATTGCCGAGCCCATCGAGGGACTGATCCAGCGCCTGGGCATGGTGCTGTCGCCGCAGGACCTGGCGCGCGAGGTCGCTCGCGCCACGGCCACGCTGCACGCGTTCTTCGCCGAGTCGCCGCTGGCGCAGGTGCGCGAGGTGCTGATCGGCTTCATCGAGCGCATCCGGCAGGCGGTGGAAGCGATTCCCGCCGAGCGGGCGCAGCAGGCGGTCAGCGGCATGCTGCAGCGCGCGCAGCAGGAGCTGCAGGCGCTGGGCATCGACCAAGTGCGCAGCGGCATCGCCGGAGCCTTCGCGTCGGCCAGCGACTTCATCGACCAGAACGTCGGCGACCAGTTGCTCGGGGGCGTCAACGATGCGCTCGACGGCGTGCTGCAGCAGTTCCGGCAGCTGCCCATCGACGACCTGGGCCAGGCGCTGGCCGGCGCGGTGCAGCAGGCCGGCGCGCTGATCCAGCAGCTCGCGGGCGAGCTGTCCTCGGCGCTGGACCAGCTGCGCGAGCTGCTGGCGCAGCTCGACGGCCTGGACTTCAAGCCGCTGGCCGACGAGGTCATCGACGAGATCGACGCGATCAAGGCGCGGCTGGCGGCGATCAAGCCCGAGGCGCTGTCGGACGCGGAAAGGATCGCGATCCAGGCCGGGCTGTCGCTGCTGCGCGCGGTGGACCTGGACACCCTGGTCGAGAACCAGCTCAAGAAGGGCTATGCCGAGATCGACGCGCAGCTCACCGGCGCCGTCAACGCCGTGCTGGCGGCCTGGAACGACTTCCGCGGCCGCATCGTCGGCTTCGACGGCGGCGCCATCACGCAGCCCGTCAACGCGCTGCTCGACCAGGCCGCCGGCGCGGTCAACCAGGTCAACGGCACGCGGGTGCTGGCGCCGCTGGACGCGCTGGTGGACGAGGCGCTGGCACAGGCCCAGGGCCTGTCGCCGGCTGTGCTCCTGGAGCCGCTGAAGGCGCCCTACGCCCGGATGATGGCCACCGTCGGGCGTGCCAACCCGGACGTGTGGGTGCAGCCGCTGCGCGCGCTGCACACCGAGATCGACCGGCTCGTCACCCTCATCGACATCACGCCGCTGCTCGACACGCTGGAGCAGAAGGAGCGCGCGCTGTTCAAGCAGGCGCGCGACGGCCTGGCCGCGGCCCTGGACGGCCTGCACCTGCCCGCGCCGCTGGACACGTTCCTGGACACGATGAAGGCGCTGATGCTGGGCCTGGCCGACGCCGTCTTCGCCGACCCCGACACGGCGCTGCGCCAGTTCAACGCCACGCTGCTGGACAGCGTGAAGCCCAGCTCGCTGTTCAAGCCGCTCGACGACGCCTTCGACCAGCTGCTGGCCGCGGTCGAGAAGCTGCCCGCCGCCGACGTGCTGGCCGCGCTGGAGGCGCTGCGCGCCGGCCTGGGCGCGGCGCTGCCCGCCCTCGACCCCGGCAACGTGCTGGGGCTGATGCGCGCCGCGCAGGCCCGGCTGGAGGCGCTGTCGCCGGGCGCGCTCGCCGGGGCGGCCACGCTGCCGGCGCTGCGCGCGCGGCTGGAGGCCAGGCTCGAAGCCTCTGCCGGCCACGGCGCGGCCAAGGTGTCGCTGCGTGCGCGCTTCGACGCGGTGCTGGTGCCGCTGAACGTGGACGACGCCAACTCACGCCTGCGCCGGCTCGATGCGCGCGTGCGCGCCCTCTCCGACGCGCTGCGCCGCCGCATCAACGGCCTGGACGCCGCCGCGGCGCAGGCCGCCTACGCGCGGCTCGATGCCCACCTGTCGCGGCTGCTGCCGGCCTTCCTGCGCCAGCCGCGGCCGCTCACGGCCGACGACGTGCGCGCCGGGCTGGCGACGCTGCGGCCCTCGACCCGGGCGCGGCGCATCGACGCGGCGGTGGAGCGTTTCCTGGCCGACCTGAAACCGCTGCAGGCGCAGCTCGACGGCGCGGTCAATGGCTTCTTCGGCGAGGTGCGCGAGGCCGCGCAGGTGCTGCACCCGGCCGGGCTGAAGGATGCGGTGTCGGGCGTCTATGCCGCGCTGCGCCAGAAGCTGCAGGTGCTCGACCCCGACGAGCTGGCCGGCGAGCTGCGCGCCACGCTGTGGGAGCCGCTGATGGACCCGCTCCAGGCCATCGACCCGGCGGCGATCCAGGTGCAGCTCGACGCCCTGTACCAGCAGCTGCTGGCGAAGCTCGCGGGCAGCCTGCGCGCGCTGCTCGCGCAGCTGCGCCAGGCCATCGACGGTTTCCTGGCCCAGGTGCGCGCCGCGCTCAAGCAGCTGCTCGACGCGCTCAAGGCGCAGCTGCAGGCCGTGCTGGCCAACGTGACCGCGCTGCTGAAGCAGCTCGACGAGCTCGTGGTGCACGACCTGCTGGAGCGGCTGCTGACGCTGCTGGACAACCTGGAGGCCAGCTTCAACCGCGAGCTCGAGCGCGTGCGCAACGAGTTCGACGCCATGCTGGACGCGATCCCGCTCCAGTCCTCCCGGGCTTCCGCCTCGGCCGCCGTGGCCCTGTGACGGCGATGGACGCACTGCAATGTCTCCAGGCCTTCGACGCGCAGCGCCGCGCCGCCGGTGCCACGCTGCGCCGCGACGGCGCGGGGCTGCCGGTGGAGGTGCGCGAGGGCGCGTCGCTGTGCGCCTATGCCTGGGACCAGGGCGAGCTGGCGTCCATCACCGAGCCCGACGGCAGCCGCTGGGACTACCGCTACGGCGACGATGGCCGGCTGCTGGCGGTGGACCGCGACGGCCGGCCCTGGGCCCGCTACGCCTACGACGCGCATGGCCGCCTCACGGCCGCGGACCGCGCCGACGGCCGCCGCGCCTGGGACTACGACGCGCAGGGCCGCCTGGAGCGCGTGCGCCGCGGCGACGCCGGCCCGTGGGCCTACCGCTGGCAGGACGGCCGCGTGTCGGAGGCCTACTGCGAGCACGAGCACAGCGCCTTCACCTACGACGCCGCCGGGCGCCTCACCGGGCTGGTGCAGCGCGTGGCCGGCGTGGCGCTGGCCGTGAGCTTCCGCTTCGACGGCGAGGGCCGGCTGTCGGCGGTGGAGTTCCCGGACTGGGGCCAGCGCATCGACTACGGCTGGGACGCGCGCGGGCGCGCCGCGTCGGTGGGCTGGAACGGGCGCGAGCTGATGCGCCTGGGCAGCGACGACGACCGGCGCCTGGCCTGGAGCGAGGGCATCGACGGCGTGCGCGCGCAGGCCTGGCACGAGCGCGCGTCAGGACGCGCCTGCGCGGTCGAGTTCAGCCGCGGCGGCGCGCCGCTGTGGCGCGCCGACCTGGAGCGCGACGAGGCCTTCAGGCTGCGCCGTGAAGGGAGCCGCCGCCACACCTACGACGCTCAGGGCCGCCTGGTGGGCGCCGAGGACGGCGACCGTTGCTGGCGCTACCACTACGACGCCGCCGAGAACGTGCGTGCCGAAGGCGACGATTTCGAGGTCGAGTGCGACGCGCTGGGCCGCGTGCGCCGTGTCCGGGATGCCGCGAGCGAGCGCGTCTACCGCTGGGGCGAGGACGGCGACCTGGAGTCGCTGCTGGTCAACGGCGAGTGCGTGGCGCGCTGCCGCTACGACCACAAGGGCCGCCTGGTCGTGAAGCAGGGCCCGGACGGCACGGGCGAGCGCTACCTGTACGGCGCCGACGACGCGCTGCTGGCCGTGGCCGACCTGGACGGCCGGCCGCGGCTGCTGGTGCTGCGGCTGCCCACCGGCATCGTCGCCCTGATCGACTTCCGCCGCGACGCGGCTGGCGCCGTGGTGCGGCTGCACCTGGATGCCGGGGGCAACCTGGTGCTCGCCGGCGACGCGCGCGGGCGCATCGAGGGCCCCTTCGAATACGACCCCTTCGGCGTGCCCCTGCAGCCCGACGGCAGCGTGCCGGCGCTGTACCGGGGCCGCATGTGGCACGCCGAAGCGGGCCTGTACCGCCTGGGCGGGCGCTGGTACGACCCGCGGCTGCGCCGCTTCCTCACGCCCGACAGCCACACCGGCGCGCCCGACGACGCGCGGCTGGTCAGCCCCTTCGTGCCCGCGGCGGCGCAGCGCATGGCGCGCGCGCGGCTGCTGGCCGACTGGCTGCGCGAGCCGCGGCTGCGCTGCCGCTTCGCGTACTGCGCCAACGACCCGGTCAACCGCTTCGACCCCGACGGGCACTGGAGCTTCGGCGGCGTGCTGCTGTCGCTGCTGGGCGTGCTGTGGACGCTGCCCAACACCGCCTTCGGCCTGGCCGTGGAGGTGAGCTGCCTGGTGGGCGAGGTGGTGCGCTGGCTGGCCTGGGTGTTCACGGCGGGACACGCCACATGGCAGACGCCGGGCTTCGACGTGGCGGCCTCGGGGCGGCTCAACGCCTTCGCGCTGGTGTTCAAGGGCGGCTGGCTCGGCTCCTTCAGGAACCTGCTGGGCATCACCTTCGGCAACGTCTTCTTCGTCAACGGCGAGTACCAGGACCACGAGGCCTGGAAGGCGCTGCCCGCCGAGGTCGCGCCGCCGGCCTATGGCGGCGAAGTCAAGATTCCCAAGGAGCAGGTGCTGTACGAGCACGAGCTGCGCCACGTGCAGCAGTACGGCTGGCTCGGCCCCTTCTTCCACCTCGGCCTGCCGCTGTTCGGCGTGTACGAGTGGGACGTGATCCTGCACGGCTACCAGGAAGCCGCGCTGGAGCGCGACGCGCGCGAGCACGCCGGGTTCTGAGCGCCATGGCCATGCTGCAGCCCCGCTTCTCCTTCACGGCCGGCGCGCTGCGCAGCGACAGCGACGCGCCGGTGGCCGCCCCGTCGCGCTTCGTGGTCGAGCGCAGCCTGGAGGTGCCCGTCGACGCGCTGCGCGTGCTGCTGGGCGACAGCGGCAAGGCCGAACCCGGCGACCCGGTGCAGCTCGACCTGGGCGACGCCGACGGCCTGGAGCGCGTCTTCACCGGCCGCGTGGCCGAGTTGCGGCCGCACCTGGGCGGCTGCCGCATGCTGTGCCTGGGCACGATGCTGGCGCTGGTGGACCTGCGCGCCAGCGGCTTCTACCAGTCGCAAAGCGCGGGCGACGTGGCGCGCGACCTGGTGCGCCAGGCCGGGCTGGAAGCCGGCGACATCCAGGACGGCATCACGCTGCCGCGCTACGCCGTCGAGCGCCGCGTCGGCGCCCACGCCCAGCTGCGCCGCCTGGCGCAGCGCCTGGGTTTCAGCCTCTTCAGCGACCGCGAGGGCAAGGTGCATTTCAAGGGGCTCGGAGCCGCGGCCTCGCTGGGTGGCGGCGGGGGGCTGGGCGGGCTGGCGGGGGCGGCGGGCGGTGCGCTGGCCGGCGCGGCCGGTGCCCTGGGACTCGGCGGCACCGGCGCGGGCCTGGCTTACGGCACGCACCTGCTGGCGGCGGAAGGGGCGCTGCAGCCGGCCTTCGCGCGCCGGGTCACCGTCGGCGGCGAGAGCCCGATGTCGGGGCAGGGCGAGGACAAGAGCTTCTGGCTCACCGCCACCGACCGCGACTACGAGGACTCGGCCGGCAGCGGCGACGAACTGCTCATCACCGACAGCGCCGCGCGCACCAAGGACATGGCCGGGCGCTTCGCCGCCGGCTATGCCGCGGCCTTCGCGCGGCGCGGCGCCGCGGTACGCCTCACGGCGCTGGGCCTGCCGGCGCTGGAGCTCGGCGGCACGCTCAGCGCCAGCGGCGCGCCCGAAGGCGGGCTCAATGCCGGCGGCACCATCGTCGCGCTACGGCACCGCTTCGGCGCGCGCGAGGGTTTCGTCACCGACGTGACCATCGCGCCGGAGTCCGGGGCATGAACGAGCTGCTCGACCTGGTGCGCCGCGCCGTGCGCGAGGAGCTGGCGCTGCGGCGCGGGCCGCAGCTGGCGGTGGTCACGGCGCTGGCCGCGCACGAGAGCGCCGACGACACCCACAACCACGAGGTGGACCTGCGCCTCAAGCACGACGGGCTGGAGCTGCTGAAGGTGCCCGTGGCCGTGCCGCACGTGGGCGTGGCCGCGCCGCCGCGCGTGGGCGACCTGGTGCTGGTCGCCTTCGTGGACGACGACCTGCAGCAGCCCGTGGTCACCGGCCGCTTCTATCACGACCAGGAGCGCGCCCCGCTGTTCAAGGACGGCGAGGTGCTGTTCGAGCACCGCCTGTCCGACGGCAAGGTGAACCAGCTGCGCATGGCCGCCGACGGCAGCCTGCTCCTGCAGCGCGACGTCACCAAGCCGGAGGACAACAGCGAGTGCCTGGCCGGCATCCGCATCGACCCGCAGGGGCTGATCGAGCTGAAGTCGGGCGACGATCTCGTGCTCACCATCGACCCGCAGGGCGGCAAGGTGTCGCTGCTGGTCAAGGACAAGCCGCTGGACATCACCTGCAGCAAGCTCACCGTGGACGGCGACGTGCAGGTGAAGAAGACGCTCACCGTGGACGGCGACGGCACCATCAAGGGCACCGGCAAGATCAGCAGCGTGACCATCTCCGGCACCGACATCTCGGGAGGCGCCTGAGATGGCCGACATCACGCTCAAGGGCAAGCTCAACCTGATGGGCACGCTCACCTTCAAGCCCGGCGCCGGCGGCAAGGTGAAGGTCGGCGCCGTGGAGGCGCTGGTCGAGGTGCTGCCGTCGGACCCGCCGCAGTGCAGCGCCGCGCCGCCGGTGATCCTGCCGCCGCCGCCGGCCTCGCCGCTGGCGCCGCAGCCCACGGTGTGGATCGTCAACAGCTTCAACAAGACGGTGAAGGCCGGCACGCGCCCCATCGCCGCGCTGGGCATGGTGATGCAGGGCGCCAGCGGCGCGCCGGTCTGGCCCGGCATGCTGCTGCCCAGCGCCGGCAACGCCACCGTCACGATCAACCACGTGCCCGTCAACGTGGTCAATGACCAGGCCGTGATCCTGCCCTCCGGCGGCTCGGCGGCCTTCTCGGCGAGCGGGCAGACATGAGCGGCATCACGCTCGCCATCACCCAGCCGGCCCACGGCAGCGGCCTCGACGGCCCGGTGGCGCTGCGCGGCACGGCCACGGGCAATGTCGCGGGGCTGTTCTTCAAGTGGTATTCACCGCTCAATCCGGCCGCGACCCAGGCGCACCCGGAGATCAACATTGCCGACCACGGCCCGAACTGCCTCAATGGCACGGTGTCGGCGCTGGCCGAGTTCGGCACGCATGCCCTGACGCTGGCGGCCACCGACCGCGACGGCACGGCGCTGGCCGACATCCGGGCCATCCGCCGCTCCGCGCTCGCCGGCGGCGCGCCGCCGGCCGCGCCCGCGCCCTGCGTGGTGCACCAGCTGCGCGGCGCGGCCTTCCGCACGCCGGCCGCCGACGGCCAGGGCCTGTCCCGGGCCAGCGCCACCATCGAGGTGCTGGCGCCCGGTGTCTGGGCCCGGCCCGGCGCGGCGCCGGGCAGCTGGGTCGCCAATGCCGACTACCAGGCGCTCAACGGCGTGGCGCTGGCGCTGCGGCTGGAGCCGGCCGTGGCCGCGCCCGATCCGGCGAAATGCGCCGACATCGCGCTGGCGCCGCTGGCCGGCCTGCCCTTCTTCCACGCCGAGGACAAGACCTGGCTGCGCCTGACGCGCGCGCTGCCGGCCAACCTGGGCAACGGCGCGCACCGGCTGCTGCTGCGGGCCAGCGCGGGCGGCGCCAGCGTCACCGTCGCGCGCCAGGTCGTGCTCACCGCCTGAAAGGACCGACACCGCCATGCCCCGCGACGACCGCGCCCTGTTCGGCACCGACCTGGCCCTGCTCGACGTGGGCGGCGCGGCCGACCTGACCATGCTCGGCCATGCCGGCGCCTCGGGCGACCTGGCGCTGGCCGTGGGCAACGCCAACGCCGTGCAGGCGCTGACGATGCGGCTGCGCGTGCGCCAGGGCGAGCTGGCCGCCCTGGGCTGGCCCGACTACGGCTCGCGGCTGCATGAGCTCATCGGCGAGCCCGACGTGGCGCGCACGCGGCTCAAGGCGCAGGTCTTCGCCCGCGACGCGGTGCAGGCCGACCCGCGCGTGCTCAAGGTGGAGCAGGTGGAAGTCACGAGCATCCCGGGCGAGCGCTCGGTGCTGCGCCTGGCGCTGCTGGTCACGCTCATCGACGCGCCGCAGCCGCTGAACCTGGTGTTTCCCTTCGCGCTCGACGGCGCCGCCGTGGAGGCTCAACGCTCATGATCGACGTCGGACATCCCTTCTCGCGGCCGTTCCAGTCGCTGGTCGAGTCGCTGCAGGACAGCCTGCTGCTGGGCGTGGAGCAGCCCGGCACGGTGGAGCTGCTGTTTCGCAGCGGCACCGCCGCCTACCCGCTGGCCGGCGCCGGCCCGGTCAGCGGCCTGGCGCCGCAGGCCAGCGGCTTCGTCAAGGGCAAGCCGGCGGTGTTCGACCTGGGCCGCCACTACACCTACGCCGTCGGGCAGCTGGTGTGGCAGGCCCCTGACGCCGCCGACCCCGACGCGGCCGAGGGCTGGTTTCCCGACGACAACTCGCGCCTGACCGTCGGCTATTTCTGGCGCGGGCTGCCTTCGGGCCTGACCGACTTCAACGCCGGCAGCGTCGCCGGCACGCTGGTGCGCGCCGTCGCGCGCGAGCTGAAGCTGCTCTACGAGCAGATGGACCAGGCCTACCGCCGCGCCTTCATCGACCACGCCCAGGGCGTGGCGCTGGACAACGTGGTGGCGCTGCTGGGCGTGGCGCGCAACCCGGCGCTACCGGCCCAGGGGCACGTGACCTTCTGGTGCAAGCGGCCGCCCAAGGCCGACGTGACCATCGCCGTGGGCACGCGCGTGGCCGACGCGCGCGGGCGCATCTTCCGCGTCACGGCCGCCGGCACCATCGCCGCCGGCGCGGCCAGTCCGAAGGTGACCGTGCCGGTGGTGGCGCAGGACACCGGCCCCGAGGGCAACCTCGGCTCGGCCAGCCTCACGGTGATGCCCACGCCGCCGCGCGGCGTGGACGGCGGCGTCAGCAACGAGCTGCCGCTCACCGGCGGCGAGGACGCCGAGGGCGACGACGCGCTGCGCGAGCGCGCTCGGCACGCGCTGGAGAGCGCCGGCAAGTCCACGCTCAACGCCATCCGCTTCGCGGTGCTCAGCGTCGATGGCGTGGACAGCGTGGAGGTGCGCGACTTCTCGGTCGATCCGGCCATCGCGCCGGGCGAGATCCGCGTGCGCTACGCCACGGGCAAGCCCGAGGTGGTGGGTCCGCAGGTGCTGCAGGCGGTGGAGTCCACGCGGGCGGCGGGCATCCGCGCGCGCGTGAGCATGGTGTCCACGGTGACGCTGTCCGGGCGCTTCCTGGTCATTCCGGACACCGCCGGCGCCACGCGCCAGGCCTTCGAGCGCTACAAGCAGGAGGTGGTGGACGCGCTGCGGGCGCTGGGCATCGGCGAGGCGGTGTCGGCGCGCAAGCTGGCCGCGCTGGCCTTCAAGGTGCCGGGCCTGGCCGACGTGGGCGAGGTGCAGCTGCTGCGGCGCGGCCCCGAAGACCCGGCGCCGGTGCCCGTGGTGGCCGACCCGCTGCTGGTGGACGCCGACGCGCAGGCGCGGCCCGACCCGGGCGCGATCCAGGTGCTGCCGCTGCAGGCGCTGTCGGTGTCGGCGGCGCAGCTCGGCGCCGGCGGCACGCTCACCTGCACGGTGAAACTGCTCGACGACGGTGGCGCAGCCTTGAAACTGCTGGGGCTGAAGCTGGCGCTGATGGCGGCCGTGCGTGGCCGGCCCAGCGCCACGCCGAACCAGCCGCTGCAGCAGGTGGCGCAGACCAGCGGCAGCGTGCAGTTCGCCGGCACCGACGGCGCCGCGGCCACTTTCGCGCCGCTGGCCATCCCGAACCTGGACGCGCTCGACGCGGCGACGCTGGAGCTGCAGGTGCAGGCCGCCGCCTATCCCGGCATCCGCGCCGCCACGGCGCCGCTGGCCCAGGCCTGACGCGGGCGCGACGGAGCACGGCCCCATGTCCTTCAAGACCGACCGCCTCGCCGCCCTGTTTCCCGACGCCTATGCGGCCGGGGAGGGCGGAGCGCTGCTGCACGGCGTGCTCGACGCGCTGGGGGCGGAGCTCATGCGCTGCGACGCCGCGGTCAAGGACCTGCTCAAGTCGCACTGGATCGACCACGCGCGCGGCGGCGGCCTGGACGGCCTGGCCGCGCTGCTGGGCCTGCAGCGGCGGCTGCTGCCCGACGGCACGCCCGAAGGCGACGACACGTTCCGGCCGCTGGTCAAGTCGATGGTGTCCTCCTTCGTCGGCGGCGGCACGGTCGAGGCGGTCAAGGGCGCGGTGCGCGCGGCGCTGGGCCTGCCCTACGACCTGCGCCTGTTCGAGCAGCAGCTGGCCGCGCGCGGCGGCAGCACGGCCGCCATCGCGGCGCTGGTGCAGGGCCTGCGCGAGCTGGTGCGGGTCGAGGAGTTCGCGCCGCGGCTGGAGGTGATGCTCGGCAGCGCCCAGCCCACGGCCGACGGCACCCGGCTGCTGCTCGACGTGGAGACCGCCAGCGTCGAGGCCGTGCCGCCGCGCGTGGAATGGACCTTCACGAGTGGCACCGGGCGGTCCTTGTCGCTGCAATTGCAGGGCAGCGGTGCCGGCGTGCGCGCCGACGCCGACTTCACCGTGCCGCAAGGGCGCACGCTGGTGCTGGCGGGCGCGACGCCGGCCGAGTTCACGGCCTCCATCGACAGCGTGGACGTCAGTGCGCGCTTCAAGGCGCTCGACGGCGTCAGGCCGCCCGCGCTACCGCTGGTGCCCTCGGGGCTGTCGAAGTGGGAATTCGCGGCCGCGCGCGGCGCGGCCTTCGACGCCGCCGCCTTCGATCGCGACGAGACCCTCGACGGCGCCGCGTTCTCGGTGCGGCTGCAATGGTTGCGGCTGCAGCCGCTGGTGTTCGACGTGATCGTGCCGTACTTCGTGGACGCGGCCGTGCAGCGCGTGGTGGCGGCCAGCGGCTACGGCGGGCGCTTCCGACTGTTCAAGGGCCTGACGCTGGACGCGCTGCAGCGCGTAGTGGACGGCGCGCGCGCCGCGGGCGTGCGCGGCATGGTGCAGTACGCCATCGCGCTGCCGGCGGAGTCGTCGGAGCGCGCGGCCTGGGAGGACCAGGGCGCGCAGGAGCGCTTCGGCGCGGAGCTGCTGCAGCGCCGGCAGGAGACGCACGATGCCGGCGAGAGCCTGAACGTGGGCGCCCTGGAGAGCGAGGTCGAGCGCCACGACGCCAGTGAAAGCTTTGCCATCGGCGGCGTCTGGGGCGTCGCCGTGTTCGACGGCAGTTTCGGATTCCAGTGAGGCCCGCGCCGGTTCCGGGGAAGACGGGGAAGGAGAAGCCAGATGCTTGAGACGATGGACATGCGGGGCCGGGTGCGGCTCCTGGTGGAAGACCGCGACGGGCGCGTGCTGCTCGACCGCAGCCATGCCAACCGCATCGTGCAGTCCGGGCGCGACCTGGTGGCGCGGCGCTTCGCCGGCGTGCCCGGCACGCCGCCGGCGATCGTGAGCCACATGGCGGTGGGCACCGGCGCGGCGGCGCCCACCGACGCCGACGTGAAGCTCGTGGCCGAGCGCGCGCGCAACGCCATTGCCGCGCCGGTGTACAGCGCCGTCGTCGATGGCGGCGTGCAGCGCGTCAAGGTCAGCCTGCAGACGGTGTTCGACTTCGGCGAGGCCAACGGCGCGGAGCCGCTGCGCGAGGCCGGCATCTTCACCGCGGCGAGTGCCGGCACCATGTACAACCGGGTGGTGTTCGACCCGGTGACCAAGGCCAACACCTTCAAGCTCACGCTGATCTGGGACATCGTGTTCTGAGGCCTTGAGGCCGAGAAGGTTGCGCCAGACAACGACACCACAGGAGAGCCCCGATGCCCTTCAACCCCGACCTGCCCTTTCCCAAGAGCGCCGGCGACCCGATCAAGTCCAAGGACTGGAACGACCTCGTCAACGAAACCCGGCGGCTGGACACGGCCAAGGCCGAGCGCAACGGCGCCGAGGCCTTCAGCGGGCCGCTGACGGTGGCGGGCAGCCTGGGCGTGGGCAGCGCCACGGCGCCCACGGGCGCGCTGGAGGTCACGGCCACGGCCTGGAACCGGCACCTGCGCCTGGTCAACACCAGCAACGCCGGCGCCGGGCCGGGCCTGTTCTTCAAGTCCAGCGCGCGCGACTGGGCTATCCTGGCCACGCACGGCGGCTCCACGGCCGGGGCGGGCAAGCTCAACGTCTGGGACGCCACGGCCGGCCGCAGCCGGCTCACCATCGATGACGCCGGCAACCTGGGCGTGGGCGTGGACGCGCCGGCGGAGAAGCTGCAGGTCGATGGCCGCATGCGCGCGGGCAACCTGGGCGTGGGGCCGTGGCCGGCCAACGCCAACTACCAGTTCGTCGGCGTGGCCACGCTGGACCAGGGCGTGGCGGGCAACTACGCGCTGCTGCAAAGCGCCGTGGGCGGCGACCAGGGCACCACCTTCGTCAACTCGCCCGAGACGGTGCGGCTGCGCATCGGCAACGTGGACCGCGCCGTGCTGGAGAAGGACGGGCGCTTCACCTTCAACTTCTCCAGCAACGGGCTGCGCATCAGCGACGGCTGGACCAGCTTTCCCGACAGCGCCAACAACCGCGCCGAGATCAGCAACGACATCGGCACCTACAAGACGCTGATGATCGTGGGCAACAAGTCCGCCGGCCTGGGGCGGCGCGTGAGCGTGTGGGACCGGCTGGAGGTCAACGGCGCGCACGTGGTCGCCAACGGCGGCATGTCGGTCCAGATCGGCGTGGCCTCCGGTCCCTACGCCAACGACGGCATCCGGGGCAATCCCAACCTGTGGCTCGACGCGGTGGCCAAGGTGATCATCAAGCAGGGCTTCGAGTCGCGCGGCATGGACGTGGCCGAGCGCTTTCCCGTGGCCGAACCGGTCGAGGCCGGGCAGGTGATGGTGTACGACGAGGGCGCGCGCGTGGTGAAGCCGTGCACGCGCGCGGCGGACCCGGTGGCGGTGGGCATCGTGTCGGAGGCGCCGGCCATGCTCATCGGCCGGGGCGAGGGCGAGGCGCCGATCGCGCTGTGCGGCCGGGTGCCGTGCTGGGTCGATGCCGACATCGCGCCCATCCGCGCCGGCGACCTGCTCGTGACCAGCCCGACGCCGGGCCATGCCCAGCGCCTGCCCGAAGGCGCTTCGGGCGCCGGGCGCGTCATCGGCAAGGCGCTGGAGTCGCTCGAGCGCGGGCGCGGGCGCATCCTGGCCCTGGTGCTGGCCGCCTGAGGCACGAACACGCAACGAGACGAGGAACGAACGGCATGGAATTCCAGCTGAGACAGCGCATGGCCGAGCTGCGCGCCGAGTACGACAAGGGCCAGCAGACCCTCATGGACCTGGAGCGCCAGGCCGAGAACCTGCGCCAGACGCTGCTGCGCATCAGCGGCGCGGTGCAGGTGCTGCAGGAGCTGCTGGACGAGCCCCAGGGCGCGGACGGCGGCAAGGCCGCGCCGCCGGCCTGAGCCCGCGGCCCGCGCCACCACCGAAGCGCCCGCCATGCTGCTCGCGCTGCAGAACGCCATCACGCAGCTGCTCAAGAGCGCGCTGCCCGACCTGTTCACCGGTGCCGACGCGGTGCAGCTGGGCTTCGGCAGCGCCGCCTGGACGCTGGACGCGATGTCGGCCGATCCCGTGGCCGGCGAGCCCGGTCCGCAGGCCGCGCAGGACCGGCTGCCCTTCGACCCGGCCGCGCCGGCGGGCCCGCATGCGCTCACGCGCACGCCCTATCCGGGCCCGCGCCGCGTGCGGCTGCGCTCGGCCGCGGGCGACCTGGCGGTGCTGGCGCCGGAGGAGGTGGCCTGGAGCGCCGACGATGCCGCGGCCTTCACGCTGCAGCCGCGCGCCTCTCGCGCGCTGGCCGGCTTCGACCAGGTGCAGGTGGACTACGACGTGCTGGCCGCGGGCACGCAGCTCAAGGCGCAGCACCAGGCGACCTTGAGCTTCGGCGCCGCCGACGCGCAGCGCGCCGAGGCGGCCGCGGTGCTGGCGCTGGCCGTGCTGGTGCTGCAGCGCGAGGCGCTGCGCGCGCAGGGCGGCTTCGACTTCGACGGCGGCGGCTACCAGGCGCGCGGCGTGGTGCAGTCGCTGCATTTCAGCGGCGGCGGCAGCGGCGCCGGCCCGGCGGCGGCGCGCACGCTGCAGCTGGCCGCCGAGATCGACCTGCGGGTGCAGCGGCTGCTGGGCGACGACGAGGGCCGGCCCATCACGCAGATCCTTTCGCCCGGGCGCGGCGCGCCGGGGCGGCGGGTGGACATCGACCCGGTCGTGGACGCCTGAAGTCCACGGGAGACCCGCCATGGCGACGATCCAGGCCTTCGTGCAGCTCGACCCGCTGCGCGCCCCGGAGCAGGACGCGCTGCTGCGCCCGCGCGTGACGGTGCTGCGCCAGGCCGGCGGGCAATACTGGGTCAGCCTGGACGAGGCGCAGGTCGCCACGCTGGTCAGCGAGGGCCTGGTGGTGCAGCCCTTCGAGGCGGCCGACGCGCTGGAGCTGGGCCCGCTGGCCTGGCGCCCGGCGCTGGAGACGCCGCAGCCGCCGCCCGCGCTGCGCGCGCCCGTGCCCGCGGACGACGCCGAGGCCTTCTGGCTGGTGCATTTCATCGCGCCCACCGACAAGGCCTGGGCCGAGGCCGTGGCGCTGGCCGGCGCCGAGGCCATGCACCTGCTGCCGCCGGCCGCCGCGGTCTACCGCATGAGCGGCGCCGAAGGGCGGGCCGTGCGCGGGCTGCCCTTCGTGGACGCCGTGGAACCGTTCCACCCGGCCTTCGTGATCGGCCTGGAGCTCACCGGCGCCGACGCGCCGTTCACGGCCGCCTCGCTGGCGGGCCTCACCCTGGCGCTGCCGGACCCGCCCGCCGGCGGCGGCGCCAACCTGGAGGTGGGGGGGGGGGACGCGCGCGACCCCCCAAAGGGACGCCCCCCCCCCCGGGGCGGGGCGGTCCTGCCCCGCCCTCGACCCCGAATCGGTCCGCCCCGCGCTGCCGGCCGCGGGCGCGGCCGTCGTCGGCAGCGCGCCGCTGGGCTTCCTGCTGCGCGTGCCGCCGGCGGCCGCCGCGGCGGTGCTGTCGGTGCCGGGGCTGCTGGCGGCGACCGTGCCGACGCGCGTGGCGCCGTGCAACTTCAACGCCGGCCTGATCGTGGGCACGAACCAGGTGCGCAACCGCGGCACGGTGGACTTCACCGTCAACCTCGACGGCACCGGCGAGATCGTGGGCGTAATCGACAGCGGCTGCGACACCGGCGTGCTGGCCACGCTGGCCGCCGACATCGCGCCCAACGTGCGCGTGCTGCGCAACCAGGCCAACCCGGCCAACCCGGCGGTGGACACCTTCATCGACGCCAACGGCAATGCCGCCTACCACGGCACGCACGTGGTGGGCACCATCTGCGGCACCGGCGCCGCCTTCGCCGGGCCGCCGCCGGTGGTGGGCATGGCGCCCAACGCCGCGCTGGTGGTGCAGGGGCCCATCCCCAACAACTTCGTGCCCTCGTTCAACTTCGCGGCCGGGCAGGGCGCGGCGCTGATCAGCAACTCCTGGGGCCACTTCCCGGTGCCGGGCCAGCCCAACCGCTACCTGCCCAACCGCGCCGAGGCGGTGGACCGCTGGTGTTTCCTGAATCCGGAGGTGCTGGTGCTGTTCGCCGCGGGCAACGAGGAGACCGATGCCAACGGCAACGGCACGCTCGACGGCGTCGGCATGCGGCAGCAGGCGCTGGCCAAGAACGCGCTGACCATTGGCGCCAGCGAGAACCTGCGCAGCGACGGCGGCTGGGCCAACAGCTACGTCAACTTCTTCGGCAACGGCATGCTCGCCGTGGCCGGCGCCAACGGCGCGGCGGGCACCTTCTCCGTCTCGGACAACCCGGCGCAGGTGGCCCTCTTCAGCGGACGCGGGCGGGTGCGCCGCGCCGGCGGCTCCAGCACCGGGCGCATCAAGCCCGACCTGGTTGCGCCGGGCACCAACATCCTGTCGCTGCGGTCCTCGGCCGTGCCGCCCGTGGCCGGCAGCTTCGACGCCAACGTGCCCGCCGGCGTGCCGGCCGCGACCTACTCGCTGCTGCTGGGCACGAGCATGGCCACGCCGGTGGCGGCGGGCAACGCGACGCTGCTGCGCCAGTTCTTCCGCACCCGCTACGCCCAGCTGCGCCGGCCCTTCCTGCTGGAGGGCGCCGCCATTCCCGTGCAGCCACCGCTGCCGGCGCCGCCCGTGCCGGTGCCCGGCTTCGCCAGCCGCCCGGCCATCGCGCGGCACCCGGACGGGCTGGTCTGCGCCTGGGTCACGGCCGACCTGCCCGGCGCGGCGCGGCGCATCGTGGCGCTGCGCCTGGCGCGGCACCTGAGCAACGGCAGCGCCGTGCCGGTGGAGGCCGCCCCGGTGCTGCTGCAGGCCGGCGTGGGCGACCACGCCGCGCTGCAGGTCGCGGTGGTGGGCGAGCGCACGTACCTGCTGCACCGCCACGGCGACGGCTCGATGCGCCTGTCCTGCTGGAGCCGCACGCTGGCGCCGGTGGCCGGCTTCGGCACGGCCGGGGTGGTGACGCTGCAGCCCGCGGCCCGGCCGGACGACGCCGCGCCGCCGGTGCTGCGCGCGGTGAACGACCAGCTGGTGTGCGTCTGGCCCACGGCCGGCAACAAGGGCGGCTTCTTCCAGCGCTTCCGCGCCAGCGACGGCGGGGCGGTGGACGCGGCCGCCGTGAGCCTGCTGTTCCACGACGCCACCGGCGAGCAGCACCCGCTGGCGTGGTCCGGCAGCGCCTACGGCTTCTGCGGCGTGCTGATCGAGGGCGGGCGCTGGAAGCTGCAGCTGCGCCAGGTCAATGCCGCCGGCCAGGTGCAGGGCGCCGGCCCGGTCACGGTGGCGGACCAGGCGACCGAGATCCGCGAGCCCTGCCTGCTGTGGGATGTGCGCGGCGGCGGCCGCCACGTGATGGCCTGGTGCGACGCGCGCAACGCGCCGGGCGGCGAGATCTGGCTGCAGTTCCTCAACGCGCAGGGTGCGCCGCAGGGCGCGGCGCAGAAGGTGCTGGGCATCGCGGGCGCGCGCCTGCGGCGCCCGCGCCTGACCACGCAGCCCGACGCCGGCTACCTGCTGGCCTGGGAGGACGACAGCCAGGGCGGCCGCTTCGACCTCTACGTCACGCTGCTCGGCGCCGACGGCCTGGTGGACACCCGGCTCGACCCCGACCCGGGCGCCGGCGGGCGGCGGCTGCAGCGCCTGTCGGACACGCCCGGCGACGTCGCCGGCTATGCGCTGGTGCGCGACTCCGAGGGCTTCGTGCTCGCCTACCAGAGCCCGGACGAGCTCAACGCCGACCGCGTGGGCGTGTTCCTGCTGCACCTCACGCGCACGGCGGGCTTCGAGGCGCGCGAGGACGCCGCCACGCCGCTGCAGCGCGGCGGCAACTACGTGGTGGCCGAACTGCTCGACCACGACGGCACGGCGCTGACCGAGCTGTCGGCGGCGTGGACCGGCGCCAGCTGGGACCTGCTGCGCGTGGCGCCCGGCGATGCCGCCGGCAGCCGGCTGCAGTGGCTGCGCCTGACGGCCGACGGCGTGCCCGACGCGCTGCACGGCGCGGCCGGCGTGCGCGAGCTGCCTTTCCCCGGACTGGTCACCGGGCTGGAGCTGCTGTGGACCGGCAACCGGCGCATCGCCGCGGTCAACGACATGGTCTCCGGCGTGGCCGTGCACCTGGCCGACGCCGAGGGCGTGCCCGTGCCCGGCTTCGGCCTCAACGGCGTGGCGCCGCTGCTGGACACGGTGCCGGTGCACGACCGCGTCACGCCGCAGCCCGGCTTCGTGTCGCAGCCGGCCTTCGCGGTGGTGGTGGGCTACGGCGGGATGGTGTCCGGCGCGATGCACCTGCGCATGCAGCGGCTGGACGGCGCCGGCAAGCGCATCGGCAACCCGGCCGACCTGGGCGCGGTGGACGGCGTGGCGGCGCACCAGTGGTTCCAGTTCGTCAACGGCGAGGGCCGGGCCATCGCGGTCTACCACCGCGTCAACGGTGCCGCGACGCAGGTGCTGTGCCGGCAATTCAACCTGCAGGGCAGCCCGGCGGGCGACGAGCGGCGGCTCAGCGCGGCGGCGGGCGAGGCGATCAACGGCGTGGTGGCGCGCCGGCCGGTAGCCGTCAACAGCGCGCGGCGCGAGTACGGCGCGGTGTGGCAGTACCGCTCCGGGCCGGCGGCGAAGTGGGAGATCCGCTTCTCGCGCCTGGGCCGCGACGGCCGGCCGATGGCGACGCACCCGGTGGCGGGCATGGTGCTGGCAGTGGCCGACGTGCCGGTGGTGGACGCGACGATGCCGGAATGGTCGGCCACGCGCGACGCGGTGTCGCCGCAGCTGGTGTGCAGCTACACGCACGCGCCGTGGAGCAGCCCGGTGCCCGCGGGCGTCACGCCGCCGGAATGGAGCTCGTCCTGGGGGCTGGCCTGGATCGGGGTGGAGGCCGATGGCAGCAGTCGGCTGTACTTCACCGCGCTGGACGAGAACGGCCGGCGCCTGCCCGTGCCGCAGCCGCCGCCCTATCCGAAGCCGGCGCTGCCGGCGTCGGGGCTGAACCCGCCGTCGCCCGCGCCGGTGCTGGTGCTGGGCAGCGGCACGGGGCGCATCCGCGACTTCCGGCTGGCGTGGAATGGCCGCGTCTTCCTGCTGGCCTGGACCGAGGAGGAGGGCGGCCGGCTGCGCCAGCGCTGCACCCTGGTGAACCGGCAGGCGGGGCTGGGCGCCTGCGCGCTGCCCAGCGCGGCGCTGCTGCGCGCCACGCTGGTCAACGGCGCCACGAACCTGACGCCGGCGCCGCTGCCCGACCTGGCGGCCGGCTACGGCTGGGGCCGCATCAACATGCGCCAGGTGCTGGCGCCGGCGCTGCCGTTCACGTTCCAGGTGCGCGACGACTGCGCCATCGGGCCGGGGCGCACGGTGCACTACCGCTTCGTGCTGCCGCCGGACACGCGGCTGCTGCGCGTGACGCTGCACTGGACCGACGCGCCCGGCGCGCGGCTGGTGAACCACCTGCGCCTGACGCTGCGCGCGCCCGGCGCGGCGGGCGAGTTCCGCGGCAACCTGTGGGACACGGCCGCCGGGCGCACGCACCTGTCGCGACTGGTGGCGCTGCCGCCGGTGCCGGCCGACAACCACGACACCATCCATCCGTACAAGCAGGTCGTGATCCAGGACCCGGCGCCCGGGGAGTACGTGGTGGAGGTGTCGGCGGCGGCCTTTCCCGCGGACCCCTTCAATCAACAGAACTTGCAGCCGTTCGCGCTGGTGTTTGCCGGGACGGGCGCCGAGGTGACCTACAACCCGGTGGCGACGCCGGTGGCGGGGGCGGCGGTGTATTGAGACAGGAGGCCGACGGCCTTTCCCGGCTCAACGGTGGGTGGGGACGAGCATGAAAGCCTCCAGGCTGGACCTGCCCGGCCTGGGCACCCGCAAGCCGTAGCCCACGATCACGCCCGCGTCGTTGAGGGCGGTGGCATCGGCCAGGTCGGTCCAGCCGGTGCTGAGCGCGGCGGGCAGGTAGTCCAGGCCGACGGCGGTGTCGCCCTTGTCCAGCCACAGCGTGCCGCGGTTTCTCGGGTCCGCGTTGCCGTCGAAATGGAAACCGGCCACGTCCCTGCGGTTGTTGATGCACAGGCCGACGGTGGGGTGGCCCGCGGGATTGGGCATCAGCCTGTATTTGCCGTTGGAGTAAATGAAGGCGACGCGGCCGAACAGGAAATTGGTGGCCGGATACACGTAGCCGGTGATGTCGCCGTGGTCGTTGATGGAGGTGGGCACGACGGCGTCGAAACCCGGCGGCGTGGGCAGTAATTGCGGCGCCTTGCCGCGCAGCGCGCGCACGCCCTGGCGCACGCCGACGCCGTTCTGGACGACTTCCCGAAAACCCACGATGTCGCCGTGATCGTTGATCGCCGTGGCCTGCGCGGCATAACCGCCCCAGGTGCCCAGATCGACGAATTTGTCCTTCCACCAGTACATGGCATGCGAGGCGCCCGGTGCCGCCTCGGACCAGCCCACGATTTCGGATCGGTTGTTGATGCCGGCCGCATGGCTGTGGCCGCCGCCCAGCGAAGCCAGCGTCTCGATATGGCCCTTGAACCAGCGGAAGGCCTGGGTGTAACCACCCTGCCGGAACCAGCCGGAAATCTCGGTGCGGTTGTTGATGCCGGTGGCCTCGCCAGGACCATCGGTGTGAATGGGCAGCGGCGCGAAGCCGGGAATGAACAGGGCCGGGCGGTATCCGCCCGCGATGTCGAAACTCACCTGCCCGGCAGCCAGGCCGATGCCGTTGACCGCCAGCGCCTCGCTGCTACCACCCTGGAAGGTGCCCAGGCGCAGCACCTTGTATTTGGGGGTGGTTGATTTTTCCCGGGTTGACGCCGGGCTGCCGGGGGCGGCATGAGCATTATTCAGCAATGTCGACGCAAACAGGGAAGCCGTAAAAACTCGGCGCTGCATGGAAACCTCCGTATCGAAAGGATGCACGCGTCTCCCGAGGCGTGCCGGAGGGTCAGGCTAGCGACGGGGCTAAAGTTTCACACCCCTGAAACAGGTCATTGCTGGGTGCAACATCTTTGATTCAGCGCAGGGTCTGCAGGGAAAAACGGTGGCAGGGGAAGATATATATGGAATGCAAATGCTTTGCCGGTCAGTTTGATGCGTTTGTGGAAATCAATGAGGGCAATGACTAAAATGTTTTCATCATTTCCTTTCGAAGGTATTCTGGGTTCAATGTGCATTGATTGGACAAGCGGAAGTTGAAATGATTTCGATGGCCGTGCTGCTCTCCAAGGAAATCAGAAAACGCGCCAACCGTAATTCGACACGGTGCGCTCACTACTCCGTCATCCCCGCGCAGGCGGGGATCCAGGCGGACCCCAAGTCGGTGATGGCTGGTCAGCTGGCGCGCCAAGGTCCAAGGCGCGGCAGGCGCTGCACGTCAGCTCGCGGCTGGCTTGGGGGCCGCCTGGATTCCCGCTTTCGCGGGAATGACCGCATTTTCGTTTTGGCCAGCTCTTCGTTGCATGTCTCTCCCAGAGCGTTGCCATGTCCGAATTCTGGCGCGCCATCATGGCGCGAATAGAAGGCCAGGGTTTGAAAAGTGCAGGCCGAAGTGCTTTTCAGGACACCGTTTCGCTTCTCGACTTCACGGCTCGCCCTCCACCGTCAACGCCCCCGCCGGCAACGTCCCGAACACCGCCGACACCCGCAATTTTCCGCCCGCGGCCTCGTGCGTTTCCCCCGTCAATACGTTTCGCAAGCGCAACCCCTGCGCCCACTCCGGCAATTCGACCACCGTATCCCCCCAGGCCGATTCGCCCAGCGGCCACCCCGGCTGCAGCGCCAGCAGCCGGGCGAAGAAGCGCCCGCCGATGGTGATCATGCGTTGCCCGTCCGGGGTTTCCCGGGCAAACGCGACGACGTGGTCGGCTTTTTCTCCGGAGGCCGCCAGCGCCTGGTAATTGCCGCTCTTGAACAGCTCCGGCGCCTCGGTGCGCCACTGCAGCAGCCGCCACGTCATCCAGAGTTTCAATTGTCCGTCGTGCAGCGACGGCGCCAGTTCCTGGATGTTCACGAGGCCGTCCGGGCTGGCCATGCGCTTGCTGAAATCTTCCAGCATCGCGGCGCGCCTGTCGTAATCCACCGGGCGCCGGTTGTCCGGGTCCACCAGGCTGAAGTCGGGCAATTCATTGCCCTGGTACAGGTCCGGCACGCCCGGCAGCGTGTATTTCAGCAGCACCAGCGTCAATGAATTGAGCGCGCCGAACCAGGCCAGCACTTCCGCCTGCGCCTGGATGTCGGTGAGCAGCGGGTTGGGCTTGACGCGCGGCAGCGCGCTGCGGATGAAATTCATCAGCGCGTCTTCATACTCCGCGTCCGGGTTCACCCAGCTGCTGTAGCGCTTGGCCTCGCGCACGGCCTTCAGTGCGTAGCGCTCGATGCGCTCGCGGAATTCGGGCAGGTTGTCCTCGGTCAGTCCGCCCGGCGGCAGCGTGCCCAGCAGCGTCTGCAGCAGCAGGTATTCGTCGGCCTTGGCCGGCATCACGCGCCCGCCCTCGGCGTCGATGCGCGCGCGCTGCAGTTGCGGCGCCTGGTGGAAGCGGCGCAGCGACAGGCGCCAGGCCGCCGGGAATTCGCTGAGCACGTCCAGCCGGCAGCGCACGTCCTCGCTGCGCTTGTTGTCGTGCGTGCTGGTGGCCAGCATGGTGTGCGGCCAGCGCGCGGCGCGGTCGGCGTTGGCGCCGTGGAAGGCGCGCAACGAGAAGCCGAAGGTGCCCGGCTCGCCGCCCACCTCGTTGAGCGGCAGGAAGCGGTTGTAGCGGTAGAAGGCCGTGTCCTCCACGCCCTTGGCCGTCACCGGCGCGGTGAACTGCTGGAAGCGCATCGCGAAGCGGCGCACGCGCTCGCGCAACGCGTCGTCGGCGCCGGCTTCCGTCTCGGCCAGCAGCGTGCGGCGCACGAAGTCGAACACGGTCGTGTCCGCCGCGCGGCTGCGCCGACGCGCCTGGCCCACGGCCCAGTCGATGAAGCGCCGGTCCTGCGCCGAGGGCTCGTGGACGATGTAGGTGCGGTACACCGGCATGCAGGCCGCGACCTCAGCCAGCGCGCGGCGCAGGCTGTTCAAGCTGTGGTCACGCGTGCGCCGGTGCGCGCGCGCGATGCGCAGCAGCTCGGTGGCCAGCACCGTCAGCTCCGAGGCCAGCGACACGCGCATGATCAGCTGTTTGCCCTGGTAGCCGACCTCCTCGAAAGCCTCCTCCTCGCCGCTGACGCGCTGCCAGATGCGGTCGAAGCGATCCCGCGCCGTGCAGTCGATGAGCACGCCGTTGAGCACGTTCATCGCCCGGTAGCCGGTGGTGCCGTGCAGCGCCCATCCTTCGGGCACGTCCTCGTGCCCGGCGGCGATCTTCTCGGCCAGCACGTACAGCGGCCGCGGCGGGCGGCCATCGGCCTCCTGCGCCGGCAGCAGCAGCCCGACGCGGCGCGCGTAGCCCTGCTGCAGCCAGTTGAAGTACTGCGCCGGGTCGTGCAGCCCGTCCGGGTGGTCGATGCGCAGCCCGTCCACCACGCCCGCCGCGCACAGCTCCAGCGCCAGGCCGTGCGTGGCCTCGAACACGGCCGGCTCCTCCATGCGCAGCGCGGCCAGGTCGTTGACGTCGAAGAAGCGCCGGTAGTTGATCTCGTCCGAGGCCACGCGCCAGAACGCCAGGCGCCAGGCCTGCGCGGCGTGCACCGCGTCGATGGCGTCGATGTCCCGCCGCTCGGCCAGCGCCGCCTCGATCGCGCCCTGCACCCGGCCGTCCTCGCGCAGCAGCGCCACGAGCCGCTCCTTGAGCAGCGCCTGGTCGCGCTGGCGCTCGAAGCGCGCCTGCGGCGCCGCGTCCTCGCGCGCGGGCAGGTGGCCGAAGGCCGTGGCCAGGCTCTGCAGCGCCAGTGCCGCCACGCCGTCGAGCCGCGCGGAAGCCGCCTCCAGCAGCGGCGCCACGGTGCGCGGGTCCAGCGGGAAGCGGTGCTCCCAGTACTGCAGCGCGAAGCTGCCGCGCTCGGCGTCGAATGCCAGCTTCAGCTCGCCGGCTTCCAGCACCTGGCCGTAGTGCTGGCCCAGCACCGGCAGCAGCACCTTGCCGCGCAGCTCCGGATCGACCGGCTCCCAGGCGATGTCGAAGTAGCGCGCGTAGGCCGAGGCCTCGCCGTGCTCCAGCACGTCGTCCCACCAGGCGTTGTGCCCGCCCATCACGCCCATGTGGTTCGGCACGATGTCCAGGATCAGTCCCAGCCCCTGCTCACGCGCCGCCGCGGCGAAGCGCTCGAAACCCTCCTTGCCGCCCAGCTCCGGGTTGATCTCGTCGTGCGCCACCACGTCGTAGCCGTGCGTGCTGCCGGGGCGGGCGCGCATGATCGGCGAGAGGTAGACGTGGCTGACGCCGAGTCGGCGCAGGTAGGGCAGCACAGCCGTGGCGTGCTCGAAGTCGAAGTCCTTGTGCAGCTGCAGCCGGTAGGTGGCGCGGGGAATGAGCGCCTGCGCGCGCGGGCGCGTCGCCACCTGCAGCGGCGCGTGCGGGCGCTCGCGCGCCAGCGTGGCGGCAATCGCCTGCACGCGCGCGTCGGCCAGCGCCTCATCGAGTGCCAGCGGCAGCTTCTGGCGCCAGTTCGGGTGCTCGTTGACGGTGCCGGGCAGGTTCGGCTGGTCCTGCACGCCAAGTAAATCTTCGAGCTGCACCACCAGCACCCACGAGGGCGTGCGCGCCATGTACACGTGCACCGCCTCCACCAGCGCGGGCGTGAGCTCCGGCTGCTGGCCCAGGTCGATGCGCGTGCCTTCGGGCAGCAGGCCCTCGTGCTGCAGCGCCAGCAGCAGCCGGTACTTCTCCTGGGCACGGGCGACGAGCTGCTCCTCGAACACCTTGTCGTCCGGGTAGAGGCCGAGCCCCTTGCGCACCTGCAAATCGTGGCCGGTCCACCAGCCCGAGAGCGTGGGCAGGTCGTGGGTGCTGATGGCCACCAGCGCCGCGCGCGGGTACTCGCGCGGGGCCTTGAAGGCGCCGCCCTCGCCGCGCTCGAAGTACAGCAGCCGGTACGACAGCACCTCGGCCTCGGCCAGCGCGGCGCGCATCGCGTCGGCCACCGTGCCCAGGTCCTCGCCGATGACCATGCAGCGGTTGCGCTGGCTCTCCAGCGCGACCACGGCCATCAGTTCCTTGAGCGGGTAGTGCACGTAGGCGCCCTGGCGCGCGCCGAGTCCGGGCGGTATCCAGTACAGGCGCATCAGGCCCATGACGTGGTCGATGCGCAGCGCGCCGGCGTGGCGCATGTTGGCGCGCAGCGTCTGGATGAAGAAGCGCAGCCGGTCGCTCAGCAGCCCTTCGGGACGCAGCGGCGGCAGGCCCCAGTCCTGGCCCTGCACGTTGATCTCGTCCGGCGGCGCGCCCACCGTGGCGCCGCCGGCGTACAGGGCCGCGTGGCCCCAGGTGTCGGCCCCGGCCCGGTCCACCGACACGGCCAGGTCCAGGTACAGCCCCACCGCCAAGCCGCGCGAGCGGCAGCGGTGCGACACGCGCGCGAGCTGCTGGTCCGCCTGCCACTGCAGGTACTCGAAGTACTCGACCGCCTCGCGCTCCTCGCGCTGGAAGCGCCGCACCGCCTCGCCGCGCGGGTCGCGGAATTCCTCCGGCCACACCGGCCAGCCCCACACGCCCGAGTCCCGGGCGTGGAAGCGGGCCTGCAGCGCCTCGAAGGTGGCAAACAGGCGCAATGGCTCGCCGCGCTCGGCCTGGAAGGCACGGAAGGCCCGGCCGCGCGGGCTCACCGTGTCGAGGTGGTGCTCGCGGAAATGCGCCCACAGCAGGCGCATCACCTCGCTCTTGGCAGCGGCCACGCCGCCGTGGTCCACCTGCGCCGCCTCGCGCAGTGCGGCGATCCGCTGCTGGAACGCCGCCGAGCGCACCAGCGCCTGCGCCGCCTCGCATTCGCGGAAATCCTCGACGCCTTCCACGTCCAGGTAGATGGTGTTGAGCTGCGAGCGCGACGACGGGCTGTACGGGCTGATGTGGTGCGGGTTGTGGCTGAAGAGCGCGTGCAGCGGGTTCAGGCCGACGATGCCGGCGCCGCGCTCGCCGAAGCCCACCACCAGCTCGGCCAGGTCCGTGAAGTCGCCGATGCCCCAGTTGCGCCGCGAGCGCAGCGCGTAGAGCTGCACCGCCGGGCCCCAGACGCGGCCCTCGTCCTGCAGCGCCTCGGGGCGCCAGCAGCGCTGCGGCGCGGCGATCAGCAGCGCCTCGCCCAGGGCCGTGCCCTCGCTCTCCAGCGTGAAGCGGTGGTAGCCCGGCGGCAGCGGCGTGGCGATGGACAGGCGCAGCGCGCGCATGGCCTGGCCGTGGATCGTGACCACGCCGGCGAGCTGCTCCAGCGCGTCGGCGTCGGCCTCGTAGCTGTGCACGGCGCCTTCCTCCTCGCGCAGCGTCCAGCGCAGGCGCCGCACCTCGCGCGGCAGCCGCAGCTCCACCTCGAAGCGCGGCTCCCCGGCCTTCACCGCCAGCACCGGCGGCAGCGCCTGCTGCCAGTCCCGGGCCTGGGCCGCGTCCAGCGCCTCGGCATCGGGCCGCTGCGCGCCCAGCTCGGCCAGGATCACCTTCAGCCCCTCGTCGGGCACCTCGTGACGGTTTCCCCAGACGTCGTGCCAGTCGGTGGCGACCTCCAGGCGCTCGCACCAGCGCCGCAACACGTCATCAGCCATCCACGCTCTCCACGCTTTCCACGCTCACGATCACGCCGTCGGGCTGCAGTTGCGCCGCGTCGGCGTGCAGATCGAACACCACCTGCCCGGCCAGCGGCGGGCGGGCCGCCGGCGCGGCGCCGAAGTTGGCCGCCAGACGCAGCGTCGCGCCCTTGCCCAGGTGCCACACCACCTGCAGCAGCCCGTCCTCGACGCGGTGCTTGCCGCCGCTGGCCATGCCGCCCAGCCGCGGCACGATCCACTGCCGGCGCAGCGCCAGCAGCTGCCGGATCAGCGCCAGGCGCCGCGCGTGCGGCTGCTCCTCGCGCTGGCCCCAGTCCGGGCGGCAGACGGTGTAGGTGGCCTCGGCGTTGGGGTCGGGGATGGTGGCGCGCACCGACTCGTCCTTGAACGCCTCGAAGCGGCCGAACTCCTCGCGCCGGCCCTTGGACACCGCCGCGGCCAGCTCCGGCCCGAAGTCGCAGAAGTACAGGAACGGCGCCGAGGCCGCGAACTCCTCGCCCATGAACAGCATCGGCACGTGCGGCGACAGCAGCAGGCAGGCATAGAGCGCGTCCAGCCGCGGCGCGGGCGCCAGGTCGCTGATGCGCTCGCCGAAGGCGCGGTTGCCGATCTGGTCGTGGTTCTGCAGGAAGCTCACGAAGGCGGTGGAGGGCAGCTGCGCGCTGGGCTCGCCGCGCGGCTCGCCCTCGCGGAAGGGCGAGGGGTCGCCCTGGTAGGCATAGCCCTCGGCCAGGCAACGCCCCAGGGTGGCGACCGGGTCGGCGGCGTAGTCGGCGTAGTAGCCGTCGCGCTGCCCCGTGGCCAGCACGTGGGCGGCGTGGTGGAAGTCGTCGTTCCACTGCGCGTCGGCGCCGGTGAGGCCGCCCTGGTCGTCGCGCGCCAGCAGGCTGGCGGCGTTGTCGTCGTTCTCCAGCACCAGGTGCACGTGGCGCAGGCGCCCGGGGCCGGCACGCAGCGCGCGGGCGATGTCCACCACGATGTGGGTCCGGGAGTCGTCGGCGATGGCGTGCACCGCGTCCAGGCGCAGCCCGTCGAAGTGGAACTCCTGGATCCAGTACAGCGCGTTGGCGATGAAGAACTGGCGCACGCAGCCGCTGTGCGCGCCGTCGAAGTTGATGGCCGCGCCCCAGGGCGTCTGGTGCGCGGCGTTGAAGAAGGGCTTGCAGTAGGCGTGCAGGTAGTTCCCCTCCGGGCCGAAGTGGTTGTAGACCACGTCGAGGAACACCATCAGGCCGAGCCGGTGCGCCTCGTCCACGAAGCGCTTGAGGTCCTCGGGGCGGCCGTAGCTGGCGTCGGGCGCGAACTGCAGCACGCCGTCGTAGCCCCAGCCACGGCGGCCGGGGAAGTCGGCCAGCGGCATCAGCTCCACGGCGGTGATGCCCTGCTCCACCAGGTCGGGCAGCCGCGCCATGGCCGCGGCGTAGGTGCCCTCCGCCGTGAAGGTGCCGACGTGCAGCTCGTAGAGCACCGCCTCGTGCCAGGGCCGGCCGCGCCAGCCGCTGTCGTTCCAGCGGTAGCCGTGCGGGTCGATGACCTCGCTCGCGCCATGCACGTCGTCGGGGTTGAAGCGCGAGGCCGGGTCGGGCACCGACAGCCCGTCGGGCAGCATGAAGCGGTAGCGCGTGCCGGCGCCGGCCTCGGGCACGGTGAGCTCGTGCCAGCCGTCGTCCAGCGCCTGCATGGGCAGCAGCCGGCCGCGCCCGGCGCCTTCGAGCTGCAGCCGCAGCGCCTGCGCGTCGGGCGCCCAGAGCCGGAAACGCACGCCGCCGCCGTCGTCCAGCAGCTCGGCGCCGAATGTCATGGTTTGCTGGGTCATGGTCAAAACCGGAAGTAAGAAGCGAGAAGTGACTGACTTTTCATTTCCCGCCAGTCGTAAAAGCAATCCGTTCGTCCTGAGGTATCGAAGGATGAACGGCCCCCACTGCAATGCCGCCATCGCAGCCTGGCGGCTTCGCACTTCGAGGCGCGTAGCGCACCCTGTGCTGAGGTATCGAAGCATCAGTGCGAACGGAACGTTGCACGGGCTCACTCAAGCTGGCTTGTTCAGGCCGTGGCCATCGGCCGCGTGAGCACCACGAGCGAGCGGCCGCGCAGGCCGTAGCGCTCTCCAGCATTCAGCAGGCCGTCCCCCAGCCCTTCGGGCTCGAAGGTGTCGATGAGCACGCGCCAGGACTCGCCGGGGATGTCGGGGATGGTGAAGGCCACCTCCTCGGCCGCGGCGTTGAAGGCGATGAGGAAGTCGTCGTCGTAGATGGGACGGCCGCGCCGGCCCACGTCGTCGATGGCGGCGCCGGCCAGGTACATGCCCAGGCTGCGCGCATGCTCGTGCTCCCACTCCTGCGGGCTCATCTCCTGGCCGTCGGGCTTGAGCCAGAGCACGTCCTTGAGCGTGCCGCCGAAGAGCGGGCGGCCGTCGAAGAAGTCGCGGCGGCGGAAGGTGGGGTGGCCGCGGCGCAGCTCGATGAGCGCCTGCACGAAGCGCAGCTGCGCCTCCTGCCAGGGGGCGAGGTCCCAGTCGAGCCAGCCGATCTCGTTGTCCTGGCAGTAGGCGTTGTTGTTGCCGCCCTGGGTGCGCCCGAACTCGTCGCCGGCCAGCAGCATCGGCACGCCCTGCGACAGCAGCAGCGTGGCGATGAAGTTGCGCTGCTGGCGCTGGCGCAGCGCGAGCACCTCGGGGTCGTCGGTCGGGCCCTCCGCGCCGCAGTTCCAGGAGCGGTTGTTGTCGCTGCCGTCGCGGTTGTCCTCCTGGTTGGCCTCGTTGTGCTTGCCGTTGTAGGCGACCAGGTCGTGCAAGGTAAAGCCGTCGTGGGCGGTGATGAAGTTGATGCTGGCGTGCGGCTTCTTGCCGGAGCGCCCGTACAGGTCGGAGGAGCCGGTGAGGCGGCGCGCGAACTCGCCGATCAGGCCGCCGTCGCCCTTCCAGTAGGCGCGCATGCCGTCGCGGTAGCGGTCGTTCCACTCGGCCCAGCCGGGCGGGAAGTTGCCCACCTGGTAGCCGCCGGCGCCCAGGTCCCACGGCTCGGCGATGAGCTTCACGCGGTTGAGCACCGGGTCCTGGCGGATCACGTCGAAGAAGCCGCCCAGGTGCTGCACCACGCCGCCCTCGCGGGCCAGCGCCGAGGCCAGGTCGAAGCGGAAGCCGTCCACGTGCATCTCCTCGACCCAGTAGCGCAGCGAGTCCATGACCAGCTGCAGCGCGCGCGGGGTTTCGAGGTTCACGGTGTTGCCGCAGCCGGTGTAGTCGGCGTAGTAGCGGCGCTCCTGGCCGAGCATGTAGTAGGCGGCGTTGTCGATGCCGCGCATGGACAGCGTCGGCCCCATCTGGTTGCCTTCGCAGGTGTGGTTGTAGACCACGTCGAGGATGACCTCGATGCCCGCCGAGTGCAGCGTGCGCACCATGGTCTTGAACTCCTTGACTTTCTCCGAGGCGCTGTAGCGCATCTCCGGCGCGAAGAAGCCCAGGGTGTTGTAGCCCCAGTAGTTCTGCAGGCCCTTTTGCTGCAGGTAGTGGTCGTTGACGTAGGCGTGTACCGGCAGCAGCTCCAGCGTCGTCACGCCCAGGCGCTTGAGATACAGCACCACCGGCGCGGTGGCCAGCGCGGCGTAGGTGCCGCGCAGCGCGTCGGGCACCTCGGGGTGGCGCATGGTGAAGCCGCGCACGTGCATCTCGTAGACGACCATGTCGGTCCACGGAATGTCGGGGCGCCGGTCGCCGTCCCAGGTGAAGGCGGGCTCCAGCACGCGGCACTTGGGCATGAAGCTGGCGCTGTCGCGGCGGTCGAAGGAGAGGTCGCCCTTGCGGTGGCCGAGCGTGTAGCCGAAGAGCGCGTCGTTCCAGCGCAGCCGGCCGATGAAGTCCTTGGCGTAGGGGTCGAGCAGCAGCTTGTGGTGGTTGAAGCGGTGCCCTTCCTCGGGCTTGTAGGGTCCGCGCACGTAGTAGCCGTAGGCCAGCCCGGGCCGGGCCTCGGGCAGGTAGCAGTGCCAGACGTCGTCGGTGCGCTCCTTCAGCTCGATGCGGTGCCGCTCGCGCCGCCCGCTGGGGTCGAAGACGGCCAGGGACACGGCCTGGGCATGCTCGGAGAACAGGGCGAAGTTGACGCCCTCGCCGTCCCAGGTCGCGCCCAGCGGATAGGGGCGCCCGGGCCAGACGGTGGTGATGGGGGTTTCGCGGCTCATCGCGGGTGCGGAAGAGCAAGTAAGGCGCCTGCGCCGGGGACGGCGGTGCGGATTCAGTAGCGGCGTATAAAACACCCCGGCACTTGAGCAAGGGAGCAGCCATGGACACCGTTCGCTGGAATGTCGCCGTGTCCCCGGACGTGGATCAGTCCGTGCGGACGTACCTCGCCGCGCAGGGCCGGGGCGGCAAGGGCGACCTGTCGCGATTCATCGAGGAAGCCGTGCGCGCCTACCTCCTGGAACGGGCCGTCGAGCAGGCCAAGGGCGCCGCTTCCGGCATGAGCGAAACGAAGTTGAACGACCTCATCGACGAGGCGGTGCAGTGGGCGCGTGAGCGCTGATGCGCGTCATCCTGGACACCAACGTCCTGCTGGGCGCGCTGATCTCGCCGTACGGGCCGCCCGACACGATCTACCGCGCCTGGCGTACGGCGCGGTTCGATCTGGTGACCTCGACGGCACAACTCGACGAACTGCGGCGCGTGAGCCGCTACCCGAAACTCAAGGCGATCCTGCCTGCCCACCGCGTCGGCACGATGGTCAACAACCTGCAGCGCGCCATCGTGCTTGATGCGCTGCAGCCGCTGCCGCAAGACGTCGAGGCTGCCGACCCGGACGACGCCTTCCTGCTGGCCATGGCGCTGTCGAGCGAGGCCGACTATCTCGTGACCGGGGATCGCCGCGCCGGCCTGCTGCAGCGCGGCCACATCGGGCGCACCCGCATCGCCACCCCGGCCGTCTTCTGCGCCGAGGCGCTGTGACCGCCTGGAAGCCCTCCTGTTCCGCCCGCCTCAGCCCCCGCCCGGCGTGAACAGCTCCAGCCGCACCCGGTATTCCACCGACTCCCCCGGCGCCAGCTGCACCATGCCCTTGCCCCGCGGCTCGTCCCACAGCGGCCCGAACGGGTCGGCCCAGTTGAACTGCGGCTCCAGCACGACGAAAGCCTTTTCCGGCGGCGCGTAGGTCTGCACGGCGCTGACGGCGGGCGAGGGCGAGACGATGCGCAGCCCGTAGCCGGCGCGCGGGTCGGTCACCTCCACGACGGTGTCGCCGCCGCCGGTCTTGTCCAGGTCCGTGAAGCAGTCGTCCAGGTACAGCCCGCCCAGCGCCGCGCCGCCGGGCATCGAGAAGTCGTAGGGGCTGCCGGCCACGGGCACCAGCGCGCCGGTGGGCAGCACCTCGTCGTAGTCGTTGACCGCCATGCGCGTGCGCGCGGGAATGAAGACGCGCGCCTGCTCGCGCACGCCGCTGGGCAGGTTGAAGTACGGATGCCAGCCGATGCCCATGGGCAGCGGCTCGGTGCCGGCGTTGGTGGCCGTGAGCGCCACCTCGAAGGCCGCGCCGCTCAGCGTGAGCTCGAAGCCGATGCGCGTGGCCGAGGGCCAGCGCCCGCCGAAGTCGCCGGCGTCGATCCAGGCGCGCACGCCGTCGCCGCGCGCCGCGTCGGCCAGCGGCTCCCAGCCGTCCACGGCGCGGTCCAGGATCAGCCCGTGGATGGCGTACTGCTCGGCGCCGGGCCGGCTGCCGCCGCCGTTGGCAAACAGCCGCATGGGCCGCCCGTCGATGGTGGTGTCCAGCGCGCGGCCCTCGGAATGGAAGGTGCCGCGGATGCGGTTGGCAAAGGGCAGCAGGAACGCGCCGCCGGCCTTGAAGGCGTTGTTGCCGGTGCGGTCGGCGGGCCCGCTGCCCAGCAGCTCGGCCGCCTGCGCCAGCGGCGGCGCGTGCAGCAGCTCGACCTCGCCCAGCCCGGGCAACTCGGCGCGCAGCTGCCACACCATCATCGCCCGCCCGGGCAGCAGCTCGGCCCGCGTGAAGCGGGGCGCGGCGGCGGTGACGGCCTCGGGTGGGGATTGCAGCGTCACCGCGGCAGGAGCGGGAGAAGGGGAAGAAGCGGGGCTCGCAGCGGTCATGGGCGTCTCTCCTGGCCTGGGCGGCCTTGCGACGCGGCGAGCGGGCAACCGGAGTGCCGGTGGATGCCGGAACGGGCCCGGCGCGTGCGGCTCAGGCCGCGCCCGACAGTCGCCGCCAGCCCGCAAGCAGCCCGGCGCGCACGCCGTGCCGGCGCCGCGGGGCATGGCCGGCGGGTGCCGCCGCGTCGCGCCGTGCCGCCAGCGAGATGCTGGTGCGGATCGTCACCAGCGCGGGCTCGAGCCGGCGCAGCAGCGACAGCGCCGCGCCCACGGGCATGGGGCCGCCCTCGGGATGGCCCGCCGGGCGCAGCAGGCAGTTGTGCAGGTGCACCGTCACGGTGGGCAGCGCGCCGGCCGCCACGGCATAGCAGCGCGACGACTGCAGCAACTCGCCGCTGCACAGCCAGTCCACCGGCGGCGCCTCCGGCACCAGCTCGTGGCCAAGGTAGGCCAGGTGCCAGTTGTCGCCGTGCAGCGCGAAGGTCAGCCCGTCGGCCTCGCGCAGCACCGGGGTGAAGGCCACGTCGTCCTCCACCACCAGCACGCGCTGCACGCCGTCGCGCTGGGCCTGGCTCAGCGCCTCCAGGTGGCCCAGGAAGCGCTCGCAGGCCAGCGGCGTGGGAAATCCGCCCTGCGCCCCGACGGCCACGGCCGCAACCCGCACGCAGCGCACGCGCTCGCCGTCCGGGTCGATGCCCAGCGCTCGCAGCTCCTGCGACAGCGCCGGCTGCGGCGCGTCCGCGCCGGCGCGGACGATGATGCAGATGCGGTCGAAGGTCTTGAGCAGGGCGGAAGTCATGGTGGGGATGTCCGGGCAAAGCTGCGCCACGCCGGCGCATGCGCAGCACCGGCAGCCGTCAGGCACAGGCGGGAAAGGGAAGGGTCGTCAGGCGCTGCGGTGGCCGGCGGCGGCAGCGGCGCCTCCTCAGCCGAAGGAGGCCACGGCGTCGCCGCGGTGGTCGTGGATGTTGAAGACCCGGTGCATGCGCATCAGCTCGAACAGCGCGCGCACCGTGCGCGACATCTCGCACAGCCGGAAGTCGCCCTTGCGGGCGTTGAGCTGGCGCAGGCAGGAGATGAGCGCGCCCAGCCCTGAGCTGTCCACGAACTTCACGCCGGCCATGTCGAGCACGACGCGGGTGCGGTCCCCCATCAGCGACTGCACGGCGTCGCGGAACTCTCGCACGTTGCTGGCGTCGAGGTTGTCCGCCCTGAGCTCGATGACCAGCACATCCTGGCCTTCGATGGTTCCGTTCAGTTCCATGGTGTTGGAGGGTCGTCCTGCCGGGTTCTTCGTTTGCGTGGAATTGGACCGCGACGGGTCCGTGCGAGTGTCATGGGACTGTGACGCCCGCGGCCTGCAGGCACTCGCGCAGCTGCTGCAGCGCCAGCGCCAGGCGCTCCCCGTCGCCGGCCAGGGCCGCATTCTCGCCCGCGCGCGCCGCGTTTCCGAGCGCGTCCAGGCCGAAACTGCCGGCCACGCCGGCGAGCTGGTGCAGCGCCCCGGCGCGCGCGGCGGCGTCGGCGGCGGCCTCGATCTCGCGCCAGCGCTGCGGCAGCCCGGCCAGGAAGCGCTCGCGCAGCCGCGCCATGCCGGCCTGCACCGAGGCCGGGGCGTTGGCCAGGTCAGTCAGGGACATGCTGCACTCCGCGGCCGTGCTCCCAGTAGGGCAGGATGTCCCGGGGCAGCGTCATGGGGTCGAAGGGCTTGACGATCAGCCCCGTGGCGCCGTGCTCCAGCAGCGCCTCGAGCTCGTCGGGCATGGCCTTGGCCGTCATGAACACCACCGGCACGCCCTGCATGCACTCCATCTGGCGCATCGCCGCCAGCGTCTCCGGGCCGCTGAGGTCGGGCATCATCACGTCGAGCAGCACCAGGTCGGGCCTGAACTGCGGCGCCTGCTGCAGCGCGCTGCGCCCGCCCGGGCACAGGCACATCTCGTAGCCGCCGACGGTGCCGAGGCTGAACTCCAGGATCATGCGAATGTCGGCGTCGTCCTCGACGCACATCACGCGGCGCAGTTGGTTCGTCTGGCCCATCGGGTGAGCTCCTTCCTACTTGACGTTGTTGGCACCGGGCCGCGCCGCGCTGCCCAGCACGTTGAGCACGGCCTGCGCCAGGTCCTGCGGGCCGCTGCGCGCGGCGTTGAGCCAGGGCAGGCCCACGCTGTCGCAGAAGGCGCGGTCCACGGTGTCGCCGTAGAGCAGCACGGGGCGGCCGCCGGCCAGGCGGCGCAGCGCGGTGCAGAACTCCACCGGCGCGCCCTGTTCCTTGGGATTGCCCACCACCAGTGCCGGCGGCGCGTCGAGCCGCAGCGCCGCGGCCTGCTCCAGGCTGGCGGCGCTTTCCACGCGGCACAGCGGCGCGAGCCAGCCGGCCACGCGGCGGCGCGCCTCGAAGTCGCTTTCGACGTGCAGCACGACCGGGCCGCCGGCGCGCGGCGCGGCGCCGTTGGCCGGGAACCACAGGCTGAACGAGCCGCCCTGGGCCACGTCGTCGGCCGTGATGCGCCCGCCCATGCGCTCGACGAGCATGCGCGTGATGTACAGCCCCAGTCCCGTGCCGCCCTGGGCGCGGCGGTCGGTGCCGTCGGCCTGCGAGAACTTCTCGAACATGCGCGCCCGGAAGCGCGGGTCGATGCCCGGGCCGCGGTCGCGCACGGTCACGCGCACGCCCTGCGCCGCCGGGGCCAGCGTCACGCTCACCGCCTCGCCCGCGGGCGTGTGCTTGATGGCGTTGGACAGCAGGTTGGCCATGACCTGCTGGAAGCGGTCGGCGTCCAGGCGCACTTCCACCGGCGTGGCGTCGAGCCCCTCGCTCGCGAGCTTCACGCCGGCACGGTCGGCATAGCCCTGGTTGGCGCTCAGCGCCTCGCGCAGCAGCGGCGCCAGCGCCTGCGGGCGCTGGTGCAGCACGAGGCGGTCGCCTTCGAGCTTGGTGAGGTCGAGGATGTCGTCGATGAGCCGTCCCAGCCGCGTGCCGTTGCGCCGCGCCACTTCCAGCAGCGACAGCGCCGGCGGCGGCAGCGCGCCGGCGGCGCCGCCGGCCAGCAGCCCCAGGGCGCCCAGCACCGAGGTCAGCGGCGTGCGCAGCTCGTGGCTGACGGTGGCCAGGAACTCGTCCTTCATGCGCTCGACCTGGCGCTGCTCGGTGAGGTCGCGCAGCACCAGCGTGAAGTGCACGCGGTCCTGGTCGCGCCACTCGCTCAGGCCGAGCTCGGCCACGAACTCCTCGCCGCCGACGCGGCGCAGCCGGCACTCGCGCTGCGCCAGCAGCGCCGTGAGCTCCATGCCGAAGACAGAGCGGCACGTGGCGCCCGCGGCCAGCGGGCGGCCGTGCAGGTCGGCCAGCGTGTGCGCGGCGCGGTTGAACTCCTCCAGCCGGCCCGAGGCGTCGAGCGTGAGCACCGGGTCGAGGATGTTGTCGAGGATGTCGCTCTGGCGCTGCGCCAGCGTGGCGATCTGCGACTGCAGCCCCAGCACGTCCTCGTAGTGGCGCAGCTTGGCGCGCAGCAGCCCGGCGCTCACCGGGCGCGCCAGGAAGTCGTCGGCGCCGTTCTCCAGCGCGTGGATGAAATGCTCCTCGCCCTGCAGCGAGGACGTGACGATCACCGGCATCCAGCGCCCGCCGTCGAGCTCGCGCATGCGGCGCGTGACCTCGAAGCCGTCCATGTCGGGCATGAGCAGGTCCAGCAGCACGGCGTCGGGGCGGCTGCACTGCATCAGCGCCAGCGCCGCGTGGCCGCTGTCGGCGCCCACCACGAAGTGGCCCAGATCGCGCACCAGCGCGCACAGCGCTTCGCGCGACTCGGCGATGTCATCGACGACCAGGATCTGCAGCTGCATGGGGAAGGAACGGGGGCGGGGCAAGGCCGGCGTGAGGGTGGCGAAAGCCCGGCCACGGCACGCGGCCGGCGGGCAGGGACGGCCATCCTAGACGCAGCACCGGCGCCGGCGCGGTGCGGCGCACGCACGCGATGGCCGGGTTTGACAAAGCTTTCACAATTTCCCGCGCCGCCTGGGCTCCAATAGCTCCATCGCAGCCGGTTGGCCGTCGCCGCAAGGCACGGCGCCCCAAGGAGCCGGCTGCGAGGTTTTTGTGCTTGTTTTCCTCCCTGGCGCCCTGAAAGCGCCTTGCGCCTGCCCCGTGTGCCTCCTGGCCGCGCGGCAGGCTTTTTTCCTTGGGGCGGCGCTGCGCCGCTTGTCGCGATTGTCCGGATGCCCACATCGGCCGCCGCGGCCAAGTGCTTGATTTGCCTGCATTCGCGCCCTGGCACGGCTCTGGCAATGGAGTGCGCACTTCCGGCATCCGAGAGGCGCGTCATGTCCGACACCACCGCATTCGTTTCGATCGAGGGATTGAAGAAGGGCCGCCAGGCCGTGAGCCAGATCCTGGAGACCGCGGCCGGCGGTGGTTGCGGCAGCACCGGTGGCTCCGGCAAGGCCAGCTGCGGCTCTTCGGGCGGCCCTGACGACATGCCGCAGGAGATCTGGGACAAGGTCAAGAACCATCCCTGCTACTCCGAAGAGGCGCACCACCACTACGCCCGCATGCACGTGGCCGTGGCCCCGGCCTGCAACATCCAGTGCAACTACTGCAATCGCAAGTACGACTGCTCCAACGAGAGCCGCCCCGGCGTCGTGAGCCAGAAGCTCACGCCTGAGCAGGCCGTGAAGAAGGTGCTGGCCGTGGCCAGCGAGATCCCGCAGATGACGGTGCTGGGCATCGCCGGGCCCGGCGACGCGCTGGCCAACCCGAAGAAGACCTTCGAGACCTTCCGCATGCTCCAAGAGCAGGCGCCCGACATCAAGCTGTGCCTCTCGACCAACGGGCTGGCGCTGCCGCAGATGGTCGATGAGATCTGCAAGTACAACATCGACCACGTCACGATCACCATCAACATGGTCGATCCGCTGGTGGGCGAGAAGATCTATCCCTGGATCTTCTGGGATCACCGCCGCGTCACGGGCCTGGAGGCCGCCACCATCCTGCACCAGCAGCAGATGAAGGGCCTGGAAATGCTCACCGCGCGCGGCGTGCTCACCAAGATCAACTCGGTGTTGATCCCGGGCATCAACGACGACCACCTCATCGAGGTGAACCGCGAGGTCAAGAAGCGCGGCGCGTTCCTGCACAACATCATGCCGCTGATCTCCGAGCCCGAGCACGGCACCTACTTCGGCCTCAACGGCCAGCGCGGCCCCAGCGCCCAGGAGCTCAAGGCGGTGCAGGACGCCTGCATGGGCGGCGCCAACCTCATGCGCCATTGCCGCCAGTGCCGCGCCGACGCCGTGGGGCTGCTGGGCGAGGACCGCTCCGACGAGTTCACGCTCGACAAGATCGAGGAGATGGAGATCGTCTACGACCTCGACAAGCGCCGCGCCTATCAGCAGGGCGTCGAGACCGAGCGCCAGGCCCAGCACGCGGCCAAGGAGGCCGCCCTGGCCGCGGCCGCCGCCGCCGACGGCGTGGACGAGGACATGAAGGTGCTCGTGGCCGTGGCCACGGAAGGCCACGGCAAGGTCAACCAGCACTTCGGCCACGCCACCGAGTTCCAGATCTACGAGGTCAGCAAGGCCGGGGCCGTCTTCGTCGGCCACCGCCGCGTGGACCTGTACTGCCAGGGCGGCTTCGGCGAGGACGAGCAGCTGCCCTCGATCGTCAACGCCATCAACGACTGCCACGCGGTGCTGGTGTCCAAGATCGGCGCGTGCCCGCGCGACGAGCTCAAGGCCGCGGGCATCGAGCCGGTGGACCAGTACGCGCACGAGTTCATCGAGAAGGCCGCGCTGGACTGGTTCGGCGACTACCGCCGGCGCATTGCCGGCGGCGAGATCACGCACCAGCCGCGAGGCGACGCGCGCATCCGCCAGGGCGCCTACACGGGCGGCGCCGAAGCTGCGGCCTGAACTCCGCCCCTGCCCGTATCCCGCATCCCCATCCCCAAGGAGAGCCCACCATGGCTTACAAGATCATCGCTTCCCAATGCTCGGGCTGCTCGGCCTGCGAGCCCGAGTGCCCGAACATGGCCATCCGCGAAAAGGGCGGCACCTTCATCATCGACTCGGCCAAGTGCACCGAGTGCGAGGGCCACTTCGACGCGCCGCAGTGCGTGGCTGTGTGCCCGGTGGACGGCTGCATCAGGAAGGTTTGAGGCCCTGGCCCACAGATCAAGGACAAGATGATGATGCAACCCAACTTCTCGCTCACGCCGGCGGCGGTGAAATTCATGCGCCGCATGGTGCGCTTTTCCGAGACGCCGGCCGGCGGCTTCCGGCTCACGGTGACGCCGGGCGGATGCTCGGGCTACAGCGCCGAGTTCAGCGTCGAGGCCGCGCCCCGCGCCGGCGACGCGGAGCAGGCGGTCGAGGGCCTGCGCATGTTCCTGCCCGCCGAGAGCCGGCTGCTGCTCGACGGCGTGACCATCGACCACGTGGACACGCCGCTGCAGTCGGGCTTTACTTTTGCCAACACCCCTGGGGGCGCCTGCGGTTGCAGCTCCAGCGGCGAAGGCGCCGCGCCGCCGGCCGAGGCCAGCGTGTCGCTGTCTTCCATCAAGCGCATGTGAGCGAAGCCATGGACGCGGCTGCGGGCTTCGACGCCGCGGTGCTTGGGCTGGCCCTGCCGCCCAGCGTGGAGGCGGCCCTGGCCGAGGCCGGCCGGCTGCGCGCCGACCCGCCGGCGGCCATGGCCGCGCTCATGCGCGCGCAGGCCCTGGCGCCCGACCATCCGGCGGTGCTGATCGCGCTGTACCGCCACCACTTCTACGGGCACCGCCTGCACGCCGCGCGCGACGTGGCGCGCCAGGCGCTGCGCGTCGCGGCGCAGGCGCTGGGGCTGCCGGCGGTGTGGCGCCACGTGCGCCTGGAGCCGCTGCCCGGGGCGCGCCACGAGCCGGCCACGCGCTTCTACCTGTTCGTGCTCAAGGGCTACGTCTACCTGAGCCTGCGCCTGGACGACGGCGTGGAGGCGCGCGACGCGCTGGCGCTGCTGCGCGCCCTCGACCCCGAGGACTGCGTCGGCGCGGCACTGCTCGAAGGCGTGCGCCGGCGCGCGCTGGAAGGCAGCGCCGACGACGAGGACCCGGCACCGGTGCCCGTGGCCACCGGTGCGGCGGCCTGGAACCGGTTCACGCCGGCCTGAGCGGGGGAGGGCGCGCGATGAACGACATCCCGGCCCTGGACTGGCAGGGCGCGCCGCTGACCGAGGCCGCCTGCGCCGCCTGCGCGCACGCGGCGCTACAGGCGGCCGGCGGCTGCGAGCGCGGGCGCTGCTGCATGCAGGACGCCTACGCGCGGCGCATCGACCGCTTCTTCCGCACGCACCCGCAGCTTGCCAACGCGCACCTGGCGCATCCGTACTTCGAGGTGCGCGCCATTGCCGCACGGCATGCCGACCTGTTCCGGCTGCCGGCGCTGTTGGACGACCCGGACGAGACGGTGCGCATGCAACTGGCGCTGCGCCTGCCGCAGCGGCTGCTGGAGCGCCTGGCGCTGGACCCGCACCGCGAGGTGCGCATCCGCGTGGCGCAGCGCATCGCCGCCGAGACGCTGCCGTCGCTGCTCAAGGACCCCGACTACCAGGTGCGCCAGACCGTGGCGCGCCGGCTGCCCGAAGCGCTGCTGCCGCTGCTCAAGCACGACGCCGACCTGCAGGTGCGGCTGGAAGTGGCGCGGCGGCTGGCCATGCCCGCGCTGCTGGGCCTGGCGCAGGACCCGGCTCCCGAGGTGCGGCGCATTGTGGCCGAGCGGCTGCCCGCGCCGCTGCTGCACGCGCTCGCCGCCGACCCCGACTGGACCGTGCGCTGGGAGGCCGCCGGCCGCGCCCAGGGCGCGGTGCTGGAGCGGCTGCTGGCCGACGACGAACCCGAGGTGCGCGAGCGCGCCGCCGCGCGCCGCGCCGAACTGGAGTGCCCCCATGGCTGACATCGCCCGAGACGACGACATCATCGAGATCGCGCTGCCGCCGCGCTTCGCCATGGGCGAGCGCGTCATCAGCCGCAGCGTCATCCGCAACGACGGCACCTACAACGGCCTGGACATCGGCGCGGTGCTGGTGCAGCGCGGCGAGGTCGGCTTCGTGCGTTCGATCGGCACCTTCCTGCAGCAGTTCTACATCTACGCCGTGGAGTTCCCGGAGACCGGCCACCGCGTGGGCATGCGCGCCAAGGAGCTGTGCACGCTGGACCACCTGCCCGAGGAGGTGCTGGCGCAGCTGGGCGAGCGTGCCGCGGAGCTGGACGCGCTGCGCTGAAGGCCGGGGCCGCATGAACGCCGCAGCCCTTGCCAAGCGCGCCGTGGCGCCGGCGCGCGAGCGCGTGGTCGAGCTCGACGGCGCGCGCATCCGCCGCGCGCTGCGCGGCCGCAAGCGCTACCGCTACGTGCAGCCGCGCGTGCAGCGCGAGGGCCTGGGCTGGCTGGTGGCCAGCCCCAACTGCTCGCGCAACATCGACCCCGCCGGCGGCGAGATCCCGGTGGCCTGGCTGGTGCCGGCCAACGGGGGGCGCTGGCTGCTGCACCGGCGCGACCACGCCCAGGGCTGCTGGGTGCTGCACTGCGCCGGCGTGACGCTGGCGCAGGCGCTGCAGGACCTGTGCGAGGACCCGCGGCGCGAGTTCTGGCCCTGAGCCGCCGGTAGCCGGTCCGGGACGGGCCGCCTTGCCCTTGCCGCTTTCCACCGCTTTCCCAACCCTGGAGCTGACCATGCCCCAACTCACCGTGCTGCCTTCCAACAAGGTCATCGATGCCGCCGCCGGCCAGACCCTCCTGCAAGCCTTGCTCGCCGGCGGCGAGGCACTGCAGAGCAAGTGCAACGGCCAAGCCAGGTGCGGCGCCTGCCACGTCTTCGTGAAGGAGGGGCGCAAGGGGATCTCGCGCATCTCACCGGCCGAGAACGCCAAGCTCGACAGCATCGTCGGCGTGGGTGCCAAGTCGCGCCTGGCCTGCCAGGCGGTGCTGGGCGAGGAACCGGTGACGGTGGAACTGCTGGGGGCGCTGTCGGGGTTCTGATACCAGTGGGTTCCAGCCAGTGAGACAACGAGCTGCTGGCCGAAGCCGGTAGGAGGCCCGCTTGCGGGCCGAACCCTGCCCAGGCCGCGGATTCGGCCCGCAAGCGGGCCTCCTACCAGCGCTTGCGCGGGCAATCATTCAGCGCGAGTGCCGTTCAGACGAACGGCGCCACCAGCGCCCGTGCCTGCTGCGTCACCTCCCGCGCCACTTCCGGCGCCAGCCGCCGCAGCCAGTGCCGGGGCAGGGCGGCGGCGCCGCAGCGCGCGCCGGCGAGCATGCCCACCAGCGCGGCGGTGGTGTCGGCGTCCTCGCCGCGGTTGGCAGCGGCCACCACCGCCGCCTCGAAGCCGGCATGCCGCGTGAAGGCCCACAGCACCGTCTGCACGGTGTCCACCACGTAGGCGCTGGCGCGGCCGGGGTAGGGGTCAAAGCGGAAGGCCGGGTGCGCTTTCACGAGCTGCGCCACGCGCCGGGCCATGTCCTGGGCATCAGCCCCCGCCAATTGAGCCCGCAACAGCCGGCCCAAGCCGAGGGTCGCCGCATCGGAGTGCGGGTGGTTGTGCGTGAAATGCGCCTGCGCCAGCGAGATGCGCCTGAATGCCGCGTCGTCGTCCAGCGTGGCCAGCGCCACCGGCAGGTTGCGCATCAGCGCGCCGTTGCCGCCGTCGCCCTCGTTGGGCGGCGTGGACAGCGCGCCGTTGCGAATGAAACGCTGGATGCCGCGGCGGCAGGTGTTGCCGCAGTCCACCGGGCGGCCCTTCCACCAGGCCACGAAGGCCTCGGCGACGAGCCGCACGTCGCCCATGCGGCCCAGGCGCCGGCCTTCCAGCAGCGCGCGGCCCAGGGCCAGCGACATCGTGGTGTCGTCCGTCACCTGCCCGGGCGGCAGGTTGAGCCAGCCGCCGCCGACGATGTGGCGATGCACGCCGCCCTGGTCGGCAAAACGCAGCGCGATCTCGCGTGCAGTCATGAACTCCACCGTGGCGCCCAGCGCGTCGCCCAGCGCCAGGCCCAGGTACGCGCCCAGGGCGCGGTCCGGCAGCGATCCCGGCGCGCCGGCTTCAGGCTTCATAGCGGGCCTCCACCTCGTAGTCGCCGCCCAGGGCGAGCACCTCGGACTCGCCCTGCAGCGTTCGCGTGTCCAGCAGCCCGGGCACGAGCAGCAGCTTGCAGCGCGGCACGCGCACGCGCAGCAGCCAGTCGCCGAAGCAGCCCGCGGTCTCGCGCGACAGGCTGAAGGACACGACGTTGTTGAGCCGCACCGTGCAGCGCCGCCCGCGCAGCGAGCCGGCCACGACTTGCTCCTCGCAGCGCGTGCTGCCGCGCCAGAGCTCGACGTGCGGCACCGGGCCCAGCAGCGCGAAGCGCCACAGCATCCACTGGCAGAACTCGAACAGCAGGTCCAGCTGCTGGAAGACGTTGTTGTTGTGGTGGCGGCTGGTGGCCTTCTCTTCGAGGTAGGCCACCCACGCCGGCGAGGGAAAGCGCCGCAGCGGCGCCTTGTGGAACGTGGGCACCAAGCCGAAGCGGCTCTCCACCCAGCCCTTGAGCACCGCGCCGGCCGGGCCGTTGGCGTCCATGCCCCAACCCTGCAGCAGCTTCAGGTAGCTGGCCCGCCAGCGCCGGCCCTCCGGGGCAGCGGCGCGCTGCGCGGGCTTGGCCAGGCCGAAGGCCAGCTCCATGTAGTGGCCGAACACGTCGCGCGCCTCGTCGGCCGAGCCGCACTGGTCCAGCAGCGCGAACAGGCCCGCGCTGCTGGCGCGGGCCCCGGCGATGCGCAGCCGGCGCGGATGGGCGTTGAACGCCGGGCTGCCCAGCAGCGGCGCCGGCACGCCGACCAGGTTGGTGGCGTACCAGCGCGCCGGGTCGGCCTCGTCCATGGCTGCCTCAAGACCCGGCGCATCGGCCACGGCCATGGCGATGGCGATGGCGACCGATGCCTCAGACCGGGCGGTTCTCGTTGGGATTGCGCACCGGGCCCATGAGCTTGAGGCCCTCCTCGTACGTGATCACGTCGAAGGTCACGTCGAACTTGAGCGCCGCGTCGGCCACCGCGTCGGTCTTGCCGGCGGTGTCGAGCCGCTTGAGCTCGCCCTTTTCCAGGTACAGCAGCTCCAGCAGCTCGTTGTAGACCGTGGCCTCGTCGATCGGCAGCACGTAGAACATCGCGCCCTTGAAGGGCACCTGGTACTTCTTGAGCAGGTCGATGTTGTTGCAGAACAGGAAGTACTTGCCGCCGGCGCTGAGCTGCTCGCCCAGCACCTCGGCCACGTCCTTGAGGTGCTCGAAGCTCAGCAAATAGCCCGCGAAGAACGGCAGTTTCCCGTTGCCCTTCTCGGCGATGGCGATGACCTGGTCGCAGCTGAGCTCGGGCGGGCGGGCCTCGTCGGCCAGCTTCGGCGCGAAGCGCAGCGCCAGCTCGCCGCGAAAGCCGACGCGGCCGGGCTTCTTCGTGGCGGCCTTGAGCACGGGATTGAGCAGCCGGCCCTGCGCCTCCAGGGGCGCCAGGGCGGTGTCGGCCAGGGCGGCAGCGACGGGGGATTCGGCAACGGCAGCGGTCATCGAGGACTCCAGTGGGTTGAGAGCGAAACGGTCACGGATGCGACGCGAGAAGGGAGCCTTGCCCTGCATCAAGCCCTGCAAAGCCCTCGCACCGCTCCATGCAACCCCCGTACCACCGGCCCCGGGCCGGGCCAGCCGCCGCGGCGCGGCGCAAAGGCGCCATCCGCGGCGCGGCGGCGCCGGGCTTTGTCGTCTTTCCGACATTCGCACCCGGCTGCGTGGCGCAAACCGTGAGCGAAAAAGCGCCGTGGCGCCTGCACTTTCCGGCGCTTCCCCCCCGTGGTGCCGTGCCGCGCGGCCCGCGCTGCCTGGCATGGCACGGCCATTGCGTAAGGCCGGTTGCGCGGACCCCATGCCAGTCCCCCGAGGCGCTGCAGAAGAAGACCACAGGCACCCAAGGCTGCATTGAGATCGCGACGACCCGCAGAGATTCGTCAACTTCTCGTTCACTCACTGGAGCACTTCAATGGCAAAGCTTCGTCAGATCGCCTTCTACGGCAAGGGCGGCATCGGCAAGTCCACCACGTCTCAGAACACGCTGGCCGCGCTGGCCGAGATGGGTCAGAAGATCCTGATCGTGGGCTGCGACCCCAAGGCCGACTCGACCCGTCTCATCCTGCACGCCAAGGCGCAGGACACCATCCTGTCGCTGGCCGCGGAAGCGGGCTCGGTGGAGGACCTGGAGATCGAGGACGTGATGAAGATCGGCTTCCGCGACATCCGCTGCGTGGAGTCCGGCGGCCCGGAGCCGGGTGTGGGCTGCGCCGGGCGCGGCGTGATCACGTCGATCAACTTCCTCGAAGAGAACGGCGCCTATGACGGCGTGGACTACGTCTCGTATGACGTGCTGGGCGACGTGGTGTGCGGCGGCTTTGCCATGCCCATCCGCGAGAACAAGGCGCAGGAGATCTACATCGTGATGTCGGGCGAGATGATGGCCATGTACGCGGCCAACAA
>NZ_VIDQ01000061.1:0-43978 GCF_009760915.1 Azohydromonas aeria
CGCGCAGCAGCGCCTGCGCCAGCAGCTGGCGCGCGGCCAGCGACTCGGGCATGAGCTGCTGCGCGCGCGTCAGGTGCGTGACGGCCTGCGCCAGCGCGCCGGCCTCGTACTCGATGGCGCCGGCCAGTTGCTGCGCGTAGCCGAAGTCGGGCGCGACCTTGAGCACGGCCTGGATGGACTCGCGCGCGGCCTTGAGGTCCTGGCGGCGCAGGGCCGACTGCGCCTCCAGCACGCGGGTTTGCGGATGGCCGGGATACACGGCCTTGAGCGCGGCGAGCTGCTGGTCAGCCTCGTCGAACTTGCGCTGGGCGTTCAGCAGCCGGATGAGGCCGACGTACGCCCCCATCGCCTCCTTGCGCGAGGCCAGCGCCTGCCGGTAGGCCTGCTCGGCGGCCGCGTCGTCGCCGGCGGCCTGCGCCAGCGCGGCCTGCAGCAGCCAGGCCTCCACGTCCTTGGGATGCTGCTTGACAATGTCACCGACTAGCGCCCGCGCCCCGGGCAAGTCGGAGGAGGCCGCGCGCAGCCGCGCCTGCAGCAGCTGCGCCGGCACATGCTGCGCGTCGAGCTCCAGCGCTGCCTTGAGCGCCGCCTCGCTGCGCTCGGGCTGGCCCTGGGCCAGGTAGGCCTGCGCCAGCACCGTCTGCAGCGCCGCGCGCGCGGCGGGCGTGGACAGGTTCGTGGCGCCGAAGCGCTCAATCGCCTGCGCGCCCTTGCCCTGCAGCAGCAGCAGCCGTGCCATCAGCGGCACGGCCTCGTCCGGGGCTTCGCCGAGCTCCAGCGCCTTGGAGGCCTGCACTTCCGCGCCCACCAAGTCGCCCTGCTCCAGCAGCGTCAGCCCGAGCAGCGCGCGCGCCTCGGCCAACTCGGGCGACTTCTGCAGCGCGTTCTTGAGCTGAATGGAGGCGGCCTTGAGGTCGTTCTGGGCGATGTAGTTGCGCGCCGAAGCGACGAGAGCCGGCGGGTCGCTGTCCTGGCCGCAGCCCAGCAGCGCGGCGCTAGATAGCAGGCTTAGAGACAGAGCGAGTGAGAAGCGGCGGGAAATCATTGTTTTCCTGAACATGAGATGGGACGGCATGCCGCGCAAGGCTTAAAGGCTGGTGCAGAGCGACACGATGTGGTGGGATTTGCCTTTGGTCGTCAATTGCCGCTACGGCGGTTGTTTGGCACCTGCGCGCGCAGTGTCGGTGACAGCGAATATGGTCGCAGGACGAACTGCTGGTCGAGAGCTACAGCAGCATGCGCAGCAGAATTGCGAACTCAACCGCAACGATGGTGCCGATGCCTCCCCACATCAGCAGCGGGCCGCCTCGAGGCCGCTAGTCGATCATGCCGACGCCCGCAGTAGCGACGTGCACGGCAAAGACTGCGAGCGCAATCAGGGCTGCGATAGTTTTCATGGAACTCCCTCTTTCACCGATCTCTTGTTTGTCCGCGAACGCGGCTTGCGCTGGATTCTCGCGCGGTACCCCCCGGAGTCACAATAGTTGTGGCCTCTATAGAACGATGAAACCCGGGGGCGTTGGAAGAGTTGGAAGTGGCCCGGTACGGCAAGGAATTCAAGGACAAGGCGGTGGCGAGGTTGCTGCCGCCAGAGAGTTCGGCAATCGAGGTGGTCTCGCGCGAGATCGGCATCAGCGTAGGCACCCTGGAACGGTGGCGCGCTGAAGCCTTGGCCCAGCCGCAGCAGCAGCGCACATGGACAGCCGCAGCCCGGTTTGAGGCCGTGCTGGCCACCGCGGCGATGGACGAGGAAACTAAGAGCGCCTGGTGCCGCGAGCACGGCGTCTACCCGCAAGAACTCGCCGCCTGGCGCCAGAGCGCCACACAGGCGCTGGCCGGGCCCGCTGAGGGGCGTCGTGCCACGCCGCAGCAGACCAAGTAGGACCAACGGCGCATCAAGGAGCTCGAGCGCGAGTTGCGCCGTAAGGACAAGGCTCTGGCGCAAGGCAGCAGCACTGCTGGTCCTGTCGAAAAAAGAAGGGTATGGTGTTCAGCGAGATTTCGCCGCAGGAAATGGCACGTTTCCGCGAACGAGGTCTTCGCCAAGCTCAAGCAGTTGCTGCGCCGCATGGCCTCGCGCACCGTGGAATCGCTGTGGGACACCATCGGCGAGTTACTGCACGCCTTCAGCCCGAACGAATGCAGCAACTACATCCGGCATTGCGGCTACGGCCGGTCTGGCTGAAATCGCTCCAAAAAGCGCTTGCGGAATCAACGACTTGCATCACAGCACTTGGCTCAGCAGCCCGTTGGTAAGTTGCTAGAAGACGGCTCACTTCTGGCCTGGCACCAACAACATCGGGCACGCTCGGCCACGGCCCCCAGATTTCCGCCGCATTGGCACTCACCCGCAGCCCGCTGCCAGCCACTGGTTGCGGCCCCATCTCGTCGGCGATGGACTTCCCCAGCGCATTGCCAATGCCCTTTCCTAGAACTGCGGCAGCCCGCCGTCCAGCGTGAGACCGAAGCTGTTGAAGGTAACGCCCGCCGCTCTCACCGGCATCTTGCGCAATTTCAGCTCGAACATCTGGCCCGTCGATTGACTGGTGCAGGCGATGACCAAAGCCGCCGTGTGCTGTCTGGGCAGCGGCACGGCGTTGCCCAAACGCAGGCTGCGCCGGATGCGCGATGGCTTGTTCTTGTCGGCGGCGTTGTCGCGGCGCACTGCAGCATGGCTATCCGTTGCCGGTGCCAGTGCCACGAGGCCGACTTCGACACCCATGGCCCGGACGCGCGGCATCGGGGAACTCGACATGAACGCTTCCAGCGCCGGCCGAGAGCCAAACAACCGCAACTGGGCAGGGGTGCCCTCGATGCACTGGCCGCAGCCCCAGCCCGGAACGTCAATGCCAATGCGTTCCGTCATCAAGCCTTGAGCGTGGTTGAACCCGTGCATCCAGCGCCAGGCCAGCGGAACTAGGTGCGCCGGCGGCTCAATGGAGTCGGCGAAATCAAGATCAACGTAGTGCAAGGCGGATAGATCCAGCATCAGTGCCTCCTTCACTCGTCGGAGCCTCCGAACACGCCACCGCGGATGCAGCACGCCGCGTAGAACATTCGCTCCTCGCGACTCAGTGCCTGGGTGCCGCCGCGAGCGAGGCGCTCGATGATTTCCTTCATGCTCCCTGTCGTGCGCCGGTAGGCACGGGCCTCATGCGAGTTGGCGCCATAGGGCTCGACGGCAATGGGCTTGTTCCGTCGGGCGTCGGGATACCAGGTGTCGATCTGCCGCAAGGTGTTCCCCGCCTTGCGGTCGTTGATGATGGCCTGGAGTCCGCCATCAGGCCGTCGCAGCTTGGCCAGCATCCGGGTGACGCCCTCGCCACCGGGCCAGCGGCGCTGCGATGCGCGCTTTTGGTCCTCGGAGGGCCATTCCTGGCTTGGGTACACCCTGGCGCCTAGGCCCAACCGGTACCTGGCCTGCAGATGCAACATGAGGCCCTGCCCGGTATCCCGCAGCAGCGCGTCAGCGATCCACTCCTTTAGGGTCTGGAGCTGCCTGCGATGGGTCTCATAACTCGCCGTGTCCAGCGAAAACGGGTCTGCCTCGTCGCGCAGCATGTTGTCGAATTCCAGCTGCTCGCTGCCCGACTCCACCGTCACCCAATGCCGCTCGGCCGTCAAGTAGTTGCGCCACCCGAGCATGCCGCAGGCGGTCTGGATGGCGTAACGGGTGCTGAGCTCGACGATGCCGGCATCGGCACCTCGCACCTGTTCCAGCACCTGGGCATGCAGCGGTAGGAAGCCCGGCTCGCTACAAGCCTGCGGTATGGCGTAGCGGTTCTTGATCAACAGGCGGCCCCTGAGCACCAAGACTTCGTGGCCAAGAGCCAGCTCGCTGCTCTCGATGACTTGGAGTATGGCCTGGTCGCGCTTTTCGAGCGGCGTCTTCGATGTCGCGTTCAGGCCCCGCAGCGGCTCTTCCCGGATCGTCACCGGCACCATCTCGGACAGAGTGCTTGCCATGGCCGGGGCGCTGAACATGAGCATGTGGCTGGGCTCCAGCGTGCGCGCGAAGGAGAGGATGGACGGACTGGCAGTCAACATCGTTGTTCCTCGTTGGCTACTGCAAGGCCGCAAGCCGTGGTCAGACCGCTGCGGTGCAGATGTAGCTCCCATTCACCGGTCGCTCTTTCCAGAGCACGCGATACCCTTGCTCGGCTTGCGCGGCAGCCGCGCCGGCACGGATGGACGCGGCAGTCTGCAGGGCGGCCAGGGTGTACATCGGCGAAGCCACTTTTGAGGGCCCGAGTCGCCCGTCCGAAAACGGCCGCGCGCTGTGCTGTGACGGTTCGGGCTCGAGCGCCAGGTAGCCGCTCGTGACGGGGTAGAGGCGGCGCATCTCGAAGCCATGCTCCTCGAAGAAGTCGCGGTAGGGTCTTGGCCGCTGCTCATGGCGCAGCGTGGCCGCTAGCAAGGTGTCCATCAAAGGCAGGCCCGCGGAACGGGCTGCCTCGACCAGCGCGGACTCGTCGCGCAGCACCAGCGCGCGGGATGGCAGCAGCGCCATGGCGCGCGCGAGCTCCGTGGGATAGCGCTCGACCAGCCGTCCCCCTGCAAGGCTCGCCGGGGCGCGTTGCACGATCAGCCTCCCCTTGCACAGCCGCAGCCTAGTGAGCACGGTGGCAGCGTCGCCGGCCAAGTCCTGCATGGTCAGCGTTTCGATGCCGTGTGGAGTTGCACCACGTAGGCGAATCACAAAGCTGGCGGTGAAGGATGCCCAGATCGCCGGAACGGCTTCCGGCGTTGCTGTGCCTTCCTTCATCGCCTTGACGTAGCCGGTGTGAACCCCGTAGTCCTCGACACCCAGGCCAATGCCGTCAGGCTGGAGTTCGCCGGGCCCAAGACCTCTGGCCCGGGCCAACCCGATGGCAAACGCCCGCGCCAGGCCCGTGAGTCCCGTCACCGACGGCAGTCCGACAAATGGCCCCTGCGACACCTTGACGGACTGTGCACTGACGCGAAGGAAGGCGAAGTGCTTGTGCATGGGTGGTGGACCTCAGGTGCGCTCGCACATGATCACGTCGAGTGCCGCTGCTCGTACTTCGGGCTCGTACTCCTGGCTCCAAGGCTTCTCGGGATAGGCATGGTCCAGGGCGGCCAGCACGCGGGTACCGGTGTCCCTGACCAGCGGCGCCAGCACTTCCCTGGCTTCGACAGCCCGCAGCCCGGCATCCCCGGCAACGAACAGCTGCCACGGCTGCGGAGCCCCCGCGATGAACTTGGCGTCCCTGGCCTGCAGCGTCCGGCCGTGCAACCCAACATTCGACGCCAAGGCTTGCCAGTGGTCCCGCAGCACCAGCAGCGGCGCCAGTGCTTCGATGACCATGCCCGTGAAAATGGCGCGCCGCATCTCTCGGTGGTGACGTGAGCTGGCCTGCGGCAGCAGGCAGCGCGGCGCCCTGGCCCCTTGCGGCGGCGTGACGGCGCCCAAGCGTGCCTCCTCGACATAGGCCACGGCCGCATCGAGGTCCACACCAGCCTGGCGGATGAAAGGGATGTCCAACCGCACATTGGCCGTGTGCATCTCCTTGCTCACGTCCATTGCCACGTTCTGCGGGTTCTGGCCGCCCAGGGGAACGGTGAAGGTGGGAAATGTCAGGTGCATCCTCTGCAGGTGCCGCTCCTGGGCCACCAGCTCGGACCGCAGCCGGCCCGGCTGTTGCCGCCCAGCGTCCTGGACCGCCGTGCCGGCGCCATGGCTGGCGGCGAGCTGATCGTCGATCTCCCTGATCTTGTGCAGCACCTGGGCCCGCAGCTCCCGGATCTCCGCGCGGTACGCCGCGGACAGGCGCTCCTTCGCGGCATTGACCTCGGCCGGCAGGGCAAACGGAGTCAGGACGCTCAGGCATTCCTCTCGTGAATCATCCGCTCCGGCAGGCAGGTCGCCGGCGAAGACCTGCGCCTCGCCACGCATCGGTGGTGGCTCGCCGCCCGAGGCGAGTGCCTCGACGAGCACCGCTGCGCCGGCGACACCGTGGATGCTCATTGAGGCCCGCACCTGTTCACACAGCTCGGGGTGCCGGGCAAGGACATCGGGCAGTCTCGCCCGGATGCCCCGGTAGTCGATCAGCGGCAGAAGAACATGCCATAGCGGCTGATACGAGGCGGTGCAAGTCAGCGTGCGCGTGGCCCGGATATTGAAGTCCTCCTCGGTGACCATCATCTCCAGCCCTCCGGTGCAGGGCTCCTGCAGCTTGAGAAAGCCGCCCTGCCCGCTCATGTTGCGAAACCGGACCGGATGCGAGCACAGGCTGTCTTGCGCCTTGCGAAAGGCCCGGCTGCGGATGAATTTCTCTACGTCGATCCGGCCGGCGGCACGCCATGGATCGGCCAGTACGGCGGCGAACTTGGCTGGGTCTTCTTGGACCACTGGAGCTGGCCGGGGGCTGGACTTGCGTCGCACCTTGCCCTGGGCGTCAAGGCCGACGCTGAGTAACGGATGCAGTTGCAGCGCGGTGTGCCAGGCCGCGTCCTGCTGCTCTGCCGTGAGGCCCACCTGCGTGCTGTCGTTGATCAGCGCGTTGCCGTTGTCGGCATGACCTACGGACAGCAGGAAGGCCAGCACTTGCGCCAACTCGGGGGGGGATTCCAGGCGTAACCAGCCGGGATGGGTACGCAGCAGCAGATCCTTGAGCGTCCTGGTCGCGGAGCCTGTCTGCGCCAAGTCTGCAACGAGATCGGCAAGCGACCGTGTGGTGCCGGCGTCGATCATCCCCGGGCATCCCGTATCCCAGGGTCCTGCAGGGCGCCATGAGCACGGTGCCCCGGGTTTGGATACAGCTGACCTGTGGCAAGACAGCCTTCAAGGCCGTGACGGTTCCGGAGGTGCCAGATGCTCCGAACTGTTTCCCCCAAGCGGCCTGCGCGGCCGAGAGCCCGGCTTCGTGATCGCCTGACAGTTTGCTGAACTCCTAAGCGGCCTGCGCGGCCGAGAGCCACAGACAAGCTACGCCAACTCATCAAAGCCAGGGACGGTCTGGCCAGTGGACCAGCGGCAACCTGATTCTGCTGATGGCAATCCGTTTCCTGCTGGTCAACGACATGGCGCGAACCCCCAGTTGGTGGTGAGGTAGAAGGCTACCTGCGCGGGTGCGTCCCGCGCAAGCAGCCCGAGCCCCGTGGAGCAGCATCAAGCGCTGCAACGCCTACATCCGGCCGATGCCTTCGACAAGGCTTTCTCGATACCCGTGCCCGGCATGGCCCGGCCGTCAATGTGCCGATCAGGAGACCACCATCAGCAAGTTTCCGTGCACGGCACGGGAATGGCCGGGATTCGGGACACAGCCTGTTTTGATAGCGAGATGGCGATCGCCAGGTTTCCGTGGTGCCGCGCAGGTACTGCTGTCTGGACGCCATGCAGGCGCTGCTGGCTTGCTTTGCAACGGTACCGCCCAGATGGCGTGCAGCCGGTTCCCTCCCGCCGCGACAGCCGCGCAGGCCTCGACCGTGATCCACAGGTCTGACCCCGGCAATAGAATCGAGTCTAGGCTGCTAAGCTTGGTCAGCTGCGGGCCTGGTACTCCGAGAAAATGCCCAGTTCGGTGTGGCGCTCGACGCCGTGAAGACCGTGGCCGGCCAGCGTCTGCATGACCTGCGCCGGTGGCACGCAGGCCTCGATCGTGTCCCAGTAGTAGCGCCAGAGCATGGGCGTGTCCTTGGCGCGCGACACGACCCGCGCCAGCAGGGGTACGACACCGCGCATGTAGGCCTTAAGCAGGGTGTGGGCCAGGCGACCCTCTGGACGGGTGATCTCCAGGATCAGCAGCCGCCCGCCAGGCTTGAGCACCCGCCGGAACTCGGCCGCAGCCGCGCTGAAGTCGGCGATGTGCCGCAGCGCGTAGCCCATAACCACGAAGTCCGCGCTGCCATCGGGCACCGGAATTTCCTCGGCCCGGCCCAGGCGGCACTCCACCGGCTGCTCGAAGCGGGCCTGCTGCATCATCCCCGGGCTCGGGTCCACGCCCACCAGGCGGTGCGGCTCGCCGGTGATCTTCAGGATCTCGCGCGACACCAACCCGGTACCCATGCCCACGTCCACCACCTGCAGCCCCGGCTTCAACCCGGCGCGCAGCAGCGCCTGGCGGCGGTACCAGGAGCCCGTGCCCAGGCCCAGGATCTTCTCCAACCGGTCGTAGTCCACTGCCGTGTCGTCGAAAGTGCGGCGCAGGAACGCCTCACGCATGGCGGCGTTGCCGGGCTGGTAATACACGGGCAGCGGGGCGTGAGGCAGGCGTACCGGCGGGGCGTCACGGTCGGGCGAGGGAGAGTGCGTCATGAAGGCGGCGTAGCGGGCGGATCAGGCCCAAAGGGTGCTGATGCTACTGCCCCGGCCCCGGGTGCTATTCGAAATCCGGCCTGTCAACTCTGGGCTCGGTACTCCGAGAAGATGCCCAGTTCGGTGTGGCGCTCGACGCCGTGCAGGCCGTGACGGTCCAGCGTTTGCATGACCTGGGCCGGTGGCATGCAGGCCTCGATCGTGTCCCAGGAGTAGCGCCAGAGCATGGCCGCGTCCCTGGTGCGCGACACGACCCGCGCCAGCAGGGGCACGAGACCGCGCAAGTAGGCCTTGAGCAGTGCGTGGCCAAGCCAACTTTCGGGGCGTGAGAACTCCAGGATCAGCAGCCGCCCGCCAGGCTTGAGCACCCGCCGGAATTCGGCCGCAGCCGCGCTGAAGTCGGCGATGTGCCGCAGCGCGTAGCCCATAACCACGAAGTCCGCGCTGCCATCGGGCACCGGAATTTCCTCGGCCCGGCCCAGGCGGCACTCCACCGGCTGCTCGAAGCGGGCCTGCTGCATCATCCCCGGGCTCGGGTCCACGCCCACCAGGCGGTGCGGCTCGCCGGTGATCTTCAGGATCTCGCGCGACACCAACCCGGTGCCCATGCCCACGTCCACCACCTGCAGCCCCGGCTTCAACCCGGCGCGCAGCAGCGCCTGGCGGCGGTACCAGGAGCCCGTGCCCAGGCCGACGATCTTCTCCAGCCGGTTGTAGTCCACCGCCGCGCCATCGAAGGTGCGGCGCAGGAAGGCTTCACGTACCGTTGCGTCGTCGGCCGGGTAGTAGGCGGGCAGCGGCGCGTGAGGCAGCCGTACCGGCGGGGCATCGGAATCTGGCAAGGGAGAGGGCGTCATGACGGCAGCTTCGCAGACGGCTCAGCGCGTACTGCGGGTAGGAGCCGCTGATGCTACTGCCCCCTCGCGGCTGCTTTCTGTTCTGGCTTGCCCCAGTCGACCACCTGTGCCCCGGAGAACACAGGCGCGCGGCTGCTGATGCAAGACCGAGTCAAGGCGGCCCGCCTTCCCTGGCGGTGCGCACTCTGCCACAAGGCTCACCCGGCGAGCGCGACTACAATTCGCCCCTTGTTTGAATGCAGTTTTCCGAGGAATACCACATCGTGTCTGCCATCGACGTGAAATCCGCCGGCGATGTGCTGCCGCCTTCTGTGCTGGAGCCTGAGCTTGCCGAACTCCTGGTTCGGGCCTTGAATCTGGAGATCAGCCCTACGGACATCGATCCCACCGCGCCGCTGTACGGCGACGCCCTGGGCCTGGACTCCATCGACATCCTAGAGCTGGCCCTGGAGGTGTCGCAGCGCTACGGCTTCGAGCTCCGCTCCGACGACGAGAACAACCACAAGATTTTCGCTTCGCTGCGCAGCCTGGCTGCCCATATCGAGCAGCAGCGCAAACGTTGAACGGATCGTCATGGCGCATTGGCAGCTGAGCCTGGCGCTGCTGGGCGTCATCGCTTACTCGCTGCTGTCTCATGTCCTGATGCTGCAGGCGGCCCATGAACCTTGGGCCGTGGTCGCGCTGCTGGGTCCACTGCTAGGCATGGTGGGCGCGATGGCCTGGCGCAGCCGGCATCGTTTCGGGATGTGGGCCGTGCTGCTGGCTGCGCTTGCCTTGCTGGTCGTCGCCCTACGCGGTGGCGTCGGCGACGTGAAGCTGCTGTACCTGCTGCAGCATGCCGGCATCCACGCCGCGCTGGGCGCCAGCTTCGGTCTCACGCTGGCCGGTCCAGGCACGTCGGCCATTGGCCGCGTGGCGCAGCAGGTGCATGGCCCGCTGCAGCCGGGCATGGCACGCTACACCTGGTACGTCACGCTGGCGTGGACGCTGTACTTCTTCGCCATGGCCATGGGCTCCGTCGCGCTGTACCTGTGGGGATCCTGGGAAGCCTGGTCACTGCTAGCCAACCTGATCACGCCGGTGGCCATCGCGGCCCTGTTCGTGGGGGAACACTTGCTGCGCTACCGGCTGCACCCCGAATTCGAACGCGTCTCGCTGCTCGACACGGTGCGCGCTTACCGCAACGTGCCTGCTGACCGATGAGCCTGCCGCCCCAACCATCTTCTCCAACGCCCGTGCTCCCCCTTCTCTCCGCGCGCGACCTCGATACGCCTCTGGCCTGGCGCGGCGGCGTCCCGGTCAGCGCACGCCAGTTCCTGCGCGACGTGGCGCAGCAGGCAGAGCGGCTGCCCGCGCAGGGCGCGGCGCTGAACCTGTGCGTGGATCGCTACCACTTCAGCGTCGCTTTCGGCGCCACGCTGCTGCGTGGCCATGTCTCGCTGTTCCCGCCCAACGCGATGGCGCAGACCATCGACCAGTTGCGCCCGCAGCACCCGCTGCTGTGGGCTCTGGCCGACGAGCCCTCGGTGCAGGGCCTCGCCGGCTTGGACATCGTGCCCGTCACCGACGCGGGGCAGGACACCCCTGCCGAAACCGTCACCCTGGCGCCGGAGCTGCCGGCCGCCTGCCTGCTTACGTCCGGCTCGACCGGGGTTCCGCAGCCCCATCTGAAGCACTGGGGCACGCTGGTGCGCAACGCCGTCCAGGAAACCCGGCGGCTGGCGGCGCTGCTGCAGCGGCCGGGCCTGGACGGCCTGAACATCGTCGCCACCGTGCCGCCGCAGCATAGCTACGGTTTCGAGTCGAGCGTGCTGCTGGCGCTGCAGGGTGGTGCCGCCTTCGATGCCGGCCGGCCCTTCTACCCTGCCGACATCGCCACCGCGCTGCAGCGGCTGCCGCACCCGCGCGCGCTGGTCACCACCCCTTTCCATCTCAAGACGCTGCTGCGCTCGGGCGTGGAGCTGCCCGCGGTGGACCTGGTGCTCAGCGCCACCGCGCCGCTGTCGCCCCAGCTTGCCCAGGAGACCGAACGCCGCTGTGGCGCCGTACTGGTAGAGATCTACGGCTGCACCGAGGCCGGCCAGGTCGCTACGCGCTGTACCGCGCGTAGCGACCTCTGGCACACCTTCGACGGCCTGCGCATCACGCGGCTGCCTGGCCAGCACGAGCAAGAGCACGAAGGCGAGCGCTACAGCGTGCAGGGCGGCCATGTCACCAAGCCCACGCTGCTGGCCGACATCCTGGAGTTGCAGGACGCCGAGCACTTCCGGCTGCTGGGCCGCGCCAATGACCTGATCCACGTCGCGGGCAAGCGCAGCTCGCTGGGGCACCTGAACTTCCACCTCAACAGCATTGAGGGCGTGGAAGATGGTGCCTTCTGGGTGCCTGACGAGGTGGCCGATGGCGTGGCGCGCCCGGTGGCGTTCGTGGTCGCGCCCGCCCTGAGCGCGCGCGACATCGCCGCCGCGCTGCGCGCGCGCATCGAGGCCGTGTTCGTGCCGCGGCGCATCGTGCACCTGCCCCGGCTGCCGCGCGAGACTACCGGCAAGCTCACCGCGCAGTCGCTGCGCCAGCTCGCGCGCGAGCACCTGTCTCCTCCCGCCTCATGACGACGTCCCGCAGCGTGGTGCGCCGCATCGCGGCAGACCATCCGAGCTTTGCCGGCCATTTCCCGGGCCAGCCCCTGCTGCCCGGCGTGCTGCTGCTGGCCGAGGTAATGGAGGTTCTCCACGGCACCGACCTGCCTGTCCCGGCCGGCGAGGCCTGCGAGATGCGGAACGTGAAATTCCTCTGCCCGGTGCGTCCTGGCGACGAGATCCGGGTCGAGCTGCAGTGCGAGGCCGGGCGCGCCCGCTTCGAGGTGCATTGCCACGACAAAGTCGCCGCCAGCGGCCAGATTGCCTGGAGCACGCCATGAGCGGCGACGCACCGGGGACCGCGCCCGCCACTTGGGCCCGGGCGCCCGAGCGCAGCAACATGCTGGCGCTGCGGCTCATGTGCTGGATCGCCATGCGGTGCGGGCGCCGCGTGGCGCGCGCCGTACTGCATCCCATCGCGCTGTACTTCCTGCTCTTCGCGCCCACGGCACGCCGGCATTCGCTGCGCTACCTGGGCCGTGCGCTGGGCCGCCCAGCACGCTGGGCCGACGCCTACCGCCACCTGCACAGCTTCGCCGCCACCATCCTGGACCGCGTCTACCTGCTGCGCGGCCGGCTCGACCTGTTCAATCTGCGGCTGCGGGGCGTCGAGGTGATCGACCAGGCCATGGCGTCGGGTGGCGGCGCCTTCCTGGTCGGTGCGCACCTGGGTAGCTTCGAGGTGCTGCGCGCGGCCGGTAGCGCTCAGGGCAGCCTTCGGGTGGCGATGGTCATGTACCCCGACAACGCCCGGAAGATCAACGCCGCGCTTGACGCCGTCGCTCCCGACGCCAAGCCCGAGATCATTGCGCTGGGCCGCATGAATTCGATGCTGGCTGTGCGCGACTGGCTCGACAGTAGCGGCCTGGCCGGCATGCTGGGCGACCGCGTGCTGCGTGACGCCTCGCAGCAGGGCAAGGAGCTGCACCTCTCATTCCTGGGCCGCGAGGCGGTGTTCACCGACGGGCCATTCCGGCTCGCCGCGCTGCTGCGCCGGCGTGTCATCTTCATGGCCGGGCTGTACCTGGGCGGCAACCGCTACGAGGTGCGCTTCGAGCCGCTGGCCGACTTCACCCAGCGCTGCGACGGCGCCGAGCGCGAGCGCCGCATCCGCAGCGCCGTGTGCAGTTACGTCGCACGACTCGAGTCGCTGTGCCGCGAGCACCCCTACAACTGGTTCAACTTCCATGACTTCTGGCATGAGGACTAGGCGCGGCCTGCTCGTGCTGCTGCTGGCCGGCTGCAGCCTGCCCGCGCTAGCGCTGGATCTCAACGAGCTGATGGCGCTGCTGGGCCGCCACACCAGCGGGCAGGCGCGCTTTTCCGAGCAGCGCTTCGTCAAGGGCTTCGACGAGCCGCTGCTGGCCAGCGGCACGCTGAGCTTCACTGCCACGCCGCCGCGCTTCGAGCGCCGCACGCTCGAGCCGCGCACCGAGTCCATGGTGGTCGAGGGCAACACCGTCACGCTCAGCCGCGGCGGGCGCACGCGCACGCTGGCCCTGGATGCCGCTCCAGAAGCGCTGGTGGCGGTGGAGGCCATGCGCGGCACGCTTACCGGCAACACCCAGGCGCTGCAGCGCCATTTCCGCACCAGCCTGCAGGGCAGCCTGGAGCGCTGGATGCTGGATCTCACGCCGCTGTCGGCCAGCGCCGCCGGGCAGCTGCGCTTCGTGCGCATCATCGGCCTGCGTGACGAGGTGCGCAGCATCGAGACGCAACTGCTCGATGGCGACCGCACGGTGATCACGATCGAGCCGGTGCGCGGCACCGGGGCCTCTGCACCGGCCCGGTGAGCTCCGCCTGCCCTGTCGTCGCACCGCCGCGCCGCGGCCGCACGGTCCTGCTGCTGTGGCTGCTGCTGATGGCGCTGTGCGTGCTGCTGATTGAGCGCGCGCGCTTCACGGCCGACCTCTCAGCCTTCCTGCCGGTCAGTCCCAGCGCGCAGCAGCGCGTGCTCATCGACCAGCTGCGCAGCGGCGTGGCCTCGCGCACGCTGCTGGTAGGCGTCACCGGCGGCAGCGCCGCCGATCGCGCCGCAGCCTCGCGCGCGCTGGCGGCCACCCTGCGCGCCGATGCCCGCTTCGACCAGGTGCACAACGGCGAGCGCGGCGACTGGACCGCGGCCGGCGAGCTGCTGCTGCGCCACCGTTACCAACTCAGTCCGGCCGTGGACACCCAGCGCTTTACGGTAGAGGGGCTGCGCGACGCCATCGACGAGACGCTCTCCCTGCTGGGTACGCCCGCCGGCGCCGCCGTGAAGCGGCTGCTGGAGCGTGATCCCACCGGCGAGGTGCAGCGCATCGCCGAGGCTCTGATCCCGGCGCAGGCGCCGCGCCTGGAGAACGGCGTGTGGGTGTCGCGCACCGAGCCGCGCGCCCTGCTGCTGCTAACCCTGGAGGCTCCGGGCGACGACCTGGATGCACAGGCCGCCGCCATCGATGCCGTGCGCGCGGCCTTCGCCCCGCAGTCCGCGCGTGGATTGGTGCTGCAGCTCAGCGGTGCACCGCTGTTCGCGGTGGACAGCCGCGCGCGCATCCAACACGAGGTGATCGTCATCGCCATTACCGGGCTGGTGGTCATCGGCGGCCTGCTGCTTGCGGCCTTCGCCTCGCTGCGCGCGCTGGCCGTGGCGCTGCTGCCAGTGGCCAGCGGCGTGGCTGCAGGCATCGTGGCGGTGGCGCTGGGCTTCGGCACCGTGCACGGCATCACCCTGGGGTTCGGCAGCACGCTCATCGGCGAGGCGGTGGACTACGCCCTGTACTACCTGATCCAGGCCCGCGACGGCGGCTGGCGCCGCTGGCGCGACCACGCGTGGCCGACGGTACGCCTGGGCCTGCTGACCTCGGTGTGCGGCTTCGCGGCGTTGGTGTTTTCAGGCTTTCCGGGGCTGGCGCAATTGGGCGTGTTCTCCGTGGCGGGTCTTGCGGCGGCGGCGCTGACCACGCGCTGGGTGCTGCCTGTGCTGGTGCCGGCCGGGGCCACGGGCGCGGGCCGGCTGCAGCCGCTGGGCCGCTGGACCCTGCGTGCCGTGCGCGCTCTGGGCCGCGCCCGGGGCCCGGCTTGGCTGCTGGGCAGCGTGGCCGCGCTGCTGCTGGCATGGCCGGGCGAGTCGCCCTGGCGCGGCGACCTGGCCTCGCTCAGCCCGGTGCCCACCGCCGCGCAGCAACTGGACGCCTCGCTGCGCGCGGACCTCGGCGCCAGCGACGCCCGCACTCTGGTCGTGGCCAGCGGCGCCGACCTGCAGGCCGCGCTGCGCGGCGCCGAGGCCGCCGCGGCGCGGCTGGAGACGCTGGTCGAAAAGGGCGTCATCGGCGGCTACGAGGCGCCTACCCGCGTGCTGCCCAGCCTGACCACCCAGCAGCAGCGCCAGGCCGCGCTGCCCGAGGCCCAGGCGCTGCGGGAGAGTCTGGCCCAAGCCGTGCGCGGCACGCCTCTGGCGCAGCGCTCGCTGGAGCCCTTCCTGGCGGAAGTCCAGGCCGCGCGCACGCTGCCACCACTGACGGTGGAGACGCTTGCCGGCACGCCGCTGAAGGCAGTGGTGGAGGCGCTGCTGATCCGCCGCGCCGATGGTGGCTGGACCGCGCTGCTGCCGTTGCAGCCACCGGGCTCCCAAGCCGATGTCGGCGTCGACGCGCCGCGCGTGCAGGCCGCGCTGCAGGGGCTGCCGGGCGAGGTGACGGTGCTGGACATCAAGCAGGAGCTCGATGGCCTGTACGCGCGCTACCTGCATGAGGCGCTGGCCCAGGCGCTGCTGGGCGTGGCCGCGGTGGTGGTGCTGCTGGGGTGGCAGCTGCGCTCGCGGCGCCGGCTGTGGACGGCCTGCCTGCCGCTGGCACTGTCGGTGCTGATCACGCTGGGCGGCTTTGTCGCGCTCGGGGTGCCGCTGGGCATCCTGCACCTCGTGGGGCTCTTGTTGGTGGTGGCGGTGGGTTCGAACTACGCCCTGTTCTTCGTGCAGTGGCCTATGGCGGTAACCGGCACGGCACCCGACGAGCGGCAGGCCGACACGCTGGCCTCGCTGCTGCTGGCCAACTTGACTGCGGTGTGCGGCTTCGGGCTGATTGCGCTGTCGCAGATTCCTGCGTTGTCGGCCATCGGCCGCGTCGTGGCGCCGGGCGTGCTGCTGGCGCTGGTACTGTGCTCGGCCTTTGCGCCGCGGCGCTAAGGCGCGCGGGGCGCCTATGGGAAAATCCCGCGGCCTGTGGCCGCCGCCGGCGCACCCGCTCTTGTTGTCCTTCCCCGCATGACCTTCTCATCCACCACGCCCTGGTCGATGCCGCCACTGCTGCGCGTCACCTTCGGCCTGCATGCGGCAGCCGCGGGTGCGCTGCTGCTGCGACCCGAATGGGCGGGCTGGAGCCTGAGTGCCCTGGTGCTCAACCACGCCGCGCTCACGGCCGCGGGGCTGTGGCCGCGCAGCCGCTGGCTGGGGCCGAACCTAGTGCGGCTGCCGCCGGCCAGCGCCGCGCGAGGCGAAGTGGCGCTGACCATCGACGACGGCCCCGACCCGGTTGTCACCCCGGCCGTGCTGGATCTGCTGGAGCGCTACGGCGCGCGCGCCACCTTCTTCTGCATAGCGCGGCAGGCGCGTCGGCACCCGGCGCTGGTGCGCGAGATCGTGGCGCGCGGCCACAGCGTGCAGAACCACAGCGACGTGCACCGCCACAACTTCTCGCTGCTGGGCCCGCGTGGCTTCCTGCGCGAGATCAAGCACGCACAGCAGACACTGACCGAGCTCAGCGGCGAACGCCCCACCTGCTTCCGCGCCCCGGCCGGACTGCGCAATCCCTTCCTGGACCCGGTGCTGCACCGGCTCGGGCTGCGCTTGGCGAGCTGGACGCGACGCGGCTTCGACACCCGCGAGCGCGACCCCGCGCGCGTGCTGCAGCGCCTCGTGCGCGGCTTGGCGGCCGGCGACATCTTGCTGCTGCACGACGGCAACGCCGCGCGCACCGCGCAGGCCCGTCCGGTGGTGCTGGAGGTGCTGCCGCCGCTGCTGGAGCGCTGCCACAAGGCCGGGCTGCGCTGCGTGACGCTGCCGCAGGCCCTGCGTGCCGATCCGCCCACGCCCTCTTCCGCCAACGCCTCGCTGTTGCACGCCGACGCGTCCCGTCCTTCCTGATTTCCGCTGGCTCATGACCACATCCCTTCTCTCCTCCGCGCCGATGGGCGGCGACGCGGCCTGGCAGGCACTGCACCGCGCCGCCTGTGCGCCCTACCGCTCGGCGGGCCGCTTCGCTTGGCATTTCGCGCGCGGCAAGCTCGGCCGGGACCCGGTGTTCCGCGGCCTGCTCGAGCGCGGCGACCTGCTGCCGCGCGCGCGCGTGCTCGACATCGGCTGCGGGCAGGGCCTGCTGGCCAGCCTGCTGGCGGCCATCGACGTCGCGCACGCCCGCGGCGCTTGGCCTGCGTCCTGGCCGGCCGCACCCGCAGGCGCCCGCTACACCGGCATCGAGCTGATGCCGCGCGACGTGGCGCGCGCCCAGGCCGCGCTGGGCCAATTGCCCACGGCGCCACGCTTCGTCTGCGGCGACATGTGCCGCGCCGAGCTGCCCACCTGCGACGTGGCCGTGATCCTGGACGTGCTGCATTACGTGGACCATGCCGCGCAGCAGGGGGTGCTAGAGCGCGTGCGCGACGCGCTGCGCCCGCACGGGCGGTTGCTGCTGCGCGTGGGCGACGCATCCAGCCGGCGCGGCTTCGCCGTCAGCCAGTGGGTGGACCGCGTGGTGACCGTGGTGCGCGGCCACCGCATGCCGCCGACCTGGGGCCGCCCGCTGTCCGAGTGGATCGCGCTGCTGCAGCGCCTGGGCTTCAGCGTGCAGCCGGTACCGATGAGCCGGGGCACTCCCTTCGCCAACGTGCTGCTGGCCGGAGACCTGCAATGAATCCCCTGCCAATCAGCGATTTCACCGCCGCCAGCGCGCTGGGCGTGGGCCGCGATGCGATGCTGTCCACGCTGCGTGCCGGCCGTGGCGGCCTGGCGCCCCGGCGCTTCGAGACTGTCGAGCTGGAGACCTGGATCGGCCAGGTTGAAGGCCTGGACGACGCGCTGCTGCCGACGGAGCTGGCCGAGTGGGAATGCCGCAACAACCGCTTGGCATGGCTTGGGCTGCGTGCCGACGGGTTCGCCGACAGCGTGGCGCAGGCCGTGCAGCGCTGGGGTACGCGCCGTGTGGGCCTGTTTCTGGGCACCAGCACCTCTGCCATCCTGGAGACCGAGATCGCCTACCGCCACCGCGACCCGGACACGGGCGCGCTGCCCCCGGACTTCCATTACGCGCAGACCCACAGCACCGACTCGGTGGCGGGCTTCGCGCGCCGCGTGCTGGGACTGCAGGGACCCGGCTTTGCGGTCTCCACCGCCTGCTCTTCCAGCGCCAAGGTGTTCGCCACCGCGCAGCGCATGATCGCGCTGGGGCTGATCGACGCGGCCGTGGTCGGCGGCGTAGACAGCCTGTGTTTGACCACTCTCCACGGCTTCAACTCACTGGAGCTGCTGTCGCGGGAAGCCTGCCGGCCCTGGGACGCCGGGCGGCACGGCCTGTCCATCGGCGAGGCGGCCGCCTTTGCGCTGCTGGAGCGCGAGTCCGACGCCCCCGCCGCCTGGCTGCTGGGCACGGGCGAGAGCAGCGACGGCCACCACATGAGCAGCCCGCACCCGGAGGGGCTGGGCGCCATTGCTGCGATGCGCGGCGCGCTGGCCCAGGCCGGACTGCAGCCCGAGGCAGTGGACTACGTCAACCTACATGGTACGGCCACGCCCAACAACGACGCCGCCGAGGACGCCGCGGTCCGCGCAGTGTTCGGCACCGGGCTGCCCTGCAGCTCAACCAAGGGCGCCACCGGCCACACCCTGGGCGCGGCCGGCGCCCTGGAGGCGGTGATTTGCATGCTCGCGCTGCGGCACGGTTTCATGCCCGGCGGCCTGAACCGGCACACCCCCGACCCGGCCCTGCAGTGCCACTACCTGGGTGCAAACCATGAGGCGGCGCCGTCGGTGGTGGCGAGCAATTCCTTCGGATTTGGCGGCTCCAACGCCTGCCTCTTGCTGGGTGCGGCGCGATGAGCGGCGGTGTGCTGAGTTGCTGGGTGCGTGGCGTTGGCCTGCTCGGCCCCGGTTTGCGCGACTGGGCCACCGGCCGCGAACTGTTGGCCGACCCGTTGCGCTGGGTGTCGGCGCCCACGGTAGTGCCCGCGCCGTCACGGCTGCCGCCGGCAGAACGCCGGCGCGCGGGAACCATCGTCAAGGTAGGTGTCGCCGTGGCCGACCAGGCCTGCACGCAGGCGGGGCTCGACTCGCGGGACGTGGCCACAGTGTTCAGCGCCTCCACCGGCGACGGCGCCAACTGCCACGCGCTGTGCGAGACGCTGGCAACGCCGCAGCGCGCGGTGTCGCCCACGCGCTTCACGAACTCCGTGCACAACGCGCCCGCGGGCTATTGGCACATCGCCACTGCGTCGCGCGCGCCCTCCACCAGCCTGTGCGCACATGACGCCAGCTTTGGCGCCGGGCTGCTGGAGGCCGCCAGCCAGAGCCTGATTGACCAGCGGCCAGTGCTGCTGGTGGCCAGCGACGCCCCCTACCCGCAGCCGCTGCAGGCCGTGCGCCCGCTGGCGGACGCCATGGGCGTGGCGCTGCTGCTGGACACGGTGCCCGGCGATACGCCGCTGCTGCGCCTGCACATCGGGCTCGGCGACGCGACGCCCGAGAGCTGCGCCCATGCCGGGCTGGAGGCGCTGCGCCTGGGCATTCCGGCCGCGCGCGCTCTGCCGCTACTGCAGCGCATGGCACGCGGCGCGGTGCGACCCTGCGTGCTGGAGTACTTGGACGGCCTGTCGCTGACGGTCGGCGTGGAGCCGGTGTGACGGTGCCGGCCATGCTGGAACGCGCCGACATCGCCGCGCGCATCCCCCACCAGGACCGCATGTGCGTGCTCGACCGCGTGCGCGAGTGGGACGCGGATGGCGTGACCTGCACCACCGGCAGCCATCGCGATGCCGACAATCCCCTGCGCAGCGCCAGCGGTCTGCTGAGCCCCTGCGCCATCGAGTACGCCGCGCAGGCTATGGCGGTGCACGGCGCGCTGGTGGCGCCGCCCGAAGCCGGTCCGCGCCCGGGCTTCCTGGCCAGCGTGCGCGACGTGCGTTTGCACACCGCGCGGCTGGACCTGCTGCCGGGCGACCTGGAGGTCCAGGTCTGGCGTTTGGCCGGAGCCGGCTCGCAGGTGCTTTATCAATTCCGGGTGAGCAGCGATGGCGCCCTCGTGGCCGAGGGCCGCGCCGCCGTGGTGCTGGACACGCCGCTTTCCCTGTCCTGAACGAAGGAAATCTCATGACCCTGGCTGGCAAACGCGCCCTTGTCACCGGCGCCAGCGGTGCGCTGGGCACCGCCATCGCGCGTCAGCTTGCCCGCGATGGCGCGCACGTGCTACTGCAGGCGCACTCGCGCCCTGACGCTGTTGCTGGACTGGCCGAGGAGATCCGCGGCGCTGGCGGCAGCGCCGAGCCGCTGGTGTTCGACGTCAGCGACGCAGCAGCCGCACGCGCCGCCTGCGAGGCGCTGCTGCACAACGGTCCGGTGCAGGTCATTGTTAACAACGCCGGCGTGCACGACGACGCGGTGTTCCCTGGCATGCGCGCCGAGCAGTGGCACCGCGTCATCGACGTCTCGCTGCACGGCTTCTTCCACGTCACGCAGCCGCTGATGCTACACATGCTGCGCACACGCTGGGGCCGCATCCTTAACATATCCTCGGTGGCCGCGCTGGCGGGTAACCGTGGACAGGTCAACTACGCTGCGGCCAAGGGAGCGCTCAACAGTGCCACGCGCGCGCTCTCGCTCGAGGTCGCTAGCCGCGGCGTCACGGTCAATGCCATCGCGCCGGGCATCATTGCTTCGCCCATGGCCGAGCAGACCTTCGACAAGGCAGCCATCGATCAGCTCGTGCCGGCCAAGCGCGCGGGCACACCCGAGGAGGTGGCGGCGCTGGCGAGCTTCCTGGCCAGCCCGCAGGCCGGCTACATCAGCGGGCAGGTGATCTCCATCAACGGCGGGATGTACTGACGACAGGGGCGCCTCGCAAGTCCATACCTGCGATCAGCTGCTGTTGCACACGCTGCTGCAGCTGGCACATCATTGTGCTGGCCGCCCGCGCCGGCGGACGCCTGGCGCAGCGCCGGGGCCGATTGGCGGCAGTGGGGAAGGTCGTCATCGGCATCCTGCTGGGCCCCGCGCTGCCCGGTGCGCTCGCAACGGCGCTGTTCGGGCTCGTGTTCTGCTGCGCCGCGTCCCAGCCGATGCTGCTCCTGTCGCTGGTGGGGCTGCTATTGATGTTACAGATCGGGCTGGGATTCGACCTCGCGTACCCCAACGAGTAGTGACGCTGCTGCTCGGTGCTGGCGGTGTTGGTGGTCGCATCGCTGGAGCCGCCGCATCCGACTCCATCGCCAACCGCCTGGGCTTTTCGCTGCTTGTGTGAAGGTCTTGAAAGACCGCGTGGCTGGCTTCCCCCCAGGTGTCCTTTCTGCACATTTTCTTCAACTTCACCGGGCTTCGCATCGACAGCGGGCTGCTGTGCAGCGGGCCGAGCCGGGGCGGGTGCCTGCTGCTGAGCGCGCTGGCGACGCCGGGCAAGCTCGGCGACTGCCGGCTGGCCGCGTACATCGTGGCGGTGCTGAGGAACATGCGCGCTGATGGAGTTGATCATCAACGTCGGCCACGCGCTGAGCGCGGTTGGGTGCAAGCTGTTCACGTTGCTGATGCTGAAGGCGATCTGCAACACCGTCATCACCGAGTTGGTGCTCGGGCGCCGGCTGCCAAGGCTTGACGCTGCAGCGCCGGTACAACATGGCGAGGCTTGCGGGCGTCCGGCCTGAGGGTGAACGTTCGTAAAATCATGATGCCCCTTTCGGCCGCACTTGATTGAGGATCGAGCGACATGCCCATGAACCTGAAGATGATTGCCAGTGTTGGGATGCTGGCTGCACTGGTTGGCTGCGCCAACCAGCCTGGCGGCGCTCCTGCGACCGGCAGCAGTGCCGGTGTCCCATCAGACGTGCGTATCGTCAAGTCGCGCGACGGCCGCTTCGATGGCGAGTTGGTCGGCAAGGCCGCTGCGGGCAGCAAGTTCTCCAAGTTGGAAATTGGCATGCAGTTCAATGAAGTCACCAAGCTTATCGGCGGCCCCACCAACATGCACACCAGCGAAACTGGCAAGCGCTGGATCCCGTTCTACTTTGGCAACGACGCCACTCGGTTGCAGGCGCACTACAGCGGCGAGGGCTGTCTGACGTTCACTGGCGGTTCCGTCTTCGGTGGTGGAGCCAACGAATTGATCCGCATCACAGCCGACCCCAGTGGAGCCAAATGCGCGGACTGAACGAGGCTTGCACGACCTGAGCGCATGGAGGTCCAACGCTAGGCGTTAGTAAGTTCGCTCTGAAGGGGGAGGCCGTGGCCCGAAAGAGTGAACACGGGCTCCGCAGTGCAGTGCTGCTTCCTAGAATCCAGCCGCACTTTCCTTGGAGAACGTCCATGAAGAAGAAGGCCCTGATCTGGATGCTGCCAGTGGCAGCGTTCGTGCTGAGCGGTTGCGCCGCCAACGTCGTCAAGGGCGGCAGCAACAACATCCGCGTGCCGCCCGAGGCGGCGAAGAAGATCGTGCTGAGCGTGAGCGGCACCCCGACCGTGACCGGCTCGGCCGACTGGGCGCCCTTCCGGGGCGAGCTGCGCAATGCCTTCGCCAACGAGGCCGAGGCCGCCGGCATCGCGTTCGCGATGGGCGACGGCACGCCCCGGCCCACCGGCGAGGCCGGCACGCTGCTAGCGGTACAGGTCAATGACTACCGCTACCTCAACACGGGCGCGCGTTACGGCCTGGGCATCATGACCGGCAACGCCTACGTCAATGCCAACGTGCGCTACCTCGACCTCAAGACTGGTCGTAGCTTCGGCGAGCAGACCGTCAACACCAGCTCCACGGCTTGGCAGGGCGTGTTCTCGGCCATGACCGACAAGCAGTTGCAGGCCATCGCCCATGATGTGGTGGGCGAGATCCGCAAGCCGCAGCGCTGAGCGTCCCTCACCGATTCTTTGGAGGACACCATGGCCATCCGTACCGCCACTGTGGCCCTGCTGATGGCCGCGCTACCGCTGGCTGCCGCTGCACAGTCGCTGCCTGATCCAGGCTACCTGTGTTGCAGCATGCGCACCAACGGCAACTGGATCAGCGATATCAACTATGCCTTCAGCGGCACTCGTATGATCCCGGCGGGTACGCCGGTCACGCCCACCGGTTTCGGGCGCTACCGGGTGCACGTCAGCATTGAGGGCACCCAGCAGGACATCGGCAACGACTACAGCCGCGAGCTCGACATGGGCGTCTTTGCCCGGCGCTACGTAGTGCCCGATAACCCCGCCACCGCAATCGCGAAAATGCCCCGCAAGGTGCGCCAAGCCATCCAGTCCGCGCGGCTGATTCCGGGCATGACACGCGAGCAGGTGCTGATGGCCGTGGGTTATCCCATCACCAGCGAAAACCCTGGCCTGGAATCCAAGGTCTGGCGCTACTGGCTGTCTCGGACCCAGGAATTCCAGGTGGTCTTCGATGGCAAGGACCGCGTGAAGGAAATTACCGCAGCCGATTCGCAAACCCGTGCCCTGGCCGTGATGAACTGAAGCCAAGCCCGGAATTGGCGCTCCCGCGGGTGCAAAGAAACTCAAGGCTGGAACGGCGGGCGCCGCAGCCCGCGGCGCAGCAGCAGCACCGGCAACCGCAGCACGAATTCCAGCACCAGCCGCGTGTGCATCCAGGTCAGCAGCACGTTGTCGCGGCCATAGCGGAAGTGCGAGACGCCGCCCTCCTCGGGCTTGAGGTACTTCACCGGCGCGTCGATGTTGATGGGCTTGACACCGCGCCAAGCCAAGCGCACCACGGCCTCGGTGTCGAAGTCGAAGCGCCGCATCCAGGGCTGGCGCGCCATCACGGTCACCAGCGCCACCACCGGGTAAACGCGGAAGCCGTAGAGCGAATCGCCCACCCCGGCGCCCAGCGTCTCTAGGTCGGTCCAGCCGTTGGAGATGCGCCGCCCGCGCACGCGCAGCAGCGGCGCGCTAGCGTCGAACACCGGCTTGCCCAGGATCATGGCCTCGGGGCGTCGCATCGACGCCTGCATGAAGGCCGGGATCAGCACCGCGGGATGCTGCCCATCGGCGTCCATGGTCAGCGCGTGCGTGAAGCCGGCGGCCTGCGCAGCCTGCAAGCCATGCAGCACGGCCGCTCCCTTGCCCTGGTTGCGCGGTAGCACCCACACGCGCAGCCCGGGGTCGCCCTGTGCCATGCGCTGCAGTTCCTCGGCGGTGCCGTCGTTGCTGCCGTCCACCACTACCCACACCGGACACCACTGTGCGCGTGCCTCGCGCACGGTTTCATAGACCTTCGCACCGGTGTTGTAGCTGGGGATGAGGACGAGGTGCGTGCGCGACGGCGTAGTCACGGTGGCGGGGAAGGTGCTGGAGGTCATTGCTTGCGGGACGCCGGCGGCTTCACGTTTGCGGCGAAATAGTCTTCGAGCTGGCGCAGCAGCGCATCGGCGTCCGGCGAAGGCGCGAAGCGCTCGCCCAAGCGCAGCGTGAACACGATGGGTAGCGGCGGCAAGCGCCAGATTGGCCAGCCCTTGCCGAGATAGGGCGAGTCAGTGTCGATGAACACCGTCTGGATTGGCGCATTGGCCAGCTTGGCGATCAGCGTCACGCCCGGACGGAAGGGGTTGACCGGGTGCTGCGTGGTGCGCGTGCCCTCGGGAAAGATCACGAGCTGGCCGCCGGCACGCAGGTCCTCAATGGCCAGGCGCACCATGCTGCGCGGCGAGTCGTTGCGGATGTAGCGCGCCAGGCGGGCACCAGCGCCCAGGAACAGGTTGCGCATTAGCTGCGCCTTCATGATGCAGGCGCTACGCGGCAGCCGCGCCACCAGCGCCAGCGCGTCGATCATGCTGGGATGGTTGGCCACCACGATCAGCCCGGGCTCGTCGCGCAGCGTGTCGAGCACCCGGTTGTCAATGCGCAGCATGCCGCTGCAGCGGGCGATGCCCCAGAACAGGCGGTAGCCATAGGCAATGCCCGCGCGCCCGACGGCCCGCCCGCGCGGGCGCGGCAGTACTGGGTACAACAGCATCGCGATTGTGTTCCAGGTCAGCGATATCAATCCCAGCAACGCCAGCTGGCCGTGCAGCAGCAGCGTCAGCGGCAGTGCAAGCAAAGACTTCATCCGGCCTCAGTCCTCATCAACTTGTCGATCCGACGCCGCAAACACCCACGACACCGCCACCCCCACGGACCAATGCTGGCGCTGGCGCACCAGCGGACTGTCCAGGAAGCTCGCTCCGCGCAGGTTGTCCCAGCGCAGGAAACCGCCCAACCACCAGTTGTCCACGCGCCGCGACACGGCCCCAAGCAGGTACCCACCGGCCGCGCCGCCGCCGGGGCGGTAGGTCGGGCGCCCTGGCGCGGCCTCCGCCACGGAGACGCCGTAGAACATCTGGTTGTAGCGCTGGTCCTGCGCGATGGCCGCCGCCGCCAGCCCGACGCGCCAGCCGCTCAGGTCGGTCAGGTCGAGGTTGAGCTGCGGCGTGGCGACCCAGCCCTTGAAGCCGCCGTTGGAGCCTACGCCCAGCGCGGCGCGCACGGGCAGCCGCAGGTCGAGCTTCCAGCCCTGGCCGCGACCCAAGGTCCAACTGACGTTGGGACCGAACTCGACCATGGGCGGTAGGTCCTTCATGCCGCGGCGCGCCTCGTTGTCGCTACTGCGCGTGGGCGGACTGGCCGCCAAGCTGAGATCGAAGTCCAGCCGGTCGGTTTCAAGGAGCACGGCACGCGCGCCTTCGCGGTCGGCTTTGAGTATCTCGCCGCGATACACAACGTACGGCACTGGCAGCACCCAGGTGTGCGACTGGTCCGAGCCCCGGTAGTGCGGTAGCTGCAGCACCCCAGCGCCGATGCCCAGCTCCCACCGCGGCTGCGACTGCGCCCACGTCAGCGGCGCGGCCAACATCAGGGTCAGCGCCAGGGGTGCGGCGATGATGTTTTCCCTCATGCGATCAGCTCCCCCGCGGCGCTGCCATGCGCCTCGATCTCAACCAGCAGGTCGGCACGGCAGACGTCGGCCTGCAGCATCACGGCCGAGCGTATGGCGTGCGCATCGGCGCCCAGTCGGTCCTGCAGCACGTGCTGCACCGTAGCGGCGTGCTCGGCATGGCGCACGTAGACCACGCAATCGAAGTCCCGAAGCGCAAGGCGTGCACTGCAGCGCGCCCCGGCCGCGGCAATCACCGTCTGCAGGTTGAGCAGGGTCTCCAGTGTCTGTGCCTCGACATCGTCCGCATGCAGGCTGAGATGGCCAGCGATGCTGGCCGTGCCGGAAATCAGCAGCGCCACTCGTCCCGGCTCCAACGGCACCAGCGCCGCGCGCGAGAAGGTCGGGCTGCGCAGACCGTATTCGCTTGGATAGTGGTAGGCCGGCACTTGGCGCGGGTTCTCCACCGGCACGGCGGCCTGCGTGCCGGCCAGGAAACGCACGCACAGGGGGTCGCCTTGCACGCCTAGGCAGCTGGCGGCCGGCGCTCCCTCGAAGGCCGCCTGGCCGGCGTCCAGGAATGCGAGTTGGCGCCCGGCGTTGAAATGGCGGTAGCGCTCCAGCCCGTCCTGCGCCTCGTTGATGCGCGGCACGTAGTTCCACAGCCGCAGCAGGTGGCGGCACCCGGTGGCCTGCAGCGCGGCAAAGATGTCGGCATAGGCGTGGCGCACCAGTGCCTGCAGCTCGATGCCCTCTGCCGCCTCGTTGATCTCCAGCGCTCCCCAGAGCCAGCGCCCGTCATGGCGCCAGCGCACCCGGCCACTGCGGCCCTGCCGCACCGCGCCGGCGCTGCTCCAGGCGTCTACCATCGGGGCGGCCGACAGCACTGGCGCGCGCACCGCGTCCGGGCCATCGCCATAGCCCAAGCCACCGAGCAGCGTGTTCGTGGGCAGACACTGCGGCCAAGCCGCAAGCGCCATGCGCCGGACCTGCAACGGCGCGGCGGAAAGGATCGACGTCGTCATGACTGGATGGTCTCTCCCTGCAGCGGCCCGAGGTCGCGGATGTTTCGCCGACGCATCTTCCAGGCGGTGAAGGTGCGCCGCGCATGGCCTAGCGATACCAGGTAGTACAACGCCTTGAGGATGCGCAGCGAACGCCAGATCGGCGTGCCGCGGTAGAGATCACCAGCCAGCAGCGATAGCAGCGCCTCCTTCACCCGGAACATGTTCTGCGGGTACATGAAGAACTCGCGCATGGTCGGGTTGGTGACGCGGAAGATGAACCACGAGAACTCGCGCGGGCCCTTGCGCATCATGGCCTCGAAGCGCTGCCGCGCGCGCGCGGCGTCCGCGCCCGGGCGATCCAGGCAGGTGGCGACGACATCGACGCCCTCGAACGCACTTTGCATGGCTAGAAACACGCCTGAGGAGAACACCGGGTCGATGAAGGCGAAGGCGTCCCCTAGCAGCAGGTAGCGCTCGCCGCTGCAATGCGTGGCGCTATAGGAGTAATTGCCCGTGGCGTGCACCACGTCGTCCACCAGCGTGGCGTCCTTGAGCCGCTCGGCGAGCTTGGGACACAGGGCGATGGTGTCGGCAAAGAAAGCCTTAAGCGGCTTGTTGCGCGACTTCAGGTAGTACGGCCAGCACACTGCGCCCACGCTGGTGGTGCCGTCGGCCAGTGGAATGAACCAGAACCAGCCGTGAGCGAACCAGAAGATGGTGATGTTGCCTTCGAGCTGCCCGGGCAGACGCTGCGCGTTGCGGAAGTGGCCGAACAGTGCAGAGCTGTTGTGCTTGGGGTTCTTCTTCTTGGCGCGCATCCTGTTGGCCAGGAAGGTGTCGCGGCCCGACGCATCGATCACGAAGCGCGCACGCCAGCGGCGCTCGTGGCCGTCAGCGAGCTGTGCCTGCACCGTGGCGCCCTCGGCATCAAAGTCCACCTCGCGCACGCGGCAGTTCTCCAGCGCGCGCGCGCCCTGCGCCGCAGCATGGCGGAACAGGAGCTCGTCCAGCTCCGAGCGCCGCACCTGCCAAGCATAGGGCAGCGACTTGTCCCAGGCGTCGCCGAATTCCAGGAAGCTGGAGTGCTCGTGCTGCGGCGAAACAAATTCCACACCCCATTTGGGCATGCCGATGCGTTCCACCTCCCCGCGCAGCCCGAGCTTGTCGAACAGGGGCACGTTGGCTGGCAGCAGTGACTCGCCGATGTGGAAGCGCGGATGCTGCGACTTTTCCAGCATTACCACGTCGCGTCCCTGCTGCGCTAGTAGCGTGGCGATGGTGGAGCCGGCGGGGCCGCCGCCGATGACGAGCACGTCGCAGTGTTCAGTCGCCTGCAGGGAAGAAGCGGTCATTTAGAGTTCTCGGCGGGACGGGCAAACAGCAGTCGGTATAGGGAAACGGAAGGCCATGGCCGCCGCGGGGACATGTGGAAGCGCAATTGTGCCTTGCCCCTCTGCTCGGCCGGTGCGCAGTTGGTCACACCGTGCCAGATGCCGGGAAGGCCAGAGAGGGCCTCCTGCCGTGCCCCCCCTGGTGCAACCGCAGTGCCGATGGGCAGGTCTGATGAACTGGGCGGCAAGCCATGCGTGCAAACGGCAAAGCCCATAATCCCGCGCCGCCCGGACATCGATAGCGTCACCTGCCCACTGCAATGCCCACCTCGCAATACTCGGTCTACTTCTTCGCACAGGCGGCAGTCATCGTCCTGGTGTCGCAACTGGTGGGGCGCCTGGCGCAACGCCTGGGCCAGCCGCAGGTCGTGGGCGAGATGATCGCCGGCGTCATGCTCGGCCCCTCGTTGTTCGGCTTGCTTCTACCCGGCGTCCAGCAGGCCCTCTTCCCCAAGCCGACCATGGCGATGCTCTACGTCGTAGCCCAACTCGGCGTGGGCTTGTACATGTTCCTCGTCGGCATGGAGTTCCGGGCCGACCACTTCAAGTCACGTGCACGCAGCGCGATGTCGGTGTCGGTCGCGGGCATCGTGCTGCCGTTCACCCTGGCATTTGCGCTGACGCCATGGCTGCACACCGTTCCCGGGCTGTTCGCCGAGAAGACGCGATTGAGCGAGGCTGCGCTCTTCCTCGGCGCCGCCATCGCGATCACCGCGTTCCCGATGCTGGCACGCATCATCCACGAGCGCGGGTTGGCGGGCACCTCGCTGGGCACGCTCGCACTGACGGCTGGCGCGGTGGACGACGCAGCCGCCTGGTGCATCCTGGCCATCGTACTGGCGAGCTTCGGCGGCAGCTGGTTCGGCGCCTATGTGGCCATTGGCGGCGGCATCGGGTTTGCGCTGTTCATGATCTTTGTGGGCAGCAGGCTGCTGCGGCAGCTGGCACGCTGGGCGCACCCCGACCAGCCCTTGCCTGCCAGCCTGATGGCCGTGGTGCTGGTGATGTTTTCGCTGTGCGCATTCGCGATGGATGCGATCGGCATCCACGCGGTGTTCGGCGGCTTCCTGCTGGGCTGTGTCATGCCGCGCGGGCCGCTGACCGAGAAGCTGCGTGCGGCGCTGCAGCCTTTCGTCGTGGTGTTCCTGCTGCCGATGTTTTTCACGTACTCAGGGCTGAACACGCGACTGGACATGCTGTTCGAACCAGCGATTTTTGTTGCGGCGCTGGCTATCCTGGCCGCTTCGTTCGGCGGCAAGCTTTTCGCCTGCTGGGTCGCGGCACGGTTGAGCGGCGAGTCCAGCCGCAACGCCATGGCCATCGGTGCACTGATGAACGCGCGCGGGCTGATGGAGCTGATCATCATCAACATCGGCCTGGCCGCTGGAGTCATCCTGCCGGGCCTGTTCTCGGTGCTTGTGCTGATGGCGGTCTTGACTACGCTGCTGGCCACGCCGCTGTTCAATTGGGTCACTCATCGCGTGGGTGCCGGTGCCGCCGTCGCCGAGACCTGACTTGATCAGCCTGCAGAGAGACTCCGTACCGCATGGCTTGCTTGTCGCAACCAGCCAACCACGAATCGCCCAAGGAACTCTGGCTCAATGTGTTGGCGCCGGGTGAGAATTATTGAGCCGGCATCAATGAACTTGAATCAGGCGGCATAGCGAACCGGCTCGTGCTCGAAGTAGCTGCGAATGCGTTCGGGCCGTCGCTGCACGCTGCGCAGGTGCTGTGCGGTGGCCTTGACGAGTTGCAGCTTCGTGCGCGCCGGCGCCAGCTTCGTGACGGCCTGCTTCAGGTCCGCGTTGGCCATCTCGTCGGGGTTGAGCTCGGGGCTGTAGCTGGGCAAGTAGAACACCTCGATGGCCTCGTGATGCTTGGTCAGCCATGCCTTGACGGGCTTGGCGTGGTGAACACGCAGGTTGTCCAGGATGAGGAAGATCTTCTTGGGCGCGCCTTTGATGAGCCGGCGCAGGAAGTCGATGAGGATGGCTGAGTTGAGCGCGCCGTCGAAGATCTTCCAGCGCATCTGGCCGCGGTTGGTAACGGTGGAGATGACCGACAGGCCATGGCGCTTGTTGTTGACGCGCACCAGCGGCGTTTGCCCCTTGGGAGCAAAGCCACGGCCATGCACGTCGTCACTGCGCAGCCCGCTTTCATCGCCCCAGTGGATTTCGGCGCCTTCGGCCCTGGCGCGCGTGGCGATGACGGGGTAGTCCTCTTCCAGCCACTTCCTCACCGCCGCGGGCGACTGCTCGTAGGCCTTCTTCATGGGCTTTTGGGGTGTGAAGCCCCAGCGCGAGAGGTACAGCCCCATCGTGCGCACAGGCAACCGGATGCCAAAGCGCTGCTCAATGAGTTGTGCCACCGCCTGGCGCGTCCACAGCGCGTAGACCATCTTCAACTGGTCCGGCGTCTTGTCGGCGATCAGGCGCTGCACTTCATCCTCCTGGCGGGCGTCGAGCCGGCGGTGCTGGCCGACCCTGCGGCCTCCCTCGGCGTCGTGCAGCCCTTCAGCACCCTTGGTCGCGTGGCGCTTGCAGATGTCGAACACCCCTGTGCGGCTCAGGCCCGTGAGCGCTGCGATCTCGTCGTAGGTGTGCTCGGCCTCGCGCAGCCGGATCACCTGCGCGCGCCTCTCGTGCCGCGCCTCGCGCGACAGTGATCTCATGTCCGTTGCCTTCATCACAGCGGGATCATGACGTGACAGGATTTCAAGAACGTTACTGCCGGCTCAATAGCCGTTTTCTGTCAACTTGCCGACGATCTGCTGAACCAGGGACTGCGATGCAAGTCGTTGAGTGGGCGAGCAATTTCCTGATCCAGGGCGGCGCAATGCTTTCTCGGCACGGCGGCTCATTCTAGCGTCGGCGTCAACAAGCGCGCGGACTTCAGGGCCGAGGACTTCAGCGGGCACAGCTTGCGCGCAGGGGTTCTCACCAGCGCTGCCGAGGCCGGCGCCGGCGTGCCCAAGCTCCTGGAAGTCAGCCGCCACCGCAGCCTCGACACCGTGAGCGGCTACGTGCGCAGCGCCGAGCTTTTCAAGGACCACGCCGGTGCTGGGCTGCTGTAAATGCAGAATCAACCGTGCGTCGTGCATCGCCGCCAGCAACGCTGTCGCTGCCTGACTCCGGGCGCTGGAGTTGCTGGCCGCGATGATCCCGGCGCACGCCATCCCAGCGAGGCGAGCCCCATGACCATCCACCTCCCCGACCGACCAGGCCGCTACGGCTACGGCCCGGACATGCCCCGTGGCCGCATCGACGTGCAGCAGCTCGCCGGCGGCGCTGGCTTCACCATAGTCCGCGTCATCGACGGCGAGACGTGGTTTCCCCTCAACGAGCGCGATAACCCAACGTGGCTGACGTGGAGCAACGCCATACAGGCGGCGGCGTGGGTGTACACGGTGAAGCCCGTGCGGGACTGGCCGCATTGGGGCGCGGCGACGGCTTGAGAACGTCCGATGCAGTCGTACGAGACGCCCCTGGAAAGGGCAAGGCGGCGCGTCATCGAGGCGGAGCGCCAAGTAACTGCGCAGCTGGAGCTGATCGCGGAGTTGAGCCGCGCGCAGCACAACACGGCCGCCGAGTGGGCCGAGCTGCAGGACATGTGCAAACACCTCCGGTACGCTCGCGCTGAACTGGATGGGCGGCTGGCCGACGGCGAGAACTGATCTGGCGCGGATGAAGGTCTACAGCAGCAGCCTCAACGCCAACAGGCACTCCACCGCAACGATGGTGCCGATGCTCGACCACAGCAGTGCAGGGCCAGCCTTGGGCCGCTGATCGATCATGCCGACGCCAGCCGTTGCGACAGGCACGGCCAGGACCGCGAGCGCAAGCAGTGCCGCGATGGTTTCCATGGAACTCCCTCTCTCACTGAACCTTTTGTTGTCCGCAGGTGCGGTGTGCAGTGGATTCTCCCTCGGTGTCATGACACCCGATGCTGCCGGCCTGGCGTTCGTGGCCACCAGCACGCGATCGCAGTCCGCCTGCTGCCGAACTTGTTTCCCTGGCGACATCCCCGTGCCCTGCGTTGCCGCCCGAGGACGACAGCAGGCGCCGCGCACCGCGGGCGGCGTGCACCTCGCAGGCATGCCCGACGCCGCGCAGCTTGAACGAGCCACTGGGCTGCAGCGCCTCCAGCTTTAGCCAGACACGTTGGCCGGAGTGGCTAAAGGCATCGGATTCGACGAGCGGGGTCTGCAGATGGATGGGCATGGGCGCGGGACAAGAGGTTGCAGCCCGTGTAAGCCTTCAACAAGACACGCCGGGCAAGCTACCGATTCTCCCAGGAGACCATACCCGGCCAAAGGCAAGCGGTGCTGACCTCGCAGGGTTCCTGCTAATAACTTGGGCGCTGCCTCGGGACGCGCTCATCGAGTGTCTCTTGGCCAACGGCTGCACTGAAGCGCCGGCTCGCCGGTCAATCCGTACCGCTGATACACAGCCTGTCGCGGCCGGCCCGCTTGGCTGCATACAGCGCCGTGTCGGCTCGGCGCAGGAGCGCATCCAGGTCCATGTCGGCGTCCTGCAACAGTGCCAACCCACTGCTGAAGCTCACCGGGCTGCCCAGTTGCGCCTGCCCCGCACGCTGCAAGAGCGTACGCAGCCTGGCGTCCACTTCCATGGCCTGTGCCTGGTCGCAGTGCCGCAGCACCACCAGGAACTCCTCACCACCCCAGCGGCAGCTCAAGTCGGTCTGGCGCAGGCACAGCCGCAAGTGCTCGGCCGTCAGCTGCAGCACCTTGTCGCCCATCTCGTGGCCCAGCGTATCGTTGATGCGCTTGAAGTGGTCCAGGTCCACTAGGATCAGGGCCAGCGGCTCATGGTGGCGGCGTGCCATCGCGAACGCCAGCCCGGCGTGCTCCATGGCGCCACGCCGGTTGAGCAGCCCGGTCAGGCCATCGGTGATGGCCAGCTGCTGCAGCGCTGCGCTGGCTTCCTCGTGCCAAGCCGCGAGCAACGCCATCGTGATCAGTGCCAACGCCACGTGCTGCAGAACCGCCCCGGCGACGTTGAGCGGGTGCGGGGTGCGCAACTCGGGGTACAGCGAAGTGAAGAAAGCGCCCAGGATGCCGCGACCCAGCGTCACCACCATCAGCGCGGCGGCGGCGACGAGCACCACACCGCGCCAGCGGCGCCCTTTCTTGCCGGCCGGCCAGGCACAGGCCAGCACGATGGCACCCAGCATCGCAGCCAACCCGGCGTTGGACCAGCCTACGCGCCAGGCGTAGCTGTCAAAGCCCAGCCCGTAGCCCATGGGGGTGAGGAACGCCACGGCCCGCACGAAATTGCACCCGGGACGACGCTCCAGCCAGCAGTCGATAGCATGCCAGATCGACACGAGGCTCGCACCCAGCAGCGTGATCCACAGGGTGGACAGAAACCGGTCGTGGACCGCGCGTGCCAGCAACAGGGCGACCCAGGCCAGGGCCTGCAACACGGCCGCGCCAATCATCCAGCGAGCGCCTGGGCTGCTGCGTGTACCTACCAGGATCGGAAGCGCGACGGCGCTGGCGAACACTCCAGCCAGCATCGTTATGAGAGCAGTTTGAATATCGAGCACAGCACTGGCCTTTTTTTCAATCGGGCAGCCCGATCACACTGCGCAGCGGTTGAAGGCAAGTCGATATGGTGCTGCTGCATATTCCCTCAGCTCGCTGGTAAAGCACAGACATGGACGTCCTTCCCGCTGTTTGCGTTTATCAGCACTGGCGGCACTGGCCTGAAAAATACTTTGCTCAAAGTGCAAAGTGCACGCACAAGGCAATGGTTCGATAAAATGCTCAAAGAAAAACTGGGTGACATCACACGGAATAGCGGCAAGCACGCCACGAGGTGTGCATGGAAGCAAGAGTGGCTTGCAACTATCGATTGATCGGTGCTTGCATTGTCATTTCAGCAAACTCTCGATGAATCTTTTCCAGATGCTTGGTCGCGGTTGCGCTATTTCTCGGGTGTCCTTGCCCCCTTGGAGATCGCTGTCGTTGAAGGCACGGTTTTCATGTTTGTCCACTGACTGGCCATTGGCATGAATGCCTTGTACCCACCCTTCCAGCCATGCTCTGGCCTCTGCTGTGCCACTGGGATAGGGAAGCTTGCTGTCCATGGATTGACCCGCATGGAAGCCTTCCATCCAGATCTTCTTCTTGTCGATCGACATATTGTCTTCCACCAACGCTCTGAGAGGGGAGCTCTTGTAATTTCCTGCGCAGGCGTTTTTGTTTCATGCTTCGGAGCGCAAATGTGTTGCACATCAGAGCCCCACAATAAACCGGCACCGTCATACTGCTGAGCGCACGAAACACCTTCTCAGAATTTCAATAAATCAAAGCCATGAATTCGGGTGCCGACCTTGTTCAGGCAATCGTGAGCAACGTCGCGTAGAAATTCTTCCACGATTGACTTTTCCCATAGGAACCTTCGACAAACGAGGCCTGCCATTAAGAGCTTGTGCCCCGGCACTTGTGAAATGTTTGTGTCGCACCTGCTCCTCGGACAGAGTGGACGGCCGGCGCTCCGGAGTTCTGCTTGCCGGCTACACCAGCCCGAAGGGCAATTCCACGCTGAAGATGCTGCCCTGCGCCGGTTGGCTTTGCACGGCCAGCGTGCCGCCCATCATGTCGACCAGGCGGCGCACGATGGACAGCCCCAGTCCCGTGCCGCCGAAGCGCCGCGTCGTGGTGCTGTCGGCCTGCATGAACGGCTCGAAGATGCAGGCCTGCTGCTGCGCCGTGATGCCGATCCCCGTGTCCTGCACCTCGAAGCGCAATGTCACGTGTGAGCCTTCGTTCGCCAGTGGCAAGGCACGCAGCGTGACGAGGCCCTCGTGAGTGAACTTCACGGCGTTGCTCAGCAGGTTGAGCAGCACCTGCTTGAGCCGCAGCGGATCGCCGCGCAGCCGCGCCGGCAGTTCGGGCGCGGCCTGCAGCCGCAGCTCGAGCCCCTTGGCATCGGCCTGGGGCTGCATGAGCGCGCACACGGCATCGAGCACCGCTGCGGGTTCGAAGACGGCTTCCTCCAGCTGCATCACGCCCGACTCGATACGCGAGAGGTCCAGCACGTCATCGATCAGCGCCAGGAGTTGCTCGCCGGCCTGGCGGATGGGGCCGACAAAGCGCACCATGTCCTGGGGCAGCTGACGCTGCAGCAGCAGCTCGCTGAGCCCGATAACGGCATTGAGCGGCGTGCGCAACTCGTGGCTCATGTGGGCCAGGAACGCACTCTTGGCCTGGCTGGCAGCCTCGGCCTCGCGGGTGCGCTGGCGCAGCGTCTCCTCCATCGCCTTGCGCTCGCTGAGATCGGTGATGCTGGCGATGAATCCAGCAGCGGCTCCCTGGTCAGCGCCCAGCATGCCGAAGCTCACCAGGGCGGGAAACCGTGTGCCGTCAACGCGCACGCAGGTGAATTCGCCCCGGTGCCGTGCCCGTCGGTCGCTGGTGTTGCCGTTTGTGCCGGGCGCCAGCAGGCCCACCAGCTCCGCCGGCAGCCAGTGGGCATCGGCACGCAGTTCCTCCACCAGCAGGAACTCCAGCACCTCTCGTCCCATCGCCTTTGCAGCGGGCAGGCCCAGCATGCGCTCCGCAGCCGGATTGAGCAGGGTAATACGCCCTGCGGCGTCCGCGGCCACGATGGCGCTGGCGGCCGTGTCGAGGATCAAACGCAGCTCGGCCGTGCGTTGTTGCACGCGCTGCTCCAGCTGCTGCTGGGTGCAGTACTGGTCATGCACGTCAATGGCCGTGCCGAACCAGAGCGAAGCGTGACCTTGGGCATCGAAACAGGGCTCGCTGCGCGCCAGGTGCCAGCGCCAGGCGCCATCGTGGCGGCGGATGCGGTGCTCGGCCACGAAGCTTGTCCGTGCCTGCAGCGCCTGGTGCCAGCGCTGCAGCGACGCAGGCCGGTCTTCGGGGTGGATGACCACCAGCCAGCCCAGACCCAGTGCCTGGCTCATGTCCTGGCCGGTGTACTCGCTCCAGCGTCCATTGAACCACTGGACGCGCCCACCAGCGTCGTTGCTCCACAGCAAGTCGGGCACCAGGTCCGCGATGGCGCGAAACCGTGCCTCGCTCTCGCGCAACGCCTGTTCGGCCACGCGCCTGTCATGGATGTCCACCGATACCCCGAACCAGCGCAGGATCTGCCCACTGGCCGGATCACGGTAGGGCGCCGCACGCACGAGAAACCAGCGCCACTGGCCGCTGGCCGAGCGAAGCCGCATCTCGGTCTCGTAGGGACGTCCCTCGCGACGGGCCTCATTGAAGACCATGGCACTCGGGCGCACGTCGTCCGGATGGATGAAACGCGCCACATCGCCAACGGAAGTCGCCGCTCCGATGGGCACACCGGCGTACTCGGTCCAGCGCTGGTTGACGTAGAGCGTGGCGCCCTCTGCATCCGTGATCCACAGGATCTGCGGTACCGCGTCAGCCATGAGGCGCAGCTGGTGCCGGTGTTCGTGCGCCAATGCCGTCGACTCCAGCAGCGTGGCCAGCACGCCCGCAACGCGGCCTGCTTCGTCATGCAGCGGTGCCAGGCCCAGCGACCATGGCGCGCCCATGTTCGCGGCGACTGCGCCAAGCTCGCGCGCCACGACGGGCTCGCCCGTGTGCATGACCCGCTCCAGCAGCGGCGACAGCGGCGTCCAGGCATCGTGCCAGGCCTGGGCAGCGGGCACGCCCAGGGCCGTGTGCCCGGCATCGAGCAGTGCACAGGCTGCGTCGTTGGGAATCTGCAGCAGCTGCGGCCCCCACCACAGCAGGCTGGGACGGCCACTGGCCAGGCATTGCGCCACGGCAGCACGCAGGCTCATGGGCCATGTCTGGACCGCGCCCAGTGATGTGGTTTCCCAGGCATGGCAGTGAACCTGGTGCGCCATGGCCCCCGGGACTGCAGCGCCGCCCTGCGGTCTTAGGTCCACGAAGCGCTCCTTGCCGAGCATGGCAGTGCCGCACGGCAACGTGTTGCCCTGCACCAGATACCGCTGCGCACTTCGTTGATGTGGCAACTGGATGAACCATCGCGGTTCCTCCTTGGCGACACCTGCACTTCAACGGCACCTTGCAGCCAAGCGCAGCGCTTCTCTTCCTCACCAATGTCGCTCAGCGGCCTGGCTGCCCGCACACAGCTCGAGCCGACGCCACAGCGAGCGTTGGCCCCGGGCGTTGTTGCTGGTTGGGGAACGGGTCGATTGGTGCTGGCTCGGCAGCAAGCAGCCCAGCCGTGCCCTGGATCAGGAAGCGCTGTCTGCGCCGGCAGCTTCTTGGTCCCAGGTGGCGTAGTACCCCACCGGCATGGTGGCTTGAGGTGGCACCCACAAAAACAAGCTTGCCCGACGGATGGCGGGATGACACCGCGTGCACGGCTGCGCAGGACCCTCCTGGGCTTGAAACTCCACGATGCGTTGGAGCACATGGGCCATGTCGCACCGGTGCTGCGCGATGCTGCACCCACGTCAATCCGCCGTTGCCTGTGGAAAATGATTCCGCCCCACCCGGTGAAAGCGCCGTGCTGCGCATTGCGCGCTCTGGCAAGCACAGGAACTGCAGATGGACCCGCCTGGAGATTGCCGCTGCAAAGAACCAGGTACTGCGTCATCGAGACCGAAAAGCAGGGGGCGGCTCAGGTTGCTCGAACAGCTGAAATGCAGCGACTGCGCTACGACACGACCAAAGCACAAGCGCTGCTTGATGCCGTACAGGAGCGGCTTCATCCGGCACTGCGATGATGACGTGGCTCAGGCCGCTGCAGTGAGGCGCCAACGCATCGCCAACATGCAGGCAGACAGCGGTAGTGGTGGTGGCATGAGCCTCAGGAAAGCGACACGGATGCCAGCATTCTGGGACTGTATGTCGCAAGTCTCCCTGCCCTTGATAAGCCTGGAGTATGCAGAGGTCTTCCGTCAAAAGGCAATCCTACAGGAGCAGTGAGCGCGAAATGAACATGACGGTCGTGTCGGATCGATCGACCACTGCTGCGTCAGCGCCTGCTCAACGTGACCCCCAAGAAAAGGATTGGAGCTGAAATTCGTGTTGCAGGGCCGGCATGCTCATGGGTCTCAAGGACTGGCCTGCTACAAGGTCAGCAACAAGGACGGCGAGAAGATGCAGCAGTACGAGACTGCGCTGGAGAGGGCCCAGCGACTGGCCAGGGAAAGCGAAGGCCCGGCAGCGACGCAGGCAACGTGGATCAAGGAGTTGAAGCGCCTGGGTTACGACACGACAGAAGAGGAGCGCACGCTGACCAGCATGAAGGAGGCAGTGTGGAACGCCTATGCGGAATTGTCCTGTCAGCAGACCATCGCCCAGTAGCAGCAGTACCCAACTCGCTGCGCCTTTTGTCCACGGACTGCGATGTTCATGGTCTGGTTGTGCCGTTTGCTGCGCAACTACACCAGCGGCCGACTAATTCAGGCAGCCAGCAATCAACGAGACTTGGCAGCCCACTGCATCACGAGTGCTGCCTCGGCACCAAAACGCTCGCGCAGCGCGAAGATCTCGCTGCGCACCTGTCCCAGCGTCAATTCACCACGCCAGGCGCGCTGTTCCAGGTCAGCCATGGCCGACAGGTATTCAGCAGGCGGCCCCTCCGGAGAAAGGCGAAACATCGAGGTGTTTTCCATGATCGGTCTTTTGGTCGTGAGTGCCAGGCCAAAGGGTGCTCGTTCAGCTTCACAGCCGACGAACACCGTTCACTTCTGGACTTGCTGCGATGCAGCAATTGTTGTTCCCTTGAGGTTGGGAGCCAACCCGGAAACCACGTAAGTCCAAACCCTGGTTGTAGAGGGCACAGGCTGGCGCTCGGAAACAGGTCTTTACGGTGGGATCGCCGACACCAGTGCCCTTGGCTCGCCTGCTCCAACCGGGACGTCGCAGCAGCAGCGCGCCTTGTGAAATGTCGGCGCTTGAGGCGTAAGCTGGCTCAACTCGCGGCAACGGACGGCGCACCGTTGAGCCACGCCGGGCGGCAGCAAGGCAGGAGCATGGCAGGAGACAAGCGGACGCTAAGAGCAGAAGGCTTTGCCGCAGGGCAGCGCGTGGGCAGTCGATGCCCGTATCCGCCTGGCTCCAAGGAGGCGGCATATTGGCAAGCGGGCTGGGTGGTGGGGGTTTGCGAACGTGTCAAGACCGAGGAGCGCCACGACAGCCAGCCTCACAAGTGGCGCCGCATCCTGAGGGTGCTGCAGGCCCTGGTCAGGCCTGTTGCCAAGTCCCGGTCCTGACAGAAGCTCATGCCTGTCCGTTGAACCAGCGATCCACAGCGCATGCCGATCGCGCCATGAGCTTCGGCCGAATTTTTGAATTCCGAGCCAGCCCGGCCCGGGTGCCGCGGCTAGGGGCGGCCGCGGGACTGGAGCAGTGCGGTCACCGCGGCCACGGGCTGCGGACGGTGGAAGCGGTAGCCCTGCGCCCGGGTGCAGCCCATCTGCCACAGCAGCGTGGCCTGCTGCTCGTTTTCGATGCCCTCGGCCACCACGGTCAGGCCGAGCTTGCGGGCCAGCTCGATGACCGCGCCGGCGATGGCGGCGCTGCGGAGGTCATCGGCAATCTCGGCCACGAACGAGCGATCGAGCTTGAGCTCGTCCACCGGGAAGCGCTTGAGATAGGACAGCGACGAGTACCCGGTGCCGAAGTCGTCGATGGACAGCTGCACGCCCAGCGCCCTGGCCTGCGCCAGGTTACGCAGGCTGACCTCGACGTCGCGCATGAGCACGCTCTCGGTGATCTCCAGCTTCAACCCGGCCGGGTCCACGCCGGTGTCGCGCAGCAGCGCGCCCAGCGCGGGCATGAAGTCCTCGCGGCTGAACTGCTCGCTGGAGACGTTGACGGAGATGGGCGGCGGCTCCAGGCCCTGCGCACGCCATGCGGAGCTTTGCCGGCAGGCCTGGCGCATGACACACTGGCCCAGGGGCACGATCAGCCCCGACTCCTCGGCTGTCTCGATAAAGTACGCCGGCATGAGCAGTCCGCGTCTGGGATGCTGCCAGCGCACCAGGGCTTCCAGCGCAACGATGGCGCGGGTAGTAGCGGCCACGATGGGCTGGTAGTGCAACACCAGCTCGTCGTGCTCCAGCGCATGGCGCAACTCGTGCTCGACAGCCAGCCGCTGCGCCATGCGCTCGCTCATCGAGGCGCTGTAGAAGCTGAAGCGGTTGCGGCCCCTTCTCTTGGCGTCGTACATCGCCATGTCGGCCGCCCGCATCAGCTCTTCGGCGTCCAGCGCGTCCTGTGGATGCAGCGCGATGCCCAGGCTGGGCGTCACCAGCGTGGCGTGCTCGGCCAGCATGAAGGGCTCGCTGAAGGCTCGCAGCACCCGCTCGGCCAGCGTGGCCGCACCTTCGGCGCTGGTGACGCCCTCGGCCACGATGCAAAACTCGTCGCCGCCCAGCCGCGACAGCACCGCATCGCCAGCGCCCGGCACGGGCGGCTTGATGCGGGCCACGCCGTCGTCCCGCCGCAGCCGGTGCTTCAGGCGCTGCGCCACGGAGCACAGCAACTGGTCGCCCACCGAGTGGCCCAGCGTGTCGTTGATGCGCTTGAACTCGTCGAGATCCAGCAACATCAGCGCGAGCCCAGGGCTGCCCTCCCCTGACTTCTGCAGCGCCTGCGCGATGCGCTCCTGCAGCCAGGCGCGATTGGGCAGCCCGGTGAGGCTGTCGTGGTAGGCCAGGTGCCGGATGCGCTCCTGCACAACGTGCCGCTCGGTCACGTCTTGCACGGTGCCGTGCACGGTCAAGGCCGCGGTGGCGGTGCGGCGGGCGCGGCCGCACAAGCGAACCACGCGCCGCGGCGTGCCCGGCCGCACCCCGACCGCGTAGTCGGCCTCGACGGTCGCGCTCCTGGCGTCGGCGGCCGCGAGCAATGCTTGCCGCCACTGCTGCCGGTCGCCCTGCGCCAACATCGCGAAGAAGGCATCGAAGCCCGAGTCCACCGGCGGCAGCCCCTCGTGCTCCAGGATGCGCAGCGCTTCCGGCGAGGCCTGCACCGAGTCCCGGGCCACGTCCCACTCCCAGCTGCCGAGGCCCGCCGCGCGCTGCGCCTGCGCCAGCCGCTCGCGGCTCTGGGCCGCATCGCGCAGTGCCTGCGCCGAGCGCAGGACGTAACGCAGCCGGTGCGCCAGGATCTCCCAGTTAATGGGCTTGGCGATGAAGTCGGTCGCGCCGGCGTCGTAGGCCTGGGCCACCGAGGTTGCATCGTCGTGCCCGGTGAGCACGAGCACCGGGATCTCCGCACCGCCCGGGCGCGAGCGCAACAGGCGGCACACGCTAAGGCCGTTCATGTCGGGCAGGCCGATGTCGAGCAGCACGAGGTCAGGCAGCGAGGCGGTGAAGGCCGCGATGGCGGCGGCACCATCGCCTGCGGCCTCGCAATCGATGCCCACGCGCGCGAGCGTGGCACGAAGCATCAGCCGCGCGGAGGTATCGTCGTCGACGACCAGCGCCCGCGGGCGCTGATGACTGGAAGAGTTCATTGAATCAAAGAAAGTGGCTGTGCCGTCCGTCACGACACCGCCGCGGGCTCGCGAGCGGGGCCGGCAGCCGAGGATTCGACACTGGCCGCGCCGCGGCAGTGGCGCGACAGCACCGCCACCAGCTGCTCGATGTCCACGGGCTTGCTCAGGAAATCGGTGGCGCCGGCGGCCATGGCCTGGTCGCGCTCCTGCGGCAGCACCGAGGCGGAGAAGACGATGATCGGCACATCGGTGAGGCCCAGCTCGCGGCGGATGGTGCGCGTCGCGGTGAGGCCGTCCATCACCGGCATCTGCATGTCCATCAGCACGGCGTCGATGGCCGCCCCGGGGGCGCGCAGTGCCTGGACCGCCTGCAGGCCGTCACTCGCCAGGGTGGCGCGTGCGCCTTCGAGGCACAGCGCGCGCTCGGTGATGAGCAGGTTGGTCTCGTTGTCGTCCACGGTCAGCACGTGCAGCCCCTCCAGGCGCGGCCGCTGCGGTGCAGTCACCGGCTGCTGGGCGTAGACGGCGACAGGCGACTCGACGCCCGCGCCGCGTCCGAAGGGCAGCTCGAACCAGAAGGTGCTGCCCAGCCCCAGCGTGCTGTCCACGCCGATGCGCCCTCCCATGAGCTCGACCAGCCGCTTGCAGATCGACAGCCCCAGGCCCGTGCCGCCGTAGCGCCGCAGCGCCCCGGTCTCGGCCTGCGTGAAGGGCTTGAACAGCCTGCTCAGCGTTTCCTCTCCGATGCCGATGCCTGTGTCGCTCACCTCGAAGCGCAGCACGAGGCGTTGCGCGTCCTGCGACACGACGCGCGTGCGCACCACCACCTCGCCATGCTCGGTGAACTTGATGGCATTGCCCACGAGGTTGAGCAGCACCTGCTCCAGGCGCTGCTCGTCGCCCTCCAACTCCTTGTCCAGCCCGGCCGCCGGCAGCTCGAAGCGCAGCGGCACGCCTTTAGCATGCGCCGACGGCCCCAGCAGGCTCTCCAGCTGGGACAGCAGCGGCGCCAGCGCGAAGGCGCGCCGCTGCAGCCGCAGTTGGCCGGCCTCGATCTTGGAGAGGTCCAGGATGTCGTTGATCAGCGCGGTGAGCGAGCGCCCGGCTGCCTCGATGCGCCGCACCATGTCGAGCTGCCCGAAGGGCAGTCCGTCGCGCGCCAGCAGCTGCGTCAGGCCCACGATGGCGTTCATCGGCGTGCGGATCTCGTGGCTCATGCTGGCCAGGAATTCGCTCTTGGCGGCGTTGGCGCGACGCAGCTCAGCATTGCGCGCCTCCAGCTGCACCGACGTGGCCACCGCGATGACCATGGACAGCAGCACGCCCAGGACAATGCTGAATGCCGCCAACTGAGTACTGAACTCGGACTGCCGCTCGCGTTCGTCCAGAAGCCGCTGCTCCTCGGCACGCATCTGCGCCACCAGCACGCGGATCTCGTCCTGCAGCCGCTTGCCCTCGCCTCGGCCTACCAGTTCGCGCGCCGCTGCATACCCGCGGCTCATGCGCAGATCGATCACTTCATCGACCAAAGCCATACGCTTGGTACTCAGCGCTGCCAGCGCGGCGTAGTTGCCGAGCTGCCCTGGGTTGCCGGCGATCAAGCGTCGCAGCCGATCGAGCTCCATCAGGCTCGCACGCGCGGCATGCCGGTAGGGCTGCAGGTAGCTGATGTCGTCGGTGAGCATGTACCCGCGCTGCGCAGTCTCGGCATCTACGGTCAGGCCCAGCACCTGCCCCAGCGAGTCCAGCACCTCATGCGAGTGCGCCACCCAGCGCGCATCGTCGCGCAGCTTGAGGATGCTCCACAGCGCAGTGATCCCGACTACCGCGGTCAGCGCGATGGCGCACACGGTGGCCCGCGTAACTTGCCAGCGGCCAAAGCGCCACGTCTTGCATGGGGCCGCCAGCCCCGCGGTACCGGAGTCCGGCTGCGCCATCCCTTCTGTCCTTGCTTTCAACACTCAGCTGGCCCGGTCCGGCAGGAACGCCGTAACCAGACAATGAACACCGCCAGGTGCTCTGACAGCACGACCCGCCAAGACAGTCTGCAGCCTCAGAAAGCCGAGTGTAAGACAGGGTGACTATCCGGAAATATCATGTGTGATTGCCAGCCAACGTCAGCGGCAGCATTACGCTGAAGGTACAGCCTTGCCTTGCCTTGCCTTGCCTTGCCTTGCCTTGCCTTGCCTTGCCTTGCCTTGCCTTGCCTTGCCTTGCCTTGCCTTGCCTTGCCTTGCCTTGCCTTGCCTTGCCTTGCCTTGCCTTGCCTTGCCTTGCCTTGCC
>NZ_VIDQ01000061.1:43988-46047 GCF_009760915.1 Azohydromonas aeria
TGCCTTGCCTTGCCTTGCCTTGCCTTGCCTTGCCTTGCCTTGCCTTGCCTTGCCTTGCCTTGCCTTGCCTTGCCTTGCCTTGCCTTGCCTTGCCTTGCCTTGCCTTGCCTTGCCTTGCCTTGCCTTGGCCGGCTGAGCACTAACCGTGCTGCCTTCCAACCAGTGAACACCGCAGGCGTGCATGGACTCGAACGCGACCGCTTTGAAGCTGGCCTAACGTCCCAGGCAGCTGGGCTGCGAGAACGTGCACGCATACCGGCACGATGTGCGCTATGTGGCCGGGCCAGGCATGGGCTGGTTGAGCATTCCGTGTACGGCGGCTGCAGGATCGGGCGGCCGTGTGAGCTGGTTGTCGCCTTGCAAGGCCGGTTGCGGAACCGTCATGCTGCAGCGGTCGCTCGAAGTCGCGGGCTTTCCTAGGTCCGACGCTGGAGCGGTTATGGGGACACCGGTTCACACGCTCGCCACAGGCGACGCTGCGGCTTCAGTGGCTTGAGGCACCAGCATGGACAGCGCGCCCCAGGACCCCTCCTCTTTTTTCAGCGTCTGTCGGCGCTGAACCCCGGTGGCCGTCGCAGGAGCGTCGCACCAGGAGACCGGGCTAATACAGAGCCATCGGCGGCTGGAGGCCGCACTGGCCGACTCGCACCTGGGCTTGTGGGAATGGACCTTTGCTGACGACGCGCTGTGGCTTTGCGACGAAGGGCTGCGCATCACCGGCCTGGGACGTAATGTGCCCGCGCGGAACGTGGACGCCTGGCGTCGGCTGGTGCATCCGCAGGATGTTGAGGCCGTCTGGGCTGTGGAGGAGGCCGCCCGCACGGGCGCCTCGTATTGGGCTGAATACCGGTTGCTGCACCCCGATGGCCGGCTGTGCTGGGTCGAGCACAGCGCGCTTACCGAGTGCGACGCCGCCGGCTGCCAGTACGCATGGTGGGCACGCTGGCTGACATCACCGCGCGCAAGCAGGGCGAGGCGGCGCTGCGCGGAGCGCACGGCGCGCTGGAGGCCCAGGTGCAGGCCCGCGCTGCCGAACTGGCATTGGCCAACACGCAGCTGGCCATTGAGGTGGCGGAGCGCCGAGCCACGGAGGCGCAGGTGCGCGAGCTGCTGGGGCAACTCGTGAACGCCGAGGAAGACAAGCGCCGCCGCCTGGCGCGAGAGTTGCACGATTCGCTGGGCCAGCACCTCACCGCACTGGCCCTGGGTCTGCAGGCGGTACAGGAAGACCCTGAGACGCAGCCAGCAGCACGCGAGCGCCTGGGACAGCTGCGTGAGGTGACGCAGCGGCTGGACGAGGACGTGGACCGCCTGTCCTACGAACTGCGCCCGGCGGTGCTAGACGACCTGGGTCTGAACGAGGCGCTGCGCGAGCTCAGCAGCGCCTGGGCCCAAGACAGCGGCGTGCCGGTTGTTGAAGTCCAGTAATTTCGCGAATAGGTCCATTAATTCGGCGAGCGCCATCTTTTTGGTTGATGTCGCAACTTACTTCAGAGTCGATTTATCGTAAGACCAAACTTGATTCGGACGCTTTGCTCCACCAACCTCCTGCGCCGTGTCGGCGAAAGCGTTCGATAGCTGCATAGCTGCTGCTGTCGAAAACACTCCACCCGTTTGGCCTTTTCGCATGGTGCCGAAGGCGTTCCCGACAACTGTAGCGTCAGGCAATGTGTGCTCTCGGCACCCTGCCCTGCTGCACAGGTCACAACCTTACGGCTTGGCGGACTGAAGACGCAGGCGGAATTAGCGGACCTGCGCGGTGGCGCTGGTGAAAACTGTGGGCCGCTGCCGGTGCTGGCGTGGTGGCTCAGCAACAGCACTCAGACCACAGCAATCTGCCTACTTCTCCATGCTGGACGCGGACTTACGCGCCGTGCTCATTCGCAGAATTATTGGACCTGACTATTCGAATTGCTGCACTTCAACAGCTAGTCTTACTGTGTCAATAATTTGATCTATATTTGTCCTATCCAGTCGCGCAGGAGGCTCGGGTATGGACATGGGAGCACGGTTTGACGGGTACATGGCCCATCTAGCTGCAGGGCTGGGCCATGCCGAC
>NZ_VIDQ01000062.1 GCF_009760915.1 Azohydromonas aeria
CAGCGCCACATGCCGACCTCGATCACTACGCTGCGACTGCGGCTCAGCAGCTACCTGCTCGTTGAGATGGGACTGTGCCCGCTGTGCGGCTCTTGCAATAGGCCATTGCGCTTATGACACAGTAAGACTATGGCCCTTCTGCCTGACCTTTGATGGCTACCGCAATGGTCTACGCTCCATTGACGACTGCATGCACGTCTTTGATGCCGTCTTTGCTGCAGGTCTCCAACGGGCAAGCGTTGACCACTTGCGCACCGCGCTATTCATCCAGCAGCGCCGAATAAAGCATGCAGCAGAAATGGCGCCTTTCGATGAGATCCGGTACCTGCCGGAGTTGCATGAATTAATAGAGGAACTACGCAGCAGGCTTGACATGAAATCATGACAGCTGCCGAAATTGCCAAATGGACCGTGAGAAACTGGACTCATTGATGCTTTTGGCGGAAGAAATTGACGACAGCTTGCCACGTCGTCGCCGACCAGAACACATTCCTTATCCGGAGTTGCCCAAAGGTGCGCGTAACGCTGTCGCACGGCAATGGAAATCCTTGCTCTGGTCTATTGATAACGCGGAGCAGCACGGTAAACACGCGCTTCAAGGCCTGACAGTCGCATTGGCTCGCGTCATTATTGGCGAAGGGCTTCAAGGACTGATCCTGAATGCACAAGAATCCTACAAACCTCCCCTTGATATCCCGGATTTGCTCTGGAACGAAGATTTGCCGCTGAACAAGGCGGGGCAGTCAATGCGGCAACTGGCGGTCAAGCTACCGCGCACTATCAGCGTCGAGCTGAACGAAACCGCCGTTTTTCCCTCACCTTGGGAACGGAGCCGCTTTCACGGCGCGCTGCAGAAATTAGGGCCGGGGCGAGAATGGGGACCGTGGAAGCAGGATCGGCGAAACCACTTCAGTTTTGCATGGCGCCCGTGGCCCGTAGTCTGGGTCCACAATGGCAATCACAGCACGATGGCCGCTCTGGTGAGAGGTGGCGGGAAACTTAAATGCACCGAAACTTTCTATTTCGCTCCGGTACTGAAGGCAGTCAACACGGACGGCGTCAACTGGTCCAGGGCTGACACTGGATCAGTGATTGAGAAAGTGCGGTCGCTGCCGATGGCCGGCATCTTCGTTATCGGGCAGAGACTTCTGGCTTTTAAAAGGCGACGCTAAAGGAGCGAGTTGGTCGGCGGCCACTTCTGCCACGCCCGAAGCCGCCTCATTTTTGAGCATTCTTCAAAATCGCTGCACTGACAACGACTTGCAGTTGAAAAAGCCAGCTTGCTGACAGTCTTATGCACAGCAACTGTGGACTGTTGCGCAACCGACTTGAACCATAGCGACCCTGCGCCAATGTCCGGACCCGCGATTCGGGGCAACCAAGGCTGCCGCCGCGTTGAAGGGCATCACCCTTGCTCCATCGCTGCGCTGAACAACTGGAGCGTCAGCGATGAACCGTCTTGCGTCCTGCCTGCTTGCTTCTGCTGCGCTGCTTGGAGGCTGCAGTGGGGGTAGCGGAGGTGAATATGTCGGAACTTGGGTAAACACAAAGAGCGAAAAGAGCACCTTGCAGATTGAACGCAATGGTGAAGGATTTATCGTCCGTAATACTGAGCCTGGATATTTTACCAATGGAAAACCCGAGACCAAGAATCTGCCTGCAATGCTAAAAGATGGGGCGCTGCAGGTCCAAATTGGTGGCTTCGGCCCCGTGACTTTCATGGTTGACAAAGCTACAGGCAATCTAACCAACGGCCAGGCTGAATACAAAAAATCGAAGTAGGAAGCATCAAAATTTATGAAGCAATATTCGGTGCGGATGAGGGTGTAGCAACTACCCACGCATGGCGCCGCGTTGAGCAAAGGCGCGCCGCTAACAACCGGAGCGCTTTTCGGCACGCGGGCGTCAACACAATAGATGCGTCCGACTTCCACGCCCCAGCACGCCGAGGCCCCAATGAGCTACGACTACAGCAGTGCCAACGCCACCCTGGAACTGCCCAACCCGTACCGGGTGCAGAACCGGCTGCTGTTCGCCTGCGCGGCGCTCATGTGCGCGGCCGGGTTGTGGACCCTCTTCCAGAGCCGGCAGACCTTGGGGCCGGTGGCCGTGGCTGTCGGGCTGGCGCTGCTGGCCGCCGGCGTCGTGACGGCGGCCACCGGTGCCAAGCGGCTGCGCTTCTTCTTCGGCCGCGGCCGGCCCGAGAGCCTGGCGCCCAACCTGGAGCCCTCCGTCGTGGGCACCTCCGCCAGCGCGGCGGATCTTAAGCGCACCCTGCGCGACGGCGCGCTGACCTATCCGGAGCCGTCGCGCGCCATCGCGGGGGTGCTGTACCACTGGGTGCCGCGGCTCATCACCGGGCCGCTGGCGATCCAGAACCAGGCCAAAGTAGCCTTCTACAGCCCGTGCGCCATGCTCGTGACAGCCCTGAGCTTCGCCATCAGTTCACCAGCTTGATGACGCCCGCCATGGCAGTAAACGCCACGCCCCACACCAGCAGCGTCGTCGTGGTGTAGGAGTACGGGCCTTCCTTGCGTCCCAGAAAGAACAGCGCGCCCACCAGGAACCAGCTGATCGGGTTGATCGGGTTGAAGGCAACCAGACGGTCGTTGGAGGGCTCGCGGTAGCCGTCGAGTGCCCAGCCGAGCTTGCGCAGCGCCCAGATGGTCAGCACCACCAGCACCAGGCCGTGGACGCCTCCGATCTCGGAGCTTTGGGAAAGCATGAACACCGCAGAGCCGATGGGCCAACCCAGGGCGTCGATCACTGCCAAGCGGGTGTTGATGGTGTTCACTTGATGCCCCAGATGATGGAGAGATGCAGGGGGTAGGCGACGTAGAAAAGCCATCGCACCCGGCGGGGATGGCTTTTCAGCATCGCGACCGCTGCAATCACCGGCACTGCCGCGAACGCCCAGCAATTTCCGTTTATGGGCGTCAGCGCCAGCATGCACAGCAGCCATGCTACGGCAGGCCGCCAAGAGGGAGAACGCCAGAAATACCATGCGGCCACAGTGGTGCCGATGACGGGCCAATATCCCTCGCAGAGCACGCCTGCAACAAAGGCCAGCCCCATGGCCACCTTCCAGCGCTGCTGCTCCAGCAACGCTATTGCGGCCGCGCTCGCCGACAGCGTGAACATGATGTTGAGCGGCAATGCCGCCCCGTGCAGCGCCCAGGTTGCAGGCAGGGCGAGCAGGCCGAAGGCGAGCGCGCGGCGTGACGTGCGCCAAGCGGCGCCAGCGCGACCGCGCGCGAGGTTGTAGGCCAGGACCGTGCTGAATATCGGCATCACCGTGCGGCCGGCAGCGAACGCCCACGGGTGGGCGCTGTCGAGCAGGTAGGTGTTGACGTGATCCAGCACCATGAGGCCGAGCGCCAACCACTTCAGCGACTCGTCGCAGCCGGCCGGCAGGCCCCATTGCCGTCCTCCGCGAGGCGCCTCCCCGGCGCCTTTCAGGATGGCACTCACTGGCCAGGCGCCGGCATTTCGTGTCCACGCGAGGGTTGATGCAGCGGCTGCGCCACCGGCTGCGGCGTGGCCGCCACGCTGGGGGCCTTGCGGTCCACGACATGGATGGGCGGAAGCTTGTGGCCGGCCGCGAGCATGGCGTCCACCTTGATCCCCATGCGGTCGATGGCTCGGTCGATGGTGGCCTTGTCGATGACACCCTGCTCCTGCAGGACCGCGCGCGCCGCCGTCAGGTACTGCTCACGCGTGCCGGTGGCCTGGCCGGGCTTGGCCCCGGCGTCCTGCGCCGGCTGCGCGGCCTGCTGCTGCTTCTGCGCAGCCTTCTCGGGCGCCTCGGCCTTCGGCTTGGCCGCCGACCCGGGCGAGGCGGCCTTTTCGGGCTGCGCCGCGGCCTGCGTGGGCGGCTTCTCGGGCTGGCGCACCACCGTGGCATCCACGCTGTTCTCAGGCGCCGCCGTAGGCGCCCGGGTCGGGGCCTGCGCCTGCACGGGCTGGTGCAGCTTCACGCGCTCGGCAGCCAGCCGCTCATGGTCCTTCGGGCTGGGCTCGAAGCCGGTGACGTGGATGCCGCGCAGGTTGCCCTCCATCCAGATCGCGCGGCGGAACTCCAGGGTGCCGTTCGCATTGATTTCGTGCCAGCCCTTGGCCTGCGCCAGGTCGGCCATGCCCTTGACCACTTCCGGCGAGTCGTGGGGCGTGGACAGGCGCTTGCCGTGGTCCGTGAAGGCCACCTGCAGCTTGTTGCCCTGCATGATCCGGTACTCGTCCTGCGTCTTGAAGGGCGTGCCCAGGCGCGCAATCTCGAAGCGCTGGGCCAGCGAGTCGAAGAGCTTTTGCGCCGGGTCCTTCTCGGGCGTGGCCGCTTGCGGGGCGGGGGACTTCTCGGGCGCGCGCGGCGGCCCCGCCTCGATGCTGTTGAGCACGGGCGGCACCGCGGCGGGTGCTGGCTCTGCCGCCGGCGCGGGCGCGGCCGCCGTGCTCGGTGCTTCCTTCTCGGCCGCCGGCGCCGAGCCGAGGGTCTGCAGCTTGTCGCCCGACAGCGTGCCGCTGCGGCCCCTGCTGCCGTCGATGGCGTCGGCCACCTGCTGGCCGAAGTGCTCGGCCAGCTTGTCCTTCGCCAGCCCTTCGTACTCCACCAGCGGCAGCGCGCCGCTGCCGTGCGCGCGCACGGCGAACTCCAGGCCTCGCGGGGTCTGGGTCTTCGTGAAGGTCAGCCGGGTGACCGTCTCGCCGTCAATCTGCAACGGCTGCGCGATCCGCTCAGGCCGCGGCACCGCTGGCGCGGCGGCCACGGGCGCGGGCGCTGCGGCAGCCGCCGGTGACGGGGCGGCCACGGGCGAAGGCGCAGGCGTTGCGACAGGTGCAGGGGCCGCCATGGGTGCAGGAGCAGCCGCCACGGGCGGCAGCTCCGGGGGCAGCGGCGGGGGCTGCTCGGGGGCCTTGGCCGGCGCCGCCTGCGGCAGCGGCATGGCGGGCGCGGGCTCCGCGGTGGGCTGGTACGAAGGCAGTTCCTGGGGCAGCAGCCGGCCGCTGGAGTCCGGCCGCTCGATGAGGGCCTTGGCGAGCTCGCCGCCCAGCAGTTCGGCCAGCTTGCCGCGTGCGGTGTCCTCGCCATGCTTCACCACGATGCCTTCGCCCTGCTTCACCACCGTGCCGTCAGGCCCGATGGCGCGCACGTCCATCTGGTACTGCGGCAGGTCGTCGTTGCGGTACTTGTGGAACTCCAGGTGCGTCACGGCCTTGCCGTCGAGCGCCACGGTGGGCGCGGCGCCCCGCGCAACCAGCGCGGACCAGTTTTTCTCGGTCACGGGGACCTGCAGCTCGTTGCCAATCAGCTTGCCGCGGCCGTCCGGCGCCTGGTCGATGCGCTCGGCCAGCGTGCTGCCCACGTGGTAGTGCAGGAAGCCGGCGGGCACGTTGTCGAACTTCGAGATCACGCCGCCGGCCTTGTCCAGGGCTTCGTAGCTGACCTGCGGCGTGCCGCTGGGGGAGGCGCTCTTCTCGAACTTCAGGGCGCCAATTTCCACGCCCATGCGCTGCGCGGGACGGGTTTGCGGGTCTTGCATGTCCTGGCCTTCCATCGGGGCTTCGGTGGGTGCCGGCGCGGCCGGCTGCTGCTTGCTTTGCTGCTCAACGACCATGGCGGCCACGCCCTGCGCCGGCGCGTAGCGCGCGCCGTCCTGGGTGTGTGGCGGGATCACCACCTCGGCATCGCGGTACACGTAGTTCACGACCTCGGGCACCACCGACATATCGGCGGTCCTGTCGAGGGTCGCCACCTGGCCCGTCTTCAGGTCCATGAAGGTGGGACGCTTCACAACGTCGGGGAAGTTGTCGAGCCACGCCTGCAAGGCCAGTTCGCGGTGGCTCAACGTCAGGGCCTGCAGATCGCCGTAGAGTTGCGGCTCCAGCTTGGGCACGCGCCACACTTCACCGTTGTGCGTGGCCTCCTGCAAGTCGATGGCGGCCAGCCTGTCGGCCACGCTGCGCTCCATGGCGCCGAAGAAGCCCGCGCGCACGTCGGCGTCCACGGGCTCGGCCATGGTGACTTCCTTGTGAGGCAGCAGGTAGACGCCCGCGGCGAGCGCCGACTCCGAGGCCACGAAGTGGTTCACGGTCCCCACCTCGCGCGGCTCCTGGTCCCCGACCACGTGCAGCAGTTTCGGCTTCTGCGTGATGGGCGCGGTGAAGAAGGCGGCGCCGGCCTCGAAGGCATCGCCGTAGTAGCGGGTCTGGTGTCCTTCGCGCTCCAACACGAAAGCCTCATGCAGCGCCAGCTCCATGGGCTCGCGCGCGGCCGGCACAGGCGCATCCAGCGGGTCAGGCTGGAGCTTCTCCTCCACGGTCACCGGGATGGCCCTCACGGGGGTGCGCTGCGCCGCCTCTTCGTAGCCCTGGCGCACCTCGGCGGGCATGCCCACCAGGCGGTGCGAGGGCGCGCCGTCCGGGTCCTGCCCGGTGAGGGCGATCACGGTATGCCGCGACTTCGGGTTGCCGCCGTCGATGGAGTAAACGTCGTGCTGCAGGAGCTGCGGCCTGTCCTCGCGCTTGGCATCGAAGAAGGCCGCGCCGGCACGCTGCGGGTCGATGAAGGTGCGGGAGTCGCGGCCTTCGGCCGTCAACTCCCAGCGGGTGTTGAGGTGCCTTTCCACGCATCCCCCTTACTGCTTCGCCACCGTGGTGCCGGCGCCGTCGAGCGCGACCTGCGCCGGCGCGCCGCCGTACACCTCGATTTCCACGCGGCGGTTTGCCGCACGACCGTCAGCGGTGTCCAGAGGCGCCACGTTGTCACCGGCACTCTGCCAGGTGGTGCGGATTCGGCGGCTGTCCACGCCAAGCTGCACCAGCAGCACGCGGGCACTTTCGGCACGCGCGCGTGCGATGCGGGCGTCCTTCTCGTTGGCCTGGGCGGCATCGGTGCGCCCGCTCACCACGACAAGAGGCGACTGCTGGACGGCGCCGCTGAGCAGGTTCCTGGCCTGCGGGGACAGGGCCATCGTGGAGCCGCCTACGGGAAAGCGCACCGTGAAGACCACGTTCTTCCCTGTGCGTGCGGCCGACACGTCGAACACCGGAATCACCGAACCGTTCGAGCTGGTGCGGACCATCGCCGGCTTCTGGGCCTCGTCCAGCATGCGGCCGGCCGCGGCAGCGCGGCGCTGCAGGGCGAGCTCGTCGCGCGCTCTGTCCAGCTCGGCGCGAGCCTTGAGCATTTCGATGTAGGCGGGGTCGTTGGCAGGACGCCGGGTGCTTTCGCTGGCCTGCGGCACCTTGGGCGCCGACGAGCAGCCTGCCAGGGCGGCGATCACGGAAAGGGTCAGAAGGGTTCGCATCTTCACTCCAGTGAGTTACAGGCCAGCGTGGTCGCCGACGCCGCGGCGCTTGAACGCCGCCGACAGGTCAAGGTCGTCCTCCGCTTGTTCGTAGGCTGCGGCCCAGCGCTCCTCGCTGTCCCCCTCGGGCGGCGATTGGTCTTCGGGTGCGGACTCGGCGCCCTTCTTCGCGCGCTTCGCGGCGGGCTTCCTCTTCGCCGCAGTCTTCTTCGCCGCTGTTTTCTTCGGGGCCTCCGCTTCCTGCACTGGCGGTTCCGCTGCGGCCGCGATGGCAGCGGCCGACGAAACCACCATGTCAAAGAAGCTGTCCTGCCACTTGTCGATTTCCTCGTCGGTGGCGCCATTTCGCAGTGGCGGCATCTGCTTGAAGTTGGGCGCCATGCGCTCCACGGGCACCGGCTTGGCAGCGGTCCCCTCGTCCACTTCCATCGGCCGCACGCACAGGTGGATGCGTGCCACGTGCGTCTCCAGATCCAGCGGCGGAATCACGGCCTGCCGGATCTTGCTGCGCCGCTCGAGCTCGGCATCCGCGTCGTAGTTGGCCCGGTCGCACAGGATGGGCAGGCACTGCTCCATCACGATGATCTGCTTCGTGTTGGGCAGCCGCTTGATCTCCTGGGGCAGCATCAAGGCGCGCCTTTGCTGCTGCTCGCTGTGTCCGCTGCTGGTGCCGCCGCGCCCGCTGCTGGAGTTGCGGTTGCGCACCAGCTCGGTCTGGTTGTCGAGCATGCGCGAATAGGCTTCGGCATCCTCCTGCTCCTTGGGCGGAAACAGCACCTGCATGCCCATGGCCGTGCGGATCGTCCTGGCCGTGTCCCTGCCGTACTCGAAGGCAACCTGCGACTCGGACTGGCACATGATGAGCACGCGCAGGTCGAAGCTGGGCATCAGGCCGATGGAGCGGGTGAGCACGTCGATGCGCCCCGGCACGGCGAATTCGTCCAGCAGCATCAGGCACTGGTGCATCCCCGGCTTGGGCTGCTCACGCGTGTTGATGTTGATGGCCTGGGTGAACAGCAGGTTCACCAGCAGCCGCGACGATGGGACGTTCTCGAACGGGATGCACAGGTAGATGCCCATGTGCTCGTTGCGGACCTTCGACAGGTCGAAGTCGTTGCCGCTCGTGGCCGCGTCCACCACCGGGTCCATGAACAGCGTCAGCGGCGCGGTGAAGGTGGAAAGGATGCTGCTGAGCACCTGGGCCGCGTTGGACAAGAAGCGGTTCAGGGCATCCACGCACTCCCGCGACAGCGGCCGTTTTTCCGCGATGCGCTTCTTGATGAGGTCCGAGAGGTAGACATGGAACGGCTTGCCGTTGCCTGACGCCAGCCGCAGCATCTGGCCGAAGGTGCGCGGCAGCTCGGGCGTCTCAAGCAGGTACAGGCCCAGCCCGAGAAAGAGGTTGCGCGCGGATTCGGCGAAGAACTTGGAGCTGCCCCCTTCGCCGCTGCCAGCGGGCTCGGGGTACACGATGTTGCCGATGGCGAGCAGGTCGCTCACCCGGTTCAACTCGTCGTTGCGCACGTAGCCCAAGGGGTTGTAGCGCGAGCTCGATCCGTCCTTGTCGAACGGGGCGAAGCGGAACATCTTGTGGCCGCACGAGGCGCGGAATCCCGAGGTGAATTCCCACAGCTCGTTCTTGAAGTCCAGCACCATGACCGACCCGCTCCAGTTGAGCAGGTTGGGCACGGCGATGCCGCGGCCCTTGCCAGAGCGCGGCGGCGCGGCCACCCACACGTACTGCTGGCCCGGATAGGTGAGGTAGCGGCCCCGGTACTTGCCAACGATGATTCCCTCGCCGTCCAGCAGCTTCGCGTTCTTGATCTCCGCACCGTTGGCGAACCGCGCATCGCCGTGCAGCTGTCGTCGCCGTCCCAGCGCAGCCATGCCAAAGCCGAACGGCAGCACCAGGCAGGTGAGCCCGTAGCTCAGCCCCATGGACAGCTTCAGCCGCTTTGCCTGCTTCGGGTCGTCCCCGTACTCGCTCCAGTAGCGCGAGATGCTGGTGAGCTTCACGTTGAGCACGCGCTGGACGCTGCGCTCCGACATGGCCATGAAGGAAGCGCCGGAGAGCCACGTGCCCGCGCCGAAGCACAGGGCGATGCCGCCGGCGATGAGCAAGCCCTTCAGGGCAAAAGACTTGGCGCTCATTGGCCGGTGCCCTGTGCCAGCGCCAGCTTGCGCGCCGGGTCGTAATAGACCTCGCGGATATGGCGGCCGGAACCGTCATTCCCGAACTGCACGATCACGTCCACCGTCAGCGTCAGCAGCCGCTTGATCTCGGCCACGTCCAGGCCTGCGCCGCCTGGCGACTGCCGGATCATCAGCGTCATCTGCTCGAAAGCCTCGTCGGTGGAGCCGGCATGCAGCGTGGTCATGCTGCCCGGGTGCCCCGTGGCCGCAGCGCGCACGAAGAAGTAGCACTCCTTCCCGCGTACCTCGGCCAGCAGGATCACGTCGGGTCGCATGCGCAGCGCGCATTCCAGAAGCTGCTCGGGCGTGACGTGCGCCAGGCCCTGGCCGGTGTCGCTGTAGAACAGGTGCGCAGCCAGCGGGTGGTTGGGCAGCAGCACCTCTGCGACGCTCTCGATGGTCAGGATGCGCAGCAGCCGGTGCATCTCCTCGGCCAGCGCCTTCATGATGTGCGTCTTGCCGCTGCCGGTCTGGCCGCTCAGGACGATGGTCTGCCGTAGCTGCACGGCCCGGCGCAGGAACTCGTCCCACCTGCCCTGCTGCTTCAGCTCCAGCAGTTCGAGCTGGTGCGGCTGCAGGTGCGTAGGCCGGTCAACGACGCGGGAGAACAGGCCGGAGCGGTGCAACTCGTCCAGGCGCGGCACGACGGCCGAGGGCTTGCGCATGGTGATGGACACGGTGCCCATGTTGGTCGCCGGTGGGATGACGAACTGCACGCGCTCGCCGCCTGGCAGCGTGGCCGACAGCAGCGGGTGGGAGACGCTGATGTCCTGGCTGCAGGTCCCGCCCACGGCACGGGCCAAGGCCCAGCACCGCGTGTAGTCCATCTCGGGCACATCGTGAACGCTCCACTGGCCGTTCGCCTCCACCCAGACTTCGCTGGGCCGGTTCATCAGGACCTCGGTCACGTCGTTGCGGTCCAGGAAAGGCCGCAGCGGTCGCAGCAGGTACATCGCCGCGCTGCTTCGGTCGCGCGGCTGCGCTGGCCGGTGCATGTGCGTGTGCGTGTGGGTCTGCATGGTCGCTCCTGCTTCAGCGGCCGGGCCGCAGTTGATAAACCTTGGAGAAGTCCACGTCGTTCATCACGTCCACGCCCACCACCGTGCCGTGGTTGCGGCTGATGGTCGGGGGGATATTGATGGTGCTGTCGAGGACCTTTTCGGCCATGCGGCTGCCGGTCTGCGCGGTGCCGCCGAACACGATGTTGGTGTCCCCGCCCGAGCCCTGTTGCTTGTCCGCAATCACGATCTTCACGGCGTCGTCGATCAGCGCCAGGAGCAACGCAGCGGTGATGCGCTCGCCCCAGCGGTTGTTCACATACCCGTCGATGCCCGACGCGCCCAGCGGCCCCACGGCGTTCCACTTCAGCGGAACCGTGACGCCGTAGGGCGTGCGCAACCGAGTCCAGTAGGCCTCGATGGCGCGCGTCCCGGCGCGCACGTTGGTCAGGCTGTATTCGCCAGTGAGGAGCGTCCCCTTCTCGGCCAGCACCACCTGCTGGTCGGCGCCGCGCACGTCGGCCTGGGTGATGCACTTCATGCGGCCCTTGACGTTGGACACGACCTCCACGGCGAGCGTGCAAGTGAAGCCGTCCCCCTCGGCCAGCGTCAGGCTCATGTCGGCGATCTGCCCGGCCACCAGGGGCGCCCGCTCCCGCGGCGCATCGTCGTCGGCGGCTTGGGCCTGGGGCCGCGGTGGCATGCCGGGCGCGCGCACCATCCCGGATGCGCCCGGCATGCCGGCCCCCGCGCTTGGCAGCACCGCGGGCACCATCGCGCCAGGCTGCGCCTGGGTGGTGCTCATGCGCTGCATGCTGCCCGTGATGACGTTCAACTGCTCGCGGGCCTGCCGGATCTGGTCGCGTGCCTGCGACAGGTCATCGCCTGCAACGCCGGCCCCCGTGCCGGGCGCGGTAGCCGTAGCAGTCGAGCCGCTGCGGCCCTTGCTGGGCGCCAGCAGCAGCGGTGCATCGCGCGGGTCACGCTTGGGCTTCGCGCCCGTGTTGGCGCCGGCGCCGGCGGTGCGCTGGTCGGTACGCACACGGATGGCGTCGTCGTCCTGCGGCCGCACGTCCGGCACCTGATATTCCTTCTTGGGTGCCTGCTGCCCAGGAGCGCTGGCCGGCGCCGCGGCCAACTGGGGCAGTTCCTCGTCCATCTTGCGCACGCCCCCCGTCGCGGATGCGGGCTTGGTGGCCCTTTCCTCGGCGCGCTGCTCTGCCAGGCCGTTGAGGTAGCTACTGATCTTCCAGTACGCCACACCCGCCACGCTGCCACCCAGGGCGACCACGGCGGCAATCGCGATCAGGCCCCGCTTGTTGACGCCCTGGTTGTTCTCTCGCGCGACGTTCGGGATGCCTACGGGCGACGGCGCCGCTGCCGGCTGCTGCTCTGGCGCGGTGCTGTTGTCGGTGGTGTCGCTCACGGCTGAGCCTCCATCTGTCCCGTGCGGGGATTGCGTGTCAGGCGCTGTACGCCATCGGCCACGGCGCCGCCCTGGGGACCGCGGCCCTCCACGTCGAACGCCTCGTTGCGCAGTTCGACCACGGCACTGCCATGGCGCAGCACCAGCGCGCGCGCCACCACGGGCACCACGAGCAGGTTGTGCTGCGGGTCCATGCGGGTCGTGACGGTCTGCTCGGTGCCGTCGGGCATGCGCCGGAACACCGAGGGGACGGGCCGGTTGCCGGGGTATTCAAGGAACGTGGTGCGTTCGTCGTCGAAGACGGCCCTGGGCACGATGTCGTCGCTGCCCTTGCCCACGGCCAGGCTGTAGGCGGCATTGCGCACCTGGGGCCTGGCGCTCAGCCGCTGGCCAAGCACTTCCTCGGGCTGCGGCATCATCGCGAGCGCCGCAGCGGTCAGGTTCGCGCGCGGGTCCACGGGGGGCGGTGGCGTGCGCAGGATGATCCGCCGCGCCGGGGTCTTGGACACGTTGAACTGCAGGCTGATGCTGCGCCGGTTCGTGATGACTTCGACAGGGTTCTTGTCGCCCGAGCCCTGCAATGGCTTGGCCAGGATGAACCGGCCGCCTTCCTGCCATTGCACGCACCAGGTGGCCTCCGCGTTCGTCTCGCAGTCCGAGGCGATGCCGGGCGACACCGTGGTCAAGGACTCGCCCGGCTCCAGTTCGATATGCGTTGGCACGCCTCGCGCGACCGGCACGTGAATGATCTTGAAGCGGTCGTAGGGCACTTCGGCTATGGGCGCCGTCTGCGCAAGAGCAGCGCACGCCTGAAGCGCCAGCAGGGCCAGAGGGAAGGCGCGGCTCATGATGAGGTGCTTCCTTGGGCGTCGGCGATGGGATCGGAGCGGCAGGCCGTGCAGATCCAGCCGAAGGGGTTTTCCGCGCGGTCCTGGTCCTTGAGCTCGACCTTGGGCTGGTACACGTAGGTCAGCGTCGCCACGTGCCTTGTCGTTGCGTCGGGCTGGCTGCGGTCAAAGTAGGTGCTGACCATCTCGTAGTTCACCACCATGCCCTTGCCGCCGCCCACCGCCGGGCCGGTCAGGCGTCTGCTGAGGATGTTGATGCGGTGCAGCTGCGAGCGGCCCGCGCGCTCGTGCAGGCCCTTGCCGGCTTTGGGGTAGTAGAGGGCGTCGTACACGGCGAAAACCTCCGGGGACGCCATGCGGGCCACGGTGTCGCGGTCGCGCGAGAGGAAATCCCACGAGTAGCCGAAGCGGGCTCGCACGAAGTCCCCCGCGCACTTCTTGTCCAAGGCATCGTTGGCCGATACCGAGTCCTCGGCCAAGGGTCTGCCGACCTCGGTCTCGCCGGTGGCCTTGTCCACGACGATGGGCACGTACACCACCTGGCGCAGCTTCGACTGCACGGCGATGCCGACGACGGACAGGGCGGCAAGGGCGCCAGCGCCCTTGGCAACCATCCACGCGCGCCGCTCGGAACTTTCAAGGCCTGCGATGCGGTCCACCTCCCACTCGGCATTGCTGGAAGGACGCAGCAGTTCACCGATCTTCTTCATGGCGCGGTGCTCCCGAGGTACTGGCGAATGTCGATGGGTCGGCTGAGCATTTCGGCCGTGCTCTCGGCCCGCCTGGCTTCCTCACGGCGCTGCTCGTTTTGCATGTCCATCCACAGCAGTTGCGCGCGCGTGTGCTCGTGCTGCAGCAGCGCCTGCTCGCCCTGGATGCGCGCGCCCAGCTCCAGCTTTGCCGCCTGGTCGCTGGTGCCGTTGATGGCGTTGATGAGGCCGCTGATCTGGCCGATGCGCCCGCTGGCGGCGGCAATGGTTTGCCGCAGCAGCGCCTTGTTCTGGTACGGCTGCGCCAGCATGGACTGGCACTGCAGCAGCGTGCTCCCGCTCAGCCCCTGGCAGTTCCACACCATGGCCGCGTCCCGCATCGCCCTGCCCGCTGCGCTCATGCCGGCGTAGCCATTGACGGCCACGCCGTCGAGCTGCCCCGGCGCATCGAGAGGGACGTAGTTGTTGAAGGAAGGATCGCGCTGCAGCGAGCCCAGACCCCGGGTGCCGGTGGTCGAGAGGTAGTTGACGCGGACCTGCTCGATCATCGTGATCTGGTTCTCGATCTGCGTGAGCATGTGGCCGATCTGCTCGACGAAACGCGCGATGGCGGTAGCGTCGATCACGGGGATGCCGGCGTGCGCGCTGCTGCCTGCTGCAGCCAGCACGCCGGCTGCCATCAGCTTCTTGAATGCAACCATGAGGGTGCTCCTGCGTGGGTGATGGGTCAGCGGGTGCGTCCGCGTTCGGCCAGAGACTGGAAAGCCCACTTCACGCCGGTCATGCCGCCAAGGGCGGCGCCGGCGCGGTAGGCGAAGCCGGGGCTGCGCGACGCGCTGTTTCCTCCCCCGTTGTCGTTGTTGGTGTTGCCGCCCTTCTTGCCGCCGCGCATGAGCATCAGGACCTGGGTCAGCATCTGGCCGCCCATGCTGAGCGCCGCGCCGCCGGTGAGGCCGTTCACGAACGAGGGGGCCACCCACAGCATCACGCACCACACGCCGCACATAGCCGCATAGATGATTGCCTGGGTGAGGACGTTGACGTTGCCCAGGTTGGGCACCATGGTGGCGACTACCTTCTCCGTGAGCGACAGGCTGAAGCCCAGGAGGAAGAACATCAGCCACGTCAGCACGGTCATGCCCAGCAGCGAGCCCAGCCAGTTCACGAACCACTGCCGCGACACGTCGAACAGCAGGAACAGGATGAAGATGGGGCCGATTCCCAGCAGGAATGCGTTGAACCCATCCGTGACCATCGCCACCAGCATCGACGCGGCGATCAACGCGGCGTTGCCGACGGAAAAGAAGAAGAGGGAGATCAGGGACGGCAGGAACGTCGTGGAGAACACGCCATCCACGGCGATCATCGCCGTGAGCTGGCTCGCACGGTCATTGAACGTCTCGATGAAGCCCCAGATGTTCACCGCGTTGCGCAGTGGGGAACCGGTCGGGGCGAACTGCTTGGCAACGTCCAGGGACAGGCTGCGCTGCACGTCGATGACCCACCCGTGGTAGATCGCCGCATTGGTTGCGAACAGGACGATCACGAGCTTGCAGAAGAAGCTCCACATGAACTCGGGCAGCGGGTCCGATACCGCGCCGCGCAGCGTGCCGTAACCGTAGAGGCTGATCCATGCGGTCAGCAGCGCGAGCGCGATGGGCGCCAGGAACTGCATCACGTAGGCCACGACGCCACCGGCATAGCCGGAGATCGTCGTCATGAACTGCATGCCAAGCCAGCTGATCATGGCGGCCCCCTTCAGTCCTGCAGAACCATGTTCGGGAAGTCGCTGTGGGACACGCAGCCCTTGGCCGTATCACGGTGCGGGCACTTCATCCACTGGCCGTTGAGCTTGAGCACCCAGGCGCGCTCACGCCGGTCCTGCTTGGGGACGTAGGCCCGGCAGCCCTTGTCGAGCCACGGCCATCCGCACTCGCGCAGTCCTTGGTTGCTGTCGATGACGTAGGTGGGCGACACCACGCCTGGCGCCCACAGGCTCTGCGGCGTCGTCGGGCTGCTGGAGCCGCGCGGCAGGGGCGGCTCCTCGACCACGCGCGTGCCGTTCGTGCCTTCGCGCACGGCCTCGTTCTTCAGCTGCGGCTGCGCGGGTTGGGGTTGGCCTTGCTGCGTCTGCTTGACTTGGGCCTGGGCCAGTTGCTGGTACTGCAGCGCGAGCACTTGGTGCTGCTCGGCCAGTTGTAGAAGCTGCGCGGTGTTGGGCAGACGGACAGGGCCGCCGACAACGGGAATGCCGGCATGGGCCGTTGCAGCGGCAAGAACGGACAGAGCGGCCAGGTACTTGAGCTTCATGGTCATGCAGCCTTTCGGACGGTTTCCAGTTGGTAGATGCGCGCCTGGTGGTCGCGCTCGTGCACACGCTGCAGCAGCACCGGCCACCACACTTCTGGGTCGTCGCCGACCTCGGCGCGGATCTCGTCAAGCAGCCGCGTGTTCTTCTCGCTGCCGGACAGCGCCACGATGTGATCGGGGATGCCTTTCAGGTCGAACTCGACGATGGCCGACTGGCCGTTCTGCTTGAACAGAAAGGAGCGCCCGGGGCGCAGGTTGAGCGTGCGGACCAGCCGCAGTTCGGCCTCGGTCAGCCGCAGCGTCTTCAGGTAGGGCTCGTCGGGGCTCTCGCTGTCGTGGAAGCAGCAGATGGTGGGCGTCTGCGACACCAGCGTGTTGCCGATGGAGTCGGGGCTGTCGCTGTGGTCCACCAGATCGTTGGGCTCCTGGGTGTCCATCACCAGCACGCCCCCGAGCTTGCCGATGGTCTTGGACTTGTCGTGCAGGAACTTCGCCATGGCCTTGTCCTTGACCGCGCGCCATGTCTCGGCCACGACCTGGATGAAGGGCGTGCCATCAAGGAAGGATTCGCCGTACTCCAGCAGTGCCATGACCATCGGGCTGCGCAGCTCCGGGTGGTCAAGGAACTCCGTGTAGTCGTACCCGGCGATGGTCAACTCGCGCGGCAGCCGGTCGTCGTCCACGTCGAAGGCCCAGCCCATCGCACCGCCCGCGATCCAGCGGCCCAGGCGAGCACGCATGCTGTTGCCCTTGCCGTTGGGGCCGTTCACCGGGAGCATCTGCCACACGTGGGAGAGGTTGCGCATGCCCCAGTCCATGCCCAGCACCGTGTCAATCGCAAACTCCAAGTCGGCGAGCTCGTCCGCGTCGAGCGTGCCGCCCATGAGCTGAGAGATCCACTGCTGCAGGAACGCCCGCAGCTTCGGCGTCAGGGGCCACTGCAGCGGGTTGACGCCCGTGGGTTCCCCTTCGCGCAGGCGCAGGTAGATGCCCCCCATGCGGCGCACGAAGATTTCGAGGCCGCGGTCCTTGTCGAAGATGAGGATGCGTGGGCGCTGCGGCAGCAGGAACGACAGCAGGAGCATGGCCGCCTCGCCCGTCGTCTTGCCCGAGCGGGTGCGTCCCGTGAAAAGCGTGTTCGCCGGGTACGACTGGCCGTAGTTGTCCTCGTTGAGCGGCGAGGCATGCCAGGACACGAATATCTTGCTGCCGCTGCTGGAGCGCATCACGCCCACGCACGGCCCCCAGGGGTTGCCATCCTCCTTGCCACGGAAAAAGCCGTGGCCACCGTTGAGCGCGGCGAAGGCGCGAGAGGACATTTCGGCGTTGCGCGTGCGGTGCCACAGGTTTCCCGGGCACTGCGCCAGCCAGGCGTTGTCGGCCAGCAAGTCCGTCATCTGGAGGTTGATGCCCGTTCGCTCCATCACCGTCGCCGCGGCTTCCGAAGCGGTGCGCCGTGCCTCCTGCACCGAGTCGCCGAAGAACGCGAGCGAGCCGTAGTGCTCACCCCAGGCCATCTGCCCAGCGCCCACGAGGTCGATGGCCTCCTTGAGGGCGTCGATCTGCGAACGCACCTTGTCGGCGGCCGTTTCAAGGTGCCGCATCTGCAGGTCCATGCTCTTCATGGCCCTGCGCCGGCTCATGAGCTTGAAGGACTGCGCCTCGATGTACTCGATGGGCTCGTACAGCAGTTCGGTCAGGAAGCCCGCCTGCGGCTCATCGCAGTATTCGTACACGTCGAGCATGGCGACGTAGCGCGTGTCGGCAATGCCGCGCAGTTCCACCACGCCATCAGCGGCCGATGCGCGCACCGCCGGCAGGGTCCGGTGCAGCGGTCCGAGGCCGGCGCGCACCCGCATCCACTTGCCGTTGACCAGCAGCGCAGCGAACTCCGCGGGCCGCGAGAACATGACGCCATCGCGTTCGACGTCGCCCAGCAGCTTCGGCGAGAAGCCGCCGAGCATGCGCAGCACGCCTGCCGTGCGCTCCTCCAGCACCTGCAGTGCCTCGGCCTGGTCGCGCTCGATCTGCGCGCGGGTTCGCGTTCCCTTCTCCCGGGCTGGCGCGTACAGCAGCACCAGGAACATGCGATTGATGAGGAAGGGCTTCTTCTTCAGCAGCGCCGCATAGTCGTTGTAGAACTGCGGCGCGTAGCCGCTGCCCTGCGCGTGCGGCAGGTCCGACTCTTCGTAGAACTGAACGCGGTAGCGGTACACGACGAAGTCGTCCGTCAGCGTCGCGAGCCACGCACACTGGGCCTCGTGCAGCCCGTTGATGTAGATGGGATCGGCGGTCTCGAACGGCGCGGGCTCCAGCTCGAAGAACCGCATGTAGTGTCCGCCGCGGGTAGCCATGTCGTGCTCGGTGACAAGGCTGCTGAACGGCAGCATGCGCGACAGCGGCACCTCCTGCGCGCCTTGATGCGGCTTCAACTGATGTGTCTCAATGGAACCAGGCATCGTCGGAGTCCTTGTAGACGGTGGGCGAATAGCTGCGGCACTTCCACAGACCACGATTGCCATGCAGCCACTTCATGCGCCACGACTTCCACTTCTGCAGCAGCCGCTGGTCGTCCTTGGCAGTGACGGCGCGCATCCACAGCAGAACCATCAGCGTGGCGGCTGCGAAGGCCGTGAAGACCTTCCAGCCGAAGACCCACCCGCCCCACATGGACAGGACAACCCCCACGCCGGCCACCGGCACGCCGACCTTGAGCGGCACGCCCAGCACCATCGCGGGGCGAGTGGCGCCCTTGTAGATACGCTCCTTCATGGCGTCATGAGATCGCGAAGGCGGCGATCAGCGCGGCGGTGCCAAGGAACACACCGCCCCAGAAAATCTTCTCGACCTGTTCGAACTGGACGCCGCGCGCGAGGGTCTTGTAGCCCGTGTAGCTGATGGCTCCCGTGAGCACGGCCAAGCCTGCGCTGCCGATCCACGTTGCGAATGTGTTGGCCTTGCCGGCAATGTCGGGCAGCCCTGCCTGGGCAATGCCCGGCAGTGCCAGCAGCGCGGCCGAGACGGCCAGCATGGACAGCACGCCGCTGTGGCGACGGGCTCGCTGTTGGGCACGCTGGATGAGAGCGAAACGAGTGCGGTTCATCTGGAAGGCTCCTTCAGGGGGACGGCGGGAAGTGCGGCGGGGACGTTCACGACGCGGCTGACATAGCCGCTCGCGAAACCGCTGCGGTGATTGCCGCTGTTGAAGCAGGACAGCGCCTGCCGCAGCGCGGCCTGGGGATCGGTGGAGGGGGCGCGCTGGTAGCAGTCCAGCAGCACGGTCTGGCAGGCGCGCAGGTTTTCGCGCGGGTCGAAGACGGTTACCTCGTCAAGCCGTAGCCACTGCCAGTTGCGCACGTTGATCTGGCAAAGCCCGGCGTCGAAGTCGTAGCCCTGGCGGCGCAGTGCGCGGGCGGTGTTGATCGCCTGCGTCAGCGAGCGCGGCTGGTGCTCCAGCATCGCGCCATTGACACCGATGGCCAGCGGCTTGCGCTTGGATTCGTGTTGCACGATGCGCAGCACGGTGCGTGGGTGGATGGCAGGCGCGAACTCGTTGATGTGCGCGGCCAGCACCGGCACTTCCATAGGTTGCGCCAATGCCTCGGGAGGCAGCGCCAGCATGTTCAACCGTTGCCGTCAGAACAAAGAAGCGGCGACTGCGCGGGCGGTTGCGTTGTCACCCATGCCGCGTAGTCCAGATCGAACTGCGGGTTGATGTGCTCGCCCATGTAGAGCCGGGCGGCGTCGCTGTACTGAAGCGATACCGAGTTGTCCGCAGCCCCCTGGTTGAACCACACGCGCACCCATGACGGCACGCCGTTGAAGGCCACGTCCACGACGCCGCTCTTGGTGCAGCCCACCAGCGTTTGCCGGCCGCAGGCGTCCGTCTCGTAGAGACCGTACTGCGGGGGGCAAGCAGCGGTGTTGGCCCACGCCATGGAGAGTCCAGGTGCGCTCGGGCATGTCGGCCAGCATTTGCCGCGTGACATGCAGCGCAAGGCGTCAGGAACGTCGGGGATGCAATCCGGAATGGACCGCCAAGGTCCAGCGAGGCACAACAGGACCTTGCAGCCGTCGAACGCCTCAACGCTCGGAGCCGCGAGAGACATCCCAACTGCGGCAAACGCAAAAACAGCACATCTGCTGTTCTTCCTATGGAAAGATACTGCGCACATGACTTCGAAGAACATCAAATGTTGGAAGCATCTTGCCCTCCGCATTCAATGTGTTCAATAGTTCACGGAGTACTTGTTCCCCCCAAGAAGCAAGCAGTTGAAACGCAAGCGTTGCGCGCATCGCTTTACGCTCGGCACGGTGAAAATTGCGGCCTCAACAGAGGCGCTACATGAGCCGACAGAACATTCGATCAGGGGATGGAGACGACGACGCAGCGATGTGCGTTCGCGTACTGCTTCAGAAGCACAAGGTGGCTGAGCGCCAGCAGGCTCATCTGGTGGCCGAACTCCTGGGCGTCACGCCCACACATGCGCGACGCAAACTGCTCGGGACAACACCATGGACGGTGCCGGAGATGAAGATCGTTGCCGCCAAGTTCGGTGCAACGCTCTCCGAAGTGTTGATGCCGATACTGCTGCAGGGAGCCGAGCGAGCGCTGCTAGTCGTCGATGACCTGCGCATCGAGTGCGACGCGGTCCTGGGGCGCAAGCTGACGCCGCCCTTTGGAAACCAGCAGTTCGTCGCAGTCGGAGGTCCTGGCCGCTGGGTAATCGTGCCGGGCCAGGATGTGAACCTCTCGGCACATGAGGTGTGCCGGCTGTTGCTCTGCGATCTGGAACCGCCGCAGGCGCCGCCTGCACCCTCGTGACGATGGCGGCTTGATGCGGCCGCAACTGGTGCACTGCCGCCGCCAAAAGCAGGAATCAGCACAGAAAGCCAGAAAGTGCTGGGGGCCACCCCTACACTTCGCGTCTTCATTGAATTGAAGCGCCGCGCTGCCGGGAAAGTATAGCGCTGGGAACTAACAACCCGATGCAGACCGCCGCGAACGGTCGGCATCACCAGTCTTGAAAGGACCGGGACCCACAGAGAAAGAAATCTGAGGCCCACAAAGAGAAAAGCCCTGGGGTGCGAAGCCAGGGCATTTCCTGATGTGAGTCCCCGCAAAAGCCAGAGACACGCACCGGTGAGATGGAGCGAAGTATGACGGCAAAAGCGGTGACGCGCAACGGGTGGGCTTGCTCGTCCCTGCAAATTTATGCCCATGCAATCCGCTGCGATGGCTGGCGCCAGCCTGCCTGACCTTTCCCGGACACTTCCCGACCTGATTCTTGCGGCACAGCGCCGGCTCGATGAGCTGTTCCTGCTGGGTGAGCTGCGCAAGTTGCCGCGGCGCGCGTACCGCGTGCTCCGTGAGCACCTGGGCAAGCTGGATCTGCACCAGCTGCGCTGCGGTGCCTGCTTCGAGCTCACCAGCCACGAACTGGAAGAGGCGCTTGATTGCTGCGAGCGCACCGTGTCCTACGCTCACAGCGACCTTGTGGCCTGGGGCTTGATCGAGCGGCCAGCGCCGAGCCTGCGTGGCCGACGTTCACCCGTATGGCGCACTTTTCTGACGCCGAAGGCGCTGGCCCTGCTGCTCGTGGACCAGGCGCAAGGTGTTGCGCCGCCTCTGGATAAAGAACAAACCCTTTCAGGGGGCCAAGGGGCTGCGCCCCAAGCCGGTAAGGAAGTTGTCCACAACCCCCGACAGCCGGCGCCAGCGTTATCGCCAGGCGGTCAGCGCTTCCACCTTCGCCGCGACCTGGCGCCGCTGCTGCAGGTGCTGGTGCCCAGGCAGATCAAGAAGCTGCTGGGCATCGCGAAGCGGGCCCGAGTCTGGCTGCAGAACATCATGGCCCATCGCCTTCCCGCGATTCTTCGTGCCAATGATCCTGAGGGCTACCTCATCCACCTGATCCACAGCGGCGAAGACTGGACGCGGCCTGCAGCAACGGCGGCGACTGCGCCGGTCGATGGGACGGCTTCTGTCCGCGACCCCCAGAACTCCGGTGAGGCTGCCACAGCAGCAGCATCACGCGCTTTCCTGTCAGCCCATGCCGGCCGGTGGTTGGCGAAGCCGGACCGCTCGGCTCTGCTGCAGGTGCTGCCGGACAGGTTGATCGAGCACGCCAGCTTCGGACGCAGATGGTTGGAAGGCAACGTGCCGGAGGGCGCGCTGCCTAAAGTGATACTGGCCCTTGATGCAGGGCGCCTGGAATTCCTGGAAGCGGCCAGCGCAGAAGCGATCCTGGCCAGCCCCCGACCCGACGACGCGAGAGAGAGGTTCCTGGCCCGCCGGCGTGCGTAATGTCGAGAACCGCCCTGCTCGCTCGAATGATCCAGGCAGGAGGTCAAGCATGCGCAACCGCTGCCACGCTGCAGTGGAGGCAGCCATGAGCCCGGAACTGCCGTCCGGCTTCGCGGGATTCGGGAAAGCTCACATGGGCCGGTGCTCCAGCCGTGCACATCGCCTGGTGATGGTCCTGCCCTTCGGAAATGGCACCAGCGGAGAAGTCCACTTGTGCGATCCGAAGCGCAAGGAACCGGGTTATCGAGGACGAACGGTGCGGCACTGCGCGGCGCTGTCGAGTCTTCGTCCAAGCCCCAGCGTCGGTGCGCTAAGATGCCCCGGCTTTCCCGGATTACCCGAAATTCTCATGACTAAAGAGGCATCCCACCCACCACCAGCCGAGTTGCTGGCCGGCAGCGCCGAAGCGCGCAGCCGGCGCCTGGACGCTGACGACATGCTCTCGACCGAGCAGGCGGCCGAACTCGTCGGAGTGAACCGCAGGACCGTCGTCATCTGGATCGAGCGTGGCCGGGCCATTGGCCTGTCGCAGACCAAGCGTGGCTTTCGCATGCCGCGTTGGCAGTTCGACCAGCCGCTGTGGGACACGCTGCCGAAGCTGTCCGCTGCGCTGCACACCACCGAGGGCTGGGCACTTCTGGCCTTCCTCGAATCCCCGCTTGGCGCGCTGGATGGCCGCACGCCGCGGCAAGCCATTGAGCAAGGCGACGGTGAACGCGCGCTGCTGCTGGCCCAACACAACGGAGAGTCCTGATGCCTGCTCGTGTCGTGACCATAACAAACCGCAAAGGCGGTGTCGGCAAATCCACCCTCGCCGTGCTGCTGGTCCAGTACCTGGCGTCTCAGGGGCACCGGGTGCTGGCGGTTGACCTTGACGTCCAGGGCGACTTTTCGCGTCCGCTCATCGCGTCCGGAAAGTGCGTGGTGTCCGAAACCACGTCCGAGCGGGTGCTGACCGATCCCGAAGCCACGGTCGAGGATGCTCCCTTCGTGCTCATGCGCGAGGACGAACTTGCGCTGTCCGAGCTTGAACGGCATCCAGAGCTCTACAACGATTTCGCCAAGAACATGCGCCGCTTCATGCGGCGGCATGCAGAGGCCTTCGACTTCATCGTAATCGACACCAACCCGGTTCAGGACATTCGCGTGCTGGCCGCCATGGTGTCGTCGGACTATGTGCTGTCGCCTATCACGCTGACCAAGGAAGCGCTGGAGGGCATCCGGGCACTGTTCAACGATCCGCGCACGGGCGTGTTCGTGGTCCAGGAGAACTACAACCGAAAGCTGCAGTTCCTCGGGATGCTCCCGGTCATGGTGGACGAGCGCAATGCCGTTGACCGCGAATGCCTGGCTGCGCTGCTTGGCGCCCCGGACTACCGGAAGCACCTGTTGTCGTTCGTGGACGAACCCACTTCGGGCCGCGACTTCTTGAAGATCAAGCACCGCACGATCTGGCGCGCATTCCACGAGTCGGGCGCCGTGCTGTGGGAACAGAAGAGCGGCCCCGCCCGGGAGGTGTGGGCCGAGGTGGAACCGGTGATGCAGCGCATCGCGCAACTGATGGGAGCGAAATGAACATGGCGATGGCACAGAAACCCCGCATCACCTTGGGCTCGCTCAAGCCGCTGCTCAACACGCGCGAGCTGGACGATGAACAGTTCGCGCCGGCTCCCAGCCGTGACCCGTCGCGCATGTCGCTGGACCTGATAGACGAAGATCCAAAGCAGCCTCGCCGGCAGCACGACCCCGTGAAACTGCAGGAGCTGGCGGACAGCATCAAGGCCGCCGGCGACGTGCTGCAGCCCGTGTCCCTCTACCCCAACCCCGATGCGCCGGGACGCTACATCGTCAACTTCGGGCACCGGCGCTGCCGTGCTGCGCGCATGGCCGGGATGGTCGATGTGCCCTACTTCCTCGGCCGCAAGCTGACCTCCTTCGATCAAGTCATCGAGAACGAGCAGCGCGAGGATCTGTCGCCGATGGACCTCGCGCTGTTCATCCGTGATCGGATGGGCGAAGGCATGCAGCAGCAGGAAATCGCGCAGCGCCTGGGCAAGAGCAAGGGCTACATCTCCAAGGCTGCGGCGCTGGCCGAAGCCCCGGCAGCTGTCGTCGAAGCGTGCAGCAGTGGCAAGGTGGCCGGGGTGAACGAGGCCTACGAACTGCGCAACCTGCACCGCGAGTTCCCTGAAGCGGTGGAGCAGTGGGTAGCTCAGCAGCCGGAAATCTCGCGCGCGAGCATCCTGTCGCTGCGCGCTGAACTTGAAGCCCCTGCTGCGCCAGCCCCTGCGCCGGCTGCCGAAGCAATGCCGCCTTCCGCCGGCGCACCTGCAACGACGGCAGCGGTTGAGGCGGGTGGTGCACGGCCTGCACCGAAGAACAAGGCTGCCGAGCAGGAAGCACCGGCAGCCGGCCAGGCCACGGCCGCGCGTGTCCTGATGGGTGAATACAAGGGTCAGCCGCTTGTGCTGGACTTCAGTTCCGAGCCCCCGCGCGAGGGGCACATCTTCGGACGGCGACCCGGAAGTCCTCGGCGTTTGACGGTACTTGCCACGGACGTGCGCCTGCTCGGTTTCCGAGCCGAATGAGTGGACCGGAGGCCGGTTTCTCATGAGAAACTGGTCTTTTGTGACACACATGCAGGCAGTAGCTATTCCATGAATTCTCTTTGTTCTGGTCTTCGACGCTCGCCTGCTCGGGGAGGCCGGTGATGTCGCCGCCCAAGAAGCGTTCCACGCTCAACGTGGACCTCGGCGACTTGAAGCCGCTGGTGTTGGTAGCTGCGGAGCGTTCTGGAAAGGGTACGGCAGCTTGGGTCCGGGAAGCGTTGGCGATGGCGGTGCAGGAGCACACGGCTGATGAGGTTCCTGCGTCCATGCCGCGCGTGGCTGCGAATCGCAGCCGAGACTCAACCGTGGTGAACTTCGGTGGGCGGCTCACGGTGGAAGACTCCGAGGCACTGCGCCTGGCTGCGGCGGCTGAAGGGCTGTCCCAGATCGAGTACGTCTCACGCGTGGCTCGTGGCGAGCTTGTCACGTCGCGTGTGGCTGCCCTGGACGTGCTTGAGGCGGTACGCAAGCGGCTGCAGTCGCTGGAACTGACGCTGCGTGCCGTGCAGTCTCAAGCGGAGCATGACCCGGCCGTTTTGGCGCAGGTAGAGAGCGCGGCAAGGGAAGTGCGGGCGCAGGCGAGGCGCGCATCTGAGGCTTTTGATGCCGTGGGCACGACTCGGCGCATGGCCGGGCAGCGAGAGGCGCGCAGGTGAAGCGTCATCAGGTTGATGAACTGCTGGTCCGGCATGGGCAGGAGCTTTTCTGGCCCCGGGCGCAACGCGGCCCCAAGGCCGGCGACTTGAAGTTGCCCCTCCCCAGGGGCGGCAAGGTGACACCGGCCGCGGTACGGCAGCGCGTGCGGCTGGTTCTCAGCAAGGCGCCGTCGGTGGTGGTGAAGATCACTGGCACGGCCACAGGGATGGGCAAGGTTCGTCAGCATCTGCGCTACATCACCGAGCGTGGTGAAACCCTGCGCGACGACGAGGGCAGGGAGTACGTCACCCCCGACGACGTGAAGCTGTTCGGGGATCAATTCAAGTACGACGGCTCCCCGATTCCTACGTTTGGCACGCAACGTGAGGCGTTCCAACTCGCGCTGGACATGCCGCCCGGCACGGACCCCGAGGCGGTACAGGCAGCGGCCGTGGCGTTCGCGCAGCAGGAATTTTCTGGACACCGATGGGCCTGGGCCTACCACAGCCACCAAGGCCACCCGCATGTGCATCTGCTCGTGCGTGCGCAGGGACGGCACCTGAAGCGCCTGGCGCCGAGCCCGGCGGACTTGCACCGCTGGCGTGAGGCCTTCGCCCGCGAGCTGCGCGCGCGTGGGGTGCCGGCCCAGGCAACGACACGGCTGGTGCGCGGCGCGGTGCGCAACGAAGAACCGCTATGGGTGACCCGGGCCAGGAAGGCGGGGACGCTGCGCCAGGAGCCGCCCTTGAACGAACGTGTGACGCTGGGCAGCGATTCAATGCAGCGCTCGCTCATGTCCTGGGCCTACCTGCATGCGGCCTTGGCCGAATCGCCGGATGCAGCGGATCGAGAGTTGGCCGCCGCCGTCAAGGGCTTCGTGCGGCACATGCCCATGGTGTCGCACGTGGTGGGGGTGGAACTCGACCGCCAGCGCCAGCAGGAGCAGCGGCCCCAGCAGCCAGCGGCGCAAGCGCCGCAGCAGCACCCGGAGCCTGACATCGAGCGGTGAGGGGCTTCATCCCTCGTTCCATACCGTATCAACGGCCCAGGTGTGCGCCGTTTGGCAGGCACCCCACGAGCAGCGGTCCTCCAGCAGCGGCGACAGCCGCGTGAAGATGCCGGGCATGTGGGAGTCGGGATCGCGGCGGCCGATGCCTTCCGCAATCCAATCGGCCTCCTGGAAGTAGCGGCAGGCCAGTTCGATGTCGATGGGCTGCAGGACGCGCCCCATGGCCTCGTTGCACACGGCGCTCAGGGCGTCGTTGCCGAAGTGGTGGATGTGGGGATAGGTCATTTCTTTCTCCCAGAAGTGGAGCGGGGCGGTGAGGCCCCGGGGCGGCGTCAGGCGGCGCTGAGATACCAGGTCAGGAAGCGGATGCGGTCTTCGATGCGCTTGCCGGCTTCGTAGGCCGCACCGTCAGCGGTGCACTCGTAGGCCGGGTCGTACTGCGGCAGCAGCACGTCCAGTTCATCCATCGCCGCCTTGCGCTCGGCCTCGGTCAGGACCTGGCGGGCAGCCGGCGCCGGGCGTTGGGCCGGGGCCTTGTTCAGGCCGCGCTTGGCCTTGAACTCCTCGATGAAGCTGGAGAACTCCAGGTAGAACTGGTTCATGACTTCTCGCTTACCCCTCTTGCCGGGGGGTGCCGGTGCAGCGGTGCTGCAATGTCTTAACTATAGTCTTTAGGACTATAGATGCAAGCCTGCATGTGTGTCGGTGTGTAGTTGCGAAGTAAACCTTTTTCTGGTCAGCCAGAATTCCGCCTTGTTCACCAAGCTCCGAGCTGCAGCACCTGCCATGCAATCGCCTTCGCGCCCCAAGATCGACACGTCACGCCTAGACCGTGCGCGCCCTGTGGTGGCCCTCACGGACCAGTGGCGCATCTACTCCCAGCCCATCCCTGGGCACGAGATGCTGGGCACCATCAGCATGGTGGCGCGCGGGGAAACTCATACCTTCGCACTGGCGCGGCGCGAGCGTGACGGCGTGCTGTGTGCGGCAACGGATGGAGTGGCGACACCGCTGAACCGCCAGGACAAGGCTCAGAAGTCGCTGGCTGCGGCGCAAAGCGCAGGTGCTGGCGCCAGCGATGGCAAGCCCGCTGGATAGCCTGACTTGGTTTTGCTGTTGTGGTCTTGTGGACTATATTTGCCGCATCAACCTGAGCCGCTGAAGCTGCCATGCCACTGCCAGAACCTACCGCCGAAAACGTCGTGGCCTACCGCAAGAGCGCGGGCCTGTCGCAGTCCGAGCTGTGCCGGCTGCTCGGCGTCAAGAGCGTGCGTTGGCTGAGCAAGGTGGAGACGGCCTACGACGGCGCGCAGATGTCGCAGCAGCTATGGGAGCTGATGCTGTTCAAGACCAACCAGCATCCCGAGTTCCAGTGCGTGCCTCGGCAGGCCAGCGCGTGACGCTAGGACTGGCTGGCGGGTTGGCTGCTCGACGCGGCGCACGGTGGCCAGCAGCGTGTCCAGGCTCTCGACGTTGACGGCGATGAGCAGCAGCCAGCGCAGGCTGAAACGCCGCTGGCCTTCTATCGGGCCGGGCAACGTGCCGTCGCCGGGCTGGTGTGTCTCCCACCTCCAACGGCTCAACCACGGCCCGCAGGCCCGTGCCGGCCGCGGCTGGCGCTGCTTCGGTGCCTGAACTCGCCAGCGTGCGGCTGATGGGGTACATCGCCGGCAGCGGCAGGAAGCACCAATCTGGTCAGGAGGGCAGGGGGCTGCCCTTGTCGCTGCGAAACTCGTCGCAAGTCTTCCAGGCGTGGGGATAGCAGCGGCCGATGACGGGCAGGATCTCGCGCGGGCGGCATGTGCGGTGGTCGATGGCGCTGTTGGGCATGGTGTCATCTTGCATGGCGCCATTCGGACTTCGCTAAGTCCTTGGCAGTCCAATCAACTTGCCTGGAGCGGCTACAGACTCAGGTCATTGGATCACTTTTGTGATGGTGATGATAATCGTAGTTATCAATGTTCCGATGCGTGTGCCGGTGACAGCCATCTCAGGATGCCAAGGCGGACAGTTCGCTCAGGCGCTGCTCAAACCGCTCATGCCACTGTTGACCGGAAACGCAGGGCTTCCAACGCGAGTCGAACACGGCTCTTCACGACATGCACTTGACTTGCCCTGTCGAGAACGTACATTACGTACTTAACGAAATACACCAAAAAAACAAGTATGGCATCGGTCAACAAAGTCCTTCTCATTGGCGACCTCGGACGCTGCGAAAAAACCTCGTCCTACATAAATCTCATCGAAAGCAAAACCAATGCAGACAGCATCGCTGTAGGTGAGCGCTTCGTGGACGAGGTCCGCTTGCGGGTAATGAGAGCCCTTGCCGCTCTTGGTACAGAACTCACCGGTATCGTTTCTCCTGGCGAAGAGCACGACACCAGCCCTCTGACGGCGTACCAGCGCGCTGCTCGGGTTCTCCATGCGGCGCTGAGGGCCCTGCGTAATAGCGGCCGTTGCCTCAAACATCTGTCAGCCTGCAATGCTTCGTCAGGCTGGCAACAGCGCTTGCTGACCTCTGTGCGTGTTGCTGCGTTTTTCCACGCACGCAAGGTTGACGCTCGCAATCTGCCTTGACCTGCCCGGCATGAAGTCAACGCCCCACCTCATTGAAACCGACTCCCGCATCGCTGCCAGGAGTCGACCCAAAAGCAAACCTTCCGAGGATTTCGTGTCCGTCGCCGAGACGCGCGCGCTGATGGCGGGCAGTGTTGCCTTTCGCCAAAAGCGCCTTGAGGCTGGAGACATGGTGTCCACGGACGAGGCCGCTGAAATGACCGGTACCAGCCGCGTGACGATCAACGCTTGGATCAACAAGGGACGCGCCATTGGGCTTACCCAGATCAAGCGCGGGTTTCGCATGCCGCGTTGGCAGTTCGATGCCCCGATGTGGGACGTGCTGCCGCAACTGTCGCAAGCCCTCGGTACAAAGGAAGGCTGGGCGCTGCTCGCTTTTCTCGAAACGCCACATGGCGGGCTCAACGGAGCCACGCCACGTGAGGCAATCGAGCGAGGCGAGGGTGCCCGTGTGGTCGATCTGGCAGCGCGGGGCAGCTGACCTCCGCGTTCATGAACCTCGCTGATCTCGAATACCTCAACACCTGTACGATCCCCGCCGGACAAACCTTCTTCCGTATCCAGCGTGCCCGCGCGACACGGCAGACCGTGCGGCGAGGCCCTTTGAAGCTGGCTCCTGCAGGCGTCATGTCGGGTCGATTTGATCTGGTCGATGCGCCTACCGCTTACCTTGCCGAAGCGCCCGAAACTGCGCTGTACGAGGCAGTGTTTCGGCGCGAGGCCACCAGCGTCTCAATCGCGGCGTTGGGGCAGCGCGAGTTGCTGGCAGCGCAGCTGTTGCAGCAAGTGCAGTTGGGTGACCTGCGACCCCATGCCGGGTCTTGGCCAGTTCTGCAGTCCCTGCGCCATTCGCAGACCCAGGAGCTTGCCGCACAAGCCCATGCAGCAGGCTTCGACGGCTTTATCTACCGCTCGGCACAGCAGTTTGGCCAAGACTGCATCGTGTTGTTCGACCCTGGCGCTACGAGTACGAAAGCTCTGTGGCGAACGCCATTGACCAATGCGGCCGGGGCTGTGAGCCGTTGGGTGGCGGCAGCAGTTCGAGGTTCGGGGATCCCTCTGGTTCCATGAGTCTCCCCAGGCACCCTGACGGTGGTGTTTTACCGTCCTGGTGCAAGAGGCGCGGAGAAGGACTGGAGGTCAACACCCTGCCTGTTCACCAAGCAGCGACAAGAAAATTTATCCAAGCTTCGAGACAGATGGACTGCATCAAGCTCAACAAAGCAAAACGGCCCTGAAGGGCCGTTTGTCTCCGTACAACTATGCCGCCTACGGCTTCTTGAACAGCTGACCGCTCACTTCAGGACCATTCCAGCTAGCAAAGCGCCGGTCCAGATCTCTAAGCGTAGGCGCCCCTGTTGCACGCAGACCTGCGCGAACAGCATCAAGCATCGCCTCACTGACATGCTCCACCATCGGCCGACGAAAAGCATTCGTCTGTCTCAATGGGCGGCTGTTCACAAGTCTCTCCTGTGTTGGGCTGCTCAACTGGAGCAGCAACAATGATGGCTGAATCCCACCTACCTTCAACAAAGTGGGAATAGCCTGCGTTCTTGTACGACTGTAACGCATCCGGAAGCGGCCGAAGTACCCGGATGCCAACGGCTGTAGGCGGAATGTCAGAGCACATTGCAAACCGGAAAGCATAGAGGGACATGATGGCCATCGGGACTACGTGCTTCTTGAGCGGATGGGAAGGATCTGGATGGCCTTCAACGTGAGTAAGAGAGAGCCATTTTTTTCCTCGCGAGACACGGGCTGCGACGAGACCACATAGCTTGTCTTCAACAGTGAAGGCACAACTGTATGTTCTAGGGCCACGTGCTTCCAGCGGCTTGATGATGGCTTTGTCCCAGTCCCAGTCAACAAGACGGCCGGGATAGTTGCGCCAGTCGTCTCGGAACTGCTGTAGTACTACGGGTGTGACTGCAGTGACCTTCACGTCCACACCGTAGTCTTGAAGCGCTTGCTGCTCGACAAAACGCCTTGTCACCGCCCTGTACTGGCTATAGCGTTCAATGGCGTACGACAGTTGCTCTGACATCGATAGTGCTTGCTGCTCCGTTCCTCCTCCTGCTCGCATCCTCAGCCACCTTTTGTAATCGGGCGAGCATTCTAGTTACTTTTGCTTGTGAAACAGAAGTCGATGCGCGACTTTCTGGCTGACAAGCCGTGGTCGTGGCACCTGCACCCTACTGGCGCGAGCGGTCGAAGTCAGATGTCCACAATGTGACGCAGCATGCGGAACGGCACCCGCCAGCCCGAGCCGTCTGTGGTCTTATCCCGCAGGTCGGGCGCGTGACGATGAGCATCGGCTTCACGGCGCTGCAGCCAGGCGGCCTGCCCACCGGCGCTCTGGACCGGGCCGACCGGGCGCTGTACCTGGCCAAGACCAGCGGCCGCAACCAGGTGGCGGGGCCGTCCGTGATGACGGCGGCCGGGCAAGACGCTGCGGACACGGCGCACGCGGGCAGCGTGGATCTTTTCTAACCTGACGCACGGCGCCGCCCGGGTATCCAGTCGGCTGCCGCCAAGTGCCAGGCCGCAGAAGCACCACGAAGCTGGCGCACTCGGTGGCTGCCGCCGGGCGGCCGGGAGTCTTGATGCAACCGTCGAGCGTGGCACCTTTGCGCCATGGAAACCGCAGCCGTGGCACGGCGCCGACACAGGTTTTCCCGGCCTTTCGCCAGCCACATAACGCTCGGAACAATTGCCTCATACAGCCGGGAGACAGGGCCATGAAGAAGGCAAGGGAAGTGCTGTTGCTGGCCGCCAGCATCGCAGTCGGTGCACCGGCGTTGGCTGGTTGGACGGCCTTCGGCGAGGATGGCAGGAACGCGGTCTGGTACGTCGATCCCGAGTCGGTCCGCACCGTGGGTGAGCTTCGTCAGGTCTGGGCCATGAAGGACATGGCGCAGCCGGTGATCGACTTCGACCTCTCGATGCAGTTCCTCTACGAGGTGGACTGCCAGGGACGGCGCCAGCGGCTGCTGGAGTACCAGAGCTTCAAAGGGCGCATGGGCGGCGGACAGCCCACACGCGGCGGGATGGTGTTCGGCGACTGGGCTGTGGCGGCGCCGGGGACGGTGGGCGGCAGGATCATCAGCGCGGCGTGCGCGCGCAGTTGAAAGGCACCTGGCTTGCGAGCCGGGGCATTGCGTTGGAGCCCTGACGCTGGCGCAAACCGGTCACCCAGCGCATGGGCGGCTTGGTTGCTAGCGCAATCACGCCAGCGGTGGTGAATACAAGGGGCTCCAGATTTCGTCATCGCCGCCGGGCTCGCGCGTCCAATGTGCGCAGCCGTGTGCCGGCTGGGCCACGACGGGAGCCGCGCCGGGCTTGTTGCATCGCGCGTTGATCCCATTGGCCAGCAGCCCGCCGTAGTGCTGGCAGTACCAGCAAGGACGGCGCGCCTCCCGGCTGATGAAGTCGCTGCTCACCGGCATCCTCCTTTGCACTACGCGGTTTTCTGGATACCAGAGTCCACGAGGCGGAACAACAATTGCTGCGCCGCACCATGCCGGTGATCGTCAGTGCTTTTGAGGCGCTTGACCGGCTGCCCTGAGTACCGGGCCCAACCCTTCGCCCAAGGACAGCAGCATGAACAGCACCGCGTCGATCCCTCTTCCGGCAACTTCTCCGCCGCCGGCGTACGAGGCCGCGATGGCCGATTTGGAACGGCGGGCTTGGGCCGGCCAGTTGACGCTGGCACAAGCCAGGCAGGAGATCTTTGCCTTGCGCGAGCAGTTCGCACCTCGGCCCGGTGCAGTGGCACAGTGGGCGATCTTCAGGCGCCAGTGAACGGCTGCAGAGCGTTCCAGGCGCAGTTGCCTACTCGTCGGGCCAAGCCGAGCAGGCGAAGCTTGGTCGGCTTCACTTGGGGACGCCAAGCGCAGCGCGGCGGGGGTTGACGAAGGCAGCCCCCAGGAGGGCAAGCGAAGCGCGCAGCGGCGGCCGCCAGGCCGCCGCGAAAGACGGCAGGGATTGAAGCCCGGCAGGGTCGAGACCCCGGCACGGGGGCTCGATGCGAAGCACGAAAGCCCGGTCCTGCGCTGTCAAGCGCAGGAGCCGCCCAAGCTGATCGCGGCGTTCAGGACGAAGCGCCTGGTCGATTGAGCGCGTCGAGCGCCAGGCGCAGGCTGTACCCCGGCACCCGCTCGCCGGCACGGGCGCGCTGCACCATCTCAGCAGCCCATGCGCGTTCACGCCCCACCCGCGGCGCCACCGGGCGCAGGTACTTGCGCCGGATTTCGGCAGCGCGCTGCGGCTGCTTCACTTCAGGCTGTGCCCGAAAGGCCGGAGACGGCGCACTCGCACACAGTTCCCGGAAGGCTGCGGCAGTGGGCACGCCGGCCGGGTCCAGCAGCGATAGCGCGTGCTCGATGACCTCGGGCCGCTGGGCATAGCTGGCCAGCTCGCGCGCCCAATCCTCTTTCACCGCTGCGAGGGGCAGACCGGCCCAGCGGTCCATGAAGGCGCTGCCATAGCGCAGCGTCAGCCGGTCGAACAGACCTTCGATGAAATCGACGCGAAGCGACATAGGCCCTCTATAGCAGTTCCGCGAGATTATAAATATCTACAAAACTTCCACCACTTTTAGTATGGCTATGGCATTAGGCGACGCCAAAGAATATGTCAATATTTCTTCGTACGCTGTTTGTTATTCGCAATGCCACCTCTATTTCAAAATCCTAGATTTAACAAACCGATGCAATTAATATAGGTCTTAGACATGGAGTATTTCGGTGTTTGACCTATAATAAATACATGCATCAGGGCAGGTGCAGTAGGAGAAAGCAGTGATTGACTCCCTTCCTTCCAATACCTACCGCTTCAACAGCACCTTCGCCGGCATCCCGGTCGAAATTGAATATGAGATCGAAGTCAGCGAGGACCATCGCGGCGCTGACGTATATGTGCTGCCGATGGTCTGCATCCTCAATGGGCACGAAGTTGATCTGTGCGAGGACGCCGGCCTGTTCCACCCCCAGCAACTGCAAACGTGGCTAGCTGAAGCCGAGGCCCATGCCAAGGACGGCGGCAACGACTTCGACGGCGGCGACTACACCCCCGACGCCTACGACGCCGCTGCGGCTGAAGATCGCTGGATTGCCCAGCTGGACCACGCTCACTACAGCCGGGCGGGGGTCTAAATGGAAGGGCTCTGCATCCAGCGGAGCCCCTGGCCCCCGGCGCGGGGCCATGCGGCAGCCGCAAGCCAAACGCCTTCTTCTGATCGCCTGTATTTCGGCTTTCAGCCCGGCCCGTATTACCTGGGAGCCAGCGGGCGAACCGTGCATCACGACAACCTTATATGGACGCCTCCCGTGTGGCGAGCGAATTTTTGAAGCTCTGACTCAGCGGAATTCACTGCGGTCTTATATCCGGCCTACTGATGCAGTCCAGGCATGAGCCCGCTGCTGGCCTTGATGGTCATTCGCAAGGTCGGTGCTCATCTGCCAATAGGACTTTGCTTGCCTGCCCGTCCAAGTTGTCGTTCAGCTTTACCCGACCCGCGGTCCAACCGCTTTGCCATCACTTCATCGACTCGACTCACGCACTCTTTGGCATATCACTCCGGTTGTTGAGTTGGCTACAAATCAATCAATCACGAGGCACAAGCCATGGGCACATTACTCTTCCATTCCCGTTGGTATGTACGACCATGAGCTATCAAAGCCCAGGCCGTGCGCGCCATCTTGTTGGCAAGAGCCACCACAACAACATTCACCGGGCGTCGTGCCAGCATTTTTTCGAGCCACAGCGGCTGGTGCTTGGTGCGCTCGATGACCGAGCGCGCCCCGTTGATCAACAAAGTGCGCAGGTAGGAGTCGCCGCGCTTGGAGAGCTTGCCCACCCGCGTCTTGCCACCGGTGCCGCTATGCGCGGGCACAAGTCCCAGGCTGGCGGAGAACTCGCGTCCCGAACGCCAGTCCTTTCCATCGCCCAACGTGGCCGCCAGCGCTGTGGCTCCCAGCAGTCCAATACCCGGCACCTCGCGCAGCGTGCGGGCGCTGTCGATTTGCTTCTGCAGTGCTGCAAGTTGGTGCTCCAGAGCTTCGATGCGCTGCTCCACCTGCACCAGCATCTCCAGTTGCCCGTCCACCAGGACTTGCAACGTTGCTGGCAGCTGCGCGTCGATCTCAGCGCGCTGCTGCGCCAGCGCCTTCAGGCCTGCATTGCGTCCGCCACGAAGCACAACGCCGAACTCGTAGAGCAGGCCCCGAAGCGCGTTGACCGTTGCCGTGCGGACACTGACCCAGTGCGATCGCGTGCGATGCACCGCCAGCACGGCTTGCTGCTCACGGCTCTTTATCGGTACACGCCGGATGTCCTCATGCTGTGCAGCGACCCAGATTGCCCGCGCGTCAGCGGCGTCATCCTTGTTGCTGCGGACGAAAGGTTTGACGTGCTGCGCTGGCAGCAGCTCCACCTGGTGGCCGAGATCGCCAAGCACGCGAGCCCAGTGGTGGGCGCTGCCGCAGGCTTCCATGGCAACCCGTGTCGGCTGCAGCGGTGCAAAGTACTCCGCCAGCTTCGCTCGCGGCATCTTCTTGCGCTTGATCTCCCCGGTCTGGGCATCCACCCAGTGGAGCTGCATCACGTTCTTGGCCAGGTCCAGGCCGTAAGTCGTACGATCCATCTGAGGCCTCCGTCTTCAGGCGATGTTGCAAGCAGCGCCAATTGGGCACTTCGATGCCGTGTGACGCGAGGCCTCCCTGATCCCCTGGTCAGCGGTATTCCTGCTGCTCGGCAGACCTCGCTGGCCTCAGCGGGTGGGAGGCGTCCATACCATCTGCCGAGCCCTGGCGGTCTGGTCGCTGTGGTGCCGGTCCTGGCTGACGCCCACCTGTTCAAAGCGGCGCCGGACCTGTTCACGGTGGCCCAAGCCCTGACCGAGCTTCCTGCCTTGCATGCTTCATCCGACGCCGAAGCCCTGGCGGCGCGGATCGGGCTGCTCGTGGAAGCCGCGCATGTGGCCGTGGCCCGTGCCTTGGGAGCGATGCAATGAGCAGCGCAGCCCATCAGTCGGCCATCCACCTGTTGACCGCGCATCTGCCCGTCAACCCTGTGAAGCGTATTCGCATCCTGGTCCTGGTTGGGCACCACGAGGCCGAGTGCGTAGCCGAAGAAATGAGTGACCCGGACTGCCCGCCTTGCCAGTTCGGGCACCGCTGCCAGTCAGGCGAAGGCTGCCCGATCCGCGATCTGGAGCGCCGCCATGGGTGACCTCTACGCCACCGATGCGGCCCTGGCCGAGCAGGCGACTGCCGACGCTTTCGAGCACAGCACTTGTGACCGCGCCCGCTTGATCCCTTGGGACGTGCTGGGCTTCCTCGCCGGGCTGCTGCTGGCGCTGGCATCCGCGCCGTTCGTCTCTTACTGAGCCCCTGGGCCTTGGTCGGCGGCCTTTCTTGCCGGCCTTCTTTCGGAGTACCTGCCATGTTGAACGCTCTTGGCCCCGTGATCGGCAACCGCCTCGCCGGCGCTCACCGGGCCACGCTCAAGCCGCACCTGCGCGAGCGGCTGGCGCTGCTGGCCCGCCGCTGCACGCCGCTGGGCACCATCGACACCGACGCGGACGGGCGGCTGTCCTTCATTCCGAAGGGTGACCGGCTGCGCGGCTGGACCCACGTGGGAAGCACGCCCCACACGCTGCCGGCGTCCGCATTCCGCCCTGGCCAGCGCGTGCGGGTTCATGCCACGGCGGCGCAACTGCTGGCGCAGGAGGTGTACGCGTTCGAGCCCGAAGAAGTCGCGGCGGTCCTCGATGGCGAGGGCGTGGTGATGGAGGACGGCGGCTGCGCCGCGCTTGGGCTGGTGGTCGTCGCCATGAAATCCGAGCCCTGGGCATTCATGCCGGCTTTCCTGCGACTGGTGCCGGCAGCCGAAGGCGACGACGAGTGCGAGGCCATGACCAGCGGCCCGGCCTTCGATCCCTACAGGGAGCCGCTGGCGCTGGGCGATACGGTGCAGGGCACGGACGGACGCATCGGCCGCGTGACGCTCATTGAGCCGCAGCGCCTGGGCGTGGCGTTCGAGCGCGGTGGCGGCTGGTGCGGCGACATGGGCTGTCGCGGCTCGCTGCGGCTGCTTGCCAAGGCCGCGCCGATGCCTGCGACTTGGGGCAGTACGGACGGCTGCCCGTTCTGAAGCCGGGGGCCGCGCCATGCTTACCGAAGCTCAAAGGGCGCTGCGCCGTACCGGCGTGGGCGCTTCCGAGTGCGCCGCGGCCCTGGGTCTGAGCCCGTACCAGACCCGGTTCGAGCTCTACCAGGTCAAGCGCGGCGAGGCCCCGGAAGCGCCCGACAACCTAGCGATGCGCTTTGGCCTGGCCGCCGAGCCCTTCATCCTCTCCGAGTTTCAGCGCGCGCACCCGGACGACTTGTTGGTGATCGGCCCCGACACCATGCGGCGCGGTCGCATGTTCTGCCACCTCGATGCCTGGGCGCCCGGCTTCTTCAACGTCCAGGCCAAAACCGCGCGCACGCGCCAGGGCTGGGGCGAGTCCGGCTCGCCCGACATCCCGCAGCACTATCTGCTGCAGGTCCAGCACGAAATGCTGCTGGCCGGCGTTGATGTGTCCCTCGTGCCGGTGCTCTTCGGCGGCGCGGACTACGACGAATTCGTGGTCGAGGCTGACCGCGAGTTGCAGGAGTTGATCGAGGACGGCATTGCGGAGTTCTGGCGGCTTGTGGAGCGCGGCGAGCCGCCTGAGCCGGTGACGCTGGCCGACATGCTCGCCCGCTTTGGCGACACCTGCCGCGCTGGACAGGCGGTGGCCGGCGTCGACGTGCTGCGCGCGGTGCACGAGTTGCGTGCCCTCCGGGCGCAGCGCGAGCAACTGGACGCGGCCGAAGCGGCGCTGAAGGCGCGGCTCATGGGGGCGCTGGGCGAGGCCGACACGCTGGTAGATGCCACCGGCCACGCCCTCGCGACATGGCGGGCCGTCAAGCCCGCGCGGCGCTTCGACGCCGCCGCGTTCGAGGCCGCGTATCCGGAGCTTTATCGGAAGTTTCTGCGCACCGGCTCGCCGGGGCGGCAGTTTCGACTCAAGGACGAAAAGTGAGCTTTTTTGGGAGTCGGCAGCGCGCACAACGCAGGCCATCCCTGTCCACATCTGCAGGAGCAAATCATGAGCGACGTTGAAGTGATCCAGAACCCGTTTGATGCCATGCCGGGCGCATCGCGCAGCGTGGCCGAGAGTGCCGGCGCACGTGCCGTGCAGGCCCGCGAGAGCGCCGAGGTCATGGCGCTGGCGATGATGGCCAAGCGTTTCCCGCGCAACGTCATCCAGGCCTGCGACAAGATCCGCAACGCGTTCACGCGGCAGACCCTGGCCGAGAAGGCGCAGTACCAGTACAGCCGCGGCGGCTCCGACGTGGTGGGGCCGAGCATCCGGGCGGCCGAGGCGATGGCGCAGCAGTGGGGCAACATTTCCAGCGGCTGGCGCGAGATCAGCCGCTATGTCGGGCCTGACGGCGTGGGCGTGTCCGAGGTTGAAGCCTTCTGTGTGGACTACGAGACCACCAACCGCGAGGTGATCCAGTTCTTCGTGCGCCACTGGCGCGAGACGAAGGAGGGCGGCTACCGGCTCAAGGGCGAGCGCGACATCTACGAGCTGTGCGCCAACCAGGCCGCGCGCCGCAAGCGCGCCTGCATCCTGGCGCAGATCCCGGGCGACGTGACGGAGATGGCAATGGAGCAGGCCAGCGCCACGCTGCGCGCCAAGGCCGACACGTCCCCCGAGGGCATCAAGCGGCTGCTCGACACCTTCGCTGTGGAGTTTGGCGTGACGAAGGAACAGATCGAGCGGCGCATCCAGCGCCGCTTCGAGGCGATCCAGCCGGCGCAGGTGGTGGGGCTGAAGCGCGTCTATGTCAGCCTGCGCGACGAAATGAGCACGGTGGCCGACTGGTTCGAACCGGTCGAAGTGCCGCCGGCGGCGAACGACGCGCAGGGCGAGGGCGCTGGTGCTGGCGCTGCTGCCCCCGCTGCGAGCGCCACCGACCGGGCCAAGGCGATGCTTCGCGAGCGCGCGAAGCCGCCAGCCGCGGCTGCCACGCCGGCACCCGCACCGGCGCGGCCGAAGGCGCCGCCGCCGCAGGCTCGCCATGGTTTCGACGCCGACGCCTTTGCACAGCAAATGCAGCACGCCGCCGACCGGGGCGACGGTGAAACGCTCGATGCCCTGGGCGAGCAGCTGCGCGACGTACTCGACGAGGACCTGCGCGCCACGCTCACCGACATGCATGCGCGGCTGCGCGCGGGCCTGGACCAGCCCCCGCGCCAGCAGCCCGCCACAGCACCGACTCCGCAGCCGCGTCGGCGCACCGCACCCTGACTACGACGGCCGCCAAATCAAACAGGTTTCCAGGGCGACACCAGCGGTGGTGGGGCGCTTCTCCTCCCTCCCTCCGACTTCCCACCCCGCGCAGCGCGAGCTGCCGCCCTTTCCTCTTCCGTTTCTCGTGCCAAGGAAAGTGCCCATGTCCGCCGTTCCTTCTGCCGAGCCCTCTGGCGTGGCCGACCACGGCCGCACCGGCTCCCCTGCCATGCTGCTGGTGTTCAGGAATGAGCTGCCTTGTGCCAGCCGTTGATCCTCTAGTCAACGATGCGTCCAACGCCGCCGTGCTGAAGGGCATTGAGGCCAGGACAGGGGGCCCGGCTGCCTTGCTCTACATCGGTGACGAGGCCTGCGCTCCTGGGGTGTTTCACGAAGATCACCAGGGCGGCGACGGCCAGGACCTGCGAGCAAGGTCAGGGTCACCACGGTTCCCGAGAACAGCAGAGGCGGACCGCTCCAGGCAAGCGCCTAACATCGGCGGCCCAATCCATCTGAGGGAACAGACCATGTCAGAGAGCAGCGAGGAGGCTGCGCCGCCTGAGCGCCCCAAGCGCGGCCGACCGAAGAAGCCCCCTGAACCACCGTTCTACCCGGAGCTTCCGCAACCCACAGGGGAGCAAGTGCGCGAGCTGCGGCTGCGCATGGGTTGGACACTGAGTTACACCGCCGGCATCCTGGGCCTCACCGACGCCCAGGCGGTCAGCGACATCGAGCGCATGTCGGAGCGCAAAGGCTCACCGCGCATGCTGAATCTCCGGAGCTGGACGCTGATGCTGCTGGCCGCTGGCGAGCATCCGACGTTCGTCTTGGTAGAGCGGCAGTCGAGCACGGAGACGCCGGACTGAATAACGGGTTTGCCACCGAGCCTCACTGCCGTGCAGTAGCACGCCACCTTCACGGCGGCACAGGCGCAAGTCAGCCTACAAAGTTGATGCTCGGAATGGCCGCTACATCCCGGCTCTGCCTTGGAAGCGCAGCCTCCTCGCCGGAGAACTGCCGGCGTTCCTGCACTGTGTCGGGTGACATGGCAGCGTCCCGTGCAGTTGCCGTTGCGTCTTCAATGCGAGGCTCTACGCCGCGGCACAGGCCAAGCATCGTCCCGGGGCGCCTCGCCCACGACAGCGGCTAAGTCCCACTGGCCAGTCGTGTCCTCGCACACCAGGATGTAGAAGCCCTCGGCGGTGGCAACCTTCCACCATGTGCGATCCCGGCCATGCCAGCGGTCACACACCTCGTTGACCGCCACGCGCCGGGTGCCGAAGTGAACCGCGCCGGGAATCTCGGAGGCTCGTTGGTGTGAGTCAGGCCGGGACGGCCGACTCGGCGAGTTGACGATGGTAGTTGGCCTCGGCTTCCGCGGGCGGGATGTTGCCGATAGGCTCCAGCAGCCGATGGTGGTTGAACCAGGCCACCCAGGTCAGCGTTGCCAGCTCAACGGCCTCCTTGCTCTTCCAGGATGAGCGGCGATGGATCACCTCGGCCTTGTACAGCCCGTTGATCGTCTCGGCCAGCGCGTTGTCGTAGGAGTCGCCCACGCTGCCCACGGACGGCTCGATGCCGGCTTCGGCCAGGCGCTCGGTGTAGCGGATGCTGACGTATTGCGACCCGCGGTCCGAGTGATGCACCAGCCGGTCATCCTCGGTGGGCCTGCGCTCGTACAGGGCCTGCTCCAGCGCGTCGAGCACGAAGTCCGTGCGCATGGACGACGACGCCCGCCAGCCCACGATGCGCCGGGCGAAGACGTCGATGACGAAGGCCACGTAGACGAACCCTTGCCAGGTCGGCACGTACGTGAAGTCCGAGAGCCACAGCTGGTTGGGCCGCTCGGCGCGGAACTGCCGCTTGACCTTGTCCGACGGCAAGGACGCGGTCGTGTCAGCCACGGTGGTGCGCACCACCTTGGGGTGGACGGACTCCGCGTGCAAAAAGGTGCGCTTTGAGTCTAGAACGCGTTGCGGGACAAGGACTTACGAAAATTTGAATTACGGCGACAGCAGTTTGGCCGTGTAAATCGGTGCGTTTTTCGGTGGGAATATCACCGTTTGCCGTGGCCAGAAAACGCCGCGCCGATCTGCCTGGCACGGCGCTCGTCGTCGGCGTGCAGGTACAGCGACGTGGTGGACACCGACGCGTGGCGCAGGTTGTCGCGCACTGTGGTCAGGCCGGCGCCGGACTCAAGAGCAAACGAGGCGTGGCTGTGGCGAAGCCAGTGCGGAGAGGCCCGGCTCAGCTTCTCGGCCAGCGCCGGATTGACGTCGGCGAGCACTGCGGCCGCGGTCGAGAAGAAGCGCTTCATCGCCGCCCACAGCCGCCTGGCCGTGATGCCGTCCTCGCCATCGAGGCTGCCCAGCAGCGGCGTGCGCGGGTCCCACTTCGCCGGGCTCACCGGCAGTCTGCGCTGCACCAGGTAAGTCTCCAGCGCGCCGCGCGCGATGGGGGGCAGCACCACCTTGCCGGCCTTGCTGCCCTTGCCGACCACATGCAGCCAGGCATCGCCGCCGGTGTCGCTCTCGATATTGCCCAGCGTAGCGCCCACCAGCTCGCTGGCGCGCAGCCCGGTGCCGAAGCCGAAGTCCAGCACGAAACGCATGCGCTGCGCCGCGCGTGGCTCCCACCCGTACGACCATGCATGGACGCCCCCGAAGATGCCAGGCGTTCTTTCAACGACAGCTTGAAAGGAAGATTGCAGCTATGCATTCGGACTTCATGCAGGTAGTGGGCCTGCGGTCCCCGATGGAATGCGCTGGTCGGTTCCCCATTACTCTATTGCACTCGAAGTGCGTGGTCGTACACGGGCTTCACCAACCACGGTCTAACCTGTCGTGCCATCGTGTCGTGATCGCCTGAGCAATCGTGGTGGGAATCTCCTTGTGTAGTCAGTAAGTTGAGCCTGCGTAGCCGGCTCGATTACGTGGCAGCCAATGCTGACGCGTAATCGGGTCGGAACTCCCGGTCGTTGGCCAGCAGCGCCCAGATCACACGAGCGTTTTTGTTTGCCAGCGCAACGCAAGCTATGTTGGGGTGTCGACGATCAGCCAAGTTACCAACCCGTAAGCGGTCTTTCATACCCGTCCTGGCGGACGGCGGCAGGATGCGCTCACTGCCAGACGGCAGCGGCGGTCAGCTCGCCGCCGGTCCGAGGTTCCAGGGCAGCAGCGCCTCGTAGTCGTCCACGGTCTTGGCCTTGGGCAACTCGGTCAGCAACCGGCGCAGGTACCAGTAACCGTCGATGCCGTTGGCAATGCAGGTCTGCAGCAGCGAGTACAGGTTCGCGCTGGCATTGGCGCCGGCCACTGTGTCGTTGAAGAGCCATGCCCGTCTGCCGACTACGAACGGACGGATGGCGTTCTCGCACACATTGTTATCTATGGGGTAGTTGCCATCGTCAACGTAGCGCCTGAGCTTGGACCACTGTCCATGGGCATAGTGCAGCGCCTTGCCCAGCAGTGACTTGGGCATCACTGTGTGCAGCTTGGCCAGCAAGAGGCGCTCGATCTCGTCGAGGATCGGGACGCTTTGCTGCTGACGCCGCTCCTTCAGTGTGCTGGCACTGAGCTTTTCTTTCCGGGCCACCGACTCAACGTGGTACAGCCGCCCGATGAGGTCCATGAACTGCACGGCCACCTGGTCGGGGCCGCGCTTGTCCTTGGCCAAGGCCTCCACTGCGTCGTTAAACCGCCTCCGGCAATGTGCCCAGCATGCCAAGTGCACGAGCTTGTTGGCCGTGGCGACGTTGTCGTAGGGGTCGTAGCCGTCGCTCATCAGCACGCTGCCCGCCTGCACGCCGGCGTAGAGGTCCAGCGCCGTCTGCGCACTGCGTGACGGCGAGTAGGCGAAGAGCCGGATCGGCGGCCCGGTGCCGTCGGACCCCGAGCCTTCGGTCATCTGCACCCACATGTAGCTCTTGGCCTGCGCCTTGCGTCCGGGCTCCTTGAGCACCTGGACCACGGTTTCGTCGCCGTAGATCAGCGGCGCCTCCAGCAGCCGGTCGCGCATGAGGTTGATGACGGGCTGCACTTCCCGGCCGACACGCACGACGCCGGCAGCCATCGTGTTGCGCGCCATGTCGTTGCCGCCGAAGCGCCCCAGCAGCGCTGCCTGGCGGTACAGCGGTAGGCCGTCGAGGTATTTGGAGGTGATGACCCAGGACAGCAGCCCCTCGGTGAATAGCCCCTTGGGGATGATCTGCGGGGGCTTGGGTGCCAAGCGTAGGCCGCCATCACAGCACGGGCAGGCGTACTTCACCCGCTCGTGGCGGATGACGCGCACCTGCTGCGGGATGATGTCGAGCTGCTCGCTGGCCTCCACGCCGATCTCTTGCAGCGTGGCGCCGTCATGCGGGCACACACGTTCGGACTCGGGCAGCTCGTGGCGCACGACTTCCCGCGGCAGTGCCGGGTCCAGCGGCTTGCGACCGCGCTTGGCGCGCTTGTGTGCCGGCACGTCGACGCTGTCGCCGTCTTCAGCTACGGCCTCTTCAGCGGCCGGGGCAGCGCCGGCGCCGAGCTCCTCGGCTTCGTTGAAGAACAGGTCCTTCTGCTCGGTGCCGCGGACCTCGCTCTTGGCAGCGAAGAGCTGCCGCTTGAACCGGTTGAGCTGCTCCTGCAGCAGGTCACGCTCGGTGCGCACCACGCGCAGCTCGCCCACCAGCGCCTCGTTGCGGCGCGCAGCCTCGGCCAGTGCCTGCTGCAGGGCCTGGAACTCTTCGGCGCTGGGCATCTGCTGCATCGGCGGCGTTGTTCTCGTGGCGTCGGGCTGTGCCGGTGGGACGCCCTATTGTGCGAGAACATTGCCGTGGCCGGTGACGCTTCAACGCCACGGCCGTGCTGCTCACCGTGCGTCAGCCGACGTGCTCGTACACCCGCTGCGGATGCCGTCTTACGGCGGCCACGTTGATGCCCTCCAGCAGCCAGTGCAGCTGCTCCACCGTCAGCGTCGGCACCGCCGCCTCGTCGGGCCAGATGAACTTGTCGGCCTCGAGCCGCTTGAGAAGGAGCCAGAACCCGTTGCGATCCCAACCCAAGATTTTTACCCGGGTGCGCCGTTGGTTGCGGAACACGTACACGCACTCGGCGAACGGGTTGAGCCCCAGCGACTGCTCCACCAGCAGCGCCAGGCCGTTGATGCCCATGCGGAAGTCCACGGACGGGCGGTGCAGGTAAACCTTCAGCCCTTCGTTGAAGCGGAACACCGCACCCTCCCCAAGGCCTCGATCACGCTGCACGCCTGCCCCAGATCGCAGCCGCGCAGGTCCAGCACGACGCCGTTGGGCAGCCGCGCCTGCAGGTTCACCACGGGCTCGACCGCGGCCGGCTCAGCGGGCTCTATGCGCACCGGCACGAAGTCCGATGCCTGGGCCTGCACGATCTCGCCGCTGGGCGGGGTGCTCTGTGCCACTGAGCGTTCGTGCTGCCGTACCCAGCTGGCGAGCTGGTTGGCATTGACGCCACATGCGCGGGCGATCTTGGCCAGCGACGCGCCCGGCTCGCGGCACGCCAGGATCAACTCGTGCTTGGCTGCCTCGTCGTAAATGCTGCGCCCGTCACGCTTGCGGCCGATGACCAGCCGCTGCGCCAACTCGGAAAGATGACTGTCTGACATTACGTGCCCATCTGCCTACGTGGGCACGTACCTTCTCAACAGCTGCTGCCGGTTTCAAGGGCGTCGTTGATTGATCGCATACACCAACCCAGCTGAGCGTTATCTTCTTTGCTCGTTCAAGGGCATACATGACTGAGCGGGCACCATGGATGAGCAACGTGCGCAGGTAGCGATCACCGCGCTTGCTTATTCCCAGCAAGACGTTCTTGCCTCCACTGGAGTGCTGCTTTGGCACCAAGCCCAGCTGAGGTGCCCCTCGTTTTTCGCCTTCCAACTGGCCGCTCTTATGCCGCCTTCGGCTGCTGAGCTTGCTGCTTGCTGATCCAGCTTTGCAGGAACTCCTGCGGTGAGCAGTAGCCCAACGTGGAGTG
>NZ_VIDQ01000063.1 GCF_009760915.1 Azohydromonas aeria
CGGCACGCTCCGCCGCCCCGGCCTCGCGGGCGCCGGGCGGCGCGGGGAGCGCGGCCCCGGTCCCGGCCCGGCCTGCACCCGCCGGCGCAGCGTGCGCTGGCGCCACCGCCGGCAGCCGCACGCTGAACACCGAGCCGATGCCCGGCGTGCTGCGCACCTCGATGGCGCCGTCCATCAGCGGCAGCAGCCGCTGCACGATGGTCAGTCCCAGCCCGGCGCCCTTGACGCCGCTGCGCTCCGCGCCCAGCCGGTTGAAGGGCTGGAACAGCGCGGCCTGCTGCTGCGCGTCGAGCCCCGTGCCGTCGTCCTGGACGTCGATGCACAGCCGGTCAGCGCCCTCGGCCCGCGCCGACAGCCACGCATGCCCGCCGGGCCGGTTGTAGTGCACGGCGTTGGACAGCAGGTGGGCCAGCACCTGCAGCAGCCGTCCCTCGTCGGCCAGGACGTGCAGCGCCTCGGGACAGCCCGCCAGCTGCAGCGTGATGCCGCCGGCCTGCGCCGCCGGCTGCGCCAGCGCCAGCGCACGCTCCAGCAGCGGCCGCAGCGCCAGCGTCACCGGGTGCAGCGCGGCGCGGTCGGCCTCGATGCGGGCGATCTCCAGCATGTCGTCCACCAGCCGCAGCAGCTCGCGCCCGGACTCGCCGATCAGGCTGAGCTGGCGCCGCTGCGGCCCGCCCAGGGCGCCGGACTCCAGCTCCAGCAGCTGCGCGAAGCCCAGGATGGCGTTGAGCGGCGTGCGCAGCTCGTGGCTGGCGCGGGCCAGGAACTCGCTCTTGGCGCGGCTGGCGCGCTCGGCCGTCTCGCGCTGCCGCGCGGCCAGCTCCAGCGCATGCTGCTCGGTGACGTCGGCCACGTAGCCGTGCCAGAGCACGCGGCCGTCGCTGCCAGGGGTGGGCGTGGCCTGCACGGCATGCCAGCGCAGCGCGCCGTCGGGCGCGAGCACGCGGAAGCGGTCGCGCCAGGTGGCGTCGCCTTCGGGCACGCCGTGCAGCACGCGGCGCACGCGCTCGCGGTCCTCGGCGTGGATGCGCGCCAGCCACGGCGCGTCGTCGTCGCGCAGCTGCGCCGGCACCAGGCCGTAGAGGCGGCGCAGCACCTCGCTGCAGTAGGCGAAGCCGCCGCGCCCGTCGGCGCCGCGCACGTACTGGAACAGCATGCCCGGCGCGCCCTCGGCGGCGCGCCGGATGCGCAGCAGCTCCTCCTCCAGGCGGCGGCGCTCGTTGACGGGCAGCACCACCAGGTCGTAGCGCTGCGCCGGCTGCGGCGGCGCGGGGTGGGCGCGGGCGTGCACCAGCACTTCCAGCGCCTGCCCGTCGCGCAGGCACAGCGCCAGCGCCATCTCGCGCGCCTGGCCGTGCATCCGCAGCACGGGCAGGAGATAGCCGTAGTACAGCAGCCGCCCACCGCCGCCGAGCAGCGCGTCGATGTGCCGGCCCTCGAAATCGGCGCGCGCGCCGCCCAGCAGCGCGCACAGCGCCGCGTTGCAGCCCAGCACCTGCCCGTCCGCGGCCACGCTGAGCCAGGCGCAGGGCAGGTCGTCCGGGTCCAGGGCGCCGGGCATCACGACGCGGGCAGCCAGTCCCTGAGCAGCGCCGTGGTGCGCGCGGCCTGGCTGAGGTGCGGGCAGTGGCCGGCGGCGTCGATCATTTCCAGCCGGCTGCCGCGCAGGTGCTCGTGCAGCCAGTGCCCGACCGACACCGGCACCACCACGTCGCCGGTGCACTGCACCAGCAGCGCGGGCACCTGCACCTGCGGCATCAGCGCGCGGTGGTCGCCCAGGAACACCAGCCGCGCCAGGCGCTGCGTGGTCCAGGGATCGCTGGCGGCGAAGCTGGCCTCGACCTCGGCCAGCAGCTCGGGCTGGCTCGGGTCGCTGAGCGCCATCGGCGCCATGAACTGGGCCCAGCCGAGCATGCTGCGCTCCATCATGGCCAGCACGCCTTCGAGGTCCTCGCGGTCGAAGCCGCCCTCGTAGCCGGGCAGGTTCTCGTAGCAGGGCGAGGCCGTGAGCAGCGCCAGCCGCTCGAAGCGCCCGGGCTGCGCCAGGCTGGCCAGCAGCGCGATCATCGCGCCCACCGAGTGCCCGACCACCGACACCTGCTCCAGCGCCAGCGCGTCGCAGATGTCGAGCAGGTCGCGCGCGTAGCCGTACAGGCTGCCGTGGCGGCCTTCGTCGTAGCCCTGCGCCGCGGCGGCGCTGCAGCCGGCGTGGTCGAACACCACCACGCGGTGCGTGGCCTCGAAGGCCGGCGCCACGAGGCGCCAGGCGCGCTGGTCGAAGCCCAGCCCGTGCGAGAACAGCAAGGCGCGCTCGCCGCGCCCGCTCACGCGCACGCGGTGGCGCTGCAGAACGTCCTGGCTCAAGGTCCGTCTCCAACACTCATTCATGGATGCCGTCGATGGTAGGCGCGCCGCCCCGGGCCGCCCCCCTGCAGGCGCAAGACCCTGCCCATGCCGGCACGGAAAAAGGCGCGTTCTTGATCGAAGTCAGGCACGGTGCAGCGCGTGCCCCGGGGAGGAAGGCCACTTGCTGGAGCCGCCGACGCCCGCCGCGGCGGGCCTGCGCGGTGGCAAGACCCAAGGAGAACTCCCCATGAACGTCCTCGTTACCGGGGGCACCGGCTACATCGGCAGCCTCACCAGCGTGCAGCTGCTGGGCGCGGGGCTGCGCCCGGTGCTGCTCGACAACCTGTGCAACAGCAAGGCGGCGGTGCTGGAGCGCATCGAGCGCGTGGCCGGCGTGCGGCCGCGCTTCATCGACGGCGACATCCGCGACCGCGCGCTGCTCGACCGCGTGCTGCGCGAGGAGGGCATCGACAGTGTCATCCACTTCGCCGGGCTCAAAGCCGTGGGCGAGTCGGTGGAGATGCCGCTGGCCTACTACGACAACAACGTCAACGGCACCCTGGTGCTGCTGCAGGCGCTGCGCGAGGCGCGCGTGCGCACGCTGGTGTTCAGCTCCTCGGCCACCGTCTACGGCGACGCGCAGGTGATGCCGCTGCGCGAGGACGCGCCCACCAGCGCCACCAACCCCTACGGGCGCAGCAAGCTCATGGTCGAGCAGATCCTGGCCGACCTGGCGGCGTCGGACCCGTCGTGGTCGCTGACGGCGCTGCGCTACTTCAATCCGGTGGGCGCGCACCCCAGCGGCCTCATGGGCGAGGACCCGCAGGGCATTCCCAACAACCTCATGCCCTACATCGCGCAGGTGGCGGTGGGCCGGCGCGAGAAGCTGCGCGTCTTCGGCAACGACTACCCCACGCCCGACGGCACCGGCGTGCGCGACTACATCCACGTGCTCGACCTGGCCGACGGCCACCTTGCCGCGCTGCGCCACGGCCACGGCCGGCCGGGCCTGCACGTCTTCAACCTCGGCACGGGACAGGGCCACAGCGTGCTGGAGATGCTGCAGGCCTTCGGCCGCGCCTGCGGCAAGACGCTGGCGCACGAGATCGCGTCGCGCCGCCCCGGCGACGTCGCCAGCTGCTGGGCCGACCCGGCGCACGCCGAGAGCACGCTGGGCTGGCGCGCGCGGCGCAGCCTCGACGAGATGTGCGCCGACACCTGGCGCTGGCAGTCGATGAATCCTGAGGGGTATCCCGGATGAGCCTGAACTTCGACCCCACCGAGCATTCGCACCGCCGCCGCAACGCGCTCACCGGGCGCTGGGTGCTGGTTTCGCCGCACCGCGCCAAGCGGCCCTGGCAGGGCCGCCAGGAAGCGCCGGCCACGGCCGAGCTGCCGAGCTACGACCCGGGCTGCTACCTGTGCCCGGGCAACCAGCGCGTCAGCGGCGAACGCAACCCCGACTACGCCGGCACCTACGTGTTCACCAACGACCACGCGGCGCTGCTGCCCCAGGTGCCCGACGCGCCGCCGGGCGACGCGCTCCACCAGATCCAGGCCGCACGCGGCACCAGCCGCGTGCTGTGCTTCTCGCCGGACCACGGGCGCACGCTGCCGGAGATGACGGTCGAGGCCATCACCGGCGTGGTCGATGCGTGGTGCGAGCAGAGCGCCGAGCTGGGCCGCGACTGGGCCTGGGTGCAGGTGTTCGAGAACAAGGGCGAGCTCATGGGCTGCTCGCAGCCGCACCCGCACGGCCAGATCTGGGCCACCGGCTTCGTGCCCGACGAGCCGGCGATGGAGGACGTGCAGCAGCGCGCGTACTTCACCGAGACCGGCCGGCCGCTGCTGCTGGACGTGGTGCAGGCCGAGGAGGCGTCGGGCGAGCGCGTGGTGCTGCGCACCGCGCACTGGCTGGCGGTGGTGCCGTTCTGGGCCACCTGGCCCTTCGAGACGCTGCTGCTGCCGCGCTTTCCGGTGCAGCGGCTGCCGCAGCTGGAGGCCGCGCAGCGCGCCGACCTGGCGTTGGCGCTCAAGCAGCTGACCTCGCGCTACGACAACCTGTTCCAGTGCCCGTTCCCGTACTCGATGGGCTGGCACGGCGCGCCCTTCGACGCGCGTGATCCCGCCCCGTGGCAGCTGCACGCGCACTTCTACCCGCCGCTGCTGCGCTCGGCGACGGTGCGCAAGTTCATGGTGGGCTTCGAGATGCTGGCCGAGGCGCAGCGCGACCTCACGCCCGAGCAGGCCGCCGAGCGGCTGCGCGCCCAAAGCGACCGGCACTACAGCGGGCGCTAAAAACAGGCGCTGAAACGAAAACCGCCGCCCGGGTGGGCGGCGGTGCGTGAATCCTCCCTGGAATCCGGCGCGGCGCGGGCGGTGGCCTTGCCGTGCCGGCCGCCCTGGCGCGGGGCGGTCGCCTCGCGTCAGCGTCGGCCGAACAGGTTCCTCAGGAAGTTGCCGAGCCAGCCGCCGCCGTGGCGAGGGCCGTCGTCCACGCGACCCGGGCCAAAACCGCGGCCCGGCCTGTCGTTGCCGGGGCGCCCGCCCGGACCCGGGGCGGGGCCCGCGCCGCCTGGGCCGCCGCCGCCGGTCTTGGGCGGTTCCGGCTTGACCGATCCGGCCTTGGCGAACTCGGGCGCCACCGCCATCGTCAGGATCGCGGGCGCGATGTACGCCCCCTTCTTCACGAAATCCCGCCGGGAATTGTTGGGTTCCGTCACTTCCACCTCCTCAATGGATGCTTCCTGGGTCGGCCGTCGCATGCACACGGCTGGCACGAAGCGCGATGCACGCCCCCGGCCGGTCGCGTGGCACGCGGGGTCCGGGGCGCGGGAGGTTGGATGGCAACGGGGTCGCCCGCGCTCCCTTCGCGGCGGCCCGTGTCACGGGGGTCTTTTCCGGGGCGCCGGCCCGCGCGGGCGGGGGCGGCGCCTCAGGACGCGGCCTTGATCGCCGGCGCGTCTTCGGGCAGGGCGCGCGTGCCGACGCCGGCGCCGATGCGCACGCGCCGCCCCGGATGCGAGGCCGGCAGGCGCGCTCCGCGCCCGAACAGCTGCTCGCGCAGCGTGCCCTCGACGTAGCTTTCGGCGTAGCGCCCTCTTTGCTGCAATTCCGGCACCACCAGCTCGACCACGTCGCGCAGCGTCTCGTGCGCCAGGGCGTAGCTGAGGTTGAAGCCATCGATGCCGGCGCTGTCGGCCCACTGCTCCAGTTGGTCGGCCACCTGCGCCGGCGAGCCGACGATGACCGGCCCGCGCCCGCCCAGGCCGATGAAGCGCGCGGCCTCGCCCACGGTCCAGCGCCGTCCCGGCTGCGCCTGCGTGAAGGCGGACAGCGCGGTGCGCTCGGCGCTGGTGGCCACGTCTTCGATGGGCGCGTGGCGCGGATGGCGGCTGAAGTCGATGCCGGTCCAGCCCGAGAGCAGTGCCAGCGCGCCTTCCACGTCCACGTGGCGCAGCAGGTCCATGTGCTTGTCCTGCGCCTCGGCCGAGGTCGGCGCGGTGATGACCAGCGCCTGCGCGTAGACCAGCGCGTCCTCGCGCGCGCGTCCGGCGGCGATCAGGCCCTGGCGCAGCTGCTCGACCTGGCGGCGCACGGTGGCGATGGTGGGCGCGCTCAGGAACACCGCCTCGGCATGCTGCGCCGCCAGCCGCGTGGCGCGCGCCGACAGCCCGGCCTGCACCTGCAGCAGCGGCGTGCGCTGCGGCGAGGGCGCGCACAGGTGGATGCCGGGCACGTCGAAGTGGCGGCCGTGGTGGGCGATCGGGTGCACGCGCGACGCGTCGGTGTAGAGGCCGCCGGCGCGGTCGCGGCGCACCGCGTCCTCTTCCCAGCTCGCTTCCCAGAGCTTGTAGACCACCTCCAGGAATTCCTCGGCCAGCGCGTGGCGCTCGTCGGGCGCGGGCGGCTGCGCCAGGCCCAGGTTGCGGTCGGCGCTGTCGAAGCAGCGTGTGGTGACGTTCCAGCCGATGCGGCCCTTGGTGAGATGGTCCAGCGTGGACAGCCGCCGCGCGAACAGGTACGGATGCTCGTAGGCCACCGAGCAGGTCACGCCGAAGCCCAGGTGCCGCGTGGCCTGCGCCATCAGCGGCACCAGCGCCAGCGGGTCGTTGACGGGCACCTGCACGCCGTGGCGCAGCGCCGACTCGGGGCTGCCGGCATGCAGGTCGTTGACGCCCAGCACGTCGGCGAAGAGCACGCCGTCGAAGCCGCCGCGCTCCAGCAGCTGGGCCAGCTCGACCCAGTGTTCGGGCTCGGTGTAGCGGTGCGAGGTGTCGCGCGGATGGCGCCACAGCCCGGGCGCCTGGTGCGAGGCCGCGTTCATCTCGAACGCGTTGAAGCGGATGCGGCGCGCCATGGCGGGGCTTCAGGCGCAAAGGCGGCGCTGGTCGCGGGAACAGCGGGAACAGCGGGAACAGCGGGAACGGCAGGAACGGCAGGAACGGCAGGAACGGCGGCAGGAGGAGGAAGGCATTGCGGACTTCATGGTGGCTTGCAAGCCACTCTAGGCATGCCGGCATGCCTGAATCGCAACCAAATCCCGGCTTTGTGATGCGGGTGTTGCACCGTGTGGCCTGAACCCACGTTCAGGCGGGGGGCTGGCCGGACTTGAACGGGTTGCGCTCGCGCAGCTCGTCCACGTAGTCCTGCATGCCCGCGCCCTCGCGCGCCAGGAAGTCCGCCACGGCGCCGGCGAAGCGGTCGTCGGCCAGCCAGTGCGCCGACTGCGTGCGTACCGGCAGCAGCCCGCGCGCCATCTTGTGCTCGCCCTGCGCGCCGCCCTCGAAGGCGACGTAGCCGTGCTCGATGCACCAGCGCAGCGGCTGGTAGTAGCAGGCGTCGAAATGCAGGCAGGGCACGTGCTCGACGCTGCCCCAGTAGCGGCCGTAGGCGCGCCGGCGCGCCGGGTCCAGCGCCACCAGCGAGGCGGCCACGGGCTCGCCCTGCGGGCCGCCGCGCCGCGCCGCGAACAGCAGCCAGTTCTGCGCCATGGTGCGCGCCATGTCCCGGAAGAAGCCGCGCTCCAGGTACGGCATGGAGCCGTGCGCCCGGTAGGTCAGGGTGTAGCAGCGGTAGAAGAAGTCCCAGAGGTCCTCGCTGATGGCGCCGCCCTCGTGCGCGGTGAAGACGATGCCGGCCTCGGCCACGCGGCGCTGTTCCTGGGCGATCTTCTTGCGCTTTTCGCGCTGCAGGCTGGCCAGGAAATCCTCGAAGCGGGTCCAGGGCGCCTCGGCCGGCTGGGTCCAGTGGAACTGCACGCCCTCGCGCAGCATCCAGCCCGCGCGCTCCAGCGCGGCGGCGTCGGGCCCGTCCATGAACAGCAGGTGCGCCGACGACAGCTTCTCCCGTTGCGCCAGCGCCAGCAGCGCCCGCGCCAGCAGCGCGCGCACCGCGTCGTCGCGCGCCAGCAGCCGCGTGCCCGGCACGGGCGTGAAGGGCACGGCCGCGAGCAGCTTGGGGTAGTAGGCCAGGCCGTGGCGGCGGTAGGCGTCGGCCCAGGCCCAGTCGAACACGTACTCGCCGTAGGAGTGGGACTTCAGGTACAGCGGCACGCCGCCCAGCAGCGTGCCGTCCGCGTCTTCCACGGTCATGAAGCAGGGCGCCCAGCCGGTGGCGCGCACGGCGGACTTCGAGCGGTGCAGCGCCGCCAGGTAGGCCCACTGCATGAACGGCGTGGGCGCGGCCTGCCGGGCCAGCAGCGCGTCCCAGGCGGCGGCGTCGAGGCCGGCGGGGTCGTCGTGCAGGCGGATCACGTGCCCGTCCTGGGCAGGCGGGGCGGGGGACTGGAGCGGGTTGCGGTCGCGGTAAGAGGCCATGGGCTGCGATTCGACCGCAGCGGCGGCGTCCGTGCAGCGCGCCGGGAAAGTGTCCCGGCGAATGCCCGCCGCAAGCGGCAGCCGCGGTCGCAGGCCGTGTCCCCCGGCTACAGCGCCATCGCCACGCTCGCCGCCCCGGCCAGCACCAGGCTGGCGCCCCAGGCCGTCTCCAGGTCGATCCAGCTGCGCGACAGCGCCTTGAGGCCCAGCCAGCGGTACACCGACCAGGCGGCGGCCAGGCCCGTGGCGAACATGGCGCCGGTGTGCACGGCGGCCACCGTGGCGGCCGCCGCCAGCCCGGCCGACGCGGGCAGCGGCGCCTGCTGCGCCGCCGGCATGCACAGCCCCAGCGCGAAGGGCAGCAGCATCAGCCCGGCGCCGTGGGCCGTGGCCATCAGGAAGGACCACAGCGCCACCTGCGTCGGCCGCACCCGCGCCAGCGCGCGCGGGTGGCGCCGGTCGATCAGCCGCCAAACGCCGAAGGCCGCCACCAGCAAGCCGGCAGTGATGCGGATGGGCTGCTGCCACGCCAGCAGCGGGCTCAGCGCCGCGAACGGCAGCAGCACCACCGCCATGGCCAGCAGGTGCCCGGCGGCCAGCGGCGCCAGCGTGCCGAACACCGCCATGGAGCGGCGCGCCATCAGCCCGTTGGCCACGGCCAGCGGCCAGCCCATGGCCGGGTTCAGGCCGTGCCAGGCACCCAGCGCCGCCACGGCGGCCCAGAGCGCGCCGGCATTGACGGCATTGACGGAAGCGGCATCCAACTCAGGCGCTCGGGTAGCAGAAGGAGTCGGTGGAGCAGTCGCCGCCTTCGAGCCGGATCTGGTGCGCGCCGAAGTCCGGCCCGAACTCGACGAAGAACTCGCGGTCGATCTCCAGCCCGCCGTCGGCGCCGACGTTGCACATCACCATCGCGCCAGGCACGCCCTGCGGATAGAACTGCGTGTCCCAGCGGCTGTAGAGGCCGTTGGTGAAGTAGACGCGGCGGCCGTCGCGGCTGATCTCCGTCATCTGCGGCGCGCCGGCGAAGGCGCGGCCCGTCGGGTGCGGCACCCGGCCGGCGATGCCGCCGATGCGCACGCTGCCGGCGAGCCTGGGCGCCATCGGGTCGGTCACGTCGTACTGGCGCAGCTCGCCCGTGCCCCAGCAGGCGACGTAGAGGAAGCGGTCGTCCAGCGACAGGTCGATGTCGCTGACCAGGGGCGGCACCGCACCGAAGCCCTGCAGCAGCGGCGGCAGCAGGGACTTGTCGGCCGGTTCCGGCGGGATGGTGGCGGTCTTCCTGGCGTGGAACTTCCCTCCCTCGCGCCACCAGGTCCAGACCGAGGCTTCGAGGTTGGTGGTGTCCACCACCACGCCGACGAAGCCGTACTCGCGCGATGGGTCGTGTGCCGGGCGCACCTCCAGCGCCATCTGGTGGTTGGCGCCGAGGTCGATGGTCTGCACGTGCCGGCGCCCGCGCAGGTCCCAGAAGTGCAGCCGGTGGCCGTAGCGGTTGGCCAGCAGGTCCTCGGCGACGATGCCGTGCTCGAACTGCGGCGGCTTGCCCCACTCGGTGCTCACCATCCAGTCGCGCGGCAGGTTCCACCAGAAGTCGTAGTGCAGTTCCTGCGGGCCGCGCTCGATCTCCCAGGGGCCGCGGACGTCGAAGGTCTCGCAGTCGAGCACGAAGATGCCCGCTGGCCCGTCGGTGCCGTCCGCGCCGCGGCCGCCCAGGGCGCTGACGTACACGCCCTCGGGGCCGCAATGCACGGTGTGCGGGCGCGAGTAGCCGGTCTTGGCGACGATCTCCTCGGGCTCGATCACCTTGGCGATGGTGGGTCGGCGCGGGTCGGGCTCGGTGTCGATGATGTACAGGCGCGAGGAGCGGATGCCCGGCACGACCAGGTAGCGCCGGCGGACGAAGGCATGGCCGGCCAGCGGCGACAGCGCCGACGAGCAGGCGTTCCAGCCGAAGTGGTGGAACTCGTCGCCCTTGTAGGGCATGTCCAGGCGGTGGATGACGCGGCCGTACTGCGGCGACTGCGGATCGACGTCGATGACGGCGATGGCGTCGCTGCGGCTGGCGTCGGGCGAGAGCAGCGCGGTGTAGGCGATGCGTTCGCGCGGGGCCTCCATCGCCAGCCGCGGCGAGGCGTGGAAGGTCGGGTCGGGACGCAGCGTTTCGAGCATGGCGAGCCTCCTGATTTCCTGGGTGAGCAAAGGGAGCCGGAAAGGGCATGGTCTCCCGGGCCGAGGCGCTGTCAACCGGGGCGCGTCGCACTTGCAAATGCGCCGATCGCGGCAAGGCCCCATGCCGGCGCCGGGGCAACCCGGCGCGGGAACCGGTATCCGGCCCCCGCTACGATTCGGGAATGGCATTCGATGTGAAGAACGAGGCGGCCCACGGCGACGACGTGGAGTCCGTGCACGAGGCGCTGCTGTGGCGCGACAACGGCTGGACGGCGCGCGTCGTCAAGAACGAGGACGACGACGGCTGGGCCGTGGCGATGACGCGCCAGGGCGAGTCCGAGCCCGCGCTGGTGGGCCCGTGGACCATGGGCCGCGACAAGAAGAACCCCAAGCCGCTGGACGTGTCCGCGTTCAACGTGCTGGTCAAGACCGCCAGCGAGGTGCTGCGCCGCGCCGAGCAGCACCGTCATGCCATGCTCAACCGCAGCGTCACGGTCAGCGGTGACGGCGGCACGGTGACGGTGGCGCTGGAGATCGTGCCCGACGAGTACGAGTCCTACGCCGTGCTGTCGGCGCGCGACGCCTTCGGCGAGGAGCTGGCGAGCTGCCGCGTGCGGCCGGACTTCAAGCTCAACTCGGCCAGCGCCTCGGCCTGGGTCGAGGACGGCTTCCGCAAGCCCCGCTGAAACGGCGGGCGGCGCTGCCGGCAAGTCCGGCTGCGGCCGGATACTTTTCCAGGCTCCATCGTCCCGGGCCCGCCTGAAATGACCGCGGCCGGCGCTTGTGGCGCCGGCCGCGTTGTTTCAGGAGCGTTGCGTGCGTATCAATCGCGCGCGGCGGCCAGCGTCTTGTTCAGGCGCAGCGCCAGCAGCGTGCACACCGCGCCGGAGAGCAGGTAGAAGCTGACGGCGATCAGGCCGAAGCGGTTGGACAGCCCCAGCGCCACCAGCGGCGCGAAGGCCGCGCCGATGAGCCAGGCCACGTCGGCGGTGAGCGCGGCGCCGGTGTAGCGGAAGTGCGGCAGGAAATTCGAGGTCACCGAGCCCGAGGACTGGCCGTATGACAGGCCCAGCAGCACGAAGCCCAGCAGCACGAAGGCGTACTGGCCCGTGGCGCCGCCGTCGAGCAGGAAGGGCACGGCAAAGCCGAACAGCCCGATGAGCACGGCCAGCGTGCCCAGCGTGCTGCGCCGGCCGATGCGGTTGGCCAGCATGCCCGACAGCGGCATGGCCAGGCCCGCGAGCAGCGCGCCAATGATCTGCACATTCAGGAAGTCGCCCACGGACTCCTGGGTGCGCAGCTGGATCCACGACAGCGGGAACACCGTGACGATGTGGAAGAGCGCGAAGCTCGCCAGCGCGGCGAAGGCGCCGACGAAGATGTTGGCGCCCTGGCCCTGGCCGCTGCCGAAGAGCTCGCGCACCGGGGCGGGCTCGAGCTCGTGCGCCTGCAGAGCGCTCTCGTACTCGTGCGTCACCACCAGGCGCAGCCGCGCGAAGGTGGCCACCACGTTGATGGCGAAGGCCACGTAGAAGGGGAAGCGCCAGCCCCAGTCGGCGAAGTCCTGGGGCGAGGTGTTGTTGAGGATGTAGGCGAAGAGCGCGGCGGCGACGACGAAGCCCAGCGGCGCGCCGAGCTGGCCCAGCATCGCGTACCAGCCGCGGCGGTGGGCCGGCGCGTTGATGGCCAGCAGCGAGGGCAGCCCGTCCCAGGTGGCGCCCAGCGCGATGCCCTGCAGGCAGCGGAAGGCCACCAGCAGCCCCACGGCCCAGAAGCCCAGCTTCTCGAAGTCGGGCAGGAAGGCGATGCCCGCCGTGGCCGTGCCCAGCAGGAACATGGCCGTGGTGAGCTTGGCGCTGCGCCCGAAGCGGCGCTGGATCGCCATGCCCAGCAGCGTGCCCAGCGGCCGCACCACGAAGGCCAGCGCGAACACCGTGAAGGCGTAGAGCGTGCCCGTGAGCCGATCCTCGGCGAAGGGGAAGTACACGAACGGGAAGGCCAGCACGCAGGCCAGGCCGAAGACGAAGAAGTCGAAGTACTCCGACGCTCGCCCGACGATCACGCCCACCGCGATGTCACCCGGGGCAACCCCGGACTCGTCAGGCGTGGCGTTGCCGGGCTTGCCGCTGAAGCCTTGCGGCGGGAGCGGAGGTTGCTGTGGCCGCAACAGCGGGTTCATGGATGGGGCAGAGGGTTGTGACATGGCGCAAGGAAGTAAGACCGTGCTGGGACAATATGTCCAATCGTTGATCGAGATCAAGCACGCTACATTCCCGCGCGTTGCACGCCGGCCCTGGCCCGTGCCTGCCTGGAAGTTCAACGATGACCACCACGCCACACCAACGTAGCACCCCGGCCCGTGCCGCCCTGCCACTGCTTTCCCTGATGTTGCTGGGAGGCTGCGACCTGGTGGTGATGAATCCTTCGGGCGACATCGCCGCGCAGCAGGCCGACCTGGTGCGCACCGCCACCTACCTGATGCTGCTGATCATCGTCCCGGTGATCGCGCTGACGCTGCTGTTCGCCTGGCGCTACCGCGCCACGAAGAACGCGCCCTACACGCCCGACTGGGACCATTCCACGCGGCTGGAGCTGGTGATCTGGGGCGCGCCGCTGCTGATCATCATCGCGCTGGGCGCGGTGACCTGGATCAGCACCCACAGGCTCGACCCGTTCCGCCCGCTGGAGCGCATCGACGCCCAGCGCCCGCTGCCCGAAGGCGTGCAGCCGCTGGTGGTGCAGGCCGTGGCGCTGGACTGGAAGTGGCTGTTCATCTACCCGGAGCAGGGCATCGCGGTGGTCAACGAGCTGGCCGCGCCGGTGGACCGGCCGATCCGCTTCCACATCAGCGCCTCGACGGTGATGAACACCTTCTACGTGCCCGCGCTGGCCGGGATGATCTACGCCATGCCGGGCATGGAGTCGCAGCTCAATGCCGTGATCAACAAGGCCGGTGTCTACCAGGGCCTGTCGGCCAACTACAGCGGCGACGGCTTCTCGCACATGCGCTTCAAGTTCCACGGCCTGACCGACGTGGACTTCGAGCGCTGGGTGCAGCAGAACCGCACGGAAGGGCAGGCCAACGCGCTCAGCCGCGAGGCCTACCTGAAGCTGGAGCTGCCCAGCGAGCGCGAGCCGGTGCGCCGCTTCGGCCAGGTCGAGCCCCAGCTGTTCGACCTGATCGTCAACCGCTGCGTGGACGGCGCGCGCATGTGCATGCACCAGATGATGGCCATCGACGCCGCCGGCGGCGCGGGCAAGGGCGGCATCGCCGGCACCACGCAGCGCAGCTGGGGCGGGCGCGAGCGCACCGTGGTGGCGGCGCTGTGCACCCCCACCAACCTCTACGGCCAAACCCAGCCCGGCGTGGCGGTGACTGCGCAGCCCTGAGCGGCACGCGCGAAAGAACCCGCCCCCACGACGAACAGGTTGCTTCCAGCCTTACCCGGAAGACACGAGATGAACGACCCAAGAGAACCCAATAGCCTGCTGCTGGGGCGCCTCGGCTTCGACGACCTGCCGCTGCACGAGCCCATCCTGGTAGCCACCTTCGCCGCCACGCTGCTCGGCGGCCTGGCGGTGATGTTCCTGCTCACGCGCTACCGGCTGTGGGGCCCGCTGTGGCGCGACTGGATCACCAGCATCGACCACAAGAAGATCGGCATCATGTACCTGGTGCTGGGCGGCATCATGCTGCTGCGCGGCTTCGCCGACGCGCTGATGATGCGCACGCACCAGGCCATGGCCTTCGGCGAGAACGCCGGCTTCCTGCCGCCGCACCACTACGACCAGGTGTTCACGGCGCACGGCGTGATCATGATCTTCTTCGTGGCCATGCCGCTGGTCACGGGCTTCATGAACTACGTGGTGCCGCTGCAGATCGGCGCGCGCGACGTGGCCTTCCCGTTCCTGAACAACTTCAGCTTCTGGATGACGGCCGGCGGCGCCATCCTGATCATGGTCTCGCTGTTCGTGGGCGAGTTCGCGCGCACGGGCTGGCTGGCCTTCCCGCCGCTGTCCAACATCGACGCCAGTCCCGGGGTCGGGGTCGATTACTACCTGTGGGCGCTACAGGTGGCCGGGGTCGGGACAACGCTGTCGGGCATCAACCTGATCGCCACCATCGTCAAGATGCGCGCGCCGGGCATGTCGCTGATGAAGATGCCCATCTTCACCTGGACCGCGCTGTGCACCAACGTGCTGATCGTGATGGCCTTCCCGGTGCTCACCGCGACGCTGGCGCTGCTCACGCTCGACCGCTACGTCGGCACCAACTTCTTCACGAACGATCTGGGCGGCAACGCCATGATGTACGTGAACCTGATCTGGATCTGGGGCCACCCCGAGGTCTACATCCTGGTGCTGCCGGTGTTCGGCATCTTTTCCGAAGTCACCGCCACGTTCTGCCGCAAGAAGCTCTTCGGCTACGCCTCGATGGTGTACGCCACGGTCGTGATCACGGTGCTGTCGTACCTGGTGTGGCTGCACCACTTCTTCACGATGGGCTCCGGGGCCAGCGTGAACTCGTTCTTCGGCATCACCACGATGATCATCTCGATCCCCACCGGGGCGAAGATCTTCAACTGGCTGTTCACGATGTACCGCGGCCGCATCACCTACGAGCCGGCGATGATGTGGGTGCCGGCCTTCATGGTGACCTTCGTGATCGGTGGCATGACGGGCGTGCTGCTGGCGGTGCCGCCGGCGGACTTCGTGCTGCACAACAGCCTGTTCCTGGTGGCGCACTTCCACAACGTCATCATCGGCGGCGTGCTGTTCGGGCTGTTCGCCGGCTTCAACTACTGGTTCCCGAAGATGTTCGGCTTCAAGCTCGACGCCTTCTGGGGCAAGGTCTCGTTCTGGTGCTGGGCCATCGGCTTCTGGTTCGCCTTCATCCCGCCCTACGTGCTGGGCCTGATGGGCGTGACGCGGCGCATGAGCCACTTCGACGACCCGTCGCAGCAGCCGTGGTTCATGATCTCGGCCTTCGGCACCTACCTGATCGCCGCGGGCATCGGCGCCTTCGTGCTGCAGATCGTGGTGAGCGTCATGCGCCGCGAGCAGCTGCGCGACGTCACGGGCGATCCCTGGGACGGCCGCACGCTGGAGTGGTCCACGTCCTCGCCGCCGCCGGCCTACAACTTCGCCTTCACGCCGGTGGTGCACGAGACCGACGCCTGGCACGACATGAAGCACCGCGGCTTCAAGCGTCCGGTGGACGGCTTCAAGCCGATCCACATGCCCGCCAACACCGCCGCGGGCATCGTGATCTCGATGCTGGCGACGCTGCTGGGCTTCGCGCTGATCTGGCACATGTGGCTGGTCGCGGGCATCGCCTTCGTCGCCACGGTGGTGGCCTCGATCGTGCACACCTTCAACTACCAGCGCGATTTCCACATCCCCGCCGACGAAGTGGCGCGCACCGAAGCCGAGCGCACGCGGGCGCTGACCGCGGCGGTGGCCTGAGCCGGGCCGCGGCGTCCTGCGACCGAAGCGACTGAAGAAGAAACCTCCACCATGAGCAGCCCATCCTCCACCCTGCCGATGCCCGGCAAAGGCGGCAGCCCTGCCGTCGCCGCCGAAGTCGGCACCGACCAGGCGCCGCGCTTCTACGACGACGGCACCCACCACCCCGAGCAGGGCACGCTGCTGGGCTTCTGGCTGTACCTGATGAGCGACAGCCTCATCTTCGCGGTGCTGTTCGCGGTGTACGCGGTCTACGGCCGCAGCTACGCCGCCGGCCCGTCGGGCGCCGACCTGTTCGACCTGCAGCTGGTGGCGGTGAACACGGCGCTGCTGCTGCTGTCGTCCATCACCTACGGCTTCGCGATGATCTCCATGCAGCAGCGCCGCAAGCGCAACGTGCTGATGTGGCTGGGCATCACGGGGCTGCTGGGCCTGGGCTTCCTGGGCATCGAGCTCTACGAGTTCGCGCACCTCATCGGCGAGGGCGCGGGCCCGCAGCGCAGCGCATTCCTGTCGGCGTTCTTCGCGCTGGTGGGCACCCACGGGCTGCACGTCACCTTCGGCGTCATCTGGCTGGTGACGCTGATGGTGCAGGTCAACAAGCTCGGCCTGATCCCGGCCAACCGCCGCCGCCTGATCTGCCTGTCCATGTTCTGGCACTTCCTGGACGTGGTCTGGATCGGCGTGTTCTCCTTTGTCTACCTGATGGGAGTGTTGCCTTGAGCCCCGCCAACATCCCGGCCCACACCGCCACCGTGCCGCACGATGACCTGGGCCACGACCACGTGCACGACCACGGCCACGACAACCACGGCGACGACCACGGTGGCGACCATGGCGACGGCTACCACGCCACCGCCGCCGACTACGTCAAGGGCTTCGTGCTGGCCGTCATCCTCACCGCCATCCCGTTCTGGCTGGTGATGGGCGAGAAGCTCTCGCCCGAGATGACCACGCTGGTGATCCTGGGCCTGGGCGCGGTGCAGATCGTGGTCCACATGGTCTATTTCCTGCACCTGAACTCGAAGTCCGAGGGCGGCTGGAACATGCTGGCGCTGCTGTTCACGGTGGTGCTGCTGGTGATCATGCTGGCGGGCTCGATCTGGGTCATGCACCACCTCAACACCAACCTCATGGAAACGCCCATGCGGGAGAGCACGCTCAAGCCCTGACGTGTCCCGGGACGACATCGACTCCACCCGCAGGCCGCGCGGCCGCGGCGCCCTCGTGGCGCTGCTGGCCGGCGCGGCCCTGCTGTTTGCGGGCTTCATCGCCCTGGGCACCTGGCAGCTGCAGCGCCTGGCCTGGAAGCGCGACCTGATCGCGCGCCTGGAGCAGCGCCTGGGCGCGCAGCCCGTGCCCGCGCCGGGCCGCGCCGCCTGGGCGGCGCTGGAGCGCGGCACCGACGAGTACAAGCGCGTGACGCTGCGCGGCCACTTCGCCCACGAGCTGGAGACGCTGGTGCAGGCCAGCACCGAGCTGGGCAGCGGCTACTGGGTGCTCACGCCGCTGCGCAGCGACGACGGCTTCTGGGCGCTGGTGAATCGCGGCTTCGTGCCGCCGGATCGCCGCGCGCGCGAGATGCGCACCGACCGCGCCGAGGGCGAGCAGCAGGTCACGGGCCTGCTGCGCCTGACCGAGCCGGGCGGCAGCCTGCTGCAGGACAACGACGCGGCGGCCGGGCGCTGGTACTCGCGCGACGTGGCCGCCATCGCCGCCGCGCGCGGCCTGGCCGAGCGCCCGCCCGGCGCGGTGGCGCCGTACTTCGTCGATGCCTCGGCGCCGGCCGCCGCGGCCACCGCGGCCACCGCAACCGAGACCTGGCCCCGCCCGGGCCTGACCGTGGTGCGCTTCACCAACAACCACCTGTCCTACGCACTGACCTGGTACGCCCTGGCAGGGATGGTGGCGGCCGCGGCGGTGTACGTGGTGCGCGACGACCGGCGGCTGCGCGCGCGCGCGGCGTCCTCCTCGGCCTGAGCCGTGGCTGCGGACGCTGCAGCCCAGGCGAGCCCCGTGCCGGCCGCCGCCGACGCGGGCCGGGCCGAGCACCTGGCCGGGCGCAAGAACCTGGTGCAGCTGGTGCAGCTGCGCTGGCTGGCCGTGGGCGGGCAGCTGCTCACCATCGTGGCCGTGCACTACCTGCTGGGCATCGAGCTGCCGCTGGGCGAGATGCTGCTGCTGCTGGCGGCGCTGTCGCTGTTCAACGCCGTGTGCGCGCTGCGCGCCCGGGCCGCGCGCCAGGTGCTCGACCGCGAGCTGTTCGCCGGGCTGCTGGTGGACGCGGCCGTGCTCAGCGGCCAGCTCTACTACAGCGGCGGGGTGAGCAACCCCTTCGTGTTCCTGTTCCTGCTGCAGGTGGTGGTGGCCGTGGTGCTGCTGGGCCCCCGCCTGGGCTGGGCCATGGCGCTGCTGACCGGCGGCTGCTTCGTGGCGCTGACGCAGTGGCACCGGCCGCTGGAGCTGCCCGGGCTGGAGCCGGCGCTGCCGCCGCACTACGTGGGCGGGCTGCTGCTGTGCTTCATGCTGGTGGCGGCGCTGCTGGTGCTGTTCATCGGCCGCATCGGGCGCAACCTGCGCCAGCGCGACGAGCGCCTGGCCAACCTGCGCCAGCGCGCCGCCGAGGAGGAGCACATCGTGCGCATCGGCCTGCTGGCCTCGGGCGCGGCGCACGAGTTGGGCACGCCGCTGGCCACGCTGTCAGTGATCCTGGGCGACTGGTCGCGCATGGCGGTGTTCGCCGCCGAGCCCGAGCTGCGCGAGGAGATCGACGAGATGCAGGTGCAGCTCCAGCGCTGCAAGCGCATCGTCAGCGGCATCCTGCTGGCCGCGGGCGAGGCGCGCGGCGAGGCGCCCGTGGAGACGACGCTGCATGAATTCCTCGACGACCTGGCCGCGCACTGGCTGCGCACCCGGCCCGCGCCCGGGCTGCGGCTGCAGCGCGAGAACCTGCCCGACGTGGACATCGTCTCCGACACCGCGCTGCGGCAGATGATCGACAACGTGCTCGACAACGCGCTGGAGGCCGCGCCCGATGCCGAGCCCACGCTGTGGGCCGAGTGCGAAGATGACGAGCTCGTGCTGCGCGTGCAGGACAGCGGCCCGGGCTTCGTGCCGGAGATGCTGGCGCGGCTGGGCAAGCCTTACCAGTCGAGCAAGGGCCGGCCCGGCGGCGGGCTGGGCCTGTTCCTGGCCGTCAACGTCGCGCGCATCCTGGGCGGGCGGCTGCAGGCGCGCAACCGCGAGGGCGGCGGCGCGGAGGTGACGATCCGGCTGCCGCTGGCCGCGCTGACGCTGCAGGACAAGGACACCGATGAGCCCCACTGATGAAGAACGCCGGCTGCTGATCGTCGAGGACGACGCGGCCTTCGCCCGCACGCTCTACCGCAGCTTCGAGCGCCGCGGCTACGCCGTGCAGCGCGCGGCCAGCCTGGCCGAGGTGCAGGCGCTGCTGGACGGCGGCGAGCGCCCGGGCTACGCGGTGGTGGACCTGAAGCTCAGCGGCGGTGCCTCGGGGCTGAACTGCGTGCAGTTCCTGCACGAGCGCGACCCGGACATGGTCATCGTCGTGCTCACCGGCTACGCCAGCATCGCCACCGCCGTGGAGGCCATCAAGCTCGGCGCGCGCCACTACTTGGCCAAGCCGGCCAACACCGACGACATCGAGGCCGCCTTCGGCCGCGCCGAGGGCAATGCCGAGGTCGAGCTCAGCGGCCGCGCCACCTCGCTCAAGACGCTGGAGTGGGAGCGCATCCACGAGACGCTGGCCGACACCGGCTTCAACGTCTCCGAGACCGCCCGCCGCCTGGGCCTGCACCGGCGCACGCTGGCGCGCAAGCTGGAGAAGCAGCGGGTGAAGTAAGCCGCGGCCGGGCCGCGGATCAGAACTGCTCCCAGCCGTCGTCGGTCCCCGTGCGCGCGGCGGCCGGTGCCGCTGCCGTGGGCTGAGCGCCGCCGCGGGCGCCGAAGGCGGGCCGCACCACGTTGCGGGCGCGGTCCGGGCCGCGCCGCTCCATGCCGTCCCAGTTGCCCGTCGCAACCACGGCCGGGGCCGTGGCGGGAGCCGGGCCGCCGTCGGCCGCCAGCCGGAACACCGACACCGCTTCCACCAGGCGCTGCGCCTGGGTGCGCAGGCTCTCCGCCGCCGCGGCGCTCTGTTCCACCAGCGCGGCGTTCTGCTGCGTGGCCTGGTCCATCTGCGACACGGCCTCGCCGACCTGGGCCACGCCGCGGCTTTGCTCGGCGCTGGCGGCGTTGATCTCGGCCATCAGGTCCGTGACGCGGCGGATGGCGCTCACGACCTCCGTCATGGTCTGGCCGGCCTGGTCGGCCAGGGTCGAGCCGTCGGCCACGCGCTGCACGCTCTCGGTGATCAGCGCCTTGATCTCCCGGGCCGCCTCGGCGCTGCGCTGCGCCAGGCTGCGCACCTCGCCGGCCACGACGGCGAAGCCGCGGCCCTGCTCGCCGGCGCGCGCGGCTTCCACCGCGGCATTGAGCGCCAGGATGTTGGTCTGGAAGGCGATGCCGTCGATGGTGCCGATGATGTCGGCGATGCGGCGCGAGCTCTCCTCGATGCCGCGCATGGTGTCCACCACCTGCGCCACCACCGTGCCGCCGCGCGCGGCCACGTCCGAGGCGCCCTGCGCGAGCTGGTCGGCCTGGCTGGCGTTGCCGGCGTTGTGGCTCACCGTGCTGCCGAGCTCTTCCATGGAGGCGGCGGTTTCCTCCAGCGCCGCGGCCTGCTGCTCGGTGCGGCGGCTCAGGTCCTGGTTGCCCTGCGCGATTTCGGCGCTGGCCAGGGCCACGCCGTCGGCATTGCGGCGCACCTCGCTGACGGTACGTGCCAGCTGGTCGCGCATGGACTTCATCGCGGCCATGAGGCTGGCCTCGTCGCCGGGGCGGCAGGCGACCTCGGTGGCCAGGTTGCCCTGCGCGATCTCGCGCGCCACGGAAGCGGCCTGCGCCGGCTCGCCGCCGAGCTGGCTGGTGATGGTGCGCGTGATGGCCACGGCCAGCCCGAAGGCCAGCGCCGCGGCCAGCAGGCAGGCACCGATGAGCAGGTTGCGGTTGAGGGCGTAGGCCTCGGCCGCTTGGCGGACCTCGGCCGCGGCCTGCTCGTTGCCGTAGGCGATGTAGGCATCGACGCTGCGCACCAGCGCCGCCAGCAAGGGACGGCACTCGGCGTTCATCCTGGCCGTGGCCTGCTCGCGCTGGCCCTCCAGCGCCAGGGCGACGATGTTCAGCGCCAGCGGGCCGTAGCGGGACTCGATGCTCTGGAACTCCCTGAACAGGCCGCGCTCGCGCTCCGACACGCTTTCCATGCGCGCCAGCGCCTGGCCCAGTTGGCCCATGGCCGCGGTGACGCGCGCGTGCGAACGCTCGACCAGTGCCTTTTCGGCCTCCCGTTCCGCCGGGCTGGTGAGCAGCACCAGGTTGCGGGCGCTGATGGCGCGCGCGTCGGCCGCGCTTTGCACCTCGTGCGCCAGCGCCTGCCGGACTGCCGTTTCGCCGGTGTAGTCCTCAAAGTCGTCGTGCTCCTGCTTCAGGGCCTGCAGCGCCAGCAGTGACACGGCAACGACCAGTGCGGCGAGCAGGGCGAAGCTCGCCATCAATTTGTTTCTGACGGTCATGGTTTCTTGTTTCCGATGCTTGTCTCGTTGTTATTGGAGCCAGGGCTCCTGGCTGGCTCGGGAGCATCGGCGCTCGGCGACGCCACTTGTTACAGAACTGTCAATGTGTGCGCTGCACGCGCCGCAGCGCGCGGTGCAGGTCCGGCCGCGCGAGGCTGGAATACTGGCGGGGCACGGTCCGCGCCGCGGGCCCTGCTAACGACACTTCCCGATGCTTTTAGCGGCACGCTCCGGTCTGGGCCTGCCGCCAAGGAGACCCGCATGCCGCTGTACCGCCTGGGCGACAAGGCCCCTTCCGTCGATGCCACCGCCTTCGTGGCGCCGGACGCCACGCTCGTGGGCGACGTCCGGCTCGGGGCCCAGGCCAGCGTCTGGTTCCAGGCCGTGGCGCGTGGCGACAACGAGCCCATCACCATCGGCGCGCAGTCCAACGTGCAGGAGGGCGCGGTGCTGCACGCCGACCCGGGCTATCCGCTGACCATCGGCGAGCGCGTCACCATCGGCCACCAGGCCATGGTGCACGGCTGCACCATCGGCGAAGGCAGCCTGATCGGCATCCAGGCCGTGGTGCTCAACGGCGCGAAGATCGGCAGGCACTGCCTGGTGGGCGCCGGCGCCGTCGTCACCGAGGGCAAGGACTTCCCGGACCGCAGCCTGATCCTGGGCGCGCCGGCCAAGGTGGTGCGCCAGCTCGGCGACGAGGACGTGGCCCGGCTGGAGCGCGCGGCGGCGGGGTACGTGGAGCGGGTCGGGGTGTTCTCCACCGAGCTGGAGCGGGTGGGCTGACGGGACGGGACCGGCCGGGCCGGCCGGTCAGCCGAGGGACGCTGCGCTCTCGTCCGCAACCGCCGCCTGCTCCGCCACCACCGGCCCATGCAGCTGCACCTGGTTGCCCCCGCCCTCGCGCGCCTGCCACAGCGCCTGCGTGGCGCGCTCCAGCAGGGTCTGCGGATGGTCGTGCAGCGTCGGGCGCAGCGCGTACACGCCGATGCTGGCCGTGACGCGGCCGCGCGGGCTGGCGCCGTGCGCGATGGCCAGCATCTCCACGCCGCAGCGCACCATCTCGGCCACCGCCAGGGCGCCGGCGGCGTCGGTGTCGGGCAGCAGCACCGCGAACTCGGCACCGCTCCAGCGGGCGGCCAGGTCGCCCGGGCGGCGCTGCACGTTGCGCACGGCCATGGCCATGCGGCGCAGGCAGTCCTCGCCCGCGGCCGCGCCGTCGCCGTCCAGCAGGGCCTCGAAGTGGTCCACGCCCACGCACAGCACCGACAGCGGCAGCCCGCTGCGCTGCGCGCGCCGCAGCTCGCCGGCCAGCGCGCCGTTGAGCTGGCGCCGGTTCGGCAATCCCGTCACCTCGTCGAAGGCCGCCAGCCGCGCCAGCTCCTGGTTCAGCTCGGCCACGTGGTGCTGCGCCTGGCGCAGCTCGATCTCGGCCTGCTTGCGCGCCGAGACGTCGCTGCGCACGGCGATGTAGCGCCCGGGCTGCCCCTCGGCGCCGGCGCAGGGCACGATGGTCGTGTCCAGCCAGTGGTGCGTGCCGTCCTTGGCGCGGTGGCGCACCTCGCCCTTCCACACCCCGCCCGCGGCCAGCGTGCGCCACATCGACTGGAAATAGGTGGCCGGCTGCCGGTCGGCGTCGAGCATGCGCAGGTTCTGGCCGACGAGCTCGTCGTCGCCGTACCGGCTGATCTCGCGGAAGCGGGCGTTGACGTGCAACAGCGTGCCGTTGAGGTCCGACACGTCCACCGCCGCGTGCGCGTCGATGGCACGCTCCAGGTCGCCCAGGTGCCGCATCGACCGCTCCAGCGCCTGCGCCGCGCGCCGCTGCGCCGCCACTGCCCGCGCCGCCCAGGCGCCGCCCAGCGCCACCAGCAGCAGCAGCGCCGCGGCCAGCGCGCCGTCGCGAGCGGCCTGTTCGCGCCAGGCCGCCAGGGCAGCCTCCCGCGGCACGCCCGCCAGCGCCAGCAGCGGCAGGGCGTCGTCGCGCGCGTAACCGTAGCGGCGCTCGACGCCGTCCAGCGGCGAGACCGCGTCGAAGGTGCCCGAAGCCGCGCCGCTCCAGTGCTCCGAGCTCAGCACCGAGGCCTCGCGGTCCATGCCGATGGCCTGCTCGACGAAGGGATGCCGCGCCAGCAGCGTGCCGTCGCCGCCGTGCAGCGCCAGCACCGTGCCGGGCGGCACGTCCCAGGCCGCGAAGCGGGCATCGAGCCCGCGCAGGCGCAGCAGCGCCACCACCACGCCGGCGAACTCGCCGTCGCCCGACTGCAGCCGGCGAGACACCGGGATCAGCCACTCGCCCTGGCGCGGCGCGCGCAGCGGCGTGCCCACCCGCAGCGCATCGCGGCCGGCGCCGCGCTGGGCTTCGAAGAAGGGCAGGCCCCGCGCCGACCCCGACTCCTCGCCCGCGGCTGCCGAGCTGGCCAGCAGCCGGCCGTCGGCGGCATGGACGGCCACCTCGCGCAGGTCCGGTTGCGCGCCGGCCTGCGCCGCCAGCGCGTGGCGCAACAGCTCCAGCGCCCGCTCCCCGGTGCCGGCGCCCTCCTGTGCCTCGCGCACCAGCCCGGTCACCAGCGCGGCCTGGCGCGTGAGCTCCACGCTCTGCCGCAGCACCGCCGCGGCCAGCTGGGCGCTGTGCGCCTGTGCCGCCTCCAGTGCCGCGGCACGGGCCCGCCACTCGAAGCCCAGGAACAGCGCGACCAGCGCCAGGCAGGCCAGGGCAAAGGCCGCGTGGACGCGGCGATCCGCGCGAAGGGACGGCGATTCGGCGGGAAGGCTGGATTTGTTCTGATCGGACATCGGGGGCACCCGGGCAGCGCTGACGCTCCCGGGCCGTTGGGTGATGCCCGTTGTTCGGCGCGGATCAGGGCCCGTGAAGAGCCCCGCGGCACGCTGCCGCGGCAATAGCACACGGTTTTTTACAAATCTGCGGCTCACGGCCCCGCCCGGAGCCGGCGCGAGGCGGACGCACGGCCTGTTTCCGGGGGCTTCCAGTGCAACGGCCGGGCCCGGCCAGCCGCCCGCCGCCGCCCTGGAACGCGGCGTGCCAGCCGATACAGTGCAGCCATGCCCAGCCCGACCGAAATTGCCCGGCGCGTCGTCGAATCCATCCTGGCCCAGCGCCTGCAGCCCGGCGAGCGCCTGGGCGAGCAGGAGCTGGCCGACCTCTTCGGCGTGAGCCGCACGCTGGTGCGCGAGGCGCTGATGCAGCTGCAGGCGCGCGGCTTCGTCGAGGTGCGCAGCCGCAAGGGCTGGTACGTGGTGGAGCCCTCGGCCGAGGAGGCGCGCGACGCCTTCGCGGCGCGGCGTGCGGTGGAGTCGGGGCTGCTGGCGCAGGCCGGGCAGCGCTTCGGGGGCGACGGGCAGCCGCTGCAGGCGGCCGTGGCACGCATGCGCCAGCACCTGGCGCAGGAACGCGCCGCCATCGAGGAGTCCGACGCGGCCACGCGCGCCTTCATGCTGGCCGACTTCCACGTCTGCCTGGCCGAGTGCCTGGGGCACCGCGTGCTGGCCGACATGCTGCGCGACCTCACGGCGCGCACCACGCTGGTGGCCACGCTCTACCAGTCCACGCACGACGCGCGGGAGTCCTGCGAGGACCACGCCCGCATCGTCGAGGCCATCGAGCAGGGCGACTTCAGCCGCGCCACCACGCTGATGCTGGCGCACATCGGCCACGTGGAGGACGCGCTGGGCCAGGCCGGCGCCACGGCCGACGACGCCCGGGCGCGGCTGCGCGCCTCGCTGGCGCCGCTGGGGGCATCGCGCCCGGCGCCGGCCTGAGGATTCCGGTGCGGCGCCGCCTCAGTGCAGCGCCGCCAGGAACTGCCGCAGCTCCGGCGTCTGCGGGTCGCCGAACAGCGCTTCGGGCGGCCCCATCTCGTGGATGCGGCCGGCGTGCATGAACACCACGCGGTCGCTGACCTTGCGGGCGAAGCCCATCTCGTGCGTGACCATCAGCAGCGTCATGCCCTCCTGCGCCAGCCGCTCCACCACCTTCAGCACCTCGCCCACCAGCTCCGGGTCGAGCGCCGAGGTGATCTCGTCGCACAGCATCACGCTGGGCTCCATGGCCAGCGCCCGGGCGATGGCCACGCGCTGCTGCTGGCCGCCGGAGAGCTGATCGGGCCAGGCGTCGAACTTGTCGGCCAGGCCCACGCGCTCCAGCAGCACCCGCGCATGCGCCTCGGCCTGCGCCGCGCCACGCTGCTTGACCAGCGTCGGCGCCAGCATCACGTTGCGACCCACCGTGAGGTGCGGGAACAGGTTGAAGCTCTGGAAGATCATGCCGACGTGCTGGCGCAGGGCGCGCATCGCCTTGGCGTCGCCGTGGCGCAGCGGCTGGCCGTCCACCTGCAGGCTGCCGTCCTGGAACTCCTCCAGCCCGTTGATGCAGCGCAGCAGCGTGCTCTTGCCCGAGCCGCTCTTGCCGATGATGCAGACCACCTCGCCGGGCTGGACCTGCAGGTCGATGCCCTTGAGCACCTCGTTGCTGCCGAAACGCTTGCGCAGCGCGCTGACGTGGACGATGGGGTCGGTACGGGTCATGTCAGTGGACACGGGCGAGCTTCCTTTCCAGCCGGCGGCTCCAAGCCGACAGCGGCCAGCACAGCGCGAAGTAAAGCAGCGCCACGCAGGCATAGACGGTGAACGGGCGGAACGTGGTGTTGGTGATCATGGTGCCGGCCTTGGTCAGCTCGATGAAGCCGATCACCGAGGCCAGCGCCGTGCCCTTGATGACCCGCACCGAGAAGCCCACGGTCGGCGCCACGGCGATGCGCAGCGCCTGCGGCCCGATGACGTGGCGCAGCTTCTCGCCGAAGGACAGCGCCAGGCTGTCCGCCGCTTCCCACTGCCCGCGCGGGATGGCGTTGACGCAGCCGCGCCAGATCTCGCTGAGGAACGCGCTGGCATAGAGCGTGAGCGCCATGCCCGCGGCGGCGAAGGCCGGCACGTTCAGGCCCAGCAGCGCCAGGCCGAAGTAGGCCAGGAAGAGTTGCATCAGCAGCGGCGTGCCCTGGAACAGCTGCACGTACAGCGCCACGCCGCGCTCGGCGCCCGGCCAGCGCGTCAGGCGCAGCGCCAGCAGCGCCAGGCCCAGCAGGCCGCCGCCGATGAAGGCGGTGAGCGACAGCGCCACCGTCCAGCGCGCGGCCAGCAGCAGGTTGCGCAGGATGTCCCAGAGGGTGAAGTCGGTCATGTCAGCGCCCTCCCGCGTGCGCCGCGCGGCCGAAGATCCAGCGCGGGCCGATCACGTTGAGCGCCTGGCGCAGCAGCACCGCCAGCGCCAGGTACAGCGCGGTGGCGACGATGAAGCTCTCGAAGGCGCGGAAGTTGCGGCTCTGGATCAGGTTGGCGGTGTAGCTCAGCTCCTGCGCCGCGATCTGGCCGCACACGGCCGAGCCCAGCATCACGATCACGATCTGGCTGACCATGGCCGGCCAGACGCGGCCCAGCGCCGGCGGCATGACCACGCGCAGGAACACCTGCGCCTCGGTCAGCGCCAGGCTGCGCGCGGCCTCGATCTGCCCGCGCGGCGTGGCCTCGATGCCGGCGCGCGCGATCTCCGCGGCATAGGCGCCCAGGTTGAGCACCATCGCGATCACCGAGGCGGCCTCGGGCGAGAGCCTGATCCCCAGCCCCGGCAGCCCGAAGAAGATGAAGAAGAGCTGCACGATGAAGGGCGTGTTGCGGATCAGCTCCACGTAGCCGCCCACCACCGGCCGCAGCCAGCGCGGCCCCCAGGCGCGCGCCCAGCCGCAGGCCACGCCCAGCGCCAGGCCCAGCACCGCGGCCACGGCGCTGAGCGCCAGCGTCAGCGCCGCGCCCTTGAGCAGCAGCGGCCACTGCGACAGGACGTCGGTGAAGTCGAGAGTCATGGCATTTCAAGAGCACTCTGGTAGGCCGTTCCCCAATCCGTTCGTCCTGAGGTATCGAAGGACGAATCCGAAGGCTGGGACGGCTCCAAGAGCTTTGTTGGCAAGCTCATCCGTTCGCACTGAGGTATCGAAGTGCGAACCCGACAGGCTTGGGTGGCTGTTGAGTGGCAAGGGCCGTTCATCCTTCGATACCTCAGGACGAACGGGAAAGCCTCAGTTCGGCAGCTCGCCGGCGGGGCGGCCCAGCCACTTCACGGCCATGCGGTCGAGCTCGCCCGAGGCCTTGGCGGCGGCGATGATCTCGTTGACCTTCAGGCGCAGCTTGTCCTCGCCCTTGGCCACGCCGATGAAGTTGGGCGAGTCCTTGAGCACGAACTTGAACTCGGTGCCCAGCTGCGGATTGCGCGCCATCAGGTTGCCCGCCACCGAGGCGCCAGTGGCGATGACCTGCACCTGGCCCGACACGAAGGCCGAGACCGTGGCGTTGTTGTCCTCGAAGCGCTTGATGTCGGCCGAGCCCGGGGCGATCTTGCTGATCTCGATGTCCTCGATCGCGCCGCGCGTCACGCCCACGCTCTTGCCGGCCAGGTCGGCCGGGCCCTTCACCGGCAGCGACTTCGCGGCGAACACGGCCTGGAAGAAGGGCGAGTAGGCCACCGTGAAGTCGATCACCTTCTCGCGCTCCGGGTTCTTGCCCAGCGTGGAGATGACGAGGTCGGCCTTCCTGGTCTGCAGGTACGGGATGCGGTTGGCGCTGGTGACGGGGATGAGCTCCACCTTCACGCCCAGCTTCGCGCCGATGAGCTGCGCCATGTCGATGTCCAGGCCGCGCGGCGCCAGGTCGGTGCCCACGAAACCGTAGGGCGCGAAGTCGGTCGGGATGGCGATGTTGATGCTCTTGCGCGCGACGATGTCGTCCAGCGCGCTCTGCGCCTGCGCGCCGGCGGCGATCACGAGGCTCAGGGCGCCCAGGGCGCGGGCAAGTTGGCGGCGGTTCATCGGGGCGGTCCTTTCGGCGGGAGGGAAGGGCGGCCCGGCGCGTGGTGTCCGCACCACTCAGGTGCAGACTTGGGTGCACCGAGTCCATGCAAGTCTTGTATGCAAGCCCTGGGCCAAGCGGGTGAGGCGGCTTCGGCATGCCGCGAAGGAACCAGCGCACCGGGCACCGGGCGCCCATGCGGGTGCATGGCTTGCCCGCCCACGGGGTTCCACCCGGCATGGTCGGTGGGTGGCCCAACGAGGAGACTCAAATGACCCGATGGAATCGCACCCTGGCCCTGGCCGCTCTCGGAGTGGCCGTGTGGACCACGGCACAAGCCCAGGACTGGCCGGCCAAGCAGGTCACCGTCGTCGTGCCCTGGCCGCCCGGCGGGCCATCGGACACCGTGGCGCGCCCCATGGCCAAGGGTTTGACCGAGGCCCTTGGAAAATCCTTCGTCGTGGACAACCGGGGCGGTGCCGGCGGCAACATCGGCTCGGCCGCCGTGGCCAAGGCCGCGCCCGACGGCACGACGCTGCTGATCACCTCCAGCGCGCCCATCGTCATCAACCCGCACGTCTACAAGAAAATGCCTTTCGAGGCGAAGGACCTGGCGCCCGTGACCAATTTGCTGCGGGTTCCCCTGGTGCTGGCCATCCATCCTTCCGTGCCGGCCAGCAATCTCAAGGAGCTGATTGCGCACGTCAAGGCAAACACGGGAAAAATTCAATATGCCTCGTCAGGCAACGGCACGCCGCAGCACATGACAGGCGAATTGTTCAAGACCACGGCCAAGCTGGACATGGTCCACGTGCCCTACAAGGGCTCGGCCACCGCCATCAACGACGTGCTCGCCGGCCATGCGCCCATGATGTTCGACAGCACCGTGGCCATATTGCCGCACATCAAGGCCGGCAAATTGAAGGCGATTGCCGTCACCGGCGCCAAGCGCTCGCAGCAATTGCCCGACGTGCCCACGTTTGCCGAGGCCGGTTTGCCGGGCGTCGAATCCTATGCGTGGTATGGCCTGTTCGCGCCCGGCAAGACGCCCAGGGACGTGGTCGCCAAAATTAACGCCGAGGCGCTCAAGGTCATGAAGGGCGAGGAGTACCAGCGGGTCTTGAAGGAAACGGGCTCAGAATTCGTGGGCGATTCGCCGGAGAATTTCGCGTCGTTCGTGAAGGCGGAATCGGAGAAGTGGGGGAAGGTGGCGAAGGAGACGGGGGCGACGGTGGATTGAGGGGGTGGCGAAGAGACTTCGCCTTCAATTCCGTAATCCGCGCGGGGCCTGTCCCCGCGCAGGCGGGAAGGAAGTATTCACGAGTTCGGCAATGAAAATATTGAGATATTGATCGTGGAAAAGCATTATGCGCAATTTCGCGCCACTTCAAGTGACCAATAAACTCCTGCGGCAATAAGGGGTGTGGCATCGGCTTCGGAGGATATTTGAAGATTCATGCGTATCAGATTCAGTACTCGAACACCACTCCGTTCGCCCTGAGGTATCGAAGGGTGAAGCCGTCAGGCTGGTACGGAGGCTGGAAGCCTCAGCCCCGCAAGCCTGTTCGGACTGATGCTTCGATACCTCAGCACAGGGTGCGCTACGCGCATCGAAGGCCGAATCCGACAGGCTCGGATGCCCGCACACGGTGCGGGCCGTCCACCCTTCGATACCTCAGGGCGAACGGGAAAGGGGTTATCCGGTGGGTAAATCCGTTGCGTATCAGGATTGCGCAGCGCCCAGGGTGGGTTGCCGGAGTTGTCCGGCGAAAATCAATGAGAGTATTGATGTTTCGCCGTCCTCTTCGATGATATAAGTCTGTGACACCATTTGCATCGCCCGGCAAAAGATTCGCCGCACCATTGTTTTTGTGCCCAAACCTGCCGCTGTAATTTCGGGGTGAAATGATCAAGCTATTCGCGCTCCGGCTTGCAGCCCCGCCCGGTTCCCCTGCGTTCGACCACTTACGGAAGCCGCCTCCCGCCATGCCCTAATCCCGGCATGCCCGACCCCATCGCCGAAGAACTCACCTTCCGCAAGCTGCAGGTGCTGCTGGCCTTCATGGACACCGGCAACCTGGCCCGCGCCGCGGAGCGTCTGAACACCAGCCCGGTGAGCGTGCACCGTGCGCTGCACTCGCTGGAGGCCGGGCTGCGCTGCACGCTGTTTCGCCACGAGGGCCGCAACCTGTTGCCCACGCCCGCGGCGCAGGTGCTCGCGGAATCGGCGCGCGAGGTGCTGCGCGGCATGGCCGAGGGCATACGCGCCACGCGCGAGGCCGCCGGCTACGGCTCGGACCGCATGCGCATCGGCTCGCTCTACTCGCTGACCAGCCGCACCGTGCCGCGCCTGGTGGTGGGCCTCCAGCAGCGCCGCCCCGACCTGCAGACCGACCTCGTGCTCGGCTCCAACGCCGAGCTGCTGCGCAAGCTGCGCGAGGGCTCGGCCGACGCCGCCCTGCTGGGCCTGCCCGCCGACGTGGCCGAGATGGCATGCGAACCGCTGTTCGAGGACGACATGCACTTCGCCGCCCCGGCTGACTCGCCCTACGCCCGCATGGCGGCGGTGGACCTGGCCGCCTGCGCCAACGAACGCTTCGTCAGCCTCACCGAGGGCTTCGTCACTTCCGGCGGCTTCGCCGAGGCCTTCAGGCTGGCGGGCTTCATGCCGCAGGTCGTCATGCGCACCGGCGACATCTTCTCGCTCATGAACCTGGTGCACGGCGGCATGGGCTGCACCTTGCTGCCCGGGCGCGTGCGCCGCGCCCTGCCTGCGGGCGTGGTACTGGTGCCGCTGCAGGAGCCTTACCGCATGCACCAGACCATTGCGCTCGTGTTCCTGCGCACCCGTGAGCGCGACCCGAACCTGCTGGCGCTGCTGGCCGAGGCACGCGCGGCGCGGGCCGAGTTGGTCTGACGCCGGCCCGGGCATCGCGCCCGCCGCCCCGTGCGGTGACTGCAAGCCACGGCTTGCAGTTGCGAAGAGAGGGAACAAAAATGCAAGCCATGGCTGACAACATTCGCTTGCCTGACGAGTTGGGACAGGCGCTGCGCGAGCGGCGCGAAGCACTGGGGCTGAGCAAGTCCGAACTGGCGCAGCGGGCGGGCAAGGTGCGCGAGGTGGTCTACCGGCTGGAGTCCGGGGAGGAAAGCACGGTGTCGTCGCTGATGGCCGTGCTGGGCGCCATGGGCCTGGCCCTGAGGCTGGAGCGCGTGGGGCTGCCCACGGCGCAGGAGGTGTCGCGGCGCTTCCTGGACGATGACGACGATGCTGCCTGAGCGCATCCGCGCGCTGGAAGTCGGCATCGGCGACCAGGCCGGCGCCGGGCAGCTGCTGAAGGCCTCGAACTACGAGTTCCGCTACCTCGACGCGGACCCGGGCCAGCCCGCCGTGGCGCTGCTGATGCCGGCGAGTGAGCGCCTGACCTGGCAGGACGGCGACCTGTTCGCGCCCATGGACCAGAACCTGCCCGAAGGCGACCTGTTCATGCGCATCCGGCAGCTGTTTCCCAAGCAGCCGATGACGCCCATGCACCTGCTGGCGCTGGCTGGGCGCAACGGTATCGGCCGGCTGGGCTACCGGCTGCCGGGCGCGTCGCCGGCGGCGCCGCCGCGGCCGCTGAGCCGGGAAACGCTGCTGCGCCTGCGCTACAGCCCGGAGGTGTTCGACGACCTGGTGGCCGCGTACCTGAGTTCGGGCGCGGGGATTGCGGGCATGCAGCCCAAGATCATGGTGCCCGACCGGGCGACGGTACCCATCCCGTCGCTGATCGTGAAGGCCGCCAGCCCGGCCTATCCCGGGCTGTGCGCCAACGAGTTCCTGTGCCTCGGCGCGGCACGGCGCGCGGGCATCGAAGTGCCGCCGTTCGAGCTTTCCGACGACGGCCAGATGCTGGTGCTCGACCGCTTCGACATGGTGGTGCACGGCGATGGACGCACCGAGCGCCTGGGCTTCGAGGACATTGCCGCGCTGGCCGGCCTGCGCGTGCGCGACGTGCTGTCGGACCGCAAGTATCAAGGCAGCTACCAGCGGGTGGCCGAGTTGCTGCGCCAGCTCCAGTTGCACGCCGACAACCTGCGGCGCTTCTTCGAACAGGTGGCGTTCTCGGTGATGGTGCGCAACGGCGACGCGCACCTGAAGAACTTCGGCGTGCTGTACCGCGATGCCGTCGACATCCGGCTGGCGCCGATGTTCGACGTGGTGACCACGGCCATCTACAGCTACACCCGCTATCCAGGCGGACCCGAGCTGGAAGACCGCACGCTGGCCTTGAAGCTGTTCGCCGGCCGCCACCATACGAAAACCTATCCGACGTGTGCCGAGTTGCTGGACTTCGGCCGGCGCATCTGCGGCGTGAGCCAGCCCGCGCAGGTGCTGGAGCGCATCGCCCAGGCCCTGGGCGAGACGCTGCGGGAGGCGAGAGGCGACGAGCGGGTACCGGCAGGGCTGTTGGAGAAGGTGCGCTCGGCGTGGGAGGAAGGGCTTTTGCTGGCGCGCTGAACGCGTCCGCCGCTGTTCCCGTGGTCGCCTCGCTGGACCTGCCCGCCGGGGCATGTGCGCTGCCGGCGCTGCTGGCCGAGGCGCGGGCGGCCCGCGCCGAGCTGGCCTGACACCGGCACCGTTACGGTGGCCGTAACGATCTGCCGGGCTGCTTGATTGAAGGCGCGCGCCGGCTTTCCTACCTTCGGCTCCACAACGACCGGCAGCGCCGCTGCCCCTGACAGGAGACGAAGCGATGGAAACCTCCAGCACCTTTTCCGCTTTCCGCCCCGCGGCCCGGCCTGCCGGGGCCGCCGGTGCAAGGCGCCGGCAACTGCTGGCGCTGGGCAGCCTGGCGCTGGCCGGCCTGGCGGGATGGGCGGGCGGCGCGCACGCGCAGTCGTGGCCCACGAAGCCGGTCACGGTCATCGTGCCGTTCCCGGCCGGCGGCGGCACCGACTCCTTCGCCCGGCCGCTGTTCGCCGCGCTGTCGAAGCAGCTCGGCCAGCAGGTCGTCATCGACAACCGGGGCGGCGCCGGCGGCAACGTGGGCGCGACGCTGGCGGCCAAGGCCGCGCCGGACGGCTACACCTGGTTCATGGGCGGGGTGCACCACGCCATCGCGCCGGCCATCTACCCGAAGCTGGACTACCACCTGGAGCGCGACTTCGTACCCGTGGCGCTGCTGGCCAGCGTGCCGCAGGTCGTCATCGTCAATGCCAAGCGCGTGCCGGCCAGCACGCTGCCCGAGTTCCTGGCCTGGGCCAAGGCCAACCCGGGCAAGGCCAACTTCGGCTCGGCCGGCAACGGCACCTCGCACCATCTGGCCGGCGAGCTGTTCAAGCTGCAGACCGGCGTGCAGCTCACGCACGTGCCCTACCGCGGCGCCGGCCCCGCGCTGCAGGACGTGATGGCCGGGCAGATCGACATGATGTTCGACGGCCTGGGCTCCTCGGCCTCGCACATCAAGGGCGGCCGCGTGAAGGCCCTGGCCGTGGCCGGCGACAGGCGCGCCCCCGGCTTCCCCGACATCCCCACCGCCGCCGAGGGCGGCGTGCCCACCTACCAGGTCGCCACCTGGTACGGGCTGTGGGCGCCCAGGGGCACGCCGCAGGCGGCCATCGAGCGCATGACGGCCGAACTCAATAAAACCTTCGCCACCAGGGAGATCAAGGAGGCCTGGAACGGCCTGGGCGCCGACACGCCCACGCTCACCGGCAAGGCCTTCCACGACTTCGTCACGGCGGAAACCCGGCGCTGGGGCGAGGTGGTGAAGGCGGCCAACGTGAAACTGGACTGAGCGAATGCCGATGACCTCCCGACACTGGACCACCCGCGCCGACAACCGCGCCGCGCGCCTGGCGCGCGCCGCCCAGGCTCTCGGCCCGAAGCTGCGCGGCAAGCTGGCCGAGGCCGATGCCATCACCGAGCTGCTCGAAGCCGTGATCGAGCCGCGCGACCGCGTCTGCCTCGAAGGCAACAACCAGAAGCAGGCCGACTTCCTGGCCCAGGCGCTGGTGCGGCTGGATCCCGAGCGCGTGCACGGCCTGCACATGGTGCAGTCGGTGCTGGCGCTGCCCGAGCACCTGGACGTGTTCGACAACGGGATCGCGGCGAAGCTGGACTTCAGCTTCTCCGGCCCGCAGGGCGCGCGGCTGGCGAAGCTGGTGTCGGAGGGGCGCATCGAGATCGGCGCCATCCACACCTACCTGGAGCTGTTCTCGCGCTACTTCGTGGACCTCACGCCGCAGGTGGCGCTGGTGGCGGCGCAGGCGGCCGACGCGCAAGGCAACCTCTACACCGGCCCCAACACCGAGGACACGCCGGCCATCGTCGAGGCCACGGCGTTTTCCGGGGGCATCGTCATCGCGCAGGTGAACGAGCTGGTCGATGGCGCCACCACCACGCTGCCGCGCATCGACATCCCGGCCGACTGGGTCGGCTTCGTGGTCAAGGCGCCGCGGCCCAACTTCATCGAGCCCCTCTTCACGCGCGACCCGGCGCAGATCAGCGAGATCCAGGTGCTGATGGCGATGATGGCCATCAAGGGCATTTATGCCGAGTACGGCGTGCAGCGCCTGAACCACGGCATCGGCTTCGACACCGCCGCCATCGAGCTGCTGCTGCCGACCTACGGCGAGGCGCTGGGACTGAAGGGGAAGATCTGCCGGCACTGGGCGCTGAATCCGCACCCGGCGCTGATTCCCGCCATCGAGGCCGGCTGGGTCAAGTCGATCCACTCCTTCGGCTCCGAGCTGGGCATGGAGGACTACATCCGCGCCCGCTCCGACGTGTTCTTCACCGGGCCGGACGGCTCGCTGCGCAGCAACCGCGCCTTTTGCCAGGCCGCGGGCCACTATGCCTGCGACCTGTTCATCGGCTCGACGCTGCAGATGGACCTCGACGGCAACAGCTCCACCGCGACGCTGGGCCGCATTGCCGGCTTCGGCGGCGCGCCCAACATGGGCGCCGACGCGCGCGGGCGCCGCCACGCCAGCCCGGCCTGGCTGCGCGCCGGGCGGGAGGCGCGCGCCGGTCGCGGCGGCGCCGCCGGCACGCCGCGCGGGCAAAAGCTCGTGGTGCAGATGGTGGAAACCTTTCGCGAGCACATGCAGCCGGCCTTCGTGGACAAGCTCGACGCCTGGCAGCTGGCCGAGCAGGCGGGCATGCAGCTGCCGCCGATCATGATCTACGGCGAGGACGTGACGCACGTGCTCACCGAGGAAGGCATCGCCAACTTGCTGCTGTGCCGCACCGACGAGGAGCGGGCGCAGGCCATCCGCGGCGTGGCGGGCTACACGGCCGTCGGCCTGGGCCGCGACCGACGCATGGTGGAGAACCTGCGCGACCGCGGCGTCATCCAGCGCCCGCAGGACCTCGGCATCGACCCGCGCGACGCCACCCGCAACCTGCTGGCCGCACGCTCCATGCGCGACCTGGTGCGCGCTTCCGGCGGGCTCTACCAGCCGCCCAAGCGCTTCCGCAACTGGTGAAGGAAGGAGACCCTGACATGAGCCTTCATGCGGGCATCGAAACCCTGGATTTCAGCTTCGAGGGCCGGCAGGCCGCGGGCACCTTCGCCCCGGTGCTGGTCGGCGTGGTTGGCTCCGGCAACCTGGAAGTGATGCTGGAGCCCGCCGCCGGCGACGCCTGCAGCGTGCAGGTGGAAACCTCGGCGCGCGGCTTCGGCGCCATCTGGCAGGCCGTGCTTGAGGATTTCCACTTGCGCCACCCGCTGGCCGGGCTGCGCGTCTCCATCAACGACATGGGCGCGACGCCCGCGGTGGTCAGCCTGCGGCTGGACCAGGCCGTGGCCGAGCTGCCGCTTTCCGGGAACCGGCCATGAGCACGAGCACCACCATCAGCTATGCCGAGTGCCCGGCGCGCGAGCGCCTGGCGCGCGTGCTCGACGCGGGCAGCTTCCACGAGTGGCTGCCGCCGGCCGAGCGCGTCAGCAGCCCGCACCTGGCGCAGCTGGGCGTGCCCTCGTCCTTCGACGACGGCGTGGCCGTCGGGCGCGCCACGCTCGGTGGCCGGCCGGTGTTCGTGGCGGCGCAGGAGGGCGGCTTCATGGGCGGCGGCGTGGGCGAGGTGCACGGCGCCAAGCTGGTCGGCATGCTCAGGCGCGCGCTGCGCGAGCGGCCCGACGCGGTGCTGCTGCTGGCCGACTCCGGCGGCGTGCGGCTGCACGAGGCCAATGCCGGGCTGATCGCGGTGTCCGAGGTGATGCGCGCGGTGCTGGACGTGCGCGCCGCCGGCATCCCGGTGCTCACGCTCATCGGCAGCGCCAACGGCTGCTTCGGCGGCATGGGCATCGTGGCGCGCTGCACCGACTTCATCGTGATGAGCGACGTGGGGCGGCTGGCCATGTCGGGCCCGGAGGTGATCGAAGCCTCGCACGGCGTCGAGGAGTTCGACTCGAAAGACCGCGCCCTGGTGTGGCGCACGACGGGCGGCAAGCACCGCTGGCTCAGCGGCGACTGCGACGTGCTGGTGGAGGACGACGTGGCCGCCTTCCGCGCCGCCGCCATCGCCGCGCTGGACGAGAGCCGGCCGGTGACGCTGGAAGCGCTGGAAGCCGAGCACGCGCTGCTGGCCGAACGCCTGCGCCTGCTGCCCGAAGGGTTCGATGGCGACGAGGAGGCGATCCAGTTGTGGCGCCAGCTGGGCGTGGCGGACGCGGAGCGGGTGCCGGCGCTGGACGTGGACGAGGTGCGCGCGCTGCGCGCGGCCTGAGGCAGAAAGGGCTCCGACATGGACTGGAATACGCTGGCGACGCAGCTTTTCGGCGCCGATCACGGCATCACGGCGGACGGCGACTTCCTGCACGGCACCGCGACCTTCGACGGCGCGCCGCTGACGGTGGTGGGCACCACGAACCACGCGCCCATCGGCGTGCAGCTGGCGCTGGCGCAGGCGCGGGTGGTGCTGGACACGGTGGCGAGCCATCCCGGGCGGCCGATCCTGCTGCTGATCGACACGCAGGGGCAGCAGCTGCGCCGCCGCGATGAGCTGCTGGGCATCAACCGCGCGATGGCGCACCTGGGCCTGTGCATCGACCTGGCGCGCCGGCGCGGCCACCGCGTCATCGGGCTGGTGTACGACCAAGCGCTGTCGGGCGGCTTCATCACCTCGGGGCTGATCGCGGACGCCTGCTACGCGCTGCCGCAGGCCGAGATCCGCGTCATGCGCATCCCGGCCATGGCGCGCGTGACCAAGCTGGCGCCGGAGCTGCTGGAGTCGCTGTCGCAATCGAATCCGGTGTTCGCGCCGGGCGTGGCCAACTACGTGGCCATGGGCGGCGTGCGCGGGCTTTGGCAGGGCGATCTACCCGGCGCGCTGCGCGAGGCGCTGGCGCACACGCCCACCGGGGACACGCGCGCGCTGGACGGCGCCGAGCGCGGCGGCCGGCGCCTGGCCGCCGCGGTGGCGCAGCGGGTGCTGGACGCGGCCTGACGAGAGGAGCCGGAACATGCCACCGTTGCGCCGTCATCAGCTCGCCTGGCTGTCCGCCGCGGGCTGGCAGGACCTGTCGGAAGCGAACTGCTGCGCCTGGGACGGGCAGGCCCGCGACTGCCTGCGGCACTGGGCCGACCACGACCTGCCGCTGGTGGTCACGCGCCAGCCGCTGCCGCAACCGGGCGACCCGGCGCCGGCTTCGATCGCGCTGGGCCTGTCGGCGCCGCCGGTCTTCGGGCGCCGGCTGCTGGGGCTGCGGCTGCCGGCCTCGGCCATCGCCCGGTTCGGCGAGTTTCCCGCCCTGTGCGAGGCGGCCGCGGCGCTGCCGCGCGCGCTACGGGCGGAGGCGCAGGCGCTGCACGAGGCGCTGCAGCAGCAGGGATTGAACGCCCATGCCTACGGCAGCGCCGGCTGGCAGTGGCTGACGGGCCAGCGCTACCTGCATGCGCGCTCCGACCTTGACCTGTGGCTGGCGGTGCAGGACGCGGGCGCGGCGGACGCCGCCGCGGCGCTGCTGCAGCGGCATGCGCCGGAAGGCCTGCGGCTGGACGGCGAGCTGGTCTTCCCGGACGGCGGCGCGGTGGCGTGGCGCGAGTGGGCCGCTTGGCGCGCGGGCCGCAGCCGCGCGCTGCTGGTGAAGCGGCTGCACGGCGCGAGCCTGGAGCAGGCGCTGCCTGAAGGCTGGGAGGCGCCGGCGCTGGCGCGCGCGGCATGAGCGGCGCGGCGCTGCGGCGGGCCGATCCCGCACCTGCCTCGTCGCCGCGGCTGACCGCCGCCGCCATCGGCCGCGCCGCCACGCTGGCGCTGCACGACGAGCTGGCGCTGGCGCCCAAGCCGGGCCTGGTGTCCTTCGTGGACAGCGGCAGCCATGCCGACATGGACGCGCACACCTTCATGCGCAGCCTGTTCGCGCTGCGCCGCTATTTCGTGCGCATGGCCGAGCTGGGCGCGGCGCGCGTGCCTTTCGCCGAGCTGGAGAGCTGCGGCATCGGCGCCGAGGCGCGCATGCTGGCGGCCACGGGCGGCATCAACACGCACCGCGGCGCCATCTTCGTGCTGGGGCTGCTGTGCGCGGCGGCGGGCGCGGCGCAGGCTGAAGGCACGGCGCCGCAGGCCACCGCCCTCCGGGCCGCGCTGGGCCGGCACTGGGGCGCGGCGCTGGCGTCGCGCGCTCGACGGGTGCCGGTCCTGCCCGGCGGCCTGGCCGCGCGCCGGCTCGGCCTGCGCAGCGCCTCGCAGGAGGCGGCGCTGGGTTTCCCGGCGCTGTTCGAGACGGCGCTGCCGGCCTGGGACCGGGCGCGGCGCGCCGGGCTCGGCCTGCCCGGTGTGCGTCTGGAAGTGTTCTTCTCGATCCTGGCGGTGCTCGACGACAGCAACCTGGCGCACCGCGGCGGGCTGGAGGGCCTGCAATTCGCCCGGCAGTCGGCGCGCGGCTTCCTGGCCGCGGGCGGCGCGGCGGCGCCGGGCGCGGTGGAAGCCGCGTGGGCCCTGCACCGCGCCTTCGTCGCGCGGCGGCTCTCGCCCGGTGGTTGCGCGGACATGCTGGCCGCGGCCTGCTTCATTCAGCGCCTGGCGTCCCGGGACTGAAGCCATGAGATACGCCCTCGTCTTCTCCGGCCAGGGCATGCAGCACCCGGACATGCTGTCCTGGCTGGCGCCCGGCGAGGCCGTCGCCGCCGTCGAGCAGCACGTCGGCGCCGGCTGGCGCGCGCGCCTGGCCGACGCGGCCTGGGCCGGGCGCAACGCGGTGGCGCAGCCGCTGCTCACCGGGCTGGCGCTGGCGGCCTGGTCGCAGCTCGCGCCGCTGCTGCCCGCGGCGCCGGTGGGCGTGGCCGGCTACAGCGTGGGCGAGCTGGCCGCCTTCTGCGCGGCGGGCGTGTTCGATGCGCAGACCGCGCTGGCGCTGGCGCGGCGGCGTGCCGCCTGCATGGACGCCGCCGCCGCGGCCGCCGACACCGGGCTGCTCGCCGTCACCGGCCTGGCGCCCGACGCGCTTTCGGCGCTGGGCACCCGCTTCGGCCTGGACGTCGCCATCCGCAACGGCTTCGACGCCGTGGTGCTGGGCGGCCTGCGTGCCGTGCTGGACGAGGTCGTGCGCGGGGCCGAGGCGCAGGGGGCGCGCTGCACCTTGCTGAACGTGGCGCTGGCTTCGCACACGCACTGGATGCAACCGGCCGCCGACGCCTTCGCGCGCGAGCTGGCGCCCGTGCCGCTGGCGCGGCCGCGCACGGCGCTGTTCAGCAACGCCCTGGGCCGCGTGCGCGACGCCGCGCAGGCGCGCGAGGCGCTGGCCGTGCAGATAGCCCGCACGGTGCGCTGGGACGAGTGCATGGACGCGCTCTTCGCGCAGCGCGTGGACGCGGTGCTGGAGATCGGCCCCGGACAGGCGCTGGCGCGGCTGTGGCAGGCACGGTATCCGGACATCCCGGCGCGCTGCGTGGACGAGTTCCGCAGCGCCGCCGCCGTGGCGAAGTGGCTGCGGGCCCGGTCGGGCTGAATTCCGGGCGCGGTTTCAGTCCTCGCCGGCCAGCGTCATGGGCAGCTTGATGCTGAAGGTGCTGCCCTGGCCGGGCTGGCTGTGCACGAGCAGCGTGCCGCCCATCATGTCCACCAGGCGCCGCACGATGGACAGGCCCAGTCCCGTGCCGCCGAAGCGCCGCGTGATGGAGCCGTCGGCCTGCGTGAACGGCTCGAAGATGCGCTGCTGCTGCTCCGGCGCGATGCCGATGCCGGTGTCCGCCACGTCCAGGCGCACCAGCACCTGCTGGTGCTTGCGCGCCAGCAGCCCGACGTGCAGGGTCACGCTGCCCGACGGCGTGAACTTCACGGCGTTGGACAGCAGGTTGAGCAGCACTTGGCGCAGCCGCAGCGGATCGCCATAGAGCCGTGCCGGCAGGTCCGGCGCGATGTCGCACGCCAGGGCCAGGCCCTTGGCGCCGGCTTGCGGCTGCACCATCGCCAGGGCCGCCTCCAGCAGCTGGCGCGGCTCGAAGTCCACCGACTCCAGCACCATCTCGCCGGCCTCGATGCGCGAGAGGTCGAGCACGTCGCTGACCAGCGCCAGCAGCTGCTCGCCGGCACCGTGGATGTGGCTGACGAAGCGGGCCGCGTCCTCGGGCAGCGCTCGCCGGCGCAGCAGGTCGCTCAACCCGATGACGGCGTTGAGCGGGGTGCGGATCTCGTGGCTCATGTGGGCCAGGAACGCGCTCTTGGCCCGGTTGGCGGCCTCCGCCTGGTGCGTGCGCTGGTGCAGCGCTTCCTCGAGCGCCTTGCGCTCCGTGAGGTCCGTGACGATGCCCAGCAGCCCCTTGGGCGCGCCTTGGGCGTCGCGCAGCACGCTCACGCTCAGCAGCCCGGGAAAGCGCGTGCCGTCCGCGCGCACGTAGCGCCATTCGCTGCGCTGCGAACCGGGTGAGCCCTGGAACCGCGCCGCCTCGTCGGGCCACAGCACCTGCAGCACTTCCGGCGGGAAGTTCGCCAGGTGGGTCTGGCAGTCTTCCGGGTCGTAGAGATCGACCACCGGCCTGCCAAGCGCGGCTTGCGCGGTCAGGCGGAACATCGCCTCGGCGGCCGGGTTGAACGAGGTGATGCGGCCCTCCAGGTCGGTGGCGACGATGGCGCTGGCCGCGCTGCAGAGGATGGCGCGCTCGCGCGCCGCCGTGCGCTGCAGCTCGGCCGTGCGCTGCTGGACCTGCGCTTCCAGCGTGGCGTTGAGCTCCACGATGCGCGCCTGGGCCGCCTTCTGCGCCGTGATGTCGAGGTTCACGCCCACCAGGCGCAGCGGCTGGCCCCATTCGTCGCGCAGCACCTTGGCCCGGCCCAGCACCCAGCACTGCCGGCCGTCGGCACGCACCAGGCGCATCTCCGCCTCGAACATCTCCTGGCCTTCCATCGCCTGCGCGATGGCGGCCTCGACGGCGCCGCGGTCCTCGGGATGCACCATGGACATGAACAGGTCCGCCCGGGCGGCGCCGTCCTCGCGCTGCGGCAGCCCCAGCAGCTCGAACATCTGCCGCGTCCACCAGGATTCGCCCGTGGCCACGTTCCAGTCCCAGACGCCGAGCTGGCCCCCGGTCAACGCCACGTCCAGCCGCAGCCGGGTCTGCGCCAGCTGCGCGGTGCGCTCCTGCAGCGCGTCGATGGCGCGGCGCTCCTGGTCGATGTCGACCACGGCCACCAGCGCGCCGTTGATGCCGCCCTGGGCGTCGCGCAGCGGCGTGGCCACGGCCCGAATCCAGGTCAGGTGGCCGTCGCCGCGGCGGTAGAGCATTTCCTTCTGCGGCCGCTCCTCGCCGGCCAGGGCACGGGCCAGCGGCGTGTCCTGCGGCGGCACGGGCCGGCCGTCGGCGTCGAAGGCCGCGTAGGCCGCGTAGCCCTGCACGTCCTGCGCGGGCAGCGTGGGATGGCCCAGGATCTCTTCGAGTTGCCGGTTGGCCTGCACGATCCGGCCGCCCGGCGCCTCGGCCACCAGCAGCCCCACCGGCGCGGCGTCGAACACCGCCTGCAGCCGGGCCTCGCTGGCCTGCAGCCGCTCCTCGGCCACGCGCCGCGCCGTGATGTCCTGGAAGTACACCGACAGGCCCTGCCGCCCGGGGTAGGCGCGCACCTCGAACCACATCTCCAGCGGTGGGTAGTGCGCCTCGAAGGCCACCGGCACGCCCTGCGCCATGGCGCGGCGGTACTCGCGCTCGAACACCGTGCCCACGGCCGGCGCGTACGCTTCCCACACCGAGCGGCCCAGCAGCTCGGCGCGCTGCACGCCCAGCACCTGCTGCGCGCGGTCGTTGACGTAGGTGAAGCGCCAGTCGTGGTTCAGCGCGAAGAAGGCGTCGCTGATGGCCTCGAGCATCGACTCGACCTGCCCGCGCGCCAGGGTCTGTGCCGTCAGCAGCCGCTCGCGCTCCAGCTGCGCGGCGCGCTGCCCGGTGACGTCCACCATCACCGCCACGCCGCCGACGATGCGGCCCCGCGCATCGCGCACCGGCGCGGCGTTGCTGAGCAGGAAGCGGCGCGGGCCGTCGTCGAAGGGCTGGGCCTCGACCAGCTCGCCGCGCACGACCTCGCCCTGGCGCAGCGCGCGCACCAGGGCCCACTCGTGCGCCTGGATGCGTGCGCCGGTTTCGGGCCAGTAGCCCTCCCAGCGGCCGTACTCGCTGCAATCCCGGGTCGGCGGCACCATGCCCCACAGGCTTCGGAACGCTTCGTTGCTCAGGATCAGGGCGCCCTCGGCGTCCGCCAGCAGCACGCCCACGGGCAGCGCCTGCAGCACGGCGTCGAGATAGGCCTCGCGCCGCTGCAGGCCGGCCTCGGCACGGGCGCCGCCGGGCTCGGCCGGGAAAGCCGCGGCATCGTCCCGGCCGGCGCCGTCCGGGTGCTCGCCGGGCAGGTCGTGCATGTCGGTGGCCGACCCCAGCCACGCGTGCGGCAGTCCGTCGCCGTGGCGCAGCGGCTGCAGCCGCACGAGGTGCCAGCGCCTCTGCCCGTCGTGCCGGCGCACGCGCAGCCGCATGGAAAACGCCATCCCCCGGGCCATGCCGGTACGCCATGCAGCGTTGCGCTCGGGCAGGTCCGCGGCATCGATGACGGCCGCCCAGCCCCGTTGCGCCAGCTGCTCGACGGACAGGCCGGCGTAGACGCTCCAGGCCGCGCCGGCCGACGCCAGCGCCCCCTGGGCATCGGTCCTGAACGGCATGCTGGGCTGCAGCGCCGCCTCGTTCCAGGCGTCGCTCGAGCCGCCCCCCCAGGCGCCGTCGTCGGGCAGCTTCATGCCCGTGCCCTGGCCGGCGCCGCCTGACGACGGGAAGGGCGGGCCTCGCACCAGGTCGAGGCATGCGGGCGCGGGCGGCTGCTCATAGGCCGGAAATTGTGAACAGGCGCTCCCGGCCTCCAACCCACGCCTCATCCACGCCGGCACGGTTCGTGAAAAAAGTCACGGGTTCCCAGGCTGCGCCCGACCGGGGCTGCGTGCCCGGGGAATGCCGAGGCTGCCCCGGGAAACGCCCGAAGCGGCGTGAACAAGTCATGGTCCGCGCGTGGAAAGGTTTGCGCTCGCTCAACTTGCCGTGAAACACGCCGAATTTCACTTTCCGTGTATTGAAAAAGTTGTCGTCGGGCCTGCCGATGAGGCCCCTCCTTCCTGTCATGAACAAGCTGAGCAACCTGAACATCGGCACCCGCCTGGCCCTGGGCTTCGCGGGCATCGTCGGCCTCATCGCCGTGCTGGCGGTGACGGCCTTCCTGCAACTGGGCCGGGCCCAGGAAGAAACGCGGGCCCTGACCGGGCTGCAGGCCGAGCGCCTGCAGCTGGCTGGAGAGTGGCGCGAGAACATCGTGCTGAATTCGCAGCGCACGCTGGCCGTGGTCTACAGCGCGGACAAGTCCCTGGGTGCGCACTTCGCCGAAGACATGAAGCGGGTCACGGAGCGCACCACCGTGATTCAGAAGCGATTCGCCGAGATCGAGACCACGCCCGAGGCCGTGGCGATCATCGAGCGCCTGGGGCAGGCGCGTGCGCAGTACCTGTCGCAGCGCGAGGGGCTGCTCAAGACGCCGCCGGCCGATGCCGTGGTGCTGGCACAGGCAGCCGACCAGTTCAAGAACACCGCGCAGCGCTACACCGAGGTGGCCTCGGAGCTGGCGCGCTTCGAGCAGGCGCGCAGCGCCGCGCTGGGCGAGGCCGTGAACGCGGAGCTGGCCTCGATCAAGTCGCGGCTGGTCGGCACCGCGCTGGCCTGCGCGCTGCTGGCCGGCGTACTGGGCTGGCGGCTGGCGCGCGGCATCGCGCGGCCGCTGTCGGCGGCGCAGGCCGCGGCCGAGCGCATCGCCAGCGGTGACCTGAGCACCGAGGTGCCCGCCGGCGGCCAGGACGAGGTCGGCCGCCTGCTGCGCGCCGTCGGCGCCATGCAGGAGGCGCTGCGCGCCCTGGTGGGCGAGATCCGCACCTCGGTGGACGGCATCG
>NZ_VIDQ01000064.1 GCF_009760915.1 Azohydromonas aeria
CCAGGAAGGTCAGCCACACGAACAGCCAGCGCGAGACCTCCTCGGACACCGTGATGCCGGAGTTGAAGGCGTAGCGCAGCACCACGTTGCCGAACACCAGCACCACCATGACGGCCAGCGCCAGGGCGATGAGGGCGTCAAGCACCCGGCAATAACCGTCTATCAGTCGCTTCATGGACCGTCTCCATTCATGGGCCCGGGCCGACGGCGGCGATGCGCGCCGGCCGGGCGGGCTTTCTCGTGATCGAGCCGCGCAAGGATGCGGCTTACTTCCTGGCGCGGATCTGGTCCAGCGCGGTGGACATCTCCTTGGCGGTGGCCTCGCCGAATTCCTTGCTGAACTTGGCCACCACCGGCTGCAGCTTCTCCTTCATGCGCGCCTGCTCGGCGGCCGGCAGCTCCGTCACCTGCATGCCCTGCTTCTTCAGCTCGGCCAGGGCGTTCTCGCTGAAGGCGCGGATGGTCTTGCGCTCGAAGACGGTGGCCTCGCGTGCGGCCTCCTGTACGGCCTTCTTCTCTTCAGCGCTGAAGCCGTCCCAGGTCTTCTTGGACAGCAGCAGCACCCAGGCGCTGTAGATGTGGCGCGACAGCACCGTGTGCTTCTGCACCTCGTAGAATTTGCTGGCCAGGATGGTGGCCAGCGGGTTCTCCTGGCCGTCCACGGCCTTCTGCTCCATGGCCGAGTACAGCTCGGTGAAGGGCATCGGCGTGGCGTTGGCGCCCAGGGTGTTGAAGGTGTCGATGAACAGCGGGTTCTGGATCACGCGCAGCTTCAGCCCGGCGAAGTCGTCGGCCTTGGTGATGGGCTTGCGGCTGTTGGTGACGTGGCGGAAGCCGTTCTCCCAGAACGCCAGGCCGATCAGGCCCTTCTCGGGCAGCTTGTCCAGCAGCTTCTGGCCGAAGGGGCCGTCGAGCAGCGCGTCGGCTTCCTGCTCGTTCTGGATCACCAGCGGCAGGTTGATGACGCCGAAGTCCTTGACCAGGCTCACCAGCGTGGAGCTGTCAGGCACCACCATCTCCTGCGTGCCACCGCGCAGCGCGGAGATCATGGTCACGTCGTTGCCCAGGGAGCCGCCGGCAAACAGCTTGGCGGTGATCTTGCCGCCGGTCTTCTGCGACAGCAGCTCGCCGAACTTCTTGACCGCCACGCCTTGCGGGTGGTCGTCGCTCAGGCCGATGCCGACCTTGAGAACTTTCTGCGCCAGGGCCGGGCCGGCCAGCGCGGACATCAGGGCGGCGGCGACGAGGAGGGAACGGGTCTTCATGGTGGATTCCTGCGAAGGGTGAAAGGAGGAGGGCGGGTCCCGTGGGTCCTGCGGGTTCTTGAAGGCGGGCAATGGGCGGGCTCAGGCCGCCGCGTCGCCGTGCAGCCATTGGCTGATGTGCCGCTGCGACTGCGACAGCGGCCATTGCGCGTCCACGCGCAGCACACCCGGCTCGCCCACCGGGGATTCGAGGGTGGCGAACTGGCTGTCCACCAGGTTGGCCGGGAAGAAGTGGCCGGTGCCGCGGCCGGCCACGCGGGCCAGGGCGTCGTCGCGGCCGATGTCGATGAAGACGAAGCGCAAGCCCGGCACGGCTGCGCGCAGCCGCTCGCGGTAGCGGCGCTTCAGCGCCGAGCAGGTCAGCACCGCGCCGGCAGGGCGCGCCTGCAGCTGGCGGCCGAGCTCGGTGAGCCAGCCGTCGCGGTCCTCGTCGGTGAGCGCGATGCCCTGGGCCATCTTCTGGCGGCTCGTGTCGCTGTGGAAGTCGTCGCCCTCGATCAACGGCAGGCCCTCGGCCTCGGCCACGGCCGCGCCCAGGCTTGACTTGCCGCAGCCGGCCACACCCATCACGACGATTGTTGCGGTCATTGGATAGCGCTGTCCGAGTGATCCAAAAAATTGAAGCGCCGAAGCGCTTCGCGGGATTGTCCAGAGATGCCGACCCCACTGCAAAAGTGCCGACCGGCTCTCGGATAGCGCTATCCTACGGGAAACGAAGCCTCTTTCCTGATCCGTACTAACCCGTAGCGATGGTGCAACCTCCTTCCCGCAAGAGAGCCACCGGCCGCGTGACGCTGGCCGATGTGGCGCGCCTGGCCGGTGTCAGTCCGATCACGGTGTCGCGGGCCCTGAGGGGCGAGCGGGCGGTGGACCCGGCGCTGGCGGCGCGTGCGCAGGACGCGGCGCGCGAGCTGGGCTACGTGCCCGACCTGGCGGCGCGCACGCTGGCCTCGCGCCACGGCACGCACGTGGCGGTGCTGATCCCGATGCTGTCCAACGCGCTGTTCGTGGACATGCTCGAAGCGCTGCAGGCCGTGCTGCGGCGCGCCGGCTACCAGACGCTGATAGGCATCACGCACTACGACGCCGAGGAGGAGGAGCAGCTGTTGCGCGAGCAACTGGCGCACCGGCCGGCGGGGCTGATGGTGACGGGGCTGGACCACAGCGCGGCCACGCTGGAGATGATGGCCCACAGCGGCGTGCCCTGCGTGCACCTGATGGAGACCAGCGACGGCGCGGGCGTGTACAGCGTGGGGCTGTCGCAGGCCGAGGCCGGCGCGGCGATGACGCGCCACCTGCTGGAGCGCGGGCGCCGGCGCATTGCCTTCGCCGCGGCGCAGCTCGACCCGCGCACGCTGCAGCGGCTCGACGGCTGGCGGCGCGAGCTGCGCGCCGCGGGGCTGCACGACGCGGCGCTGGAGTGGTGCGATCCGGCGCCGTCGTCGCTGGCACTGGGCGGGCGCATGTTCGAGGACATCCTGCGCCGCGACCCGGCGGTGGACGCCGTGTTCTTCTGCAACGACGACCTGGCGCAGGGCGCGCTGCTGGCGGCGCAACGCCTGGGCGTGGCGGTGCCGGGCCGCATCGCGGTGGCCGGCTTCAACGACCTGGTCGGCAGCGAGCTGATGGTGCCGGCGCTCACGACGGTGCGCACGCCGCGGCGCGAGATCGGCGAAGTCGGGGCCAGGCTGCTGCTGCAGCTCATCCGGCAAGAGCCGCCGGCGCAGGCCTCGATCGACCTGGGTTTCACGTTGGTGGTGCGGGAGAGCACCTGAGGTGCGATCCGCCTGGCGAAGACTCCGCGTGATTCAGGACTGTGTCAGCCGGGTCCGCAAAACTGTATGGGAGTGCAAGCGGCCCTCGCGCCAACGGCGCCAACGGCGCCAACGGCGTCCCGGGCGAAAGGGCACGGCAGTGGGTGTCCTGAGCCCGGCCTGCACATCTGCGTTGCGCTGCCTGCGCTGCAGCCCCGGCATGGGGCCGTGACCAGTCCTGTGAAGATGTGGGCCGACCTGGTTGATGACCGCGCTGCTTGAGGGCGGTGGAGCAGCGGCGAGGTTGGACGAGATGACGTGCGGATGTTCTTGCCCTCATGAGAACCATTGCCCCGCGCCGCCTGGCGCCCTGGCTGCTGTGGCCGTTTTCAGGTCTGGCGGCGGGTCTGGCCCTGGCCGGACTCCTGGCTTCGCACCAGCACCGTGCCAACGAGACCCTGGCCCAGGAGCGGCTGCAGGCACTGGCCGTGCGGGCCGGAGACCGGGTGCTGCGCCGCCTGCGCGTGTACGAGTACGGTCTGCTGGGTGCCCGCAGCGCCGTCGTCGCGGCCGGCAGCCAGGCCGACGAGATCTCGGTCGAGCAATTCCGGCGCTTCGGTGCGGCGCAGGACTTCCCGCGCCAGTACCCTGGCTTGACGGGCTTCTCGTTCGTGCGGCGTGTGCCCCCAGGTCAGGAGAACGCCTTTCTGGCCCAGATGCAACGGGACGGCTGGCCGCAGGTGCAGATCCACAGTACCGAGCCCCATGCCGGCGACCGCTTCGTGGTCCAGTACATCGAGCCCATCGAGGGCAATGCCAAGGCGCTCGGGTATGACGTCATGTCCGAGCCCAAGCGGCGCGAGGCGGCCCGGGCGGCCATTCGCGACGGCACGCTGACCGTTTCCGCCCCGATCCAGCTGGTGCAGAGCCCGACGCAGACCAACCGCTCCGTGGTGCTGTACCTGCCGGTCTACCGCGGGATCAGGACGCCGGAGCCGCCGCTGCGCGACGCCCAGGCTTTCGGGCTGGTGACGGCACCGCTGGCACTGCAGGACGTGCTCTTCGATTTCGACGACGAGGACGACGCGTACGCCCTGGCCTTGACGGACGTTACGCGGGCCCAGGCGCCGGAGCGCATCTATGTCGCGACACAGTGGCAACGCGACCCTTCGGCGCGGGTCGAGCAGGTCGTGCTGCCCGTCTACGGCCGCCGCTGGCAGCTGGAGGTGCAGGCCAGCCCGGCGTTCGTGCAGCGCCTGAACCTGCGCAGCCCGCTGGCCGTTGCCTTGCCCGCCACCGCCGCGTGCGTGCTGCTGGCCTCGCTGCTGGGTGCCGGGCTGCGTGCCCGGCAGCGCGAGCGCTTGATCGTTCAGGAGCGGGCCCAGACCGCCGCCGTGGTGGACGGCTCGCACGACGCGATCATCCGGCACACCCCGGCGGGCGAGATCCTGGCGTGGAACGCCGCGGCCGAGCGGCTGCTGGGCTGGCCGGCCGCCGAAGCGCTGGGCCGCGGGCTGTTGGCACTGATCGTGCCGGCCGATCAGCAGGACCACGCCCGCCAGGTGCTGGCGCGGGTACAGCGGGGCGAGGACGTGCCGCCGTTCGACACCGAGTGCGTGGGCCGTGACGGGCAGCTCGTGCCGGTGTCGCTGTCGGTGTCGCCGATCCGCAGCGAGGAGGGCGGCGTCATCGGCGTGGCCACCACGATTCGCGACATGCGCCTGCAGCGCGCGGCACAGGCGCAGTTGCGCCGCAGCGAGATGCAGGCCCGGCACACCGCCGAGCTGTTCGAGCAGCTCATCGAAAGCTCACCCGACCCGATCTGGACCATGGACCGGGAAGGCCGCTGGGCCATCGTGAACTCCGCCATGGCAGCCCTGCTGGGCCGTCCCCGTGAGTCCCTGGTGGGCCTGCGCAGCAGCGACGTGCTGCCCGCTGCGTTTGCCGCGCAGGCGGACCCGGAGGACCGGCGTGTCCTGCGGGACGGCCTCACCCTCAGGGTGGAGCAGACGCTGTTCGATCTCAGCCGGGGCGAGCCGCGATTCTTCCTCACGATCAAGGCCCCGCTGCGCGCGCCGGACGGGCGGATCACGGGCCTCGTGGGCCTGGCGCGGGACATCACCGAGCGCAGGGCCGCCGAGGAGCGCCTGGCCGAGTTCAACGCCACGCTGGAGCGGCGGGTGCGCGAGCGCACCACGGAGCTGGCGGCCGCGCGCGATGCCGCGGATGCGGCCAGCCGGGCCAAGAGCGCCTTCCTCGCCCACATGAGCCACGAGTTCCGCACGCCGCTCAATGCCGTCATCGGGTTGAGCCAGCTGTTGCTGCAGCGCCAGCTGCCCGAGGACGTGGTGCGCTTCGTGGGCCCCATCCACCAAGCCGGCGAGCAGCTGCTGGCGCTGACCAACGACGTGCTGGACCTCTCGCGCATCGAAGCGGGCGAGATGGCTCTGGAGTCCGTCGCCTTCGATCTGCCGGCCCTGCTCGACGCGGCGTGTGCCCTGGTGCGGCCGCAAGCCAACCAGAAGCGGCTGGCCTTGACGCTCGATGCCGCGGCGGGGCTGCCGGCCCGGCTGGTCGGCGACCCGCTGCGGCTCAAGCAAATCCTCATCAACCTGCTGAGCAACGCCGTGAAGTTCACGCCCGCGGGCAGCGTCACGCTGAGCGCCCGACCCCTGGCGAGCCAGGGAGCCCGGGTGCTGCTGCGCCTGGACGTGGCCGACACCGGCATCGGCATCGCACCCGAGGCGCAGGAGCGCATCTTCGAGGCCTTCGCGCAGGCCGACGCCTCGATCACACGGCGCTTCGGCGGCTCGGGGCTGGGCCTGTCCATCGTGCAGCGGCTGGTGGGCATGATGGATGGGGAGCTGACGCTGCAGAGCATGCCCGGCAAGGGCAGCATTTTCAGTGTCACGGTTGCGCTGGAACTGCCCGTGGCCGCCGAGCAGCACTGATACGGCCCAGCGAGCACCAAAGCAAAAGGGCCTGGAGCTGATGCCCGAGGCCCTGGGTGCTTGTTTTCCTGCGGTTCGATTCCCTTGAGGGAATTGGCGGAGGGAGCGGGATTCGAACCCGCGGTGGGCTATTAACCCACACACGCTTTCCAGGCGTGCGACTTAAACCACTCATCCATCCCTCCGCAGAAGATGGTTCGGTGCGTCGAACACCGAAGCCTCGGATTCTAGCCCATGAATCAGGGCCTTCCCGCCAACGGGGGACGACAACCGCAAAAAAAGTTGCGCGTGCGCCTCGGGTCGGATTCAGGGCGGCGGTTCAGCGCGGAGGCGGCACCTTGGCCGTCTGCGTCAGCGCCATGGCGCTGGCGATGAGGCCGCCGACCTCGCCCAGGCTGGCCGGCACGATCATGGTGTTGTTCTTCTGCGCCAGCTGCGCGAAGGCCTCCACACCCTTTTCGGCCACGCGCAGCTGCACGGCCTGCTCGCCGCCGGGCTGGCGGATGGCCTCGGCCACGCGCCGGATGGCGTCGGCGGTAGCCTCGGCCACGGCCAGGATCGCCGCGGCTTCGCCCTGCGCCTGGTTGATGTCGGCCTGCTTCTGGCCTTCGGAGCGGGCGATGAAGGCCTCGCGCTCGCCGGTGGCGATGTTGATCTGCTCCTGGCGCCGCCCTTCGGAGGCGGCGATGAGCGCGCGCTTCTCGCGCTCGGCGGTGATCTGCGCCTGCATCGCGCGCAGGATCTCCGCCGGCGGCGTGAGGTCCTTGATCTCGTAGCGCAGCACCTTCACGCCCCAGTTGAGCGCGGCCTCGTCGAGCGCGGCCACGACCTGCGCGTTGATCGCGTCGCGCTCCTCGAAGGTGCGGTCGAGCTCCATGCGGCCGATGATGCTGCGCAGCGTGGTCTGCGCCAGCTGCGTCACGGCCAGGATGTAGTTGGAGGAGCCGTAGCTCGCGCGCATCGGGTCCGTGACCTGGAAGTACAGGATGCCGTCCACGGTGAGCTGCGTGTTGTCGCGGGTGATGCAGACCTGGCTGGGCACGTCCAGCGGGATCTCTTTCAGCGAGTGCTTGTAGGCGACGCGGTCCACGAAGGGCACCAGCAGGCTCAGGCCCGGCGTGAGCGTCGTCTGGTACTTGCCCAGCCGCTCCACGACCCAGGCGTTCTGCTGCGGCACGACCTTGACCGAGCGCGCGATGAAGACGGCTGCGGCGGCCAGCAGCAGCAGGGCCAGGATGTCCATGGGTCAGCTTTCCTTGTCGTGAAGTTGAAATGCGGTGAGCTGTTCGCAGCGTCAGGCGGCGATGCGTTCGAGCAGCAGCCGGTTGCCCTCGACGGCGCGGATCAGGTGTTCGCCCGGCGTGGGCACGCCCGGGCCGACGTGGCGCGCCTGCCAGGACGCGCCCCGGTAGCGCACCAGCGCCTGGCCGTCGGCGTCCCAGTGCTCGACGCGCACGCGCTCGCCCACGTCCAGGTGCAGGTTGCGGTCGCGCGAAAGCGCCGTGCCGCGGCGGCGGCGCTGGTGCCACAGCGCCACCGTGGCCGCGCTGCCCAGCAGCGCGGCCACCACGAGCTGTGCCGTGAAGCCCAGCCCGGCATGAGCGGCCAGGGCGCCGGCCATCGTTCCCAGCGCCAGCATCAGCAAATAGAAGGTGCCGCTGGCCAGCTCAGCCAGCACCAGCGCGGCGGTGGCCAGCCACCACAGGGTTGCATCGTCCAGGTCCATGAGTTGCTCCCGTTGGCGGCAGGGGATCTCGCAAGGCCGCACTGTCGTCATATCCAGCGCCTACACTTCGCGGTTTTCCAGAAGGACCACTGCCTGCAAGGGCTGCCCGCAATGCTGCGTTACCGTTTCCCCATTTTCATCATCGACGAGGACTTCCGCTCGGAGAACACGTCGGGCCTCGGCATCCGGGCGCTGGCGCAGGCCATCGAGAAGGAAGGCTTCGAGGTGCTGGGCGTCACCAGCTATGGTGACCTGAGCCAGTTCGCGCAGCAGCAAAGCCGCGCCAGCGCGTTCATCCTGTCCATCGACGACGAGGAGTTCACCGCCGCCGAGGACGAGGAAGACACCGCGGTGCGCAACCTGCGCAAGTTCATCACCGAGATCCGCTTCCGCAACAGCGACATCCCGATCTACCTGTACGGCGAGACGCGCACCTCGCAGCACATTCCCAACGACATCCTGCGCGAGCTGCACGGCTTCATCCACATGTTCGAGGACACGCCGGAGTTCGTGGCGCGCCACATCATCCGCGAGGCCAAGAGCTACCTCGACGGGCTGGCGCCGCCCTTCTTCCGCGCGCTGGTGGACTACGCGCAGGATGGCTCCTACTCCTGGCACTGCCCCGGGCACTCCGGCGGCGTGGCCTTCCTGAAGAGCCCGGTGGGGCAGATGTTCCACCAGTTCTTCGGCGAGAACATGCTGCGCGCGGACGTGTGCAACGCGGTGGACGAGCTCGGCCAGCTGCTCGACCACACCGGCCCGGTGGCCGCGAGCGAGCGCAACGCGGCGCGCATCTTCAACGCCGACCACTGCTTCTTCGTCACCAACGGCACCAGCACCTCGAACAAGATGGTGTGGCACCACACGGTGGCGCCGGGCGACGTGGTGGTGGTGGACCGCAACTGCCACAAGAGCATCCTGCACTCGATCATCATGACCGGGGCGGTGCCGGTGTTCCTCACGCCCACGCGCAACCACTACGGCATCATCGGCCCGATCCCGCAAAGCGAGTTCAGCCGCGAGTCGATCCAGAAGAAGATCGCCGCCAACCCGCTGCTCGAAGGCGTCGATCCGGCCACGGTGCGCCCGCGCATCCTGACGCTGACGCAGAGCACCTACGACGGCGTGCTCTACAACACCGAGACCATCAAGGGCATGCTCGACGGCTGGATCGACACGATCCACTTCGACGAGGCCTGGCTGCCGCACGCCGCGTTCCACGGCTTCTACGGCTCCTACCACGCCATGGGCAAGAAGCGCGCTCGGCCCAAGCAGTCGATGGTCTACGCCACGCAAAGCACGCACAAGCTGCTCGCCGGCCTGTCGCAGGCCTCGCAGGTGCTGGTGCAGGACTCGCAGACGCAACAGCTCAACCGGCACCTCTTCAACGAGGCGTACCTGATGCACACGTCCACGTCGCCGCAGTACGCGATCATCGCGTCGTGCGACGTGGCCGCGGCCATGATGGAGCCGCCCGGCGGCACCGCGCTGGTGGAGGAAAGCCTGCGCGAGGCGCTGGACTTCCGCCGCGCCATGCTCAAGGTGGACAAGGACTTCGGCCACGACTGGTGGTTCAAGGTCTGGGGGCCGGAGCGGCCGCTCGCGGCCGAGGGCGTGGGGCAGGCCGACGACTGGATGCTGGGTGCCAACGAGGCCTGGCATGGCTTCGGCAACCTGGCGCCGGGTTTCAACATGCTCGACCCGATCAAGAGCACGATCATCACGCCGGGCCTGGACGTGGGCGGCGAGTTCGGCGAGACCGGCATCCCGGCCTCGATCGTCACCAAGTTCCTGGCCGAGCACGGCGTGGTGGTGGAGAAGACGGGGCTGTACTCGTTCTTCATCATGTTCACCATCGGCATCACCAAGGGCCGCTGGAACACGCTGCTGACGGCGCTGCAGCAGTTCAAGGACGATTACGACCGCAACCAGCCGATGTGGCGGATCCTGCCCGAGTTCTGCGCCGCGCATCCGCGCTACGAGCGCATGGGGCTGCGCGACCTGTGCCAGGCGATCCACAAGGAGTACAAGGCGTACGACGTGGCGCGGCTGACCACGGAGATGTACCTCTCCGACCTGCAGCCGGCCATGAAGCCCGCCGACGCCTTTGCCCGCATCGCGCACCGCGACACCGAGCGCGTGGAAGTCGACGAGCTCGAAGGGCGCATCACCACCTCGCTGGTGACGCCGTACCCGCCGGGCATCCCGCTGCTGATCCCGGGCGAGCGCTTCAACCGCAAGATCGTGGACTACCTGCGCTTCGTGCGCGCCTTCAACGAGAAATTCCCCGGCTTCGCCACCGACGTGCACGGCCTGGTGGAAGAAGAGGTGGATGGCGTGCGGCGCTATTACGTGGACTGCGTGCGCGCCTGAAGAGGCGTGCATGGCCCCTGGGCGGCGCACGCCGCCTCGGGGTCATCCGGAAATGAAAAACAGCGCCCGCGGGCGCTGTTTTTCATGGGGGGGAGGGCCGGCGGGGGTCAGCCGCGGTCGCCGCCCATGACCTGGCTGAAGCCGCCGTCGACGTAGGTGATCTCGGCGCTGATGCCCGAGGCCAGGTCCGACATCAGGAACGCGGCGGCGTTGCCGACGTCGTCGATGGTGACGTTGCGGCGCAGCGGGGCGTTGGTCTCGACGATGTCGAGGATCTTGCCGAAGCCCTTGATGCCCGAGGCGGCGAGCGTCTTGATCGGGCCGGCGGAGATGCCGTTGACGCGGATGCCGCGCGGGCCCAGGCTGGCGGCGAGGTAGCGCACGCTGGCTTCGAGCGCGGCCTTGGCCAGGCCCATGGTGTTGTAGGACGGCACGTAGCGCACGGCGCCCAGGTAGCTCAGTGTCAGCAGCGCGGCGTTGTCGCGCAGCATCGGCGCGGCGGCCTTGGCCATGGCGGGGAAGCTGTAGGCGGAGATGTCCTGCGCGATGCGAAAGCCCTCGCGTGAGAAGCCCTCCAGGAAGTCCCCGGCGATGGCCTCGCGCGGCGCGAAGCCGATGGAGTGCACGAAGCCGTCAAACTGCGGCCAGTGCTGCGACAGGTCCGCGAACAGCTTGGCGATTTGCGCGTCGTCGGCCACGTCGCAATCGAAGATCAGCTCCGAGTCGAACTCGTGCGCGAATTCGGTGATCCGCTCCTTGAAACGCTCGCCGACGTAGCTGAAGGCGAGCTCCGCGCCTTCGCGCTTGCAGGCGCGGGCGATGCCGTAGGCAATCGAGCGGTTGGACAGCAATCCCGTGATCAACAGCCGCTTGCCGGCAAGAAATCCCATGGTGGCTCCGAGAGGTCAAAATTAGCGGGCGGGATTCTCGCACGCGGCTTGCTGCTCATTGGCGGGGGCGAGTCGGTCACTTGCCGGTACAGCTCTTGCATAGTACAATCCGCATCTCGCTGAATAACCTGAATGGGCGGATCTTCCAGCCCTTTTTTTTTGCTTGATCGAATTTCGCATTTCACACCACTGCAACCGGAGACCGCGGGCGGCGCAAGCCGCGGGCGGGCAGGCATGAACTGGCAGGCAGCCATCGAGCGCACCGTCACGGGGCTGGGCTACGAGCTCGTCGAGGTCGAGCGGGCCGTGCGCGGCCTGCTGCGCGTGACCATCGACCGCATTCCTGGCCAGGCGTACCCGGGCGAGCCGTCCGACATGGTGACGGTGGACGACTGCGAAGCCGTGACGCGGCAGTTGCAGTACGTGCTGGAAGTCGAGAACGCCGACTACGCGCGGCTGGAAGTGTCCTCGCCGGGGCTGGATCGTCCGCTCAAGCGCGAGGCCGACTACGCGCGCTTTGCCGGCGAGTTGGTCGAGATCACGCTGAAGTTGCCGTTCCAGGGTCGCAAGAAGTACCGCGGCGTACTGCAGCCGCGCCCGGCGCAGGCGTCGGGCGATGTCGGCGCCGCGGGCGGCGAGGCGGCGGGCACGCTGGTGGCTGGCGGCGATCAGGCTCAGGTCGGCGGTTGGCGCCTGGTGCTGCAGGACGAGGCGGCAGCGGCGCGCAAGGGTGGCGGCAAGGGCGGACGCTCCAATGCCAAGGCGCGCGCCAAGCCCAGCGACGAGGAGGCGCCGGTGCAGGTGCTGGACTTCGCTTTCGATGAAGTGCGCGAGGCCCGGCTTGTACCGGTGGTGGATTTCAAGGGCCGGCGGGCCCGCGCTGCGCAGCCGCAAGAGCCGCAGCAGGACGGAGGAAGCACGGAATGAACCGCGAAATGTTGATGCTGGTGGATGCCATCTCGCGCGAGAAGAGCGTCGAGCGCGACGTGGTGTTTGGCGCCGTGGAGGCCGCGCTGGCCTCGGCGACCAAGAAGCTGCACGGCGGCGAGGTCGACATTCGCGTGCACATGGACCGCGACACCGGCGAATACGAGACCTTCCGCCGCTGGCTGGTGGTGCCTGACAGCGCCGGGCTGCAGAACCCCGACGCCGAGGAGCTGCTCTCCGACGCCAGGGACCGCATCGCCGACATCGAGGAAGGCGACTACATCGAGGAGCCGATCGAGTCCGTGACCATCGGGCGCATCGGCGCGCAGGCCGCCAAGCAGGTGATCCTGCAGAAGATCCGCGACGCCGAGCGCGAGCAGTTGCTCAACGACTTCCTCGCCCGCGGCGAGAAGATCATGGTCGGTACCGTCAAGCGCCTCGACAAGGGCGACCTGATCGTCGAGAGCGGGCGCGTCGAGGGCCGGCTCAAGCGTGGCGAGATGATCCCGAAGGAAAACCTGCGCACGGGCGACCGTGTGCGCGCCTTCATCGCCGGCATCGACCCGACCGTGCGCGGGCCGCAGATCATGCTCTCGCGCGCGGCGCCGGGCTTCATGATCGAGCTGTTCGCGCAGGAAGTGCCCGAGATCGAGCAGGGCCTGCTGGAGATCAAGAGCTGCGCCCGCGACCCGGGCAGCCGCGCCAAGATCGCCGTGCTGTCGCACGACAAGCGCGTGGACCCGATCGGCACCTGCGTGGGCGTGCGCGGCTCGCGCGTGAACGCGGTGACGAACGAGCTCGCCGGCGAGCGCGTGGACATCGTCTTGTGGTCCGAGGATCCGGCCCAATTTGTGATCGGTGCGCTGGCCCCGGCCAACGTGCAGTCGATCGTGGTGGACGAGGAGCGCCACGCCATGGACGTGGTGGTGGACGAGGAAAACCTAGCCATCGCCATCGGCCGCGGCGGCCAGAACGTGCGCCTGGCCTCCGACCTCACCGGCTGGCGCATCAACATCATGACGGCCGAGGAATCGCAGGCCAAGCAGGCTACCGAGACCGAGAAGCTGCGCCGTCTGTTCGTGGAGAAGCTCGACGTGGACGAGGAGGTCGCCGACATCCTCATCGCCGAGGGCTTTGCCAGCCTCGAAGAGGTGGCCTACGTTCCCATGCAGGAAATGCTGGAGATCGAGGCCTTCGACGAGGACACCGTGGGCGAGCTGCGCAAGCGCGCCAAGGATGCGCTGCTGACCCTGGAGATTGCGCGTGAGGAAGCCGTGGAAGAGGTGTCGCAGGACCTGCGCGACCTCGACGGCCTCACGCCCGAAGTGATTGCCAAGCTGGCCGATGGCGGGGTGCATACCCGCGACGACCTGGCCGACCTGGCCGTCGATGAACTGACTGAAATGACCGGCCTGGACGACGTGGCGGCCAAGGCTCTGATCATGAAGGCGCGTGAACATTGGTTCACCACCTGAGCATCATCCTGAGACCACGCCCGCAAGACCGCATCGCCCAGCAAGCAAGGATTCCCACAATGGCCGTGACCACCGTCGCACAGTTTGCCGCCCAGCTCAATCGCCCGGCGACGACTTTGCTCGAGCAACTGCAGTCTGCCGGTGTGAGCAAGCGCTCCACCGACGACGCGCTCACCGACGCCGACAAGGAGCGGCTGCTGGCGCACCTGCGCAGCAGCCATGGCACCGGCGCGGGCGCTGATCGCAAGAAGATCACGCTCACCAGCCGCAGCACCAGCGAGATCAAGCAGGCCGATGCCTCGGGCAAGGCGCGCACGATCCAGGTTGAAGTGCGCAAGAAGCGCACCTTCGTCAAGCCCGACGAATCACCGGCCGCGCCGGAGATCTCCGCCGAGGAACTGCAGCGCCGCGAGGAAGAAGCGCGGGCGCAGGCCGAGGCCCTGCGTCGCCAGGAAGAGGAACTGGCCGAGCGCCAGCGCCAGCGCGAGGCCGAGGAAAAGCGCCAGCGCGAGGAGGCCGAGGCCGCCCGCCGCGCCCGCGAAGCCGAGGAAGCGGCCGCCCGCGAGCGCGAGGCCGCTGCCGCGGCGCAAGCAGCGCAGGCCCAGCAGGCGGCTTCCGCCGCCACTGCCGCCACTGCAGCCAAGACTGCCCGCGAGCCGGCCGCCGCGCGCGCCGCCGCCGACGCCGCCGCGCTGCAGGCCGCCTCGCGCCGCCAGCAGGCCGCGCGCCACGCGCCGCGCAATGCCCCGCGCAATGCCGCCGCCGCGCCTGCGCCGGCTGCTGCCGCTCCGGCGCCCGTGGCCGCGCCGGCTCCCGCCGCTCCCGCCCCCGTGGCCGCCGCGCCGGCGCCCGCGCCGGCTCCCGAAGTGCCGGCCAAGCCCGCGCTGCGCGTGGTGAAGGCCGCCGAGGTGGCCGACGCCGAGAAGCAGCGCCTGGCCGACCTGGAGCGCCGCCGCAAGGCCGCCGAGGCCGAGGCCGCCGCCATCCGCGCCATGATGAATGCGCCCAAGAAGGTGCTCGTGGCCAAGAAGGAGGAGCCCAAGCCGGCGCCCGCGCCGATCAAGGGCACCATCCACAAGCCCGCCGTGGCCGCCAAGCCGGGCGGCGCGGGCGCGACCACCCAGGCCACCGCCGCGCCCGGCGCGGCCAAGCCGGGCGACAAGAAGTCCGTCAAGTCCGAGAAGCTGTCTTCGAGCTGGGCCGACGACGCCGCCAAGAAGCGCGCCGCGCTCAAGGGCCGCGGCGGCGACGCCGGGGCCGCGGGCGGCGCCCGCGCCGGCTGGCGCTCGCCGCGCGGCGGCCGCCGTGGCGGCGACCGTGACGAGCGCGCAGGCTCCGGCTTCGTGGCGCCCAACGAGCCGCAAGTGCAGGAAGTGCACGTGCCCGAGACCATCAGCGTGGCCGACCTGGCGCACAAGATGAGCGTCAAGGCCTCCGAGGTCATCAAGCAGCTGATGAAGCTGGGCCAGATGGTCACCATCAACCAGCAGCTCGACCAGGAGACCGCGATGATCGTGGTCGAGGAAATGGGCCACAAGGCGCTGGCCGCCAAGCTCGACGATCCGGAAGCCTTCCTGGAGGAAGACGCCGCCACCAGCAGCGCGGAGCAGAAGCCGCGCGCCCCGGTGGTCACGGTCATGGGCCACGTCGACCACGGCAAGACCTCGCTGCTGGACTACATCCGCCGTGCCCGCGTGGCCGCCGGTGAAGCGGGCGGCATCACGCAGCACATCGGCGCCTACCACGTCGAGACGCCGCGCGGCATCATCACCTTCCTCGACACCCCGGGCCACGAGGCGTTCACCGCCATGCGTGCCCGCGGCGCCAAGGCCACCGACATCGTGATCCTGGTGGTGGCCGCCGACGACGGCGTGATGCCCCAGACCAAGGAAGCCATCCACCACGCCAAGGCGGCCGGCGTGCCGCTGGTGGTGGCGATCAACAAGATCGACAAGCCCGACTCCAACCTGGAGCGCGTGCGCAGCGAACTGGTGGCCGAGCAGGTCGTGCCGGAAGAGTTCGGCGGCGACTCGCCCTTCGTGCCCGTGTCCGCGCGCACCGGCCAGGGCATCGACGACCTGCTGGAGCAGGTGCTGCTGCAGGCCGAGGTGCTGGAGCTCAAGGCGGCCGAAGACGCGCTGGCCAAGGGCCTGGTGATCGAAGCGCGCCTGGACAAGGGCCGCGGTCCCGTGGCCACGGTGCTGGTGCAAAGCGGCACCCTCAAGAAGGGCGACGTGGTGCTGGCGGGTTCGAGCTACGGCCGCGTGCGCGCCATGCTCGACGAGGACGGCAAGGCCACCGAGGCCGCCGGTCCGTCGATCCCCGTGGAGATCCAGGGCCTGACCGAGGTGCCGCAGGCCGGCGACGAGTTCATGGTGCTGGCCGACGAGCGCCGCGCCCGCGAGATCGCCACCTTCCGCCAGGGCAAGTACCGCGACGTCAAGCTGGCCAAGCAGCAGGCCGCCAAGCTGGAGAACATGTTCGACCAGATGGGCGCCGGCGACGTGCAGACGCTGCCGCTGATCATCAAGGCCGACGTGCAGGGCTCGCAGGAAGCGCTGGCGTCCTCGCTGCTCAAGCTCTCGACCGAAGAGGTCAAGGTGCAGATCGTGCACGCGGCCGTGGGCGGCATCAGCGAGAGCGACGTCAACCTGGCCATCGCCTCCAAGGCGGTGATCGTGGGCTTCAACGTGCGTGCCGATGCCGGCGCGCGCAAGCTCGCCGAGAACAACGGCGTGGACCTGCGCTACTACAACATCATCTACGACGCCGTCGACGAGATCCGCTCGGCGATGTCGGGGATGCTGGCGCCGGAGCAGAAGGAAGAGGCCCTGGGCACGGCGGAGATCCGCACCGTGTTCGTCGCCTCCAAGATCGGCACCGTGGCGGGCTGCATGGTCACCTCGGGCCTGGTGCGCCGCAACGCGCGCTTCCGCCTGCTGCGCGAGAACGTGGTCATCTACACCGGCGAGATCGAGTCGGTGCGCCGCTTGAAGGACGACGTGCGCGAGGTCAAGGAAGGCTTCGAGTGCGGCATCAAGCTCAAGAACTACAACGACATCGCCGAAGGCGACCAGATCGAGGTGTTCGAGATCAAGGAGGTGGCGCGCACGCTGTAATCCGCAGCCTGTACGCCCCTTCCTGACGCAGCCCCGCCCACCAGGGCGGGGTTTGTACTTCAGGAGCGCCGCATGCGACACAAGAGAAGCATTCCCAACCGCAGTTTCCGCATCGCCGACCAGATCCAGCGCGACGTGGCCGAGCTCGTGCGCGAGCTCAAGGACCCGCGCGTCGGCATGGTCACGATCAATGCCGTCGAGGTCACCCCCGACTACGCCCACGCCAAGGTGTTCTTCTCGCTGCTGGTGGGCGACCCGCAGGAGACGCAGCAGGCCCTGAACGAGGCCGCCGGTTTCCTGCGCAACGGCCTGTTCAAGCGCCTGCAGATCCACACCGTGCCGACGCTGCACTTCCAGTTCGACCGCACCACCGAGCGCGCGGCCGAGCTCGGCGCCCTCATCTCGCAGGCCAACGCCACGCGGGCCAAGGACGACTGAGACCATGAGCCGCGCCGCGCGCCCCGCGCGCCCCCGCACCATCCGCCGCGCGCTGCACGGCGTGCTGCTGCTGGACAAGCCGCTGGGCTGGTCCAGCAACGACGCGCTGCAGAAGGTCAAGTGGCTGCTGCGCGCCGAGAAGGCCGGCCACACCGGCACGCTCGACCCGCTGGCCACGGGCCTGCTGCCGCTGTGCTTCGGCGCGGCGACCAAGTTCTCCCAGGTCAGCCTGGAGGCCGACAAGCGCTACACCGCCACCCTCAAGCTCGGCCAGGTCACGTCCACCGGCGATGCCGAGGGCGAGGTGCTGAGCGAGCGGCCGGTGGCCGTGGACCGTGCCGCGATCGAGGCCGCCTGCGCGCGGCTGACCGGCGAGATCGAGCAGCTGCCGCCGATGCACTCCGCGCTCAAGAAGGACGGCAAGGCGCTGTACGAGTACGCGCGCGCCGGAATCGAGGTGGAACGCACGCCGCGCCGCATCACGATTCACGCCATTGACATCCTGCAATGGCACGATGACGCGCTGGTGCTGGACGTGCGCTGCAGCAAGGGCACCTACGTGCGCACGCTGGCGCAGGACTTGGGCGAGCTGCTGGGCTGCGGCGCGCACCTGTCGGCGCTGCGCCGCACCGGCAGCGGGGCGCTGACGGTGTCGCGAGCCATCACGCTCGAAGCGCTGGAGGCGCTCGACGAGGCCGCGCGCGTGGCACTGCTGCAGCCGCCCGACGCGCTGGTGCTGGACTGGCCGGAAATCCGGCTGCCGGCCGAGGAGGCCGGCCGCTTCCTGTCGGGCCTGCGCCGGCGCGTGCCGCTGGCCGACATGCCGGCCGTGCGCGTCTACGGCCCGGAGCCGCTGGCCTTCCTGGGCACGGCCCAGGTGCGCGGCGGCGACCTCATTGCGCAGCGCCTGCTCAGCCCACCCGAGGTGCAGGCGCTGCTCCAACCTGTTGTCAACGTTTCACAAGGCGCCGCGGCGCAGCCGGCCATCGCAGCCGCACTGAATCCCTGAAAGACCCGTTCCCATGAGCAAGCAGATTCGCAACATCGCCATCATCGCGCACGTCGACCATGGCAAGACCACGATGGTGGACCAGCTCCTGCGCCAGTCCGGCACCTTCGCCGAGCACGAGAAGGTCGTCGATACCGTGATGGACTCCAACGCCATCGAGCGCGAGCGTGGCATCACCATCCTGGCCAAGAACTGCGCCGTGAGCTGGCAGGGCACGCACATCAACATCGTGGACACCCCGGGCCACGCCGACTTCGGCGGCGAGGTCGAGCGCGCGCTGTCGATGGTGGACGGCGTGGTGCTGCTCATCGACGCGCAGGAAGGCCCGATGCCGCAGACGCGCTTCGTGACCAAGAAGGCGCTGGCGCTGGGCCTCAAGCCCATCGTCGTCGTCAACAAGGTCGACAAGCCCGGCGCCAACTGCGACAAGGTCATCAACGCCGCCTTCGACCTCTTCGACAAGCTCGGCGCCAACGACGAGCAGCTCGACTTCCCCGTGGTCTACGCCTCGGGCATCAACGGCTGGACCTCGCTGGAAGAGGGCGCCCCGGGCGAGCAGTGGGGCCCCGACATGTCGGCCCTGTTCGACACCATCCTCAAGCACGTGCCGGCGCATCAGGGCGACCCGGAAGCGCCGCTGCAGCTGCAGATCTCGGCGCTGGACTACAACAACTTCGTCGGCCGCATCGGCGTGGGCCGCGTCAACGCCGGCAAGATCAAGCCGGCCATGAACGTGCTGGTGATGGAAGGCCCGGACGGCAAGTCCTTCACCGGCCGCGTCAACCAGGTGCTGACCTTCCAGGGCCTGGACCGCATCCAGGTCACCGAGGCCGGCCCGGGCGACATCGTGCTGATCAACGGCATCGAGGACATCGGCATCGGCGTCACCGTGACCGACCCGGCCGACCCGCAGCCGCTGCCGATGCTCAAGATCGACGAGCCGACGCTGACCATGAACTTCTGCGTCAACAACTCGCCGCTGGCCGGCCGCGAGGGCAAGTTCGTCACCAGCCGCCAGATCTGGGACCGGCTGCAGAAGGAGCTGCAGAGCAACGTCGCGCTGCGTGTGAAGGAAACCGACGAGGACGGCATCTTTGAAGTCGCCGGCCGCGGCGAGCTGCACCTGACCATCCTGCTGGAGAACATGCGCCGCGAGGGCTACGAGCTGGCCGTCTCCAAGCCGCGCGTGGTGTTCCGCGAGATCGACGGCGTGAAGATGGAGCCGATCGAGCTGGTCACGGCCGACATCGAGGAAGGCCACCAGGGCGGCGTGATGCAGGCGCTGGGCGAGCGCAAGGGCGAGCTGGTCAACATGGAGCCGGACGGCCGCGGCCGTGTGCGCCTGGAGTACCGCATCCCGGCGCGCGGCCTGATCGGCTTCTCCAACGAGTTCCTGAACCTCACCCGCGGCTCGGGCCTGATCTCCAGCCTCTTCGACGGCTACGAGCCCTTCAAGGGCGACGTGGGCGGCCGCAAGAACGGCGTGCTGATCTCCATGGACGACGGCGAGATCTTCACCTACGCCCTGGGCAAGCTCGACGACCGCGGCCGCATGTTCGTCAAGGCCGGCGACCCGGTGTACGAGGGCATGATCGTCGGCGTGCACAACCGCGACAACGACCTGGTCGTCAACGCCACGCGCACCAAGCAGCTCACGAACTTCCGCGTCAGCGGCAAGGAAGACGCCATCAAGATCACGCCGCCGATCGAGTGCACGCTGGAATACGGCGTGGAGTTCATCGAGGACGACGAGCTGGTCGAGATCACGCCGAAGTCGGTGCGGCTGCGCAAGCGCTTCCTGAAGGAACACGAGCGCAAGCGTGCTTCGCGTGAGGGTGCATAAGCACCCTCACGCTGCGCACGCGGCGCGCAGGATGGGGCACCCCCCAGCCCCCCGCCGAGCGGGGGTTCCAGCTTGACTGACGCCCGGGCCGCATTCGCGGCCCTCTTTCATTGGGGCGGCCGATCTGCTGCGGCGAGGTGCCTGCTCTCTGTCGTGCTTCTGCCTGAATACCTTTCATCGCCTCGTACCCTGGAGTTGCCATTGCCATGACCCACCGCCAAGGCATTGCCGCCATGCTGCTCGTGACCCTGCTGTGGAGCATCGCGGGGGTGGTGACGCGGCACCTGGACAGCGCGGCCAGCTTCGAGGTGACGTTCTGGCGCAGTGCCTTCAACGCGCTGGCGCTGGGCGCCTTGCTGGCCTTCATCCGCGGGCCGCGCGCGGTGTGGGCCACGCTGCGCACGGGCGGGCGCACGCTGTGGCTGTCGGGCCTGTGCTGGAGCGTGATGTTCACCGCCTTCATGGTGGCGCTCACGCTCACGACCGTGGCCAACGTGCTGGTGACGATGGCGCTGGGCCCGCTGTTCACGGCGCTGCTGTCGCGCTTCGTGCTCAAGCACCGGCTGGCAGCGCGCACCTGGTTCGCCATCGTGCTGGCGGGCGTGGGCATCGGCTGGATGTACGGGAATGAACTGCTGCACAGCGACGCGCGGGCGCTGGTGGGCATCGGCGTGGCGCTGGCCGTGCCGCTGGCCGCGGCCACCAACTGGACGGTGCTGCAGTACAGCCGCCGCCGCGGCGCCGCGCAGGGCGACGGCGGCGGCGACATGCTGCCGGCGGTGCTGATCGGCGCGCTGCTGTCGGCCGCCGCGACGCTGCCGCTGGCCGCTCCGTTCCGCGCCACGGCCATGGACCTCGGCCTGCTGGCGATGCTCGGCGCGCTGCAGCTGGCCGTGCCCTGCCTGCTGTGCGTGGCGGTGTCGCGCGTGCTGCACGCGCCGGAGATGGCGCTGCTGGGGCTGCTGGAAGTGCTGTTCGGCGTGCTGTGGGCCTGGCTGGGGGCCGGGGAGACGCCGTCGTCCTCCGTGCTGGCCGGCGGCACGCTGGTGCTGGGAGCGCTGGCGCTGGATGCGGCGTTGGGGTTGAGGCAGGGCGGGGCTGCCGCAGCAGCCTCGAAAACGTCACAACCCCAGGCCGGCGGCCGGCAGCGCGCCTGAGGACAATCCCGCCCGTGATGAATCCCGCCACCCCCGCTTCCCCCGCCGTGTCCCCCTGGCGCCTGTCCGTCGCGCCGATGCTCGACTGGACCGACCGCCACTGCCGCTACTTCCACCGCCTCATCACGCGCCACGCCCGGCTCTACACCGAGATGGTGACCACCGGCGCGCTGCTGCACGGCGACAGGCCCCGCCACCTCGACTTCAACCCCGAGGAGCACCCGCTGGCGCTGCAGCTCGGCGGCAGCGAGCCGGCCGACCTGGCCGCTTGCGCCAGGCTGGCGCAGGACTGGGGCTACGACGAGGTCAACCTCAACTGCGGCTGCCCCAGCGAGCGCGTGCAGCGCGGCGCCTTCGGCGCCTGCCTCATGGCCGAATCCGCGCTGGTGGCCGAGGGCGTCAAGGCCATGCGCGACGCGGTCAGCATCGACGTGACGGTGAAGCACCGCATCGGCATCGACGGCATCGAGTCCTACGACTTCGTGCGCGACTTCGTCGGCACCGTGGCCGAGGCCGGCTGCGAGGTCTTCATCGTCCACGCCCGCAATGCCTGGCTCCAGGGCCTGAGCCCCAAGGAGAACCGCGAGGTGCCGCCGCTGCGCTACGGCTTCGTGCATCAGCTCAAGCGCGACTTCCCGCACCTCACCATTGTGCTCAACGGCGGCGTCAAGGGCGACGACGAGATCGCCGAGCACCTGCGTCACGTGGACGGCGTGATGGTGGGCCGGCAGGCCTACCACGAGCCCTGGAGCATGGCGGCGTGGGACGAGCGCTTCTTCGGCGACGCGCCCCAGCCGCACGACCGCGCCCAGGTCGAGGCGCTGATGGTCGAGTACATGGCGCGCCAGGCGGGCCGCGGCGTGGCCTGGTCGCACGTCGCGCGCCACATGCTCGGCCTGTGGAACGGCATGCCCGGCGCGCGGCGCTGGCGCCAGGTCTGGAGCGACCACCGCCTCAAGGGCGAGGCGCCGCAGGCGGTGTGGCGCCTGGCGCAGCGCCCGGCGACGGCCGCGTCCACCACGCCGGTCCCGGCCTGAAGCGCTCTTGACGCGGCGCGCCACGCGGCGTGCCGCACCCTCCGCATGGGGCGGCCTGCATGGCCGGCGCCGCCTTGCGCTGCCACACTCCCCGGCGCAATCCCGCTGAGGGGCGGGGCACTTGAAGTCGGAGGAGGCGCAATGAGTAGTTGGGTAGCGGCGCGGCATTCCTGCATCCCGTCCCCGTAAGGCGGCACGCCATGTGGATCGCAATCCTGAGCGTGCTGGGGACGCTGGTCGTGGCTTTCGTGGCCATGAACCTGATGTCGGGTGAGAAGAAGATCCAGGAGCAGCTCGACCGGCTCTACGACACCGGCGACCCCCAGTTCCGCCGCTCCATGAGCGTGCTGCTGGGCCCGCCCTTCGTCGAGGGCAACCGCGTGCAGGAGCTGGTCAACGGCGACCAGATCTTCCCGGCCATGCTGCAGGGCATCCGCGGCGCGCGGCACAGCATCACGTTTGAAACCTTCATCTACTGGTCGGGCGCCATCGGCGACAGCTTCGCCCAGGCGCTGGCCGAGCGCGCCCAGGCCGGCGTGCAGGTGCACGTGCTGCTCGACTGGGTCGGCACCATGAAGATGGAGTCGCGCTACCTGGAGGAGATGAAGGCCGCCGGCGTCCAGGTCGAGCGCTACCACCAGCCGCACTGGTCACACCTGGCGCGGCTGAACCAGCGCACGCACCGCAAGGTGCTGGTCATCGACGGCAAGCTGGGCTTCACCGGCGGCGTGGGCATCGCCGACGAGTGGTCGGGCCAGGCGCAGGACGACAAGCACTGGCGCGACACGCATTTCCGCGTCGAGGGCCCGGTGGTGGCGCAGATGCAGGCCGTGTTCATGGACAACTGGATCAAGGCCACCGGCCGCGTGCTGCACGGCGAGACCTACTTCCCGGCGCTGGCGCCGGCCGGCGAGGTGCCGGCGCAAATGTTCAGCAGCTCGCCCACCGGCGGCAGCGAGAGCATGCACCTGATGTACCTGATGGCCATCACGGCGGCGAAGGAAAGCATCGTGCTCTCCAGCAGCTACTTCGTGCCCGACAGCCTGGCGGTGCAGGCGCTGGCCGACGCGCGCCGGCGCGGCGTGCGGGTGCGCATCATCACGCCGGGGCCGCACATCGACGAGGCCACCGTGCGCCGCGCCTCGCGCGCGCGCTGGGGCCCGCTGCTGGAGGCGGGCGTGGAGATGGCCGAGTTCCAGCCCACCATGTTCCATTGCAAGGTGCTGGTGGTGGACGGGCTGCTGGTGTCGGTGGGCTCGACCAACTTCGACAACCGCAGTTTCCGGCTCAACGACGAGGCCAACCTCAACGTGCTGGACCACGACTTCGCGCGGCGCCAGGTCGAGCTCTTCGAGCTGGACTGGCAGCGCAGCCGTCCGACCACGCTGGAAGCCTGGCGCCGGCGGCCGCTGCGGGAAAAGATCATCGAGCACGCGGCCGCGCTGTTGCGGACGCAGCTGTAGGCACCCGGCGCGACGGCCAGGTCGCCAGCAGCAGCCCGGCCAGCGCCAGCGCGCAGGCCAGCGCGTGCAGGGCGGTGACGTGCTCGCCCAGCAGCCCCACGCCGATGGCCGCGGCGGACAGCGGCAGCATCACCGTGAACACGCCGGCCTGCTGCGCCGGCACGCCCTTGAGGCCCTGCATCCACAGCCAGACGCTGACCATGCTGGCCGCCAGCGCGTAGAACACCAGCAGCCCCCAGTCGGCCACGGCCACACCGGTGAAGTCGAAGGACAGCGCCTGCCACAGCCCCAGCGGCGTGACGAGAAGCAGGCCCCAGGCATTGATCAGCGCGCTGATGCGCCGCGGCGTGAGGCTGGCCGTGAGGCGCTTGCCGATGACGACGTAGCTGGCCTCGCACAACACCGCCGCCAGCAGCAGCGCGTAGCCCCACCAGGGCGCGGCGGCCGTGCCGGGCGCGCTGCGCGCGAAGGCCAGCAGCGCGATGCCGGAGACGGCGCAGGCGATGCCCGCGGCCGAGCGCGGCGTGATGCGCTCCTTGAGCAGCGCCCACGACAGCAGCGCCACCGCCGCCGGGATGCCGGCCATGGTCACGCCCGCGGCCAGCGCAGAGGTCGCCTGCACGCCGAAGAGCATGCAGATCGAGAACAGGAAATTGCCGAAGAAGCTCTGCAAGAACAGCCAGCGCTTCTCGCTCGCCCCCAGCACCGGCTCGTCGGCCGGGCGCCGCATCCAGGACGCCATGGCCACGGCCGCGATGCCGAAGCGCAGCCAGGCCAGCAGGAACACCGGGAACACCGCCACCAGCAGCTTCGACAGGCCCACGTAGCTGCCCACCAGCGCCATGCTGGCGGCCAGGTACAGGCAGGAGGACAGGGGTAAATGGGCGGCGCCGGGGCGGACGGGAGCAGACGGGGAAGGCAAGGCGGAAAACGAAGCAACAAACAGGCGTCGCAGTGTGCCTCAGCCACTGAGGGAGGGCGGCGACCCGGCCACGCCGCCCTGCGCTCAGGATTGACGAGCCGCCGTCAGGTGCCGGTCTTGCCCAGCTCCCAGCCCGCCGGCTTGGCCTGCACGCCGGAGCGCTTGCGCTCGGCCGGGTCGGCGCTGATGTAGCGGTAGAGCAGGGCGTCGATCACGCCGCCGACCAGCGGGCCGATCCAGAACAGCCACAGCTGCTCCAGCGCCCAGCCGCCGACGAAGAGGCTCACGCCGGTGCTGCGCGCCGGGTTCACGGAGGTGTTGGTCACGGGGATGCTGATCAGGTGGATCAGCGTCAGGCAGAAGCCGATGGCCAGCGGCGCGAAGCCCGCCGGCGCGCGCTTGTCGGTGGCGCCCATGATCACCAGCAGGAACATCATGGTCAGCACCACCTCCGTGACCGCCGCGGTCATGAGCGTGTAGCCGCCGGGCGAGTGCGAGGCGTAGCCATTGGAGGCCAGCCCGCCGGACAGGCTGAAACCCTCCTTGCCGCTGGCGATGAAATACAGCACCGCGCCGGCCAGGATGGCGCCGATGACCTGGGCCACGATATAGGGCGGCACCTCTTTGCCGGGAAAGCGCCCGCCGGCCCACAAACCCACGGATACCGCGGGATTCAAATGGCAGCCCGAGATGTGGCCGATGGCGTAGGCCATCGTCAGCACGGTGAGGCCGAAGGCCAGCGACACGCCCACCAGCCCGATGCCCAGTTTCCAGCGGCCCCGCGCCCCGCCTCGGGGCACGCAGGCCGGCCGCGGCCGGCATTTCAAATGGCTCGCCCGTCGAATATCAGGCAGGCAGGAGAGTGCCGGCCCCATGACAAGACGCGGCATTGAAACTGCGAAAGCGGCGGGAGAGAAAATCAATAATCGGCGACGAATCTGTCAGGGCGCATTACCGACTATTTCCGCGGTTGCGTTTTGAAAAACCATCTCCCGTCAGGGTTCGGAACGTAATTTTGTCATTCGAATGTCGCATACCATCGCGGTCAATCCGATTCAAATCTGTTTCGAATAAGGGTGCCGAATCGGGCAGGGTCGGGAGCCTTCAATGGAAAGCCGATATTCAGGACGCTGAATCACCAGGCTTTGCCGCACCGGAGCCGGCGGCCGGGGTTTTCGTTGGCAAGGGCGGGGGCTTGGTGCACCGTGCGGGTCGCGGCTGCCTTCGCGGCGGATGAGGAGCTTGTCTCATGCAGAACCCCAGCCCCGTGCCCGTCCTGGCCAAGCTGTGCCGGCCCCAGGGCGACGCGCCACTGCCGCGCCCGCGGCTGTTCGCGCGGCTGGACGCCTGCGCCACGCACCGCATGGCCTGGGTCGCCGGCCCGCCCGGCGCGGGCAAGACCCTGCTGGTCAGCAGCTGGCTGGCGGCGCGGGCGCTGCGCAGCCTGTGGCTGCAGCTCGATGCGGACGATGCCGAGCCGGCCACCTTCTTCCATTACCTGGGGCTGGCAGTGCGGCAGGCCGGCACCGACGCCGCCCTGGACTGGCCCGTGCTGACGCCGGCCTACCTGCCGGGGCTGGCCGGCTTCACGCGGCGCTGCGCGCAGCGCCTGGCCGCGGCCCTGCCGCCGCCGGCCGTGCTGGTGCTGGACAACCACGAGCAACTGCCCGCGGAGGGCGCGCTGCAGGGCGTGCTGCGCGAGCTGGCCCAGGCCCTGCCGCCGGGGCTGTGCCTGCTGGTGCTCAGCCGCGGCGAACCGCCCGAAGCCCTGGCGCGGCTGCGGGTCCACGGCGAGCTGGCGCAGCTGCCGGCCGCGGAGCTGGCGCTGAGCGAGGACGAGGCCGAAGCCCTGGTTCGTGCGCAGGGCGGCGCCCGCGCCGGCGAGGCGCCGGCGCTGGCCCGGGCGCTGCGCGAGCGCACGCAGGGCTGGCTCGCGGGCTTCTCCGTGCTGTTGTCCGAGGCGTGCGGGTCGCAGGGTGAGGCCGCGCCGGAGCGGTCGCGCGAGCTGCTGGCCGGCTACTTCAGCAGCGAGGTGCTCGGCCGCTTCGGGGCGCCGCTGCAGCAGGCGCTGTTGCGCACCGCCTTGCTGCCGTCGATGGGCGCCGACGCGGCGGTGTGCCTCGGCGGCGATCCCGCCGTGGCCCAGGCGCTGGCGGAGCTGCACCGCCAGAACTGCTTCGTGCTGCGCCGCGGCGCCGCGGACCAGCCGGTGTACGAATACCACGCGCTGTTCCGCGGCTTCCTGCTGGAGCGGGCGGCGGCGTGTTTCGGCGCCGCCGAGTGGGCGCGATGCCGGGCCGCCGCCGCGGCGCTGCTGGAAGAGGCCGGACAGTCCGAGGCCGCGGCGGCGCTGTACCGCGACGCGGGCGATGCGGCCGCGCTGGCGGCGCTGGCGCGGCGCGAGGCGCCGGCGCTGCTGGCGGCCGGGCGGCACCGCACGCTGGAGAGCTGGCTCGGCGCGCTGCCGCCGGACGCGTTCGAGCTCGACCCGTGGCTGGGCTGCGCCCGCGCCGCGGCGCGGCTACCCTTCGACCCCGCGGCGGCGCGCGCGCTCTACGCGCAGGCCTGGGCCGCCTTCGACGCGCGCGACGACGCCACCGGCCTCTACACCGCCTGGGCCGGCGTGATGGAGAGCTTCTTCTACGAGTGGCGCGACTTCCGCGGCGCGGATGGCTGGATCGACGCCTACGACCGGCTGCGCGCGCGCCATCCCGACTTCCCGTCGGCCGCGGTCGAGCTGAGGACGTACCTGGCGATGGGCACGCTGCTGCACCGCCGGCCGCAGCACCCGCTGCTGCCGGCCTGGTCGCGGCGCGCGCTGGCGCTGCTGGACAGCGGCGCGCGCGACGCGGCGGTGGTGCTGGGCGGCTACCTGGTGATCTGGACGCTGTGGCGCGGGCGCACGACCGAGGCGCAGGACATCGTCGCGCGTGTCGAGGCCCGGGCGCGCGAGGGTTTGATGCCGCTGGGCGCCATCCTGTGGAGCTGCGCCGTGGCGCTGCTGCACTCGGTGCGCGGCGAGCTCGACGCCTGCCGCGCGCGCGTGGCGCAGGCCCAGGCCGTGGCGCGCCACAACGATCTGCATGCCTTCGACTTCCTGCTGGCGGCGCAGGTGGCGCGCTGCGCCGTCATTGCCGGGGCGCCGGACGAGGCCCGGCAGGCGCTGGCCGACATGGCCCGCACCGTGCGCGACAGCCCCATCAACACCGCCTTCCTGCGCCACCTGCAAAGCGGCGCCGCGGCGCTGCAGGGCGACGCGCCGCGCGCGCTGGCGCTCTCGGAGGCCGCGCTGGAGCAGGCGGTGGAGGGCGGCGTGCCCTTCCTGGAGGCGCATTGCCACCTGGACCGTGCGCGGCTGCGGCTGTCCGCGGGAGAGGCCGACTGGACCGGCTCGCTCACGGCGGCGCGCGCCATCTGCCGGGACATCGGCAGCCCGGTGCTGCTGAACCTGTGCTGCGAGCTGGAGGCGCACGCCGCCCTGGCGCGCGGCAACGCTGCAGCGGCGCGCGCGGCGCTGGAGCAGGCGCTCGGCTTCAGCCAGGCCATGCACGGCGCCACCTGGCTGATGGCCGGCCCCGCGGCCAGCGCCCGGCTCTACGACGCGGCGCTGGCGCAGGGGCTGGCGGTAGAGCACGTGCGCCGGCTCGTCCGCCGCCGTGGCCTGCGCCCGCCCGAAGGCGCCGTGGCGGCCGAGGCCTGGCCGTGGCCGGTGCGCGTCGCGCTGCTGGGCCGCTTCGAGCTGCTGCTCGACGGCGCGCCGCTGAGGGCTTCCGGCAAGCCGCAGCACAAGCCGCTGGAACTGCTGCAGTGCCTGTGCGCCGGCGGCGGGCGCATGGACACCGCGCGCCTGGGCGACGCGCTGTGGCCCGACGCCGAAGGGGATGCCGCCGACCAGGCGCTGCGCACCACGCTGCACCGGCTGCGCAAGCTGCTGGGCGTCGAGGCGGCGCTGCACCTGGAGGGTGGGCAGCTGTGGCTGGACGGGGGCCTGGTGTGGGTGGACGCGCTCGCCTTCGAGCACGAGGCGCGGCAGGCGTTGGCCCCGGCCTCGAACTCGGACGTCGCCTCGCTGCGCCGCGCCCTGGGGCGCTACGCGGGGCCGCTGTTGCCGGGCGTGTCGGCGCCCTGGGCGCTGGCCGGACGCGAGCGGCTGCGTGCCACCTTCCTGCGGCTGGCCGAACGGCTCGTCGCCGCTCTGGAAGCCGCCGGCGACTGGGCTGGCGTGGCCGAGGCCTGCGAGCGGGTGCTGGCGCTGGAGCCGCTGGCCGAGGCGTTCCATTGCCGGCTGATGCAGGCGCATGCGCAGCAAGGGCGGCGTGCCGAGGCGCTGGCTGCGTACAGGCATTGCCGGGCGCTGCTGCTGGCGCAGCTGGGCGTCAGCCCGGCCGAGGCGACGCAGTCGCTGTACCGGCGGCTGGCGCAGGAGTGAAACGCCCCGTCAAAGCCTGTAGCGCAGAATCACCAGCACCGTCAGCAGGCACATCGCGGCATTGGCGATGCTCAGCGCGGCGGCCGGATCGACGCGCCGTCCGTTCTGCTCGTACAGCCACAGCGCCATGGTGACGTTGGCGCCGAGCCAGGTGAGCCAGGTCAGCAGCGAGTGCTGCCCGGACTGGCCGCTGCTCTCGATGGCCCAGATCTGCGGCAGGTACGTCAGCACCCGCGCGCCGTTGAAGAAGGCGAACAGCGCCTGCAGCACCAGCAGCCAGCGCCGCCCGGCGCGGGGTTCAACCGAGGCGGCGTCCATGGCTCAGGCGCCGGACGGCTCGCCGCCGCCGCGCTCGCCGTCGCCGGCGCGCAGCGGGTAGAGCACGAAGCAGCCGCCGGTGCCGTCGGGCTGGCCGCCCAGGTCACCGCGGGTGCAGACGATGGAGCCGACCACGTGGTCGCTGCCCGGGATGAAATAGCCCTTGAGCTCGTTGACCGAGCCCAGGCCCGCGCCGGTCAGCTCCACCGCGGCGGGGCGCTCGGTCGTGGCGGGCAGCAGCCGCCCGGTCACGCGCAGTGCGATCTGCGGCGAGAAGCGCAGCGTGCCCTCAATCTGGCCGGAAGGGCTGGTGAACGCTTCCAGCGTGCCGGGCGGCGACCAGGGCAGCAGCTCCGGCCCGCCCTGCGGCACCGTGGGCGGGGCCTGGCGGAAGCTGCGGTAGTACCAGCGGGTCTCGAAGGTGGCGGATTCCATCGTGTCGTCTCCTTCCTACCGGGGCAGGACGAAAGCTCAACGGCCAGCGCGGCGGGCGCCGGGGCGGTCGATGCGGGCATCGATGGACGGGAGGGTGCGCGGGGGGGTGTTACGGATGGGGTACGGATCTCGAACCCGGACTGGAATCCGGACGGCCCGCAGGCTGCGGCACGGCTGCCCCAAACAAGATTCGTCACCCCGGCGCAGGCCGGGGTCCAGGCGGACCCCAGGCAGGCCGCAAGCCATGCCGATGGAGCGTTGATGCCGCTCCGCAATGGGCAGTCCGAATGCGCATCGATTGATGCGTCAAATTTTTGACAAGTTCAATGCAACAAAACCACTTCGATGATCGGAAACTATTTTGTTTGATCAACGATCGGCATCATTCAAATTTGGCGCGTCCGGACCAATTAATTGGATGCCTTCGGGCGTCCATTGAGCGTAATACTGGCCCAGCCGGCGCTTGCGGTCCAGGGCTTCGGATACTGCTTCGCGCAGGCAGTCAAGTATTGCTAATGATTCGGCGTCGGGCTGATTGGGGATGTAGATGCTGTCAGTGAATTTTTGCTCATGGATCAGCCTTTTCCGTCAAATGCGTGAGCCATTGCGGGTGATAAATGGTTCGGAGATCGCCATTTTGCTGGAATACCAGCTCAGGCGCTTGGCCTTCATTCATGTAGCAGCGGGCGTGATCCACCCGCGCAGCAAACACCTCCAGCAGATTGTGCAGGCTACGCGGGAAGCGCCGTTCGATATCAGCGGCCGGAATGTCATGTCCGCCATGCGTCACGCGCTCCGCAACGCGCTGGCGCGACAGTTCGGCGGTCGGCAGCGCAAGGTAAATCAGTTCGACACGCCAGCCCTCAGCCCTCAGCCGGTCCACCAGCCGCAAATACGTTCGACCGGTCAGCGTGGTTTCCATTTCAGGTCGCTCTGGCAGTGAAGTATTCCGTTCGTCCTGAGGTATCGAAGGATGAATGGCCCCTGCTGAAAAGCCGCCATCCGAGCCTGTCGGATTCGCCCTTCGATACCTCAGGGCGAACGGGTTATTTGCGGACAAGCCATAACCGATGCCTGCAGCAAAATCCGTTCACCCCGCCAACTGCTCCAACTGCTCCCCCAACTCCAGCCACTTCATTTCGAGTTCCTCGATTTCCTCGTCCAGCGCCTTCATTCTCTTGCCCGCCTCCGCCCGCTGCTGCGGCGACAGATCCGGCGCTCCTAAAGCGGCCAGCGCCGCATCGCGCTCCTCGGTGGCGGAGGCCAGCCGCGTCTCCACCTTCTTCAATTCGCTCTTGATCGGCTTGGCCTGCTCATTCAATTTCTGCCGCTGCGCCGCCGCGAGTTTCCTTTCCTCCTTGCGGTTCACCGGTGCCTCGCCCGCGGCGGCTGCCATGGAAACGGCTTCTGCGGCCGCCGCGTCCTTCAGCGCCCGCGCCGCCTCCTTGGCTTGCTCCAGCAGCCAGCGCTGGTAGTCGTCCAGGTCGCCGTCAAACGGCTCCACGCCGCCACGGCTCACCAGCCAGAACTCGTCGCACACCTCACGCAGCAGGGCCCGGTCGTGGCTCACGAGCATGACGGTGCCCTCGAACTCGTTGAGCGCCATCGACAGCGCCTCGCGCGTGGTCAGATCCAGGTGGTTCGTGGGTTCGTCCAGCAGCAGCAGGTTGGGCTTCTGCCAGACCAGGCTGGCCAGCACCAGCCGCGCCTTTTCGCCGCCGGAGAGCGTGCCGATGACCTGCGCCGCCATCTCACCGCCGAAACGGAATTGCCCGAGGAAGTCGCGCAGCTCCTGCTCGCGCGCCTGCGGGCTCACCACCTTGGCCAGGCGGATCATGTGGGAGAGGGGCGTGTCGTCCGCGTGCAGCAGATCCATCTCCTGCTGCGCGAAGTAGCCGATGGTCAGCCCCTTGCCCTCGGTCAGCGTGCCGGCGATCGGCGCCAGCTCGCGCGCGATCGTCTTCACCAGCGTGGACTTGCCTTGCCCGTTGGCGCCCAGGATGCCGATGCGCTGCCCCGCCAGCACCGTGCGGTTGACGTTGCGCACGATCGTCACCGCGCCGCCGTCCGGCTGCGCATAGCCGCATTCCATGGCGCGCAGGCTCAGCATCGGGTTCGGCAGGTTCGCCGGCTCGCGGAACTGGAAACTGAAATCGCTGGCCGTGAGCACCGGCGCCAGCTTCTCCATCCGGTCCAGCGCCTTGACGCGGCTCTGGGCTTGCTTTGCCTTTGTAGCTTTCGCCTTGAAGCGATCGATGAAGCGCTGCAGCTGCGCGATCTTGTCCTGCTGCCGCTCGTAGGCCGAAGCCTGCTGGCTCAGCCGCTCGGCGCGCATGCCCTCGAAGGCGCTGTAGTTGCCGCCGTAGCGGTCCAGCTTGGCGTCCTCCAGGTGCAGCGTCACGCCGGTGATGGCGTCCAGGAACTCGCGGTCGTGCGAGATCACCAGCAGCGTGCCCTTGAAGCGCTGCAGCCAGCCTTCCAGCCACACCAGCGCGTCCAGGTCCAGGTGGTTCGTGGGTTCGTCCAGCAGCAGCAGGTCGGCCGGGCACATCAGCGCCCGCGCCAGCTGCAGCCGCATGCGCCAGCCGCCTGAAAAACTGTTCACCGGGGCGTCGAGCTGGCGCAGGTTGAAGCCCAGGCCCAGCAGCAGCGCCTGCGCGCGCGAGCGCGCGTCGAAGGCGCCGGCTTCCTCCAGCTTGACGTGCGCCTCGGCAATGGCGTGGCCGTCGTTGGCGGATTCGGCGGCGGACAGGGCGTCGCGCGCCTCCACCAGCGGGATGTCGCCCTCCAGCACGAAGTCGGTGGCCGGCTGCTCGGTCTCGGGCATGGCCTGCGCCACCTCGCCCAGGCGCCAGGTCGGCGGGATCTCGAAGTCGCCGGCGTCGGCATGCAGCCGCCCGGCCATCAGCGCGAAGAGGCTCGACTTGCCCGCGCCGTTGCGCCCGACCAGGCCCGCCTTCTCGCCGGGATTGAGCACGACGTTGGCGCCCTCCAGCACCAACTTGGCGCCGCGGCGCAGCGTGACGTTGCGCAGCGTGATCACGGCTTCGCCTCCGGCACGAACGTGGTGAGCATCTCGCGCGTCAGCAGCAGCACCTGGTCGTCGCCGGCGCTCGTGGGCAGCCAGGCCGGGCCCAGGTGCGGGAAGGCGTCCTCGAAATGTTCACGCTCGTGGCCGATCTCCAGCACCAGCACGCCGTGCTCGGTGAGGTGTGCCGGCACGTCGCGCAGCAGCCGGCGCACGAAGTCCATGCCGTCCGTGCCGCCGGCCAGCGCCAGCTCGGGCTCGGCCCGGTACTCGGCCGGCAGCGCCGCCATGCTCTCGGAGTTGACGTAAGGCGGATTGCACAGGATCAGGTCGTAGGCGCCGTCCGCGGCCTGCAGGCCGTCACCCTGGCGCAGCCGGATGCGCTCGGCCAGCTCGTGCTTGTCCACGTTGATGCGCGCCACCTCCAGCGCCTCGGCGCTGAGGTCGGCGGCATCGACCTCTACTTCAGGCCAGGCCAGGGCGGCCAGCACCGCCAGGCTGCCGTTGCCGGTGCACAGGTCGAGCACGCGGCGCGTGTCGGCGCTCAGCCACGCGTCGAGCGTGCCGTCGGCCAGCGGCTCGGCAATGAGCGAGCGCGGCACGATGGTCCGTTCATCGACGTAGAAGGGCACGCCCTGCAGCCAGGCCTCCTTGGTGAGGTAGGCGGCGGGCTTGCGCGTGGCGATGCGCTCGTCCACCAGCGCCTCCACGGCGGCGATCTCACCGGGCGACAGCTCGCGCTCGGCCACGCCGTCCAGGTCGTCCAGCGGCAGGCCCAGCTTCCACAGCGTCAGCCACGCGGCCTCGTCGAAGGCGTTGGTGGTGCCGTGGCCGAAGCTGACGCCGGCGTCTTCCAGGCGCTGGGCGCAGCGCTCCAGCAGGGTGATGAGGTTCATGACGTTCAGGCCTCGGCCTTGGTCACCAGCAGCCGCTCCAGCGTGCGCCGGTAGATGTTCTTGAGCCCTTCGACGCTGGCCGCGTCCACGTGCTCGTCGATCTTGTGGATGGTCGCGTTCACCGGCCCGAACTCCACCACCTGCGGGCAGACCCTGGCGATGAAGCGGCCGTCCGAGGTGCCGCCGGTGGTGGACAGCTCGGTCCGGAGGCCGGTCTCGTCGGCAATCGCGCCGGCCAGCGCCGTGCACAGGCTGCCCTCGCGCGTGAGGAAGGGCTGGCCGCTCAGCGCCCAGCTCAGCTCGTACTGCAGGCCGTGCTTCTCCAGCACGTTCACGACCCGCTGCTTGAGCCCCTCGGCCGTGCTCTCTGTGCTGAAGCGGAAGTTGAAGTCCACCACCGCCTCGCCCGGAATCACGTTGCCCGCGCCAGTGCCGGCGTGCAGGTTGGAGATCTGGAAGCTCGTGGGCGGGAAGTGCTCGTTGCCGCGGTCCCACTCGATGCGCACCAGCTCGGCCAGGGCCGGCGCCAGCTCGTGCAGCGGGTTGCGCGCCAGCTGCGGGTAGGCGATGTGGCCCTGCACGCCGATGACGCGCAGCTTGCCCGACAGCGACCCGCGCCGCCCGTTCTTGATCATGTCGCCCAGCTGGTTGACCGAGGTCGGCTCGCCCACGATGCAGGCATCGAGCCGCTCGTTGCGCTGCTGCAGCAGCTCCACCAGCCGGACGGTCCCGTCGGTGCCCGGACCTTCCTCGTCGCTGGTGACCATGAAGGCGATCGAGCCGGCATGGTCCGGATGCGCGGCCACGAATTCCTCCACCGCCACGACCATGGCGGCGATCGAAGTCTTCATGTCCGCCGCGCCGCGCCCGTATAGCTTCCCGCCCCGGTGCGTGGGCACGAAGGGGTCGGAAGTCCACTGCGCCAGCGGCCCCGTCGGCACCACGTCGGTGTGGCCGGCAAAGGCGAAGGCGCAGCCGGGCTGCGTGCCGCGGCGGATGGCCCAGAGGTTGGCGACGCGGAAGGTGTCCGGGCCGTGCTGCAGCAGCTCGCACTCGAAGCCCAGCGGCCGCAGGCGCTGCGCGAGGAGTTCCTGGCAGCCGGCGTCCTCGGGCGTGACGGAGCGGCGCGCGATCAGCGCCTCGGCGAGTTCTAGGGTGGTGGTCATGGCGACACGCAGCAGGGACGGGACTTCAGGGGGCGCTTCAAGGAAAGCCCATGGTGGCCGGACGAAACGCGGGCCGCAGCCCACCCAGTCGTCATGCCCGCGCACGCGGGCATCCATGTTGGGCCGTCCGCCAGGACGGCGGCTTTGCGTCACGCCTTGTTGAACGCCGGCCTTTCGGCCGGCAAAAAAATGGATGCCCGCTTTCGCGGGCATGACGACTTCTTTTCCTTGGCTTGCGCCTCGGCAGGATCAATCGCGCAGCAGGTCGTTCAGGCTGGTCTTGGCGCGGGTCTGCGCATCGACCTTCTTCACGATCACGGCGCAGTACAGGCTGTACTTGCCGTCGGCGCTGGGCAGGTTGCCGCTGACCACGACCGAGCCCGCGGGAATGCGGCCGTACGTGATCTCGCCGGTGGCACGGTCATAGATCTTGGTGCTCTGGCCGATGTACACGCCCATGCTGATCACGGAGTTCTCTTCCACGATCACGCCTTCGACCACTTCCGAGCGCGCGCCGATGAAGCAGTTGTCCTCGATGATGGTCGGGTTCGCCTGCAGCGGCTCCAGCACGCCGCCGATGCCCACGCCGCCGGACAGGTGCACGTTCTTGCCGATCTGCGCGCACGAGCCCACGGTGGCCCAGGTGTCCACCATGGTGTTCTCATCGACGTAGGCGCCGATGTTCACGTAGGAGGGCATCAGGATCGCGCCGCGCGCGATGAAGCTGCCGCGCCGCGCCACGGCCGGGGGCACCACGCGCACGCCGCTGGCGCGCATCTCTTCTTCCGGCGCGGTGCCGAACTTGGTGTCCACCTTGTCGTAGAAGCCCAGGTCGCCGCTGCGGATGATCTGGTTGTCCTTGAGGCGGAAGCTCAGCAGCACCGCTTTCTTGATCCACTGGTGCACCGTCCACTGGCCCACGCCCTCGCGCGTGGCCACGCGCAGGCGGCCGGCGTTGAGGTCGGCGATCACCGTTTCCACGGCCTCGCGCACTTCGGCCGGGGCGCTCGTGGGCGAGAGGTTGGCGCGGTTGTCCCACGCGGCGTCGATGACGGCTTGCAGTTGCTGGCTCATGGCAGTCCTTGGTTTGAATTGGTGGGTGATGCCCGGGCGTGCGGCTCAGGCGTGCGCCCGGGTGTAGGCGACGATGCGTTGCGCGGCTTCCAGGCATTCCTCGACGCCGGCCACCAGGGCCATGCGGATGCGGCCCCGGCCGGGGTTGACGCCGTGCGCGTCGCGGGCCAGCAGGCTGCCCGGCAGCACCGCGACATTGTATTGAGCGAGCAGCCCCAGGCTGAACGCGATGTCGTCCCCGCCCGGCACGCCGGCCCAGAGATAGAAGCTCGCGTCCGGCAGCTTCACGTCCAGCACCTCGGCCAGGATCGGCGTGACCAGCTCGAACTTCCTGCGGTACAGCGCGCGGTTCTCGATCACGTGCGCCTCGTCGTTCCAGGCCGCGATGCTCGCCGCCTGCACCACGCCGCTCATGGCGCTGCCGTGGTACGTCCGGTACAGCAGGAAGCTCTTGAGGATCGAAGCGTCGCCGGCGACGAAGCCCGAGCGCATGCCGGGCACGTTGGAGCGCTTCGAGAGGCTGGTCAGCACGATGAGGCGCCGGAAGTCGTCACGGCCCAGCAGCTTCGCGGCCTGCAGCGCGCCCAGCGGCGCGTCGTCGCGGAAATAGATCTCCGAGTAGCACTCGTCGCTGGCGATCACGAAGCCGTGCCGGTCGCTGAGCTCGAACAGCATCTTCCACTCGTCCAGCGGCGCCACCGCGCCGGTCGGGTTGCCGGGCGAGCAGACGTAGAGCAGTTGCGTGCGCGACCAGGTCGCGTCGTCGATGGCCGACCAGTCGGGCGCGAAGTTGCGCGCCGGGTCGCTGTTGGCGAACACCACGTCGGCCCCGGCCAGCAGCGCCGCGCCCTCGTAGATTTGATAGAACGGATTCGGGCAGACCACCGTGGCGCCGGCCTTCGTCGGGTCGATCACGGTCTGCGCCAGCGCGAACAGCGCCTCGCGCGAGCCGTTGACCGGCAGCACCTGCGTGGCGGCGTCGAGCGCCACGCCGTAGCGGCGCTGCACCCAGCCCGCGCAGGCCTCGCGCAGCGCGGCGCTGCCGGCCGTGGGCGGGTAGCCGGAGAGCTCCTGCAGGTTGCCGCACAGCGCCTGCTCCACCAGCGCGGGCGTGGCGTGCTTGGGCTCGCCGATGCCCAGGCTGATCGGCCGCAGCGCCGGGTTCGGAACGATGTCCTTGGTGAGCGCGCGCAGCCGCTCGAAGGGATAGGGGTTGAGTCGTTGCAGCAGGGGATTCATGGCCGGAGGGCTTCGCGCCTGAAGTGATGCGGGCGGGTGGCGGTCGGGTGGCGGGCGCTGGCGGCGGGACGGCGCGCGCGGCCTCCACGGGAACGGCGGTGGCGCGCAGCCGGCGCGGTGGGTGACCGGGTCCGCGTCCGCGAAAAAGGCGCCAGTTTACCCAGCACCCCCCGCCACGCCGGGCCCGGGGCGCGCCGGCGACCGGTGGCGGCGCCAAAGGTTCCCGCGCGCGGCGCGATTCCGCACGGATGCGGGGGAATGCGGCCCGGGGCGCATCCGCGCCGAGGCGGGCGGCGTAACGGTCCTCAGCAGGCTCGACGCCGCCGCGAAACAGGCGGCGCGGGCGCTGCGCTTCGTTACCCACCCGACAACTCGGAGTCGCTCCCATGCTGTTCCACAAGAAGACCCTCACCGCCGCGGCCGCCGCCGCGCTCGTCCTGTCGCTGGCCGCCTGCGGCGGCAGCGGCGATGACGACGACGATGCCCCCCCGCCGCCGGTGGCCGTGGGCGACACGGTGCTGCTGACCGCCTCCGGGCGGCTGCTGTCCTTCGACCGCGCCACGCCCGGCACGCAGGTCGGCAGCGTGGCCGTCACCGGGCTGGCCGCCGGCGAGACGCTGCTGGGCATCGACGTGCGCCCGGCCGACGGGCAGCTCTACGCGCTGTCCAGTGCCGGGCGGCTCTACACGCTCGATCCCGCCACCGGCGCGGCAACGCTCAAGTCCACGCTCGTGGCCGACGCCGCCGACACGAGCGCGCCCTTCACCGCGCTGGCCGGCACGCGCTTCGGCGTGGACTTCAACCCGGTGGCCGACCGGCTGCGCGTGGTCGGCGACACCGGCCAGAACCTGCGCATCAACGTGGACAGCGGCGCCACCATCACCGACGGCGCCATCGCCGCGCCGGCCGGCACCACGGCCAGCGTCACGGCCGCGGCCTACACCAACAGCTTCGCCGGCACCGCCACCACGCTGCTCTACGACATCGACGCCGCCACCGGCCGGCTGCACGTGCAGAACCCGCCCAACGACGGCGTGCTCGACGCCGGCGTGGCGCTGGGCGTGACGGGCACGGCCGTCAACGGCTTCGACATCGATGCCGCCAACAACCAGGGCTACGTGGTGCTGGAGTCCGGCGGCGCGCGCACGCTGCACCGCATCGACCTGGCCGCGGCCACGCCCACGGTCACGGCGCTGGGCGCGGTGGGCGGGGGCGAGGCGGTCGTGGGCCTGGCGCTGCGCCAGGCCGCGCGCGCCACCGCCTGGGGCCTGACCACCGACAACCGGCTCGTGAGCTTCGACCCGCGCGCGCCCGGCACGCTCACCGGCAACGTCGCCATCACCGGGCTGGCCGCGGGCGAGACGGTGGCGGGCATCGACTTCCGGCCCGCCGACGGCCGGCTCTACGCGCTGGCGCGGCTGGGCACGGGCGGGCGGCTCTACACCATCGACCCGGCCACCGGCGCGGCCACGGCCGGGCCGGCGCTGGTCAACAGCCCGGCCAACGCCGTGCCCTTCGCCGGCCTGGCCGGCACGGCCTTCAGCGTGGACTTCAACCCCGCGGCCGACCGGCTGCGCGTGATCGGCGACGGCGGCCAGAGCCTGCGCATCAACGTGGCCGACGGCGGGGTGCTGGTGGACGGCAGCGTCAACCGCGCCGGCACGCCCACGCCGGTGGCGGCCGCGGCCTACACCAACAACTTCGCCATGACGGTGCCCGCGACCACGCTGTTCGACCTGGACGCCGCCGCCGACGTGCTGGCGCGGCAGGACCCGCCCAACGCCGGCACGCTGGTGGACGTGGGCGCGCTGGGGCTGGACATCGGCGCGGCGGCCTTCGACATCGCCGGCGGCGGCAACGCCGCCTACGCGGCCTTCGGCACGGCGGGCACGGGGCCGTTCTCGCTGTACGCGGTGTCGCTGGCCACCGGCGCGGCCACGCCGCTGCCCGCCGCGGGCGGGGCCGCCTCGCAGATCGGCGGCCCCACGGGGCCGGCGCTGCTGGACATCGCCGTGCGGGTGCAATGAGGGAGTGAGAGGTCCAGACGGTTCAATGCGTCTGGGAGCTTGCCGGCGGGTCGGTCATGCCCGCCGGCTTTTTTTGTCTTGACCGGCGCCGGCGGCCGGGTCAGAGCTTTCCGACGCAGTTGGGCGCGCCGCACTGGCAGCGCAGCTTGCCCTCGTGGTGCGTCTCGCCGTAGTTCACCGTGATCTCCTCGCCGGGCACGATGGCGCGCAGCGCGTAGAACTCGACGCGCCCCTGGCGGATGCACAGCCGCGCGTTGGGCGAGCAGGAGTGGTTGGTGAATCGCATCGGGTCGGTGGAGCGGTGGAAGTCGATGGCCTTCTTCTCCGACACCTCCACGATCATCACGCGCTCGTGGCGCGTGGCGCGGATGCGCGCGGCCTCGACGCTGATCGACTCGCCGCGGATCTCGCCGATCTTGACCCGCGGCGGGATCGGCTCCTTCGCGAACACGCCATGCCCGTCGATGAGGCTGCGCTGCACCAGCACGTCGAATTTCTGCCAGGGCGGCCGCACCACCGGCGGCGCGGCCGCGGGCTCATTGCCTGAGCCTGCGGCGGCAGGTGCGGACGCGGCGTCGTCGTGCGGCTGGGCCATGGCGGGGCTTACAGCAGGCCGCGCTCTTCGGCGTGCGCGGGCAGGTCCACGCGCGGCTGCGGCTTCCAGCCGCGCTTGCGGTGCTCGGCCACGACGTTGGTGTAGATGCCGCCGCGCACGTACCACTTGGCGGTGATGCGCGCGTAGCGCGGCTTCGTCGCCTTCACGATGTCGTCGAGGATGGTGTTGGTCACCTTCTCGTGGAACGCGCCTTCGTTGCGGTAGCTCCAGAAGTACATCTTCAGGCTCTTGAGCTCCACGCACAGCTCGTCCGCGATCATGTCGATCGTGAAGTGCGCGAAGTCGGGCTGGCCGGTGAGCGGGCAGTGGCAGGTGAACTCGGGCACCTGGAACTGGATCACGTAGTCGCGGTCCGGCGCCGGGTTGGGGAACACGTGCAGCTCCTTGCTCGGGGCGCTAGGCGGGTTCGGCGGCATCTGGCGCTGGCGGCTGGCGGGCAGCTTCCCGGCGGCGGTCTTCTTGCGGGATGCGGCGGGGGCGGCGGTCTTGGCGGCTGTGCGGGCGGCGGCCTTCTTGGCGGCGGGTGCCGCGGTCTTGCTGGGCATTTGAAAGAACTTCGAAAGGATTCGTGACCGCCGGGGCGGCGAGGGGCGCGATGGTATCATCCGGCCCGCTTCAGCCTGGCGCGCCCGCGCTAATTTCCCTTAGGAATCAACTACTTGGCATGCGGCGGTGAATATCCGCCAAGGCCACGGCGCTTTTGCATGCGGCTCAACCAGATCAAGCTCTCCGGTTTCAAGTCTTTCGCCGAACCGACCACCTTCCAGTTGCCCGGGCAGCTCGTGGGCGTGGTCGGCCCCAATGGCTGCGGCAAGTCCAACATCATGGACGCGGTGCGCTGGGTGCTGGGCGAATCGAAGGCCAGCGAGCTGCGCGGCGAGTCGATGCAGGACGTGATCTTCAACGGCTCGGGCAACCGCAAGCCCGCCAGCCGCGCCAGCGTCGAGCTGGTCTTCGACAACGCCAGCGCGCGTGCCGGCGGCCCGTGGAGCCGCTATGGCGAGATCGCCGTCAAGCGCGTGCTCACGCGTGACGGCACCAGCAGCTACTACATCAACAACCAGCCCGTGCGCCGGCGCGACGTGCAGGACGTGTTCCTCGGCACCGGCCTCGGGCCCCGTGCCTACGCCATCATCGGCCAGGGCACCATCAGCCGGATCATCGAGAGCAAGCCCGAGGAGCTGCGCCTCTTCCTCGAAGAGGCCGCCGGCGTGTCGAAGTACAAGGAGCGCCGCCGCGAGACCGAAGCCCGGCTGCGCGACACGCGCGAGAACCTGCTGCGCGTCGAGGACATCCTGCGCGAGCTCAACAGCAACCTCGCCAAGCTGGAGAAGCAGGCCGAGGTCGCCGAGCGCTACACGAAGCTGCAGGAGCAGGGCACGCTCAAGCTGCACCAGCTCTGGTTCCTCAAGCACCGCGACGCGAGCATCGAGGAAGAGCGCGTCAAGGCCGCCATCGTCGAGGCGCAGGCCGTGCTGGCGCAGCGCATGGAAGAGCTGGCCCAGGTCGAGGCCGAGCTGGAGGAGGTCAAGGGCGCGCACCTGGCCGCCAGCGACGCGCTGCACGTCGAGCAGGGGCGGCTGTCCGAAGCGGCGCTGGAGGTGAGCCGGCTGGAGGAGCGCATCCGCTACGTGGCCGAGGGCCGCGAGCGGGCGCAGCAGCGCCTGGATGAGTTGCGCGCGCAGGACGCGCAATGGAGCGCGCGGCGCGAGCAGGCCGCCGAGGAGCTGGAGCTCATCGCGGAAAGGATCGCCGTGGCCGAGGAGCAGGCCGAGGTGCTGGCGGCGCAGGCCGAGGAGCAGGCCGAGCGTCTGCCCGAGGCCGAGGAGGCGCAGCGCGAAGCCGCCGCCCGCGTCGCGGCGAAGCACCAGCGCGTGGTGCTGGTGCAGCAGCAGCTGCAACTGCTGGCCGCCGACGGCCGCCACATGCAGGAGCAGCAGCGCCAGATCAACAGTCGGCGCGAGCGCTTGCACGGCGAAGGCAAGGCGCTGCAGGTGCCCGACGCCGACGAGCTGGCCGAGCTGCAGCAGCGCAGCGAGGACGCCGCCGCGACGCAGGCGCAGATCGAGGAGCAGCTGCACGCCCTCGGCGAGGACGTGCCGCAGCTCGACGCCGCGCGGCGCGAGGCGCAGCAGGCGCTCAATGCCGAGAGCGCGCGCCAGGCCCAGGTCACCGCGCGGCTGCAGGCGCTGCGCGCGCTGCAGGAGAAGGTACAGACCGAGGGCAAGCTCAAGCCCTGGCTGGCCAAGCACGGCCTGGACAGCCTGCAGGGGCTGTGGAAGCAGCTGCACATCGAGCCGGGCTGGGAGACGGCGCTGGAGTCGGCGCTGCGCGAGCGGCTCTCCGCGCTGCCCGTGGGGCGGCTCGACACCGTGCGCGCCTTCGAACGCGACGCGCCGCCGGCGAAGCTGGCCTTCTATCACGCGCCCGACGCGGCGCTGGCCAGCACGCACCGCACGCTGCCGCGGCTGTCCGAGCTGCTGCGGCTCACCGACAAGGGGCTGCAGGCGCTGCTGGCCGACTGGCTCGAAGGCATCTACACCGCGCCGAACCTGGAAGAGGCGCTCAGGAGCCGCGAGGCGCTGACGCACGGCGAGTGGATCGTCACCCGCGACGGCCATGCCGTGTCGCAGTACGCCGTGAGCTTCTATGCCCCGGACAGCGAGCAGGCCGGGCTGCTGCAGCGCGCGCAGGAGATCGAGCAGTTGCAGGCGCAACAGGCCGAGGCCGCGCGCGCCGTGGAGGAGGCCCAGGCGCGCCAGCGCCGCGCCGAGAGCGCCTACGGCGAGGCCGCGCAGCAGCTGGGCACGCTGCGGCGCAGCGCGGCCGAGGCGCAGACTCAGGCGCACAAGCTGCACGTCGAGTGGTTCAAGCTGCACCAGCAGGCGCAGGCCGCGGCCGGGCGCAAGGCGCAGCTGCAGGACGAAGTCGCGGAGCTGGACGCGCAGCTCGAAGCGCTGGCCGCGCGCCAGGCCGAGGACGAGGCGAAGTTCGAAGAGCTGGACCTGCAGCTGGCGCAGGTGCAGGAAGACGAGGCCGCCGCGCAGGAGCATGCCGCGCAGGCGGAAGGCCGCGTGGCGCAGGCCCGCGAGCAGCTGCGCGCGCTGGAGCGGCGCGCGCAGGAAGCGCAGTTCGAGACCCGATCCCTGGCCGCGCGCCGCGGCGAGCTGCAGCGTGCGCTGGAGACGGCCGCGCGCCAGCTGCAGGACAACGCGCAGGCCGCGTCGCAGGTGGCCATCGAGCTGGCGGCGTTCGATGACGCCGCCGCGCAGGAAGGGCTGACGCAGGCGCTGGCCTTGCGGCGCGAGCGCGAGCAGGCGCTGGCCGCGCAGCGCCGCGGCTACGACGAGCTCAGCCTGCGGCTGCGCCAGTGCGACGAGCGCCGGCTGATGGTCGAGCGCGGGCTGCAGCCGCTGCGCGACCAGATCACGCGGCTGCAGCTGGAGCAGCAGGCCGCCACCCTCGGCGGCGCCCAGTACCTGGAGCAGCTGACCCACGCGCATGCCGACCTGGCCGCGATCCAGCGCTCGGTCGAAGCCGGGCAAGTGAAATTGTGGGGACTGCAGGGCGAGATCGACCGCATCCAGCGCGAGATCACCGGCCTGGGCGCGGTGAACCTGGCCGCGCTGGAGGAGCTGGGCGCGGCGCGCGAGCGCAAGGAGTTCCTCGACAAGCAGTACGCCGACCTGACGGATGCGATCGGCACGCTGGAGGACGCGATCCGGCGCATCGACCTGGAGACGCGCGAGCTGCTGTCGAGCACGTTCGACCGTGTCAACGAGGGTTTCGGGACCATGTTCCCGAGCCTGTTCGGCGGCGGGCAGGCGCGGCTGGTGATGACGGGCTCGGAGATCCTGGACGCCGGCGTGCAGGTGATGGCGCAACCGCCGGGCAAGAAGAACAGCACCATCCACCTGCTTTCCGGCGGGGAGAAGGCGCTCACCGCCATCGCGCTGGTGTTCGCCATCTTCCAGCTGAACCCGGCGCCGTTCTGCCTGCTCGACGAAGTCGATGCGCCGCTGGACGATGCCAACACCGAGCGCTATGCGCGCCTGGTGACGAAGATGAGCCAGGCCACGCAGTTCCTGTTCATCAGCCATAACAAGATCGCCATGGAAATGGCGCAGCAGCTCGTGGGCGTGACCATGCAGGAGCAGGGTGTGTCACGCATCGTTGCCGTGGACATGGAGGCGGCGCTCGGCATGGCCGAATCCGCCTGACACTGATCCCCGCCTGAAACCGATTCGAAGAAAACGCCAAGGGACCCCTGATGCCTTCGATGAGCCTGACCCTCGCCCTGTCCATCCTTGCCGGCGTGGTGCTGTTGCTGCTGGTGGTGCAAAGCATCTGGAGCGCGCGCAAGAACGCGCCGCGCCGGGCCGATCCCGCCGCGGCCACGCCCGCGGCGCCGCGCGTGGAGCCGCCGCTGGGCGGAGACATGGTGGCCGCGCCGGCGCCCGTGCCGGCGGGCGCGCAGGGCGCGGAGCTGGTGGACGCACGCCACGGCGGCGACGCCGCGACGGCCGCCGCCGGCGTGGCCGTGGGCCTGGCGGCCGAGGCCGTGGCCCCGGGCGGGGACCCGGCCGCGGAGCCGTCCGCGCCCGGGGCCGGCGGCATGGCGGGCG
>NZ_VIDQ01000065.1 GCF_009760915.1 Azohydromonas aeria
CTCAACTTCCTGCTGCGCAATGGCCTTTGCTGGCGAACTCGGGGCCAAGCTGTTCGGCCGAGTTGCTGCTGATTCGCTGACGCCCCGCCTACCATTGTCAAAACCGGTTAAAGCAGAGCCTCCCTAATAAATTCATTCTCGATAAACCAAAAAGAATGCAACTAAGTGTACAATAAATGAGCGGGAGCGGCTAAAAGCGGGGGCAAGCGCCCTACGAGGCCTGGGGCGCGGCCGGAAAGCTTGGTTTCCGGCGGCGTGGGTACCAGCGCATGAAGTTCAGCATGTCGATGCCGTTGAGTGTTGGCGCCGAGCCAGAAGTGAGCCGTCTTCTGTCAACTTGCCGACCGCCTGCTGAGCTAGGCGCCATAGCACAAGCCGTTGATCAAGCAAGCAGTTTTCCAATTCAAGGCGGCGCAGTACCCTCCTGGCACGGCGGCTCATTCTGACGTCGGCGTCAACAGCCGGGGCTCTCGAGCTCCGGCCATTACTCCCGGGCAAGTCGCCTGGCCTCGGCGAACTCGTCAATGGTCGGCGGCATCAGCTTGAACCACGGGTACTCGAACACGTCTTCACGCAGCTGTCCTATGGTCGCGCCAGCAGGAATCGGAAAGCCTCCTCCCGGCTCTCCATGCCTGTTGACCACGATCACGGTCAACGGAGGCAGGTCGTGCTGCATGCAGTAGTACGCGACGCACCCCAGGATTCCCGCCAGCGGGTTGTCGTTCGGGTAGTCCATGAGGTCGCGCAGTTCCTTGTACCGCACGATCTGTCGGTTTGCCGCCCTGGCGATCAGATACTGCCAAGCCTGCAGTGCCCTGACTGGCCCGCGTTCGCCTACACCAGCCCCCTCGGTTTCGTCATTGAAGAGCGTCGGCATTTATTCCTCCTGTCGTTCGCTGTTGTAGAGCACACTGTATTTCACGCCCGTGCCCCCCAAGGCACTGGCAGTGAGATTCGTAGTGTTCGGCGCTGTGCCCTTGAGCAAGCTCAAGGATTTCGCTGACCACGCGGTACCCTTGAGAACTGCACTGCCTTCGCGCTGCTGCCAGAGCATTAGTGACTCCACCTGTTGAAGTCCAGCAATTCCGCGAATAGGTCCAGTAATTCGGCGAGCGCCATCCATTTTGTTGACCGCACAACTTACGTCAGGATCGATCTCCGGTAAGACCGAACTCAATTCGGACGCTGTGCCCCCAACCTCCTGCGCCGTGTCGGCAAAAGCGTTCGACAGCTGCAGAGCTGCTGCTGTCGAAAACAACCCTACCCGTTTGGCCTTTTCGCATGGTGCCGAAGGCGTTCCCGACGACTGTAGCAACAGGCAATGTGTGCTCTCGGCACCCTGCCCTGCTGCACAGGCCCCAACTTTACGGCTTGGCGGACTGAACACGCTGGCGGAATTAGCGGACCTGCGCGGAGGCGCTGGTGAAAACTGTGGGCGGCTTCCAGAGCTGGCGTGGTGGCTCAGCAACAGGACTCAGACCACAGCAATCTGCCTACTTCTTCATGCTGGACGCGGACTTACACGCCATGCTCATTCGCAGAATTACTGGACCTCGCTATTCGAATTGCTGGACTTCAACAGCCGGTCCACGACAACGTGCGCGGGCCCGGCTACTACAGCCACCACTGATGCGCCGACCGACCTTCATCCTCCAACAAGACCTTCCCATGCTTCACCAACACACCCTGGACCAACTGCACGGCCTGCGCCTGGACGGCATGATTGCCGCGCTCAACGACAGCGCCACCCAGGCCGCCGCTGAAGGGCTGGCCTTCGAACAACGCCTGGTGATGCTCGTGCAGCGCGACTGGACTGGCGCGACGGCAAGCGCGTGGCGCGGCTGTTGAAGAGCGCCAAGCTCAAGGTCAGCAGCGCCTGCGTGGAGGACATCGACTGGCGTGCCAGCCGTGCCCTGGACCGCCACCTCGTCACCGCGCTGGCCCAGGGCGACTGGATCCGCCACGGCCGCAACCTGATCCTCACAGGAGCCACCAGTTGCGGTAAGACCTGGCTGGCTTGCGCCCTGGCGCAGCAGGCTGCCCGCCAGGGCTTCTCGGTGCTCTACACCCGGGCCACGAGGCTGCTGCAGGAGCTGCAGGTGGCCCACGGCGACGGCAGCTTCACCCGCCGGCTGGCGCAACTGGCGCGGCTTGACGTGCTCGTGCTCGACGATCTGGCCATCGCTCCGATCACTGCCCTGGAACGCCAGGACTTGCTGAAGCTGCTGCATGGATGACCGGGTCGGCAGCCGCAGCACCCTCATCACCAGTCAGCTGCCCACGGATGCCATGCACCAGTGGTTGGCCGAGCCCACCATCGCCGACGCCATCATGGACCGACTGCTGCACGGAGCCCACATCATCGAACTCAAGGGCGAGTCGCTGCGCCGGGACCCGCCGCAGGGCTGACGGCATCCGCGGCACGCTGCCCGCGGCCATCGACATGGCGCAGCGCCCGCGTTCCACGCGAAGGCGGACAGCGTTCCACGGTGATGGCGGGCAGCTGCACTACCATTGCGCCCGTCACTCAGGCACCCCTCCCGGGGTGTCCGCGATCATGCGAAACGCTGCCCGCGATCAGCCTGGAATGGGTGTCCGCGATCAGTGGAATACGCAGCCAGGTTCGCAGGCTCCTCAGACAAGCCCAGGGCGGCCGCTCTACTTCAACGGCTCAGGCTCCAAGTGCTGCGGAGGTACAGGCCGAACGCTCTTGGAGATACTGAGCCACAGGTCGGTAGCGAGTTGACGAACTCGGGCTGCGACCACAGCTTGTGCTTCGCTCCACGTCAAGGGTTCCTGACTGCTGTCAGCCGCAACAAGGAAGTCGATCGTGAAGGCAAGCGCTCGCGCATGCATGCCCTGAGTCCGCAAAGTGTCGGGCGCTCGCAGTCGCGCTGTGACCGACGTGATGGTGTCAACGGTCAGCATCTCGCCTCGGCCGCAGCGCTGCAAGTGGCTGTCAGGAAACTGGCTGTCCAATCCGGCCCTAGTGGCAAGTGCGGTCAAGTCTTTCGCACGGTAGGCCCGCTGCACCAGCGCAAGCCAGTGACGGAAAGGATGCGCGCCTGCATCACAGAGGCTGGCGAGAGAGTCTGCGGCCTGAATCCGTCGAGACCAGCCGCCGCCGAACATCAGGGGAATCAGCGACACCGCCAGCACGTCGTAGAGAACGCGGTCGACAAACCGGGACTCTGCTTCGCCCAGCACACAGCGCTGGCCGGCCCACCATGGTGCTGACTGGGACACCATCTCGGCCCCGCAGTTCGAGCACTTGCAGGACCCGGACGAGGAGGCCCGCATGAGCATGTAGAGAAATCCTTCGCCCGCCCTGGTCAGCCCCGCGAGCCGCTGGGCCAAGACGCCGTTTCGCAATAGCTCTGCCAAGAGTTCCAGCAGTTGCTCATCACTGCCGACGGCGTTGAGCAAGCGCGCGCGAACAGCCGGCGAGGTGCGCACCTTTTGCAGCGCGTAGTTCTCAAAGTTCTTGAAGTCCCGGCCAAAACCTCTGCGGATGTAGGCCAGGAAGGATCGGCGCCCCGTGAGCAGATTTGCCAAGAAATCGTCCGACGGCAGACCTTGGCACCCCGGCAGCAGACCAAGGGCCGTTGGAAACAGCGTCATCGCGCGCTGGATCGTCAGCTCCTCAAACGGCTGGATCAAGGCGCCTTGCAGGGTTCTAGCCGTATTGTCCTGTAGCGTTTCCACGTTTCCTCGGTCAGCCATCCTCAGTTCCAAGAACATTGCCCTCGCCGCCCGACAAGATCGCTCGCCATCCGGAGAGCTTGGGGCGCATCAAAGGGAACTCTCATGGCAAAGGGTACTGGAAGCGGCACGGCAGGAGGCTCGCAAGGTGGCAACGGTGGAGGTGGCGGCGGGACGGGATCAGGCAAGGGATGGGGTGGAAAAACCAGCACTGTTCCTGGAGTGCCTTCGGGTGGTGGTCGCTCACCGGCCCCCGGCGTACCCGGGCACGGCAAGGCCCCCTAACCGAGCAGCGGTTGCACCCGATAGACCAGCATCACCACGCCAGGCTGTACACAGGAATGGTGATAGTTAGGGCTGCCTGGGCTCGGGAACCCTGTAGACGAACTCCGTCGCGGTGAGGTCATCTTCGTCAGGCGACCAGTCCTCGTGGACATCGGCCACGCCACCGATGCCGGACCAAGCGCCGGCCTCGTCCTGAACCAGCTCGATCCGGCTGACGACGTAAAGGTCAGACCGCCAGTCCTTGTCAGGCTGGCGGGCATTGGCCATCTCGTTCTTGGTCGGGTGCACAGACGCTGCCGCCGAGATGGAGCCTTCCACCTCGACGTGCACGACCGGTGTCAGCTGGAGTGGCCGGCGTCAACTTATCTTGGCCGCGTGGCGGTGCCTTCGTTCAGAACAGCTCTGGTGACGGGCGCCGCCACGGCTTGCTGATGTGCTCGTGCATAGCGCGGAGCCCTCTGTTTTGGTTCCGGGAAGCGGACTTATCGGAAGTGATCGTGAGACTCCACGCTAGGGTAGGACCGAGTTGGACGAGTTCCCCTAGCCGGCCGTCAAGGCTCCAGGTCGGCACTTGGTGCAACCGCCGCGCTATCGGTTCCTAGTGCGCAGGAAAGCAGGCAGACCAGCAGAGCACCGCTTGGTGGCATGTTTGACCCAGCCAATGACTTACCTCGGGGATGGGAAGCAGAAGGCTTCTCGCTACCCTCGACCGGCTATTCCGAGGAGAGGGCATGAAGCGAAGGAACTTTGCTTTGCACGCGGCCGTGGCCGGTCTCGTGCCCAGCATGTATGCGAAGGCTGCGCTGGCCCAGGACGCTCCGGCAGCATCTCAACCTGACAATCCCTTCTACAAGGCCGTGGGCCTGGGGCGGTTCCAAGGTGGCCGCAGCGGAGCCCTCGCGCTCAATAACCAGCGTGAAGCCGCGGGCTACGTGTACTTCAACATCCAGGGCGGCTATCGCCCTGCGCTGTTCCAGCTGGGCGAGGCACCGAAGCCGATCTACACCGATGGCCCTGGCGAGGCTACCGGCATCAATTCACGGACCGAGACCGTCGGCTGGTTCAGGCAAGGCAGCTTCACACAGGCGTTTCGCTGGTGGCGCGGGCAACTGACCACACTACCTTCGCTGGGCGGGGGTAACAGCTTCGCCACGGGCATCAACAACCGTTCGGAAGTCGTGGGCTGGTCCGAAGCGGCGCCCGGCGTAAGCCACGCGACCTACTGGTGGCGGGACAAGCTGACTGACCTGGGAACTTGGGGCGGCTATGCCGCGCAGGCCACCGCCATCAATGAGCGCGGGGACATCCTGGGCTTTAGGGAAATGGTCCTCAATGGAGTGGGCGTGCGCCAGGGGGTGCTGCTGAGCGTTGGCCGGAAACCGCAGTTGCTTCCCATCCCGGCAGGCTACGACAGCCTGATGCCCACCGCGCTCAACAACAGGGGCGACGTGACCGGCTACGTGTACAACACCAACGACTACCTGTGGAGCCGCCGGGCGTTCATATACACGGACAACAAGTGCACGCTGTTGCCTGCAGTCGGCGCGTACTTCCCTACAGGCGGGCTTTGCATCAACAACCAAAGAGTGATGGGCGGCTTCCGCTTCGACGGAAATGCGGACCCGCGCGACGGCGCAATTGCGTGGCTCGACAAGGGCAAGACACCCGTCTTGCCGTATGCCGGCTGGTGGCCGCGGGGCCCGGCAGAAGGCTGGTACCGGGTGTCGTCGGCTTGTGCAATCAATGAAGAAGGCGCGATGGTCGGCACGGGCCGGTATCTCAGCAGCTACGTTTATCCTGGCATTTGGTTTGAGGCATACATGCTGATACCGAAGAACTAAGGGCAATCGGCTGGAAGCGGCGACGCCTCTCGGTATCCACGAGGCCAGCTCAGACTTACCTCCTCGCATCACAGATCAGAGTAGTGCCTTTGTGGTTGATAACTTCAAATCGCGTGCGTTATCAACAACTACTGCTGATTGAGGCGCCGGTCTGCATCGGCAGTTTCGTGATTTGACAGCATTGCCCTGGCGTCTGGTTGGGGCTATCGACACCGCGTCAGTGCAGCCCAGGGTTATGGATGGCGATCAGAAAGCGCGGGATTCCAGTGATAGCAGACAGTGCCACAGCGTTGGGCAGTTCCAGCAGCCGTACTCGTGGGCGGATTGGGGGGAGTGGACGAACACTTTCTTACTCAACCTATCTAGACCTGCGGCGGCGCTTGCTGAGCAACCGAGTACTTCTCACTCCAACTGCCAGCCCTTCAACCGATGTTGCGGTTCGCTTCCTTACTGCAGCAGGTCGTGCCTGCCTGAATCCGACACCGTAAAGGCGCATGCCAAGCAGTTCGACGTTCATCAAGTCTGCAATAATGGGAACGATTCTCATTCCGTAACGTGCCGTGGAGCAGCCGCTACCAAGCTTCACACGCCCCTGGTGCACGGTATCTGTCAACCACACGTGGGTTCTGCCGTGCTGGAGCGCTACGACCGCGAACTGCTGAACTTTCTGACCCGCCAAGTCGGCGACCGCGACACTGCGGCCGATCTGGTTCAGGACAGCTACGTGCGTGTGCTGAGCGTCCAGGCTTCCGGCCAAGCCGTGCTGGATGTGCGAGCTCTGCTCTACCGCACCGCACGCAACCTGGTCATCGATCAGCATCGTCGTGCCGAGGTGCGCAGGCACGACGACATCGACGCCCTCCCCGAAGAGCAGCATCCCTGCGCGCCGCGGCACCTGCAGCCCGAAGAAGCCCTGGCCTCGCAGCAGATCGTCAGGGCCTACGCCGCCACCATCGAGGCCCTGCCTGCCCGCTGCCGCGAAGCCTTCGTGCTGCACGTCTTCGACGAAATGAGCCATGCGCAGGTTGCCCAGCACATGGGCATCACCGTCAGCATGGTGGAGAAGCACATCGTGCGAGGCATGGTGGCCTGCAAGCTCTGCGAACGGCGGTTGCGCGCCGACGCGCGGCAGAGCAACGCTGCGGACAAAGCCCAGGCGCCCACTGCGTAGCCCGGGTGTTTCCCGGGCACGTCAGGTCCGATCGGACGTGAGGATCGGCCCCTCCTCGCGCGTCTACAGTGACAAGAGCTGCCCATTGCCTCTCGACATGCCTCCTACCCTGCCTTCATTGCCCCGACGGCCCGAGTCCACGACCGCAGCGGACGCCGACGAGCGCGAGTTCGAGGCCTTTGCCCAGTCCCAGGATCCGCTGGACATCGAGGCCGCGACCTGGGTCACGCGCAAGCGCAACGGGCTGGACGAGCAGGGTGAAGCCCGGCTGCAGGCCTGGCTGGACGCCGACCCCCGCCACGCCGAAGCCTTCGAGGACATGGACGCCACCTTTGGCGACGTGAAGCAGTTGCCCGATGCCGACGTGGCGCAGTTCAAGGCGGGCCTGCCGCACGCCGACCGCACCGCTGCCGCTCCGCCGCCGACGATGGCGGCCGAAGCGCCGGCCCGCCCCTGGAGCACACCCGTTCCCCAGTCGCAAAAGCCGGACCGCCAGCCCTGGCTGACGGGCCTGCTGGGTGGTGTGCTGGGCAACCTGCGCCCCCTCGTGCCCCAAGCCACCGCCGCGGGGCTGGCCTTCGCCATGGTGGGCGCAGGCTGGATGGGCTGGGAGCATTGGCGCCGGCAGCCTGTGTTCGAGCAGGCTTACGCCACTGCGCGCGGGCAGCAGCTTACTGCCGGCCTGCCCGATGGTGATGGGTCCAACGGCTCCAGCGGCAGCAGGCTGCAGCTCGACACCGCCACCCGCACCGAAGTGCGCCTGTACCGCGACCACCGCGAGGTGCGGCTGCAGGAGGGGCAAGCCATGTTCGCGGTCCGGGCCGATGCGCAGCGGCCCTTCCACGTCTACGCGGGCGCGCTGCGCATCACCGTGGTGGGCACCCGGTTCTCGGTGCGCCACACCGGCACGGGCCTGGATGCCGGACAGACCGTGGTCTCGGTGGAGGAAGGCCGCGTGCGTGTGGCTCCCATCGACGGCGCTCAGGCCGGGCCCGAGCGGCATGCCAGCGGCACGCAGGCGGTGGAACTGACGGCCGGCCAGAGCGTGGTGGCCGATGCCCAAGGTGTGATCGGCCCGGTGGCCAGCCTGCCGCCCAGCGCCATCGCCGCCTGGCGCGACACGCGCCTGAGCTTCGACCAGACCCCGCTGGGGCAAGCCATAGCCGAGTTCGAGCGCTACGGCCGCACCGGCCTGGTGGTGCGCGACCCCGCCGTGGGCGCGCTGCCGGTGGGTGGCAGCTACAGCATCCGGCAATGGCAGCGCTTTGCCGAGACGCTGCCGCAGGTGCTGCCGGTGCGGCTGGTGCGGCGGGGCGAAGTCACAGAAGTGGTGGCGCGATGACGCGGTCGGGGGCAGCGGAAAATTCTTTGAAGAATTCTCATTCGCGACGTGAGGATCGGGTGGGGGTGGTGCGTCTTCCTCGGTAGAAGGGGCCTGGCGCCGGGTGCGCCGGCCTGGCCATCAACGACCGACCGAGGAGTTCCCACCCATGCGACCGAAGCCGCCGCGCAAGCGCTTCACCCCCGCCCCCCTGGCCCTGGCAGCCGCCATGACCCTGGCGCTGGCCGCCGGCCACGCGCCGCAGGCCCAGGCCCAGGCCCAGACCCAGGGCGGCACGGCCAGCGCGGCAGCGCCCATCGCCATCAGCATCCCGGCACAGCCGCTGGGGCAGGCGCTCAACGAGCTGGCGCGGCAGGCGAACCTGCAGATGACGTTCCCGGCGGCGCTGGTGGCCGGGAAGACCGCGCCGGCCATCGTCGGCAGATTCACCGTGCGAGAAGCGCTGCAGCAACTGCTCGCACAGCAAGACCTGACGTTCAGCATCGACGCAGCAACGGTGGTCATCACCGCGACTCCAGCTGCTTCGAGCGCGGCCACGCTGCCGCCAGTGACCGTTGCGGCAGGTGCTTTTGTCGATTCTTCATCGACCAGGAGCGTCGGCTTGCTGCCGGTGAGGCCATCGGCAGGCCTGAGCCGTCTGCCGGTCACAGTGCGCGAACAGGCACAGACCATCCAGATCGTGCCGCGCGAATCACTGGCAGACCGGGGCGTGCTGTCCATCCACGAAGCCGTCGAGACGATTGCCGGGGTCAGGCCGGTCTCGCCGGCCTACTCCAGCCGCAGCGCGGGCATCCGCTCCCGCGGCTTCGAGAGTTACGACACCTACATCAACGGCATCCGGATCTCCGGATTCGGCGTGCCCGTCGAGTCGGCCAACGTGGACAGCGTAGAGGTGGTCAAGGGACCGGCCAGCGTGCAGTTCGGCCTAGGCGAACCGGGCGGGGCGCTCAATATCGTGACGAAACGACCCGTAGCGAAGCCGCTGGCCACGGCCAAGGTCACTCTGGGCAGCTTCGACACCAAGCGCGTCGAAATGGACCTGGGCGGTGCCGTGGACGACGAGCGCCGGGTGCTGTCACGACTCAACGTGAGTGCCGAGGACAGCGATGCGCATCGGGATTTCGATCGCAACCGCCGCTTCTCCATTGCGCCTGCCATCACGTGGCTGGTCAGCGATCACACCACCGTCGACCTTGAGGTGGGTTACCTTCGCAACGACTACCGCTTTAACCGCGGTCTGCCGCCACGCAGCTTCATCCTCGGGCTGCCTTTCGACTTCTCCACCGGCGAGCCCAATCAGCCGCTGTCGGACAACGAGTCGCTGAACCTTTTCTATGCGCTGCAGCACAACCTCGGCGATGGGCGCTGGTCGCTGCGGCAGCGGCTGGGGGCCCACCGCACACGTTCCAACAGCTTCGAGATCAACTCGGGTGTGGGGGACATCGATGGTGCGGGCAATCTGTCGCGCAACTTCATCGCGTCCAATCAACGCGAGAACAGCTGGGTGCTGCAGCATGAGGTGCACGGAGCCTTCGAAATGGCCGGTTTGCAACACCGGGCATTGTTCGGCTTCGAGGTGGGCCACAGCGGCCGCGAGTACGGTTTCCGAGGCGTGGCCGACCCTTCGCGCGACCTGCCCGCACTCAATGTCTTCAGGCCCGTGTACGGTGGGTACGCGTTCCCTTCCGGCACGGAACTGAAGGACAGCTATCCGCCGGAGACCTACGGCAACCGGTTCCAGGCCCTCTACGCAGACTGGCACACCACCTTCTCGCCACAATGGCGGGCGATGTTCGGGCTGCGCCTCGACCGCACGCAAGGCTATTACAGGACCACGGACAAATCCGTGAACTACGGGGCAGCGGACAGCCGCGGCGTGAGTCCGCGCCTGGGCGTGGTGTGGACGCCTGCGCCACGGACCGATGTGTTCGGCAACCTGTCCACGGGCTTTTCGCCGAACCTGTTCGCAGACAGCGCGGGCAACCTGTTCGACACGCCGGAAAAGAGCCGCCAGTTCGAGATCGGTGTGCGTCACGAGCTTGTTCCGGATCGACTGCGTGCCACGGCGTCGGTGTTCACAATCACCAAGCGCAACGTCCAGACACCCGACCCCAGCGATCCGACGGGCAATCGGTCGGTGCTGGCCGGGGAGCAGCGCAGCGAGGGGTTCGAGTTCGAACTGGCCGGGGCCGTGAACCGCCGGTGGGACGTTTCTCTCGGCTACGCATACACCGACGCGCGTACCACGCGTGACAGTAACGCCAGCCAAGTCGGTGTGCCGCTGGTCGATGCACCACGCCATCACCTGGCGCTGTGGACCAAGTACCGGCTCGACAACTCGCTGCAGGGCTGGTGGGTGGGATACGGCCTGGCACGGGTCAGCGATCGGCGGTCCTCCTCCGCCAACGCCGATTTCCGCTTGCCGGCGTACACGCGTCATGACCTGGCCCTTGGCTATGCCGCCGGCCCCTGGGCGTACCAGGCCAACCTGGGCAACCTCACGGAAGAGCGCGTCTATTACACCCACGGCAACAACATCCACTTGCAGCCCGGGCGCAACGTGCGCGTATCGGCGACCTACAACTTCTGAGCCGGCATGCGGGCAGGCCTGGTCCGGGTCGGTGGCGAAGCCCCAGAGCAATGAAAGATTCTTTGAAGAATTCTCATTCGCGACGTGAGGATCGTGTGGGGGTGGCGCGTCTTCTTCAGTAGAGAGGGTCTGGCGCAGGGTGCGCCGGCCCGGCCATCAACGACCGACCGAGGAGTTCCCACCCATGCGACCGACGCCGCCGCGCAAGCGCTTCACCCCCGCCCCCCTGGCCCTGGCGGCCGCCATGACCCTGGCACTGGCCGCCGGCCACGCGCCGCTGGCCCAGGCCCAAGGTGGCACGGCCAGCGCGGCAGCGCCCCTCCCCCTCAACATCCCGGCGCAGCCGCTGGGGCAGGCGCTCAACGAGCTGGCGCGGCAGGCGAACCTGCAGATGACGTTTGCGGCGGGACTGGTGGCGGGCAAGCTCGCGCCGGCAGTGTCGGGACCCCTGACGGTGCAGCAGGCGCTGCAGCGGCTGCTGGCCGGCAGCGGGTTGACGGCATCGGTGGAAGGCTCCGCGGTGGTGGTCACGGCAGCTCCATCGGCATCGGCGTCGGCCGACGCGGAAGCCGTCCTGCCGGCCGTGAGAGCCACGGCCACGGCGGACACGCCACTGGCCAGCAGGCAGGAACGAGGCTATCGAAACAAGCGATCCTCCGTCTCTGGCTTCCGTGAACAGGAAGTGCTGGACACGCCCTTCTCGACCACCACCATCAGCGCCGAAGTGATCCGGGACCAGCAGGCCAAGTCGTTGTTAGACGTGATCAAGAACGACCCCTCGGTCAGTCCGGCCGACGACCCGCTGTGGTACGACCGGGTCAACGTGCGCGGCTTCTACCTGAGCACGGACGCGGTGTACCGCGACGGGTTCAGCATCAACGACCAGGGCTCCATCGCGCTGGAGAACAAGGCCGCGGTCGAGATCAACAAGGGCCTGTCGGCGCTGCGCTACGGCGCCACCTCCCCGGGCGGCACGGTGAACTACGCTGTCAAGCGACCCACCAGCGAGCCGCTGCGCAACATCTCCCTGACCGCGGACGGCCACGGCAGCCGTGGCGCACACGCGGACGTCGGCGGGCGGTTGGGCGACCAAAGGCAGTTCGGCTACCGCATCAACGTGGCCGCAGAGGAGTTGCGCAGCCATGTCGATGCTTTCGAGGGCGACAAGAAGTTCTTCAGCGGCTTCTTCGACTGGCAGCTCGGCGACAAGCTGTCGCTGGAACTCGACCTGGAGCATCAGCGCCTGAACAAGATCAGCGTGAGGACGCCAAGCTTGTGGTGGTGGGGCTGGGACGAAGATGCCGCGGCCGTCGCAGCCGCCCAGGCGGCCTACCCGCGGCTGGGCCCCAAGACTTACGCTGCCCAGGCGTGGGCCAGGGAACCCAACCGGCAGACCTATGCGGTGGCGCGCGCCCACTACCAAATCAGCGACACGTGGAAGACCACCTTTGCCGTCCACGACAGCAGCCTCAAGCGTGACCAGAACGCCTCCAGCGTCTGGAACACCGTGGCGCCCGACGGCGAATACGAGGCGGACATCTACTACGCCCCCAACCAGGAGCGCAACTACCGCGCTTACCAACTGGTGTTCCAGGGCGACGTCCAGCAAGGGGCCATGCGGCACGAGCTGGCGTTCGGATACGACCGGCTGCAGCGGGACATGATCTACCCGGAGGCCGTGTACCAGTCCATCGGCTTCGACAACCTGTTCAGCCCCAGAGGCCTGCCGAGGCCGCCGCTGGGGCCGAACGACGCGGGGCCGGCCTACCTCGCAAGCCGTACCAGGCAGCAGGCCTGGTTCGTCACCGACAACCTGGTCATCAACAGCCAGTGGCGCGTATTCGGTGGCTTGCGGCACACCAGCATCCAGCAATTCGAAGGCTCGGCTACAGCACCCGCCGCCAAGTCTTACGACAAGTCCTCGGTCAATCCGACGCTGGGGGTGGTGTACAAGCCCGTGCCGGCGGGAACGCTGTACGTCAGCTACGCCGAGGGCATCGAGCAAGGCGGCGTCGTCAGCGGCCCCACCTATACCAACAACAACCAGCAGCTCGCGCCGCTCAAGAGCAAGCAGTACGAGGCTGGCGTCAAGTGGGAGCTGGGCCGTGACGCCCTGGTGACGGCGGCCCTGTTCGAAATCAACAAGGGCCTGGAGATCGACGTCAACAACGGCAACGGCACCCGCACCCGCGTGCAGGACGGCCGCCAGGTGCATCGCGGCGTCGAGCTCACCGCCAGCGGCCGGATCACGCCGGAGCTGCGGCTCATCGCGGGCCTGGCGTTCCTGGATGCAGAAATCCAGAAAACCAGCAACGCCGCGTTGCTCGGCAAGAAGCCGCAGGGGGTGCCGGACTGGCAAGCCAACCTGTTCGCCGACTACGCCTTGAACCAGTGGCTGCCCGGCCTGTCCGTCAACGGCGGGCTGTACTTCGGTGGCAGGAAGGCCGTTGATGCCGCGAACCTGTGGATGGCGGACAGCCATGTGCGCCTGGATGCCGGTGCGAAGTACACGCACAGGCTGTCGGGCGACCAGCAGGTCACCTACCGCCTGAACATCGACAACCTCACCGACAAGCGCTATCTGGCCAATACCACGTGGGGCGCGCTGCAGTTCGGCGCACCACGGACGGTGCGCCTGTCCGCCAACTTCAGCTTCTGAGCCGCCGATGCGCGCCGCCGCCGTCATCGTGCATCGCTACGTCGGCCTGGTGATGGCAGGGTTCCTGCTCATCGCCGGGCTGACAGGCTCGCTGCTGGTCTGGTATCACGAGCTGGATGCGGCGGTCAACCCTGCCCTGTTCCGGGTGGAGCCGCCGCGGGCGACGCCCGGGGGATCTGCAGGTCCCTTGCTCGATCCGCTCATGCTGCGTGCGCAGGTACAGGAGGCCTACCCGGGCGCGCAGGTGAATTACCTGTCCTTCCATCAGGGCCGGCCTGAAGACGCAAGGCTCTTCTACGTCGAAGCGGCAACCGCTGCCTCGGAACAGTCCGCCGAACTGGCCGTGGACGAGGTCTTCGTCAATCCGTACACGGGCGAGATCCTCGGTGCGCGCAAGTGGGGCGACATCACGCAAGGCATCACGAACCTGATGCCCTTCCTCTACCGACTGCACTACTCGCTGGCCCTGGGCACCGTGGGCACCTGGATCTTCGGCATCGTGGCCCTGCTCTGGACCATCGACTGCTTCGTCGGGGCATGGCTGACCTTCCCCGTTAGCCCGCGCAAGGGAACCAGGGCGAACAGGAGCTGGTGGGTGCGGTGGCAACCCGCCTGGGCCGTGCGCTGGCGAGGGGGCAGCTACAAGCTGAACTTCGACCTGCACCGCGCCGGCGGGCTGTGGCCCTGGGCCATGCTGCTCGTGGTGGCCTGGAGCAGCGTGGCGTTCAACCTGTACGCACCCCTCTACCGTCCCTTGATGGGCGCGGTGTTCCAGCTGCAGCCCGACCCGAAGGAGTCGCTGGCTGCCCTGGACGAGCCAGAGCCCGAGCCGGCCCTCGGCTGGCCCGCTGCCATCGCCTTGGCGCGCGAGCACATGGCGCTGCAAGCTCGCTTGAAGGGCTTCACGGTGCTGGAAGAGGACCGCGTGTCCTACGACCCCAAGCAGGGCTACCTGCGGTATGTCGTGCGCACCGACCGGGATATCAGTGACCACCGCGGCCAGTCGGCCCTCTTCGTGGACGCGAGGACCGGCAAGCTGAGCGGCACCGTCCTGCCCACGGGCGAGGCCGCCGGCGACACCGTCACGAGCTGGATCACCACCTTGCACATGGCGCATGTCTGGGGACTGCCGTTTCGCATCTTCATGACCCTCGTGGGGCTGCTGGTGGCAGTGGTCAGCGTCACGGGCGTCGTGGTCTGGTGGAAGAAGCGCCTGGCCCGGGTTGCGAATGCCGGGCGGCAACAGACGCTGTCCCACAGCCGTCCTGGCAGGGGCAGCGCGTTGTAGCGATCGGACCGCAAGCAATGCCTGATCAGACCTGTGGGTCTTGCGCCAGTCGTGCGCTTGCAGAGGTGTGAGCACCCAACCGCCCTTCGCGCTCTACCTTGACAGCCGCAAATGCGCCCATGAGATGGCTGGCGATGACCCTTGGCCTGCTCGCCCTGCACCCCGTGCACGCTTCGCCGCTGCAGGTAGCAGCCTGGACGGGAACCGCGCCCGTGGTGGACGGCCGGCTGGATGAGCCGTTCTGGCAAGGCATGCCGCCGTTGGGCCGATTCATGCAGGCCGCGCCCGTGGCGGGCGCGGAGCCGACCCGGCAGACGACGCTCTTCGTGGCGCACGACGGCGCCACGCTGTACGTGGCCGTGCGCGCGCAGGAGCCCACTGCCGCCGCCTTGGTGGCGCGCACCCTGCGCCGTGATGGCGAGACCATCGACAACGACGACCACGTGGCCATCGTGCTGGACCCGCAGGGCACCGGGCGCAATGGCTTCGTGTTCCGCGTGAACGCGCTGGGCGCCAAGCGCGACGGCTTGATTGCGGACGGCTCGGTCACCCGCGCCGACTGGGACACGCTGTGGGACGCTGCGGTGCAGATGGACGCGCAAGGCTGGACGGTGGAGGTCGCCATTCCCCTGTCCGCTCTGGCCGCGCCCGCGGATGGCAGGGCCTGGGGCTTCAACGTGGAGCGCCACGTGGCGGCCAGCGGTGAGCGCATGCGCCTGTTCGGTGCCACGCCGGAGCGCGAGGTGGACTCGCTGACCGATGCGGGCCGGCTCGCGGGCGTCGTGCCCGCCCGGCAGGGCTGGGGCCTGCGGCTGCGGCCGGCGGTGCGCTGGTCCACCGGGCGCACGGCGGGGCACCGGTCGGCGGGGCGGCTCGAACCCTCGCTGGACGCCACCCTGGGCGTCACGCCCACGCTGAGCGCCACGCTGACCATCAACAGCGATTTCTCCGACGCGGACCTGGACGACCGCGTGGTCAGCCTCTCCCGCTTCGAGCTGTTCAGGCCGGAAAAGCGCAGTTTCTTCACCCAGGACGCGGGGCGCTTCGGCTTTGGCGGGCTGGACGTGGAGGAGCCGGTGCTGGTGCCGTTTTTCTCGCGCCGCATCGGCCTGGGCAGCTCGCTCGATGCGGGGCTCAAGCTGTCGGGCACCGCCGGGCCCGTAGAGCTGGGCGCCTTCGCGGTGCAGGTGCCCGGACGAGGCGGCGGTCCTTCGGCACGCATGGCCGTGGCGCGGGCGGCCATCGGGCTGGGCGAGAGCCAGCGCGTGGGCCTGGTCGCTACCCAGGGCACGCCCGAGGGCTTGGGCCGCAACCGGCTGCATGGCTTGGACTACCAGTTCCGCAGCACGCGCTTCGCGGGCGAGCGCACCCTGGAGGCCTACGCCTGGACGCAGCGCTCGGACGATGAGGCGCAGGGCAGCGGCACGGCCCATGGTGCGAGCCTGCGATTCCCGAACGTGGGCCTCACCGGGCAACTGGACTGGTACGACATCGGCGAGGCGTTTCGCCCGGCGCTGGGCTACGTGCGCGAGACGGGCGTGCGCATCACCGATGCGAGCATCGGCTGGCGACACCTGGGCACGCACGGGGCCAGCCTCATCACCAGCGTGCATGCGGGTGGCCGCACGCGCCACGACGGCACCGAGCGCGGCCGTTACGCGGGCCTGAGCCTCGAATGGTTCAACACCCGGGGCGACTACCTGCTGCCCGAGTTCTACGTGGAGCATGACCGCCTGGCCAAGCCCTTCGAAGCATTGCCCGGTGTGCAGCTCGCGGCCGGCGAACACCGCTTCGGCTACGCAGTGCTGTCGGCAGGCGCCTCGGCGTCGCGCGCCTGGTCGGGCGAAGCTTCACTGCGCGCGGGCGGCTTCCACGACGGCCAGCTGAACGAGCAGACCCTCAAGCTCACGTGGCGGCCCCATCCGCGCTGGAGCGTGGGCCCGGGCTGGGCATGTCATCAGCTGCAGGCAGGGGACCGCTCATTCACCGCCCGCACGGTGTCCTTGCGCCTGGAACACACGCCAAGTACACGCAGTGCCCAAAGCCTGTCGCTGCAGCACGACAACGTCTCACGCCAAACGCTGCTGGGCCTGCGGGCCCGGTGGGCGTTGGCCCGGGGACAGGAATTCAGGCTCGCCATCGACCGCACGAACTTCGGGCCAGCCCAGACGGCCGCCACGAAGGCGCCGAGCGACTACCGGGTCACCGCAGCCATGCGCTGGGCCCTGGAGCGCTGATGGGGCGCGGGTGTTCCCATCGATCACAGGCGCGGTACGGCACGCGGTGCGGGCCGACCGTGAAGAGCGCTTTCCGGCAGGCCGACTGTGCGTTGGCGCTTGCGGCTGCGTCACTCGCCGCGGCTGGCGCGCATCAGCTGGAACTCGAACACCGCCAGCGACGCCATCTCGTCGAGCAGGCTGTTGACGCTCACGCCGCGCTCGCGCGCCACCTCGCGCAACTGGCGCGCCTTGTCGGCGGAAATGCGCAGCGTCAGCCGCGCCGGCTCCTGCGCCTCGCACGCCGGCGGCTCGCGCCGGGCACACGCACGCCAACGCGCGGGATCCGCCGCTGCCAGTTCCCGCTGCGCGTCCATCAGTGCTTGCCGGCCGCTTCGGCGCCGCCGCACGTGGCAGCCGAGCACAGTCCGTACAGCGTAAGCGCATGCTCGCGCAGCTCGAAGCCCATGGCCTCGGCCACGGCGCGCTGGCGGTCCTCGATCGCGGCGTCGTGGAACTCCTCCACGCGGCCGCAGCGCACGCACACCAGGTGATCGTGGTGACTGCCCTGCCGCAGTTCGAACACGGACTTGCCGTTGTCGAAGTTGCTGCGCGAAAGCAGCCCGGCCTGCTCGAACTGCATCAGCACGCGGTACACGGTGGCCAGGCCGATGTCCGCGCCGGCGCCCATCAGTTCCCGGTACACGTCCTCCGCGCTGAGATGGCGGGCGCTGGACTGCTTGAAAACGTCGAGCACCCGCATGCGCGGCAGCGTGGCCTTGAGGCCGCTGCCCCTGAGATCGTCCACCTCGCCTGGCGCGGGCGGTTGCTTGCTCATCGGTCTTCCTTCCAAGTGCTGCCTGCGAGAGGCCCAGGCGTCCCGTGCCCTCAGGGCGGTCTCGGTGGCCTGATGCGCACGGCCGGATCATTTTACTCGCGAATGATTCTCGTTTGAAAAATGTCCCCAACCTCTTGCGAATGCGAATGCTTCGCATTAACCTGACTGGGAACGGGTGGCCGGCGTGACGGCGTCATCCGCAGGTAGGGACTTCACAGGGAAAGACACGGGCATGTGCGAGAGGGATCAACAGTCGCAGGGCGTCGCGGTGCTGAAGCCGGCGGGAGCGCTGAGCGTTGCCGGCATCTCGGGCTCACGCCGCAAGCGGCTGTGGGAGCTCGGCGCGACGGCCTTCTGCCCCGTCATCGGCGTGTGCCTGCCGATCGCCGCGCTGCGCAGCTTGGTGGAGAAGGTGCTGCGCGCGCCGGCGCCCGCCAGCGACTACGAGCTGCACTGCTGCACGATCAACGAGTGCAAGCAGCGCACGCCGGTGGCCGAGCGGCTGCACAAGGAACTCGACGCGCGCTACGCGCTGGCGGTGCGCCAAGCCGCGGCCTGCAAGAGCACCGAGGCGCTGGCGCAGTGGTGGGCGCTCCAGCGCCGCGCGGGCGACCAGCTGCCCGGCGCGCTGTGGGCGGTGCTGACCCACCCGCGCTGCGACACGCCGTGCGCGGACGCCGTCCTGGCCGACGTGCACATGCTGCAGCACCAGGTGGGCGCCGCGCAGCGCGTGGACCTCGCCCGCCATGCCGAGCTGCAGGCACAGCATGCCGCGCTGCAGCGTGAGAGCGCCCTGCTCCAGGAGCGCTGCGCGCAGGCGCTGACGGACAAGAGGGCCTTGATCGAGCGCCAGGCGGCGGAGCTGGTGCGGCTGCGCGCCGAGCTCATCGGCCGCGACACCGTCATCGCCGGCCTGTGCGAGCAGTTCAAGGCGCTGGAGGCGTCGGTGCCGGGACTCAGGACGCGGGTGGAGCAGGCCGCGCAGATCACGGCCCAGCTCGCGCGCATCCAGACGCTCGAACGCCAGGCCAGCCATTGGCAGCAGCGCGCCGCCGAGCTGCAACAGTGGCGCCAGGCGCAGGAGGAGCGCCTGGCACAGGGGACGGCCGCCGGGACGCCGCCCGCCCCGGGCGCCGAGGCGGACATCGAGGCCGCGCAGCTGCTGCGCGAGAAATCCGTGCTGTGCGTGGGCGGGCGCTCGGGCAGCGTGCCGATCTACCGCCGGCTCATCGAGCGCACGGGCGGGCGCTTTCTGCACCACGACGGCGGCGAGGAGGACAGCTCCGCGCAGCTCGACGTCAACCTGGCCGCGGCCGACCTCGTGATCTGCCAGACCGGTTGCATCAGCCACGACGCCTACTGGCGCGTCAAGGACCACTGCAAGCGCCACGGCAAGCAGTGCGTGTTCGTCGAGAAGCCCAGCGCTGCCAGCCTGGCGCGGGAGCTGCGCGCCATTCGGGTCGTGCCGGCCGCTCGGGACGCGGCCGGGCCGGTACGCGTCGAATCGGCCCTGGAGCGCTGAGCGCCATGCCGCACGCCTGCAACGCCGCGCCCAGCCTGGAAGCGCTGTTCGCCGCCACGCTGGCGCTGATGACGCGATGGGCCCAGGCCGCAACGCCCACGGGCGGCGAAGCTGCCTGCGGCCACCGCTCCCTGCTGGCGCGCAAGATCGTCTCCAACCTCTTATTCCTGCAGCACCACCCGCAGGCGAGCGAGCAGTTCCGCCAGATCGTGGCCAACGTGCACCGGTCCTGGCAGGACGTGGCCTGCGCGGCGCAGGCCGGCATGCCGGCCCTCTCGCCACGGGCGCTGACGCCCGGGCATTCGCTGCACTGACCCGCATTCATCCTTTCACCGGAGTCCGGCCATGACCGAACCAGCACGCGCCGTGGGCGCTGCGAGTGTCCCGATGCCTTCTTCACTGCGGCGCGCCGGGCGCGTGCGCCGGGTGGCACGGGAGCGCTCCCGCGCCGTGGTGGAGTGGCTGCTGCTGGCCGCCATCGTGGCGGCCGTCTACGCCTTCGTGCCGGTGGCCGCATGAGAGGCGGCGGTACCCAGGCGCCTGAGAGCGCGGCCACGCTCGAACTGTGGCATCGACTGGGCATGCAGCTGCGCCTGGCGCTGTACGCGGACGACCCTCGCCTGGTGGCGCGCTACCTGTCCTGCGGTGAAGCCCTGGTGGCGCGGCACGGCCACTCACCCTGGCAGGTGCACGACCGCATGCTCAGCCTGCTGCTGACCACGGCCTACGACACCCTGCTGCCCATCGTCTGGCGAATGACCTGCCTGGACGCGTGCAGCCGGCCCATGAGCGCGCTGGGCGCGCTCGTGTGCGACGACGCCAGCGCCGCGCGGCTGCGCATCCTGGCCCGGCGCCTGGCCTCGTTCTCCTGCAACCCCGCCGACCCGGAGCGTGCCGCGTGACAGCCCCCGACTCTTCGAGCGCCATGTTTTCTGCGCAAGGGCATGCCCTGCCGGGCCTGCCGCATGGCGCGCCTCGGAACCAGCGGCTCCTCGCGGTCGAGCTGGCCCAGGCCTGCATGACGCGCCCCTTGTGGCTGCTGCGCCGGCGCTGGGAACAGCTGCAGATCGACGTGCGTTGCGCGCTGCATGCGGACGAGCCCGTGCGCATCCGCCACTACCTGCTCGGCGGCGGCAAGCTGGCGCGCCTGGGCGTGTTCGGCGAAGTCGGCGTGCAGCTGCACATGACGCAGATCCTGCTGCAGACGGCCCGTGACCCGGAGCTGCCTTGCTTCTGGCGCAGCGTCTGCCTCGAATGCGTGAGCCATCCACTGCGGCGGTTGCGCACCTTGCTGGGCCAGCATGCGCCTTCTACGCTGCTCGCCATCGAACAGGCCGTCGCGTCGGTTCAATGCAAGCTGCCCCTGGCTGGCAGGGAGCCTGGCCATGGCGTTTGAGGCGCAGTCCGGGAGCATGGTGGACGTCGAGCAGTACTGGCACCAGCTCATGCAGCAGGGTACGGTGCTGCTCGAACATGACGACGTGGTGGGTGCCCTGGTCAGCTTCGAGCAGGCCTGCATCCTGGCGCGTTCGCTGGCCGACCGCTGGGATGACATCGACGATGCGTTGGCTGCCGTGGTGGCGAGCCACTTGGGCTTTTCCGAGGCACTGGAGCGCGCATGGCGCATTGACGATGCCGCCTGCGCGCTTTGCGAGGCGCACGGCGTGCTGCTGCAAGCCAGCCGTGACGCCACGCTGACACCGCCCGCCCGACTATGCGCGCTGCGCCATCTGCGCGGGACCACGGCTGCGCTGTTGCGCTTTCAACTGTCGCACGGCGTGCGAGCGGACATGGAGAGCGGCATGCATGAGGCGTGGAACTGTGCTGCGCAGCTGGCGCCCGCTGCAGGCATGCAGCCGCTGCCGATGACATTGCATTGAGGCTTGCGCGAGCATGCGCGCCTTCATGGTGAAGTGGCGCGATAGCTCAGTCGGGAGATGGCGTCCACAGGCCGCTTTTCTGTTTCGCGCCCATGCCTTGACGGCGAATGGGAGCGACCCACAGTCGCGCGCGGCGCTTCTTCCACCAGACATAGACGCCGGTGACGCTGAGCAGCCCAACGCCCAGGCCGAGCAGCGAGATGAACACCTTCATCGGCACGCCGCCCAGTCCGGCCATGTGCAGCACGTGCAGCCAGGAGGTGATGGTGTCCCCTGCAGCCTTGCCCGTGGGCAGATGGCTGCCGAGCAGGCGGCCGTCGGTGGCGTCGAAGCTCACACTGGTCTGGACAGCTTCGGAGGCGATGTCGAGGCTGCTGCCTACCCGGTAGCGGAACACGCCGCGTTGCGCGTCATAGCCGAGGCTGCGCTCGAAGTGCACTGAAAAGCGTTCGCTCCGGGCCAGCGCTGCCATGTGCTGCCGGCCCGTCTGGAGTGCCTGGGTCCATTCCATGGCAGGCTGGGCATGCGCTGGCTGGTGCTGTGCCCGTACCTGTTCGGCACGCTGCGTCGCAAAAATGGAGCGCATCACCGGCTGGTAGACCTCGCCGAGGTTGAACGACACGCTGCTCCATGCCAGGACGAACAGCATGATCCAGGGCCACAGGCCCCCTGCCCGATGAAGGTCCAGGTTGAGCTTGTAGGCGCCACCACTCCAGCGCACCCGCCATGCCGACGCCCAGCGCGCCCACCAGCCGCGATTGCCGCCGCGCTGGGTCCGGCGAGCGGGCAAGGTGAGGTAAATGCCGACGAAGCAGTCCAGCGTCCACAGCAGCGCAGCAAGGCCCATCACGTAGGCACCGGCCGTGCCCAGGGCCAGCTGGAAGTGCAGCCGGTAAATGAAGGGCATGAGGTTCACCAGCCCGTGCTCGATGGCGCCCCATTTGCGCTCGCCCAACACGGCGCCGGTGTAAGGGTTGACGAACACCTCGTCGAAGGGCAACTCGGCTTCCTTGCCGGTGCGGGCGTCCCTCGGACCATCCAGATGAAAACGCAACGCCCTGCCCTGCTCGACCTTCAGCGGCACGTAATGCACCAAAGCCGGTGTGTAGCGGGCCTGCAGCCGCTCTCGCAGCACCAGCGGATCAAGCGGCTGGGCCTGAGGTGCCGGAGGATGGACCTGCAGCAGTTCGGGGCTGATGGCCCGGTCGAGCTCGTGATACCAGGCCAGCAGCGCGCCGGTCACACCCGCGATGAGCAGGAAGGCGGCCAGGGCCAGGCCGACCCAGCGGTGCACCAGCACCGCCAGCGGCCGCATGGGGCGCAGGCTGCCCTTGCCGAGTCGATACATGGCGAGCCGGCGCCGACTCAGAACTTCCAGCGCACGGTGGCCAGCAGCGAGCGCGGCGCACCCGGATAGGTCAGGTTGCCCTGGGAGTCGTGGTAAGTCTTGTCGAGCACGTTCTTGACGTGGACCGCTAGGTCCCAGGCGGCGCCCTGCGGCTTCCAGTAGGCCGAGGCGTCCAAGCGCACGTAGCTTGGCAGCGTCCAGCTGTTGGGCAGCTCCGCCTCGCGGCGGCCCACGGCGAAGGCGCCCACGCCCAAGCCCAGGCCGGGGACCGCGGCGATGTCGTGGCGCACCCACAGGCTGCCCTGGTGGCGCGGGGTGTTGACCAGCCTGTCACCCTGCGACGGCGCATCGCCGATCGACACGAAGGCGTCCAGCCACGCGTAGCTGGCGATCACGCTGGTCTGCTTGTCCAGTCGGAAGCTGGTGTCGAACTCGATGCCGCGCACGGTCTGCTCGCCACTGAGCCGGTTCTTTTCGGTGTCGTCCACGATGACGGGGACGGCGACGTTCTGCTTGCGGATCTCGAATGCCGTCACCCCGGCCACCACGCTGTCGTCCTCGGCCGTGTACTTGTAGCCCAGTTCCCACTGCTTGCCGCGCTCGGGCGCGGGCGACACCCCGGGCGCCAGCGAGCTGTAGTTGGCCGACTGCGGCGCGAAGCTGCGGCCAAGGCTGGCGAACACCGAGGAGGTCGGCGTCCAGCGGTAGAGCACGCCCAGGCGCGGCGTGGTCTCGGACTCGCTGAAGCGCGTGTCCGTTTCGCCGTCGATGGCCACGTCGCGCTGCTCGAACCGGGAGTGGCGCAGGCCCGCCAGCAGCCGCCAGTGCTCGCCGATCGAGACCAGGTCCTGCACGTACAGCCCGTCGCTGCGCACGTCCGTGCGGTTGCGGTCGTTCGGGCCCAGGGGGCGAGCGTACTGGCCGTACACCGGCGCGTAGATGTCGATGGCGTAGCTGGAGCTGCGGTCGCGGCGGAAGTTGTAGCCCTCGTCGCGGTCGATGCGCTCGGCGCCGGCCACGAGCGTGTGGCGCAGCGCCCCGGTGACCGCATCGGCGCGCACCTCGGCGAACGTGGTGGTGTACTTGTAGTCCGAGGTCACGAACGTGTACTGGCGCCGCAGCGTGCGGCCGTCGGGCTGCAGGTTGCGGTGCTGCACGTTGTCGCGCACGTCATCGACCCGGTAGATGTTGACCCCTGCGCGCAGCGTGACGGCATCCGTGAGCCGGTGGCTCACCAGCGCCGACAGGTCGGTCTGCTCGAAGTCGTAGCGGTCCCGCGGCTCGCCCAGGAAGCGCTCGCGGGGCAGCTTCAGCACCACCGGTCCCATGCTGTTGAAGAAGCCGCGGTCGGGCGTGTTGCGGCTGTCGAGCCGGTAGGCCGAGAGCTCCACGCGGGTGCGCGGCGTCAGGTCCCAGTCCACCGCCAGGCCCAGCGTGTCGTGCCTGCTATCGACGTGGTCGCGAAAACTGTCGGCCTGCTCGTGGGCGCCGGTGAGCCGCATGCGCAGCGCGCCGTCGTCCGCGCTGGACCAGCCCAGGTCGAACTCGGGCCGCACCAGGCCGTACGAGCCAGCCGTCATGGCCACGGACGACACGGGCTTGCGCGTGGGCCGCTTGGTCACGTAGTTCACCACGCCGCCGGGCTCCAGGTCGCCGTAGGTCACGGAGGCGGCACCCTTGATGACCTCGATGCGCTCGATGTGTACCGTGTCGGTGAACGACGAGTAGAAGTTGCGCCGGAAACCGTTCCACAGGCCCATGTCGGCCTGGAAGCCGCGGATGCGGTAGGTGTCCGTCAGCCCGAGGTAGGCGGGGTTGCGCGTGACGGCGCTGACGTTGCGCACCGCATCGGCCGGGCGCAGCACGCCCTGGTCCTCGATCACTGCGCGGGGGATGCTGGTGCCGGCCACGGGCAGGTCCATCGGGTCGGCCGGCAACCGGGCCGCCGCGGTGCTGGAGGCGCCGACGTAGCGGCTCACGGTGTCCTTGCCGGCCCGGACCACGACGGACTGCAGCTGCGCGTCGGGCGTGTCGGCAGCAGGATCTTGCGCACTGGCATCGATGGCAAGGACCGAGGCCAGCGCAAGCACGGCGAGCTTGAAGCCGTCTGCGCGTTGAAGCTGAATGAACATGATTCTTCTTGAAGTGGTTGAACGCGTGGTGCAGCGGCCAAGACAACCGCGGCCGTGGGCGAAGCCGTGCCAGGCGGGCAGAGCGTGGTTGCGCGCGGCAAGAAAGGTGAAGCGGCCGCTATTGCTCAGAGGTCGTAGCGCAGCGCGACACCGACCTTGCGCGGGGCGCCGACGTCAGCCGGACCGCCGCTGCGGTTGTTGGTGACGTACTTCTCGTCCAGGAGGTTCTTGACGTAGAAGCTCAGCGTCGCGCCCTTGGTCATTCGGTACTCGGCGTTGAGGTTGAGCAGCGTGTGGCTGTCGCTGCGGCGCACGCCCGAGACGTTGCCACCGGCATCGAACAGGTACTGCGAAGGAGCGCTGTCCTGGCGTACCACCACGGCATTGACGAACAGGCGGTTGGCAAAGCGGTAGCCGGCTCCCAGGCTCACCTTCACGCGCGGCGCGTACAGGAAGCGCTGGCCATCGAGGCGGCGGCCGTCGCTGTCGGTGAAGTCCTTGTAGCGGGCATCGTTGTACGACATGCCCGCGCTCAGGCGCAGTGCCTTCGTGGCGTCGTAGTCGGCGGCCAGCTCCAGGCCCTTCATGCGGCTGCGCGCGGCGTTGTGCACCTCGAAGAAGCTGCCCGTGCTGTCGAGCACGCTGACCTGCTGGTCCTTCCAGTCGGTGTAGTAGACGTTGGTGCTCGTGCGCAGCCGCTTGTCGAGCCATGCGCCGCGATGGGAGAGCTCGTAGGTCAACGTGTACTCAGGATCGTAAGGATCGTGGCCCGAACCGGCGCGGACGTTGACGCCGCCGCTGCGGTAGCCCTTTTGCACCTGCGCGCCCACTTGCTGGTTCGCCGCCACTTCGTAGCTCAGGCCCACTTTGGGCAGCGCCGCGTTGAACGAATTCGAAACGGCGTTGGGCGCCGAGAAGTCATCCTGCACCACGTTGGTCTGGTTGCGCTCACGGTCGTAGCGCAGCCCGGCAATCAGCTCCCAGCGCGGCTGAAAGCGCCAGTTCACCTCGCCGAAAACGGCCCGGCTGTTGACCTTCGTGGCACCGACTACGCCGCCGAACGCGCTGCCGTCGACATCGAGCTGGTCGTTGAAGTCGTTGGTGGCGCGACCTGCATAAAGGCCCACGTGGCCGCGTACCGTCGCAGACCGGTAGCCCAGGCGCAGTTCCTGGTTCACGAGCCGGCTCTTGTGCTTGCGAGCCACTTCCCAGCGATCGTCCGGGCCTTCGTCGAAGTCCAGCAGCGCGTCATACTCGGAACGCGTGTTGGAGGTGATGCTCGTCAGCGTCCAGGTATCGTTGAGGTAGTAGTCGAGCTTGAGGGAAACGGTGTCCTGCCTGATGCGGTCAAAGGCGTCGGTGTTGAGGAACAGCCGGTAGTACTGGGGAACGTCGTCGTCGAGCACCACGCCGTTGGCACCCTGGCGGCTTTCCGTGTGGGCCAGCGTGAGGAGCATGTCGAGTTGGTCGCTCGGCTGAATCAGCAGCTTGCCGCGCACGTTGGATGCGCGGTGGGCGTTGGCATTCCTGCCCAGTGTCTCGTTGCGGATGTAGCCGTCATCTTCTCGGAAGTCGGCGGCAATGCGGCCGGCCATCAGCCCCTCGACGATGGCGCCGCCACCGGCAACGGCAACGCCGCGTTCACGGTCGCTGCCCGCATTGGCCTGCAGCGCCAGCGACGGCTTGTAGCTGGGATTGCGGGTCTGGACCACGACGGCGCCGGCCAGGGCGTTCCTGCCCTGGACTGTCGACTGCGCGCCGCGGAAGATCTCCACCTGCTCGACGTCCCATAGCAGCCCGGGGCTCAGCGTCAACAGCCTGTGGGACTGGGGCGCGCCATCGACGTAGACCGATACCGCGCCGTTGAGCGTGGCCGGGCCCTGATCGTCGAAGCCGGCCACGGGAACACCGCGGATGCCCCAGTTCTCGTTGTCGGCCTGGGTGTACACCCCCGGCGTATGTGACAGCACGTCAGCCAGCGAGGTGTCTTCACGCTCCCGTAGATCACGGGCCGTGCGCACCGTGACGCTTGAAAGCGTCTCGTTGAGACGCCGCTCGATCTTTTCGCCCTTGACCACCACGGCGGGCAGCTCGGGCGCCTGCGCTTCGTCATCGGCCCACACGGCGGCAGGTGCCGACAGCGCCCCCGCGGCTGCCAGCGCCAGCAAGTGCCGTTGCGTTTGTAGTTGCGCTTGCCTCTTCTTCATGAATGGTTCTTGAGCTCGATTGCAGGGAGGGCCTGGCCGCGACGGCGGTTTCAGTTCAACGATGTGCGCCGGCTTGGCAGAGGCCTGTTCGCCACCATCTCGATCACAATTGTAATGCGAACAATTCGCATTACATCATGCAGCAATGCAAGAGCAACATTCCCGCAACGAAGCCCAAAGCTGCCATGCGACGAGCCGCGGCTGATCCGGGGATACGAACCCTGCGTCGTCATGGCCGACCATGACGGCGCAGACGGCCCTTCGGGCCTGCAGCACTATGCTGCTCAGCGGATCGGCGTAGTGTCAGCGAGTGGCATACACCGGCCAGGGTGAAGTCGGCGTAATCCGGCCAGCAGCGGGTGGTGGCCAAGACGAATGGAGTTGGCCTATACCGGCCTGACCACCGCGTCCGCCGCTGAAGCCGTATCGAGGCCTGACCCCAGGGCCGCCTCGCGAGCTTTTGCTCGATGGAGGTAGGCCCTGTGGGACCCAGGAGGACCTCACGAGCAAGTCTTCGGTGCGTTGCAGCGCTTGCCGCGCGGTGACGTGCGCCCGAGCGCGCCCCGCTTGGACCGGCGACCTACCGTGCAAGTCAGCCTCCGGGGCAACCTGCTTACCACCAGCGGCATCACGCGAATCTCGTGTCGCCGTCTACGAATTGGGCCCTTCCGGCTGGAACAACTGCCACAGCGACGTCGCAGTGAACCATTGCGGCACCGCGTCGGCATGCAGCGTCATTGTTTCGCCCTCGGTGACCTCGGCGATAAGGACGTGCTGTTCGCCGGAGTTGTCGAAGACGTAGGCCCGGTTCGAGGCATCGCAGGCCTGGGCCAGCAAGGCGATGGAGCGCCCATACCGCTGGACGATCTTGTCGCTGGGCACGTCGTGACCGCCCTCGGCCACGCGCTGCCGCACGCGCGCGATGTTGATGTCCGGGTCGGCCGTGGCCACGAAATACAGGTAGGTGCGAAATCCCTGCGCCCGGGCTTCGCGCATGAACGCCACCTTGTCCGGCGACGACATCACCGTCTCGAACGTGAAGGAGACGCCTGCAGCCAACAACTCGCGCCTGATGAAGTCCGCCAGCACGGCTGCGACATAGGAGTTCACGCTCACGCCGCCCAGGGTGAGCTTCGTGCCGTCGAGCCGCAGCTCGGCGATGCGATCTTCCAGTCCTGCCCGCCGCCACAGTGCCGACGCCTGCAGGAAACCATGCAGCCGCTGTTGCAGCCCGTCGCTCAGCCCAAAGTCAGACAGGTCAATGGCTCGCTCGGCCTTGAGCAGTTTCTCGATCTCGTCGGCATTGACGTAGACGCCGATCCATTCCTCACGCAGCAGTTCGCGGATCGTGCTCTTGCCCGAACCGTTGGGACCGGCAAAGACCCGCAGCCGCGGATGCGCCTGGCCCTTCAACGGGCGCTGCGCCGGCGCAGCACGGTGCCGCGCTGCACCACGGTGGCTGCAGGCAGGGCATGCAGCACCTGCACCGTTCCGTCGGCATGCGCCTCGACCAACTGGCCGTCCTGCGCCTTCACGACCTTGCCCAGCCGCTGCAGAGCCCGCTGGTGTGCAGCGCGGCCCGCCTGGGCGGCCAGCTCGGGAAAGCGCGCCTCGGCGTCCTGCATCGCCGCTTCGCTCAAGGGAGCACGGTGTTTCATCGAGGAGTCCTGGGCTGCCATGAGCGAATTGTGCCTGTGCACGACGGCGCTTGCTGCTTGCGGTCCCGGCTAGCTGTGACAGCAGCGAGGTGGAACTCCACCTGGGCAGAAGGCCAGCACGGCAGCGGCTGTGGCTCTGGCAATCGATGGCGTGCAAAACATCATGTCCGACAGCCAGGTGTGACTGGGTCGCCCTGGTATTTCGGCCTCAATACACGCTGCCGCCTTCCTGGGTCGATGTCAGCGCGCCGCCCAAGGCATCGTAGTAGTAGGGCGCGGCATGATCGCTGGGTGTCCACTGTCCCAGGTCGAAGAACTTGGCCGCCTGCGCCGCCATCACCGCCGCAGGGACCTTGTAAACCTGCACGGTGCGGAAGTCCAAGGGCATACGGGCCGCCACGACCGCCGGCGCGATGGTTGGCCGCAGGAAGTACGCAGCATTGGCGCCCACCACGGTGGCACGGCCGCTGTCCACCAGCACGGCGGTCGCCTCGTCCACCCCGATGCCGCGCGTGGCAGCCAGCGTGGTGAGGCCGTCGCGCACCATGCGCGCCAGGAACGTGACCAGACGGCCCATGCGGTCGCGCGTGCGCACGTGCGAGTCGGTCACGGTGGCCTGTAGCCCCGGCAACCCGGTCAGGAAAGCGGTGCTCAGCGTCACCCGGCGGTCGTAAGGGTTGGACAGGGCCTGGGCTGAGGTCACGCTGCCGTTCTCGCCGGTGTAGTCCACGTCACCCAGCACCGCCAAGCCGGCGCTCGTGCCGCCGAAGGGAACCTGCCGCCGCGCCAGCAGGCTGGCAATGGTGCGCTGCAGTTGCGTGCCGGTCCAGTTAGCGATGTAGGTGGACTGGTCGCCGCCAGCAATGAACAGCACGTCGGCACCGGCCACGATGCGGTTGACCTGAGGATCGTTGGCGGCTTCCGGCTTGTTGAGTACCAGCGTCTCGACGGAGTCCACGCCATCCATGGCAACCAGGTACGGGTTGTAGCCATCGGCGCCCGAGGTGCGCAGCACCACCACATCGACCTTGCCACCCAGGGCGCCGCGCGCTTTGGCAATCATCTGCTGGAAGGCTTCGTCCACGTCGCTGCCTCCACCCATGAGCACCAGCAGCTGCGAGGACGGCACCGGCGCCGGCATGTCTGCGGCATTGCCGCTCAGGTAGTAGTCGTAGGTCTTAGCCGAGACGGTGGGCTTGGCCCCGCTACCTGCAACGCCTCCAGCAGCCTGTGCCGGCAGTACTGCGGCCAAAGCCAGGGCCGCTGCGGCAGCCCCCCGCCACAGCAACTGAGACAGCCCGTCCAAGGGAATACGCGACATGACTGCCCTCCTCGATGAGCTCTGCGGAAAGCTTCGAATGATGCCCAAGTGCAAACCAGACAAGACCAATGACTTAACACACCATTCGGTTCGGCTATTGATAACTGACATTATCAGCACTTTGAAAAATCGGTGGCAATTCGACGTTGCGGTGAACGACGTAAGGCAAAAGCATGGCGCCACAAAGGCTTGCACACCGCGCCTGATGCACAGGGCGGGCCGGCCGCCGGGGCGCCACATCAACTCACCTCGCGACGGGAGGCAGCTCTGTGCCGGCTGGTGCTCGGCGTGCGGTCCGCACCCTCACCGGCCTCTCAGGTCAGCGACAAGCCTCGCTCAGCAAGCAAGGCCTTTATGGCTTCCACCATCGGTTCATCCGCCGCAGCCAGGCGTTCGGATGCCTTGAGTGCCTGCAGCACCGCTGCAGCATGCATGAGATGTTGATCCGCTTCGGATGTTGTCGAAGCTGTTCCCATCCTGACCAGCGACACCAGGAGGTCGCGCTGGTAGTCGGCCCGATCGGGCTCGGCCTGCGCCAGGCGCTGGGCGATGGCCAGCGCGTTGGCAAACGCCTCGCGGGCGCGCTCGCCCTGGCCCAGGGCACGGTAGAGGTCGCCCATCTTGTTGAACGACACCGAGAGGTCGCGCTGGTAGTCGGCCCGATCGGGCTCGGCCTGCGCCAGACGCTGGGCGATGGCGAGGTCCTGCTCATACATTTCGCGGGCGCGCTCGCCCTGGCCCAGGGCGCGGTAGAGGTCGCCCATCTTGTTGAACGACACCGAGAGGTCGCGCTGGTAGTCGGCCCGATCGGGCTCGGCCTGCGCCAAGCGCTGGTGCCGCTGCAGCAACGACTCGTATCGCGACAGCGCTCGCGCCGTGGCGCCGAGCGACAGGTGGGCCTGGGCCTCCGTGTCGGCGATGGACGAAAAACCGGGGTGGTCTTCCGGCACCACCTCAAGCATCTCGGCGGCGAGGGATGCGATGGCCACGGATTGCTGGGCGCGGCGCAATGCGGCGAAACACGCGTCGCCGATTTCAATGGCCTGATCGAATGCCTCCCCGGCCAGGAAGTTGCGCACCGCCTCGATCGCGTCACTGAAGTCGGGTGTCTGGTTGGCGACTTGCCACCATCGATAGCGGCCTGCCCGGATGCATCGGCCGTGATGCGCTTGCACATCCGCCTGCGCCAGTCCCTGGGCCGTCCATCGATGCACCACCGCCGTCTCGTCGGGCCGCCGGTGGAGCAGCGACAGGTTTTCCAGTGCCTCGATGGCCTGTTGGGCTGCTGCGACGTCGCCGGGCTGTGCGGGATCGTCGGCCAGCATGCGCGCCAACCCTTCTGCTGAAACCGGCAGGTTCGACACCGACAACTGCAGCAACGCCTCGTCGACGCCGGCCGCCCGAGCCAGTCCCAGCAATTCCTCCAGGAACACGTTGCGTGCGATCAGCAGCTGGGCCGCCTCCAGGCTGCCGTCGAGGTGCCCTTTCGTGCGCGAAGGATCGACGTTCGTGCCTCTGAGCTGCTCCTGGAGCTTGCGGGCGACGCGGTGCAGCCGCTCGCTTTCGGTGTCAGGCGAAGTCTTGCCGCCGCGCAGCAGTGCGTCCAGAAACTCGAGCATGCGCGGGTGGCCATTGATGAGCTTCAGGACGGGCCTCAAGTCTTCCGATGCCAGCTCGTGCAAGGCTGGCAGCCGTAGCGCCAGCTTGCGCACCTCGGCCGGGCTGAGCGGGCCCAGCGTGACGCGATGCAGCCAGTGCTCGGTGCCCGGGACCGGATGGCGGCAGGTGACGAGCAGCCGGCCGCGCCGCGCACTGGACGCCAGTTTGGTCAGCGCGGCCTCGACATCAGGATCCAGGAAGGCGCTTCCACCTGGACCCAGGTTGCGCTCAAAGTCGTCGAGTACCAGCAGCAGCGGCTGCTCCGCCAGGGCCTTGTGGACGAGCCTGGTGCGCTCCGCGTCGTTGAGGCTGCCGGCCAGGAAGCGCTGGCCCAGCGCCTGCGCATCGCTGCCTGGTGCGTCACGCAGCGCCGCGCCGATGGCCGTGAACACGTCCGCCAGGCTGAAGCGACCGGCATGCACGGCGACCAACGCGCCCTGCTCGGCCTGGCGCACCATGACCCGCCCGGCCAGCGCGCTCTTGCCGATGCCGCCAATGCCGGTGATGACGACTCCCGCGACCCCCGGCGATTTCAGGCGCAGCGCGCGCAGGGCGTCGCGCAGCTCGCGGCGGCGCCCGATCAGGTCGTCCAGGCGCAGCTGCGGCACCGAGCTGACCATGTCGTAGACCGGGCGCTTGCGCAGCGGCTGCCGGGCGGCACCGAAGTCGGCCAGCGGTGCCTCCTCGCCGGCCACGTAGAGCGTCGCCACGGCGTATTCGGGTGGGGCCGCGCCGCTGCCGGCGCGCAGCACCTGTTGCCGCGCGGCTTCGAGCTCCTGCCGGGCCAACGCCAGTGCCCGGCTGGGCCGCAGGTGCTCGCCCGTGGTGAGGTGGGTGTAGAACGCCCGCGCCAGCGCGGTGGCGTAGTCGTCGCTGACGGCCGTCTGCATGGCCACCACGGCCGGTACCCCGGCGCGCAGCAGTTCGAGCGCGAAGCTCGCGGCTCCGCGCTCCCCGTTGCCCTCGGGCACGCCGCCGTGGCAGGCATTGAGCAGCACCAGCGGCAAGGGCCGGCCGATCGGCTTGAGCGGCTTGAGCAACTCGGCTGGCGCCACGGGCAGGGCGCGGCCCTCTTCGTCCTCGAGCTCCAGCACGCCCGGACCACCGTGGCAGGACAGGTGCAGGACATGGTAGGCATCGCTGGCGAAAGCCCCGGCGATCTGGGCGGGGTGGCCCACTTCCAGGATGCGCACCTGGGCGTTGCCGTCCTGGCTCAGCGTCTCGACCGCGTCGAGGATGCCCTGCAGCTCGCGCTCCTGGTCCAGGCTGGCCGAACCTGTCGTGCCCTCGTCGGGTGCTGCCACGGCAACGAGCAGCTTCAGCGGCCCGGCCAGCGGTGCAAACGGCGCGGCCGCCATGCCGAGCAGGCGCCGCCACATCACCAGGCCGTCCACGGTGGCCAGCAGCCGTCCATCGGGCAGGCGCATCGCCTCGAACGGCAGCCCCAGCAGGGCCTGGCCGTCGGCTTCGATGCACACCTCCATGCGCGTCCCGAGCGGGCTGCCCTGATCGATGAGCCCTTGCAAGGCGGCGGCGCTGCCGCCCGGCAGGCACAGGGCAGTCATCGCGCTACCGAGCTCGGCCATCTGCGCCTCGTTGGCGTTGCGCAGGGCCGCCATGCGGCGGTCATCCGCGATGTCGCGCTGCAACGCCGTGCCAAACCCGCGCTCGAAGGCCGTGCACGCCGCCTGCAACCCCGATGGGAGCTGCTCGTGGAGCACGCTGCCCAGCGACTGGCCGGCGTGCAGGACATCGACCTGCACCCCGCCGGCGTCAAGCCCCTTCAACCGGATCAGCACGCGCTGTACGCTGCCGAGCTCCGGCGCTGCCGCAGAGCGTGGACCCGGGCCGCGGGTGCGCAGCGCGTCGGCGATGGCGTCGTATTCGTCGATGCGCCGGCGCAGCAGCGACTCGATCAAGGGCGGCACCACGGCGCCATCGCCGCACAGCAGCGGGATCAGCACCTGGCCGCGTTCGATGCGCGCGAAGATGAGCGCGTCCCACTCTGCCTGCACCCAGCGGCTTTCCAGCGCATGCGCGGAAAACACGATCAGCCCGGCGTCGGCCTGCTCCAGGCCCTCGTTGATCCGGGACACGATGCTCTCTCCCGGGGCGATCTCGTACTTATCCACCCAGGGGTCGAAGCCGCGCTCGCGCAAGGCCGCGGCCAGCGCCAGCACGGCCGGCTTGTCCTTGGACGAATGGCTGATGAACACACGCATGGGTGCAGCCCCGGCGTCGCCGGCTCCCGGTCAGGACGAGCCGGCATTCTGGCCGGCACGCCACGGAGAGCAAGTGAAACAGGTCACCGTCCCGGGAAGCGGCAGGCCGCGCGGGCAGGAGTTTTCACCCACAACTGCAACGACCGAGACACGCCGCACGTCGTGTCCAAACGCTGAACGCGGTCACGTTGCGGCCGGCCTGTCTTCCTTGGCAAGCCACTTCGCCCCGCCCCGCCCTCCTGCCCATTTGACGTAAGGCCGGATGCTTTCATAAAGTAATGACATCGACCACAAACAATCAACAACTGTCGTCAGTGCATGCCGCTTCAAGCAAAGCATATTTACAACGGGAATTCGGCAACGCGCACCCCTGTCTCGTTGACATCACTGCCGCGCAGCGGTCCTAATGATGACCACCCCTTCAATGAGTGGACCTTCCGTAGCATGCAATGCTCCCCGAAGCGGGCCTGCCTATGCGAGCATTGAACGCTGAGTATACGGAGGTCACTTAATGAAACTCCGCGCCGTTAAGGCTTTTTTGCATATTTTTTTGGCAGGTATCTTGGCCGCCTGCGCTAGTAGTTCAGGCGTTTTTCAAGACTCGAGTAATTCCTATCGCATCGCTACCAGAGCAACGTGGGAGCTTGGAGGTCGAATCGGTGCTGTGAAGATGGCACTGAGAGAAGCCACTGACTATTGTGCAAAGCAGGGGCGCACGTTGAAAGTACTTTCGTCGGCAGAGGACTATGGCCATTTTGAAGGGGGTACTGTCGACCTACGCTTTACTTGTGAGTAGGCGCACTCAACCTTGAAGTGCAACACCGAAGTTTGAGTTTGATCGAGTAAGGTCTTGCTCATTTTAGAGAAGTTTGAGGCGAGTCCCAGGGAGGCGCTTATATAGAAGCGGCAAATATTCTGACGCGGGGGGACAAGAGTCCCGGCTGCCCGTCAAGTTTTTGAGCGACTTTCCCTTTGGATTCAGAGCGCGCTCATCTGCACGGAAAGTCAGTTTGCACTGCAAAGAGCAGCGAATCATTGAATCCATGACTCCAGCAATGCGAATACTTCAGGCGTAATTCGTATGCCGAAATTTTTTGGGCACATTCCGTAAGCGTGGATTGCAATGACAACGCGCTGATTCTGATTGTTGAAGTGAAATATTGGACTGCCACTTTGGCCCTCAGCGGTATCCAAGCCATAACTTAATGTTTTTGCGTTCACCTCAATGAGTCGGCCGGCGTTGAACCATTGAGTTCCCATCAGTTTGTCCCCGGGGTATCCGGCATTGTTAATAGCCAATTCCCGTAGCTTCCGATCATCGTAAACTGCTGTACCAAACCAGCCAATGCGTTCACCTACAGGCTCCTTCAGCCAAATGACCCCCAAGTCAAACTCACGCTGCTCGGTTTTCTTCCAGCGGGGATGCACATCAATACTGGCTGCCTCAAAAAAACTGAAGGGCGCATGGTTGCGGTTGCGCCCAGGTACAGCGACCACTTTTTTAGGTCCGCGCTTGGTTTGATGACTGAAGAGGTTATGGCCTGCGGTGATGATGGTGCGTGGACCCGCCAGCCACCCTGTACCAAAGACATCCACTGAATGCATACCTTGCATTATCAAATGGCAGATGCAACGCCACGGTACGTTTCCAGTGTTCGGAACTGGGGCACGATCGTCATGCTCGCCGCATACGAGTTGAGGCAGTGCGAACTCTAGGTTCGCGGCACGCTCGAAGCGCTCGCTTGACAGTCGCTCCGGCAACCGGCCGCCCTCGAATCCCTGCGCCAGGGCCCTGCTGGCATTGAAACCTTCAACCATTTCTATACGTCCACCATTGTTGGTTTCAACCATGAAGGAAGGTCTGAAATACTCTAGAACTTCGTTTTCAACTTCCGGCGCTGGCATCGTCGTTGTCGATGAACCGCGCTGAGAGTCAACCTTCTTGCCTCTGAGGCCTAGAGATCTCTTGGTGTTCATGCAACCTCCGGTCTCAACGATTGAGTGACCCATCCGAACTCGGGCGAACAGTATTGGCGCCCGGACTGAAGCGATTGTTTGCGCCACCGGCACCGGAACGTCTAGCCGCGGCATTTCTGTCATTCAAGTTGCCTGTTGGGTTTGTATCGGTGGTGTTTGATGAGCCCTGAAGCGACGACAGGCCGGAAGTCGCCTCCTCGCGGCGCGTGCCAATCTTCAATGAAATCAAGATTTTTGCTTCGCCCGTTCCTGCCTCCTTTCGAGCCTCGTTGACTTCCTTGGCGGTCTCCGTTGCGCTGGCATTCTTGGCAATCCTTTCCTTAGCACCGGCCTCGTACTGACCACTGGTGTCAATTTTGAAAAGTCCAGTCAACGGATCAACAACGCTTTTGATGACACCGCTTGCCAAGGCCAGTGGACTGCTTACGAATGCCAATGCCGAGCTAGGCCTGTCTACAGTCACTGTCTTCAATGCACCGTTCTCGAACGTGATGTCATGAACCGTCGTGACAAAGGCGTGGCGTTCGATGGGCAATGCAAGCACAGGTGCGGCGTTCGGAATGACAAGCACAACAGACTTGCTGCGGCCGGCAAGCATCGCGGTCATCATGAAAGGTTGAGGCTGGCGGTAGCACAGGCCAATGCTGCAATCAAATTTCGGCTGAGGTACTTCTATCGGCTCCGGAGATGCGTTCATTGGTGGGACCAATTCCGTACTTCTGGCACTTGCGGGATGACCTGATAGTTGAACCGTCGGCATCTCACGCGCCAGCAACTTGTACTCATCACAAACGGCAGCGGGTTCCGTACAGCTTGAATTTTGAAACTCCAAAAATTGCCGCAAGTTGCTCGTCATGCTCTGAGAGGCACGCTGCAATTCCACTGGATTGGCTGGATTCAGTTCTGCACTGAAAATTTCCACCGCTTCAGAGTCGAGTGCTTTCTCTTGTACTGGCGCCTTGGGAAGCAGTAGTTTTTCCAATATCTGTAAAGTTTCGTCCTTCGCTGTCGCGTTGACTGAGACGAGAAATCCTGTAGTGGGATCAACATTGATGCTGACATTGTCCGTACTGAAAGGATTGGATACCCTTCTGGCGACATAAGTATGGTCAGGGTCACTGCTCAGAAAAGGTTCTGACATGTCTAGGAAGATCTGCCCTTTGTAGGCGTACAGCACAACAGGAACGCGTGCCAACGGCAACATATATACCGTGCCTTGGGCCATGCTCTGGCTACCGGGAAGCACGCGCTCACTGCTGACAATCGCACACCCCGCCAGATTGATCGCGACAGAGAAAGCCACGCCCAAGGTTAGCCGACACTTCATGGCAACTCCTAAGCAAAGGGAATCCCTTGTAAGCCAAGCTGTTACGCAACTCCATACCTAAAGCGCATAGCCTGTTAATCTGACTGACTTAAGTCACAACCCCCAGGGGTTGAACTTGGAAGAGGCATAACATTTGCTGGAGGATCCAAGAGTAAGTGCCGGTCTATCGCGGTCGGGTCCGCATTGGTCTTCAAGTTCGCACCATTATCAAATTTTTTGGCTTGGATCCTTAGGGGAACCGCTGAAGCGCACACTTCTGGCGCTCGTTTTATGAGAGTTTTGCAAGCGTTGCAGCTGACCCCTTCTTGGCAGGGCTTGAACCCATGAGCAAGATCGCCCGACTGGCCTTGCCCCCGTATCCCCGGACGCGGCCTATTTGTTGGTTAACGCCCGACTTCGTTGCCGCCTGAACTCGCGCGGCGAACGCATTTTCAGGCTGTAGTGGGGATAGCACCTCGTTGAAGTGCTCGAAGGCCGCCGGCAGCTGAGCCAGCACGGTCCCCCCGCGCCACAATAGTTGTCGCCCCGATAGAACGATGAAAACCGGGGGCGTTGAAAGAGTTGGAAGTGGCCCGGTACGGCAAAGAGTTCAAGGACAAGGCGGTGGCGAGATTGCTGCCGCCGGAGAGTTCGGCAATTGAGCTGGTCTCGCGCGAGATCGGTATCAGCGTAAGCACTTTGGAGCGGTGGCGCGCTGAGGCCTTGGCCCAGCCCCAGCAGCAGCGCACGTGGACGGCCGCGGCCCGGTTCGAGGCTGTGCTGGCTACCGCGGCAATGGATGAGGAATCCAAGAGCGCTTGGTGCCGCAAGCACGGCGTCTACCCACAGGAGCTCACCGCTTGGCGTCAGAGCGCCACGCAGGCTCTTGCGGGCCCTTCTGAGGAGCGCGCCACGCCTCAGCAGACCAAGCAGGATCAGCGGCGTATCAAGGAGCTTGAGCGCGAGTTGCGCCGTAAGGACAAGGCTCTGGCGCAAGGCAGCAGCACTCTGCTGGTCCTGTCGAAAAAAGTCCAGGCGATCTTCAACAAGGACAAGGGCGAGGATGAGTGATCGGCCTCGAAGATCGCCAGTCCCTGGCCCGGGACATCAACGAAGCGCAGGAGGCCGGCGCGCGGCTGGAGCAGGCCTGCGAGACGGCAGGCATCAGCGTGCGCACGTTGCAGCGCTGGAAGGCTGGTCACGGCCTTGTGGCTGGTGATGGTCGGCCTGCTGCAATTCACCCGACCCCGGCTCATTCCCTCACGCCGGCCGAGCGCGGCGAAATCCTTCGCGTGGCCAACGAGCCGCGCTTCGCTGACATGCCTCCGGCGCGCATCGTGCCGATGCTGGCCGACGAGGGCGTCTATATCGCCAGCGAGTCCAGCTTCCATCGTGTGCTTCGCGCGCATGGACAGACCCGTCACCGGGGCCGAGCCAGTGCGCCGCGGCCAAGCCGGCCGCCGACCACGCACGTGGCCACGGCAACGCGGCAGCTGTGGTGCTGGGATATGACCTTCCTGCCCGCGACCATCACCGGGCGATGGTTCTACCTGTACCTCATCCTGGACGTGTACAGCCGCAAGGTGGTCGGCTTCGAGGTCCACGACACCGATGCCGCCGATCACGCTGCGCACCTGGTCAAGCGCACAGCGCTGGCCGAGGGGCTGCACGCGATGGCAGACAAACCGGTGCTGCATGGCGACAACGGCGCCACGCTCAAGGCCACCACGGTGCTGGCCATGCTGCATTGGCTGGGCGTGAAACCGTCGTACTCGCGCCCGCGCGTCAGCGACGATAACGCCTTCGTTGAATCGCTGTTCCGCACCGCCAAGTACCGCCCGGAGTTCCCCAGCGAAGGCTTCGCTGGCCTGGACGAGGCCCGCAGCTGGGCCGCGCGCTTCGTTCATTGGTACAACCATGAGCATCGGCACAGCGGGATCCGATATGTCAGCCCGGCCCAGCGCCATGCGGGTCAGGACATGAGCATCCTGGCCGCCCGTCACGCGCTGTACTGCGAAGCCCGAGACCGCCATCCACGTCGCTGGTCACGCGGCACTCGCAACTGGACTCCGATCGGCGCCGTGACGCTCAACCCCGAGCGCGATGTCGTCGTCGCCGCGCACGTGCCGGCCCGAAATAAACAGCCGTTGGCTGCATAGGTCAGGTGACAACAACGTTGACGCGCGCCGCGGTCACCGCGTCGGTGAGGTCCATGCGGCTGACGTAGTCAGGCCGAAACGTGCTGACGAAGTTTCTGGCGATGCCGCTGCTCTGAAGACTGCACACCGGTGTACGGGTCGGTGTGAACCCCAGTACGCGGGCAATCTTGCGCGTGTCGTGCGCGATGTAAGCCCCACCGTTGTCCGACAGGAACTCCAGTGTCGGTACCGATTTAAATTCGTTCAGCGCCAATAGACATAACGCCGCATGCGGCCTGAGCGCCAGCGACGCGGCTTGCCTGAAATAGTGGTTTCGCGTATTCAGCGCTGCACCGTCAGGACGTTGAGGTCCTGCCCTGCCACGCGCGCCAGCGCGCGCTCGATGGCCGCGTCGATCCAGGCCGGGTCGTTGCCAAAGGCACCGCCGCCCAGCCGCGTGAGTAGCACGCGGCGCGAGGCACCGCGGCGGGCGTTGAGCACGCCGGCGAGCAGCGTGGCCTCGTAAGCAGCTTCCAGCACCAACCGCGCCAGCGGCTCCCACGCCTGCGCCGCGGGACGGCCGTAGGCCACGGGCATCGCCGAGCAGTACACCTGCGTGACGAGCGGTCCCGGGCTGTGCGGCGTGTCCGTGACCTCAACGTCCCAATGCACTCCGATGCGCAGCAGGCCTCGCAGCCGGTCGAGCTCCGCGGCGTCGGCCGCCGCCAGTTGCCTGGAGGCGCGCGCGAGCCCTTCGGCGCTGCACAGCGCGTATCCGTTGCGCCAGTCCCATAGCGGCTGCTCGTCGTGGCCAAGGGCGGCTCCCAGGTCGGCCAGGGTGTCGATCTGGCGCCGGGCGTCCTGTCCCCGACGGTCAGCCAGTGGTACCAAGTAGTTGCGGAAGATGGTGCCGGCGCCGGCGGCCATTGCACATGCCGGCCCCTGGGTAGGATCGCCCGCATAGCGGCTCACGCCGGCTTCGGGGCTGATGTTGGGGGCTACCATCTCCAGCAGGTTGAACTGTGAAGCGACTTGGATCAGGGCGCCCTGTTGCTCGGGTTCCCGATGCAGAGCGCGGATGTCACCGCGCAGCACGCCGGGCACGGGCGCCGGCCCTTTGGGTTGCACTGCAACGCGCTGGCGCAGCTCTGCCAGCGAGACGACTTCCAGCCGGCCCATCGCGAAACGCCGTCCCGTGGCAACGTTCACCAAGGCGTCGCCCTCGACCTTCAGCCGCTGCTGCGTGCGCTGGTAGTCGTCTTCCCTAAACTCGGTGACGCGCTCGAACCAGTCCATGGTCCCCTCCCCTTTGCTGGTGATGCCGCCGCTTCAAGGCGCCAGGACGATACCCAATGCCTTGCGCGCCTGGGCTGCTCCCTTCACCTTGGGCAACGGGGTGTAGTGCGCCTGACCGATCTTCTTGAGCGTCGCGGGCTTGTCGAACAGCACCACCGCGCGCCGGGTGTTGAGCCTGCGGGACATGTAGTAGATGCCGTCGAAGCCGTACGGGTGCGCGTGGATCTGCTGGCTCCAGCGTTGCGGGACGTCGTAGGGCCAGACGGCTGAAAGCGCGGCGTCACCGCCGGCCCTGAGCAGGCTCGCGCCCGTCATGTCGGCGAGCTTGAGCGCCTGGCCGGGCACGTCGTCGAAGCGGACGATCCAGCGCGCGTTGAACCGCGAGCGCTCCACCACGAACTGGCCGTTCACCGCCGCGAGGTCGTGCAGCAGCGTCTCGGCCAGCGCGGTCGAGAGGTCGAAGCCAAGGTAGCAGGTGCCGTAGGTGCAGCCCGGATCGTCGAAGCGGTGCAGGCCCAGCTTCCCGAAATGCGGCTCGCCGCAGTCCTTGGGACCGCTGCGCAGCAGCTCGGAGGGACGCACCTCCCGGGCCTTGATGTCGAGCTCGCTGAAGGATGGCGATGGCGCTTGGAGAACGCTCGCAGGAGGCCTGGTACCGGACCGCGTCATGCCTCGGCATACCCCTTGGCCGTGCGCACCACCATCTCCAGCCTCCCGCCAGCCAGGGCCTCCAGCGGGGTCTTGCCTTCCAGCGAAATGAACGGCGTTCTGAAGAAGGCGAGCTTGGCTCCGCCCGGCAGCTCTCCCAGGGCCTTGGAAACGGCCTCGACCTGCCTGCGATCGAAGCGCGGATCTGCCAGCCAGGCCGGAAAGTACTGCTTGAGCTGGTGCTCCACGCAGAACATGCGCTTGGCGCCCAGTGCCTTGCTCAGGGCCTGCGTGGTGCAGCCCAGCCGCCTGGCGAGCTCCTCGCGGCTCACGAGCTCGCCGCCGTCGATCATGCGGCGCAGGCTGGCATCGGCTTCTTGCTCGGCTGCCTGCACGAACGCCTGGGCCTCCTGCGCGGACGCCTCCTCGACCAGGGCAGAGGCAGGTTGGGCGAGCCGGGCCTGCACGGCGTTGGCCGCGGCAGCCATGCGGCGCGCTTGGCGCAGCGCGGTGCGCTGGCGCTGCAGCGCCAGCTTGGCCGGCTGGGTCTTCAGGTGTCGCACGACAGTGCCCATCGGCATCTTCTGGAGCTTGGCTGCAGCCTGCTCCAGCACGTCCAGCGTCTCGAAGAATTCCGTGATCACGACTGGCTCAACGGGGGTGGCCTTGCCTGGGGCGGCTGCCTGCCGCGCGCGCTTGGGCTGCGGCTTGGCAGCCCCGGCAGAGGCGGTCGCATGCATGCGCCGGCCGGTCTTCGTTCCTGGCGTTGCAGCAGCCATGGCTGGGATCTCCTGTAATTCAAGGAAATTTAACCACAGAAACTGCAGAAACCTGAGAAACCATTACAAGACTGCCTGCCGTGGCTGGCGCCTTGAGAGAACTCGTCTGCCAGACACGGGGCTACCAACAGTCAGCCTTGAGACGAACGGCTGCTGCACCTGCGTTTGACGTGCGCGGCACCAGCAGCAGCGTCGGTTGCCCACCAGCGACCAGCAGCATCAGCGCCCGGCGCCAGGAGCTGAGCTTGTGCGGCGTGCCGCTGCGCTCGATGTCGCTCACGGCCTGCGCATCCGTCCGGCCGACGACGGTGGCGGTGAGCTCCAGCGTCCAGCCCATGCGCAGCCGCAGTTCGCGCACCTGCTCTCCCGTGGGCTGCGCCAGTTCGGGGTAGATGGGCGTGAAGACGGTTTTCGGCCGCGCTTGTTCTGCCGTAGCTGAACCGTCGCAGACTTGGCAGCCCTTCCCTCGGACGCCAGCATGTGCGCTCCTCGGCGATTTCGGGCTGGCAGCGCGGCATGAGGTCTGGCCCGGGAGCGTGCTGAGCGGAAAACCGTCTGCTGCTTACCCAGGGCCTTGGTCTGGGTTAGTCGTCAGCCGCGCCAGCAGCGCCTCCACGACCGCGCGTGCCTGGCACTCCCGCCAGTACGAGCTTTCAAGATCGCAGGCGCAGCGGGTGCCGGCGTTGACGGCCGGGTGCTCGTAGAACACGGCCGGGCCGCTCGCTCCGTCGCCGACATAAATGGCATCCACCGAGCAACCCAGCTCCGCCGCAATGATCTTCAGCGTGGCGGCGTGCTCGGCGGTGAGCGCCTCGTTGACCGGGAACAATCGCTTCACGGGCATTCCTTAGTCTTACTGTGTCAATAATTTGATCTATATTTGTCCTATCCAGTCGCGCAGGAGGCTCGGGTATGGACATGGGAGCACGGTTTGACGGGTACATGGCCCATCTAGCTGCAGGGCTGGGCCATGCC
>NZ_VIDQ01000066.1 GCF_009760915.1 Azohydromonas aeria
GCAGCCGGGCCGCTTCCATCACGTCGGCAAAGCGCACCTCGAAGAACTCGTCGAGGTTCGACGACACGATCGTGACGTAGCGCAGCCGCTCCAGCAGCGGCACGTCGTCGCGCCGCGCCTGCGCCAGCACCCGGCGGTTGAAGGCCAGGATCGCCTTCTCCCGGTCCAGCAGCACCAGCGGGGGCGGCACATCGGTCGAAGGCATCGCAACCACAGTTTCCGCACCGGGTACAGAGAAGTCGTTCATGGATACCGACTTTATGAACCGATTGCGACAGCAATATGACAACACGCCCATGCCGGTGCCGAAAGGCCGGCCCGCGCGGCGGCGTGCGCCGCATCCCGGACCATGCCGGACAGGACATCGTCGCCGGGCAGCCGCGGCCGGCGCTTTCCCGCGCGGTCATGCGCCGGCGCGGCGGCACCTTCGCAACGTTGCGCTGGAAACCACCCGCCGCGCGGACCTCGCACTCGCCCGGGCGGCGGCCCGGCCACGCGGGTGTCGCCTCCCGCGGCAACGTTCAGTGCTTGCCCTTCTTCTTCCAGAACCGCGGCGCCTCCGCCACCTTGCGCAGCGCGCGGCGGCACTGGCGCGCGCTTTCCTGCTGCTGTGCACTGAGCCAGCCCACGGCGAACCAGGCCTCGGGCTGACTGTCCTTCGCACGCGTGAACGCTTCCAGTCCCACCGCGTCGTCGTTGTGCTCGCCCAGGGCATCCTGCGCCGGGCGCAGCGCCTCGACGTAACGCTCCACCGCATGCGCACCGTACAGCGGTGCTAGGAATTCGCCGAGGTAGCGCAGCCGCTTCAGGCGCTTGCGCACGCGATGCTGGCGCTCCACCGGCAGTTCCGTGAAACGCTCGCCGTCGCGCACCACCTGGTTGTGCAGCCGCGCCAGGCGCTCGCGCAGGCCCTTGCGGCAGGCGCCGTCGGCCTTGCAGCCGGGCTGCCCGGCCTCGTCATCGCCCAGCGAGAACGCCAGCAGCTCCAGCAGCACGGCCTGGAAGGCCATGTCGCGCACCACCGCCCCGGGCGGGTGCACCTCGCTGCCCTGCGGCCAGCGCAGGCCTTCAGGCGCGCCGGCAGCGGCCAGCCGGGAGAGTACGGCGCGCGAGACCGACTCCGTGTCGCGCACCTCGCCCAGGCGGCTGAAGGCCGTGGCCAGCACCTGCTCCTGGCCAGCATCGAGCGCCTTGCCGAAGCCGCCCAGCTCGCGCAGCGCGGTGCGCAGCCGCCGCAGGCCCACGCGCGCCTGGTGCACGTGTTCGGCTTCCGTGCTGCCCGCGGCAATCTGGCTGGCGTTGGGCAGCACCTGCTCCAGGCAGTTCGCCACCACCGCGCGCAGCAGCGCGCCCTGCGACATCGACCAATCCAGTGCCGGCACGCCGGCCTTGACCGCCGGCGCGAACGGCCTCCCCTCGGCCAGCAGCCGGCCTCGCTGGCCCTTGGACGCCGTGGACAGCCACAGCCGGTGCGCCGTCAACCACGGCCGCGCCAGCGCGAACACGCCGCCGGGCACGCCCTCCTTGAGCTCCAGCTCCAGCTCGCACACCTCGATGTCCTGCCCCTTGGCGTGGATGCTGCCGCGGTCGTAGGCCACCTCGACCTGCGAGGCGTCCTGGCTCATGACGCAGGTGCGGCGCTCGATGCGGGTGTGGAACTGCTCCACCACCAGCGTCGAGACGTCGTCGAGCGAGCCGCCCAGCGCCTCGGCCAGGGCACGCCCGGCCGGGCTGTCGCGGTGCCGCGCCAGGTCGGGCCGCGGCAGGGCGCGGCCGGCTCCGGGCTCGACGCGCACCTCGTCCTCCAGGCGCCGCAGCAGGTGCGGCCCCGCGCCCTTGAGCGTCTGCACCCACTGCCCGTTCTCGCGGCGCAGCCGCCAGGAGAAGCCGTGCGCCGCGAGCTGGCCGCCGGCCGTGTCGAAGTAATGGGCTTCGAGCTCGGTGCGATCCCAGTGCGCCACGTCCAGCGCCGCTTCCAGCGCGGCGCGCCGCTCGGCGGGAACCTGCAGCTTCAACTCGAGTTCGTGCATGAAGGCCTCGTGCGGGTTCGGTGTCGGCAGGGCGGTAGCAAGCTCGGGGCCGACGCGGCGCCCATTGCGAAGCCGACGCGGCCGGCAGCATGCCCTCGTCCTGCAGCGGCCGCTTGGGCGCCAGGCAGGTGTCCAGATCGACGTCGTGCAGTCGCACCGGATAGCGTTCCGGCGCGGGAAGACGGCCGGTGCCGCGTATCAGTCGATGAGCGCCAAGTGCTGCTCGGTCCAGCCGCTGCGGCGGCGGTAGGCGCCCTCCCCGTCCAGCGCCGTCACGGGCACGACCTCGGCCGTGCCCTCGATGACCGTGCCCTGGTAGCGGGACTCGATCGCCTCGCGCGTGGCCTTGAAGGGCACGAAGCTGCGGCCCTGCGCCTCGAAGACGTCGAAGCTGTAAACGGTGACATTGCCGGGTTCCACCTTGAATACTCCTTGCAGGCGTCGCGAAACGGTCGGCGCATTCTATGGAAGCCCCACCCGGGAAATCCCGGGGTCGGGGGAGGCCATGGCTTCGCGAAGCAGTTCCGGCACGAAATACCCATCCTGTGGTAGGTCGCCCGCCCTCCCCCGACGCAGGCTTGCGGCAGGGGCCGACGGGCAACGTGACGGAAGTCCCGGCAAGCGCGACTTCAGGCTCGAGGCGTGATCCAGTTCTCGGTGCCGGCCGGCCGGCACCGCGCCCGCCGCGGTTAGCCTGTATCCAAAGCAGGGCCATCCCCGAGTGGAGCGACGACACGGGCCCTGCCCTTGCAACGGAGGGCGACATGCACACGGCGGACACCAGCATCACGTCTCGCATCCCGGGCACGGCCACACCGGCCGCCAGCGGCTTCCTGCTGCGCTTCAACTGCCTGTTCACCGGGCGCGGCATGAGCTTTCCCTGCGATGCCAGCGGCACGGTGGACCTGCAGGCGCTGAGCGAGCCCGCGCGCGGCAACCTGCAGCGCGCGCTCAGCGGCGTGGGCCGCGACTACGGGCTGCCGCAGGTCGTCCCGGCTTGCTGAGGCAAGCAGGCACGCGGCTCAGTACACCTCCGGCACGACCATTTCCTTCGGCACCGGTACCCGGAAATAGTCTTCGTGCCGTTCGCGCTCGGGCAGCTCGATCGGGCCGCGCGGCACTTCCTCGTAGGGCACGAGGCCCAGCAGGTGGTGGATGCAGTTCAGCCGCGCGCGCTTCTTGTCCACCGCCTGCACCACCCACCACGGCGCCTCGGCAATGTGGGTGCGCTCCAGCATTTCCTCCTTGGCCTTGGTGTAGTCCTCCCAGCGCCGGCGCGACTCCAGGTCCATGGGCGAGAGCTTCCACTGCTTGAGCGGGTCGTGGATGCGCGCGAGAAAGCGCCGGTGCTGCTCGTCGTCGGTGATGCTGAACCAGTACTTCACCACCTGGATGCCCGAGCGCACGAGCATGCGCTCGAACTCCGGCACGGTGCGGAAGAACTCCTCGACCTCGTCCTCGGTGCAGAAGCCCATCACCCGCTCCACGCCGGCGCGGTTGTACCAGCTGCGGTCGAGCAGCACGATCTCGCCGCAGGCCGGCAGGTGCGTCACGTAGCGCTGGAAATACCACTGGGTGCGCTCGCGGTCGTTGGGCGCGGGCAGCGCCACGGTGCGCACCACGCGCGGATTCAGGCGCTGGGTGATGCGCTTGATCACGCCGCCCTTGCCGGCGGCGTCGCGGCCCTCGAACACGATGACCATCTTGTGGCGATTCGCCACCACCCAGTCCTGCAGCTTGATGAGCTCGCGCTGCAGCCGGAACAGCTCGATGAAGTAGCGCTTGCGCGGCAGCTCGCCCGCCGGGCGCGCCTCCGGCGGCGTGCCGCGGTCATCCTCCCATTCGAGCTCCAGCTCCTCGTCGTAGTCGTCGATCAGGTCCTGCGACAGCATTTGCCACAGCTGGTCGTTGGAAGGCAATGCGCTCATGGTCGAAAGGCAGTGTCGAGTCGGTGGGCCAGGCGTCTCGGCCGCGAGGGCCGGTGGGGTTACGGGGCACGGACCGTGCCGGCGAGCCATGCGCCGGCGCGACCGGCCCAGCCCCGGGTGTAGCCGCGCCGCGTGACAAGCCGGTGACGGCGGCCCACGCCGGCACATCCTGGCGCCCCCGCATGCCATCGCCCGGGCCTTCCCCGGGGTTTGCGGGCTTTCTCCGCTTGTGCCCGGCATGGCGCGGGACTGCCCTGGCGTCGGGCAGCTGCCAAGCGCCGCCGGCGCCACGCCGCTTACGGCCGGTTCTCGTACTGCGAGGGCGTGACGCCGGAGCGCGCCAGGAACTGGCGCACGTGCAGCAGCCCGCTGGCGTCGAGCGTGTTGCTGTGGTGCGGGCGGTGCAGGATGCCTTCCATGGTCCCGATGCGGGCCCGGATCCGCGCCCCCGACAGCGGCTCCAGCGTGGCGCCGACGTGCCTGAGCAGCGACTCGACATCGCGCCAGTGCACGTTGCCGCTGGGCGGGTCGTGGAAGATGGTGCGCAACAGGCTGGCGACGCGGTGGCTCATGAGCTTCTCCCGGAAGCGGCCCGGCAGGGCCGCGGCTTCACGGCCCATGGTCGCCTGCGGGCCGCCGCCGTCAAGTCCGGCCATCAACACCACGCGCGGCGCCCGAAGCGTGAAATAAGCGCTCAATTGACGGGGTGGAACGTCCGAAGAGCACGGCATCCGCAGTACCGCGGCGCCTGCCGCATTGCCCTGTCCCGCCGTGAAACTGGTTCCCCTGTCCGCCGACCACCTCCAGGAACAAGCCAGCCTGCCCTTCCACGTGTACGCGTCGGACGGGCGGCTGCTGCTGCCCGCCAACTCGCGGCTGCGCGACCCGCGCACGCTGCAGCGGCTGCGCCAGCAGGGCTCGCTGTACGTGCAGCCGGCCGACTACGCCGCCTGGCGCCGCGGCGTGGCGCAGGCCGTCAGCGGCGCGCTGCACAGCAACGCCACGCTGGGCCAGCTGGCCAAGGCGCGCACGGACATGGTGTGGGAGGAGATCCCGTCCCAGCCCGGCGAGGAGTGGGAAGCGCTGGTGCTGATGCTGGACAAGACGCTCAATGCGCCCGCGCCCGACAAGCCCTGGGTCGAGCGCGTGCTGCGCATTCACGCCGAGGTGCGCCGCCTGGCCGCCGGGCGCCGCATCGACGAGGCGCTGTTCCACTTCATCTACACCGGCGGCTGCCGCACCGCGTTCTACAGCAGCCGCCAGGCGCTGCGCTGCATGCTCGTCGCCGGCGAGGCCGCGCGCGAGCTGCAGTGGGACGACGCGCGCATCGCGCTGCTGGACAAGGCGGCGCTGACGATGAACGTGGCTTCCTGGCGGCTGCAGGACCGGCTCGCGCGCCACGCCGGCGCCATCGAGGACCCGGAGGAGCGCGCGCAGATCGCGCGCCATCCGGCCGAGGGCGCGCAACTGCTGCGCGACAGCGGCGTGGACGACGCCGACTGGCTCGACGCCGTGCGGCTGCACCACGACGATGCCCTGGCCGCCCAGCCGCTGGCCACGCTCACGCCGGGGCAGCAGGTCGCCTCGCTGCTGCGACGGGTGGACCGCTACAGCGCCATGCTCAGCCGCCGCGCCGGGCGCGAGCCGCTGTCGGCGACGCAGGCGGCGCAGCAGACCTGCCTGGGCGCCGACGGGCGCCCGGACCCGATCGGCTCGCTCATGCTCAAGGCCATGGGCCTGTACCCGCCGGGCAGCTTCGTGCAGCTCGCCAGCAGCGAGCGCGGCATCGTGCTGTCGCGCGGCGAGCGCGCCAACCAGCCGGTGGTCGCGGCGCTGACGAACGCCGAAGGCATGGCGATGGTGGAGCCGCGGCTGCGCCACACCACGCAGGCGAACCACGCGGTGCGCGCGGCGCTGCGCCCGGGCGAGATGCTGGTGGACCCGCCGCTGGAGAAGCTGCGCGCGCTGCGCGCCATGTTCAAGTGAGCGCGGGCGGCGCCACGCCGGCGCTGGCGATGGTCGGCGCGCCGTGGCGGCGCGCGGGCTCGCGCATCAGCACGAACTCCTCGGCGGCGGTCGGGTGCACGGCCAGCGTGCGGTCGAAGTCGGCCTTGGTCGCGCCGCAGCTCAGCGCCACGGCCAGGCCCTGCACGATCTCCGGCGCGTCCGCGCCGATCATGTGGATGCCCAGCACCCGGCCGCTCAAGCCGTCCACCACCAGCTTCATGTAGCTGCGCGCCGGGCTGCCGGTGAAGGCGGTGCGCATGGGCCTGAAGTCGGACTCGTACACGTCCACCGGCCCCAGCCGCGCCGCGGCGGCCTCGCCCAGGCCTACGGTGCCGATGGGCGGGTCGGTGAACACCGCGCTGGCCACGGTGCGGTGGTCCACGCGCACGCGCCGCGCGCCGAACTCGCTGTCGGCGAAGGCCCGGCCCTCGGCGATGGCCACGGGCGTGAGGTTGACGCGGTTGGTGACGTCGCCGATGGCCCAGACGGCGTCGGCGCTGCTGCGGCTGTCCACGTCCACGGCGATGGCGCCGCGCGCGTCCAGCCGCACGCCGGCCTCCTCCAGCCCCATGCCGGCCGTGTTCGGGCGCCGGCCGGTGGCATTGAGCGCGGCCGCGGCGCGCAGCACCGAGCCGTCGCCGCGCAGCAGCTCGAAGCCCGCGGCGGTGCGCGACAGCGACTGCAGCGCCACGCCGCAGGCCAGCTCGACGCCGCGCGCGGCCAGCGCCGGCGACAGCCGCTCGCGCAAGGATTGGTCGAAGCCGCGCAGCAGCAGCGCGTCGCGGTAGGCCAGCGTCACCTTCGCGCCCAGCCCGGCCAGGATGCTGGCGAATTCCACCGCGATGTAGCCGCCGCCGATGACCAGCAGCGACGCGGGCACCTCGCGCAGCTCGAGCACGTCGTCGGAGGTCATGGCCAGCTCCAGCCCCGGAATCGCATCGCGCGCGGGCGCGCTGCCGCTGGCCACGAGCACGCGCCCGGCGCGCAGCACACGCCCTCCCACCTCCACCACGCCGGCACCCGCCAGCCGCGCATGGCCGGCCGCGAGCTCCACGCCGGAGTCGTCCAGCAGCTTGCGGTAGTGGCCTTCGAGACGGGCGATCTCGCGCGCCTTGGCGTCGGCCCAGCGTGCCATCTCGAATCGGCCGGACACGTCCACCCAGCCGTAGCCCGGCGCCTCGGCCAGCGACTGCGCATAGCTGGCGGCGTACATCATGAGCTTCTTGGGCACGCAGCCGCGGACCACGCAGGTACCGCCCACGCGGCCGGACTCGGCCACGAGCACGCGCGCGCCATGCGCCGCGGCGCGCCGTGCCGCGGCCACGCCGCCGGAGCCCGCGCCGATCACGATCAGGTCATGGCTATGGCTCAAATCAGGCTCCTTCTTGCCTATTGGATTCGTATGCAACCATCCCATGCGCCCTTCCCGGACGGCCGCCGGGCGGGGTGCACAAGCCGCCCTGGCGGCCTGTGGTACACTGCATTCTTCAGTCGCGGGGTGGAGCAGTCTGGTAGCTCGTTGGGCTCATAACCCAAAGGTCGTTGGTTCAAATCCAGCCCCCGCAACCAAGTTTTCCCGAAAGGCCGTCCTCGCGACGGCCTTTCCCATTGGCGCTCAATGCAGCGCCGCGGCCCGGTCGAGCAGCTCGTTGAGCTCCCAGGACGTGAGCGCGCCGTCGGGCGGCTCGGCCGTCACGGCCACGCCGATCGAGGCGATGCGCGTCATCAGCTTGAGCTCGCCGATGCCCATGCCCAGCACCAGCTGCGAGGCCAGCGCGCCGGGGATGCCCTGGTCCATGTCCGTCACCGCCGAGGGCGGCACGAAGCAGGCGATGTCGTAGGCGCCGGGCTGGCTCGTGCTGGGCTTGGGCAGGAAGCGCAGCGCGTCCAGCGCCACCGGCTTGCCGGCTATCTCCACCGCGCCCAGCGCCTCGGCCGCGTGCCGCGGCACCGGCGGCTTGAACGCCACCGTGCTCAATCCGGCCGGCAAGGCCGGCGCCGCGTCCACCAGCGCCAGCACGGCATCGATGCCTTCAGGGTTGCACCCGCAACTGATGGCCAGCACGATGGCGCTGCCCGCCTCGCCCTCGACGGGCACTTGCTCGATCTCCACCGACAGCGTCTCGTCGACCGCCTTGGCCGCGGCGTCGAGCACGGGCACCGCGCCGGTGGCCTGCTCGACGGCCTCGACCCACTGCGTCGTCTCGGGCTCCACCGCCAGCGGTGCGCGCAGCACGTCGGCGTGCGACAGGACGGTGGCCCAGAACTCGGCCGTCTTCCCCTGGTTCATGACATCTCTCTCCAGTCAGCGGCGCCGCAATGCGCCCCGTGCGCGGCAGCATACGCCCCACCCTGGCGGCACGCCGCGGCCGCGGGTGCTAGCCGCCGGCGCCACCCGAGAACAGCACGGCCTGGCCCGCGCCGCGCTGGGTGCTGCTGCGCGCGGCCTTGCCGGCCGCCTTCAGCACGTGCTGGCCGAAGGCGTGGCGCAGCCGCGGCGTGGACTGCAGCTCGGCGTCGGTCACGGGCCCCTTCTCGCGCTGCAGCTGCGCCCGCACGGCGCGGAACAGCAGCGTGCGCACGAAGGAGCTGCGCAGCTCGGCACGCTGGCCTTCGGATGCGGCCAGGTACAGCGCGAAGCCGCGCTCGCCCTCGCTCTCGTACTCGCGCTTGAGCGCGTCCTGCATCTGTTCCACATGCGGCTCGGGCGCGCGCGGCGTGGCGCCCACGGCCCGCCGCGGCCGGACCGGCGCCGGCAGGGCCGCCGCGGACCGCGGGGCCGCGGCGTCCGCCTCGACCTCAGCCGTCGGGATGCTCCAGCCCTCCTCGATGGCCTTCACCAGCAGCCGCCCCGGGGCGCTGACCTTCTTCGTCTGCGTCGCCATGCGGTGGCGCACGAACTCGATGGCGGCCTTGATGCGCTCCGTCGACACCCCGCCGCCGGCCTGCGTGACGCGTTCGATGTCGGCGTGGCCGAGCCCGAACTCCGCCACCAGCGTCTCGTAGAGGCTGCGCAGCTCCAGCGCGTGCTCCATCGAGGCGGCCAGGGCTCCGGACTGCGGCCGGAACACGAAGCGGATGCTGGCGATCTTCTTGGAGCCGGGCATGGCCCGCGTCTCGTAGTCCACGTGCAGGTCCGACACCTCGCAGAGCTGGTCCACGGCCTTCTGCAGCGCTTCCTTGCGGAAGGTCTTGAACTCGGCCAGCCACTTCGTCTCGGCCACGCCCAGCCAGCGCTTGACCTCCTCCACCGGCAGCCACTCCGTGGGCGAGCCCTTGTAGGCAATGGCCTTGAGGTGCTCGTACAGCCCGTGGGCGTAGATGGAGGTGAACACGCAGGTCGTGCGCAGCGACAGGTACGTGTAGCTGTTCGGGTCCAGGTGCAGCTTGCGGATGGCCGGGTGGAAGTCGAAATAGACCCGCCCGCCGGCCACGCCCACCGCGCCCACCAGCGGCACCGAGATCCAGTCCGGCGCGGTGCCGCCGGCTCGGTAGCGCTCGATGCGGATGCTCGACTTCTGCGCCTCGCGCAGCGCCTTCTCCAGGTGCTGGTGGTTGCGGCTCTCGTAGTTCATGAGGAACTTGAACAGCCCGACCTCGACGTCGAAGCGCTGCACCTCCGCCGGCGCCTGCGAGGCCAGGAAGTGCATCACGTTGAGGCCCTTGCGCGCCGTCAGGCTGAGCTCGCCCACGTCGATGAGCACGTTGGACTTGCGGTAGGTGATGTCGGTGCGCGATCGCGCCAGCGTTGCCTTCGGGCCCTCGCGGTTCACCGTCTCCTCGAACACGGCCAGGGCGAGCTGCTCGCCGGCGTTGGCCGGCACGGGAAGGTTGGACACGGACGCGCTCTCCAGGCATGCGGGTGCGCGAGCGTAGGTTGCCATGGTGAGGTCAGTCAACGCGGAACCCTACTTTTGCCGGTTGCGCGCAACACCGGCGCCCGGCGGCGGGACGCCAGCGGCCTGTGGACAACTGCGCCGCCCATGGCAAATGCACGGCTCTGGCCTCATCACAAGAATCCCCACCTTTGCGCACAAGAACCCCCACCATCGCGCACAAAAAACCCCGCCTTGGCTGCACAAGAAACCTCACCTTGGGCACAAAAATCCCCACCTTGATCACAAAAACCCCCACCTTGCTTCACGCAAGTCATTGTCGGCAAAAGGAAAAATGGCAGCCGAATTGCTTGCTTGCCTTAAAGAGCCTGCTTGCTACGCCGAGTCGTACCAAGAAGCCCGGCAATCACCCTTTCCGTCAGGCCGGGCAGGCGCGACCATGGCCGGGAGTTCTTGCACCGGTAGCGCCGCGGACAGTGGAGTGGCAAGGTGCGGAAATTTGTGCGGACCGGGTGGCAAGGACCATCGGGCCGTGCCGGGCTGGACCGTCCGTCCGGCATCCCAGCCCCTCCCGCCGGTGCCAAGGTGGGGTTTCTTGTGCAAGCGCGGAGCGTCTCGCGGAAACGGCCACGGGAGCACAAAAAACCTCACCTTCGATCGCACCGGAGCCGCGAAGCGCAAGTGCCATGGCTCGCACCACGGGCTCGCGAGCACCTTCGTGCCGCCTGGCCTGCTGCGGACGGTCGTCCCGATAGGGTTCCGGATGTGACCCGGGACAGCCCAGGGCCGTGGCCTGCGTCACGGACGCGGCGCGGTGGTATCGAAGCGGTGCCAAGGTGGGGTTTTTTGTGATCGGCACGCGGCTGCTGCGCGGCATGGCCAGGGCACGCAGCTTCCCGCAATGCCTAAAGGTAGGGATTTTTGTGCGGTCCGACGCCTGGCCTGGAACCACTCTGGCTGTGTGCGCCTACGCCGTGCACGCCACCGCGCACAACAAACCCCACCGATGCGCGCATCAGCGCCGGAACGGCACCGCGCAGGCCTGCCGTGACGGCGCGGGCTGGATGCCGGATCGGAAAAATTTCTCGCCGGCTGGAGAAAGTCGCCCGGAGACTGCGGTCAGGAAGGCTTCGGCCCTCTTCTTGTGCGCCTCCTCCGGATCTTGCCACCGGCCAGTAGGCCGTCAGTGAATCGGCAAGTCCGGCCGGCATCCTCCGCGTCCGCAGCAGCGCCGGCGGCGGGCGCCGAGCGTTCCGTTTTTCGCTAAGTCCTTGTCACGCAAGGACTCGTACTTTCCTAAGCCGGGTATTCAGGAGCGCGCCGCGTCCTTCAGGGCCTCGGCGGCCATCTCCTGCAGCAGCGCGTCGATGCGCTCCACGACCTTGGCCATGTCCACGCCATCGGTGGCGAAGTCCACCCGCACGGAGCTGCCCACGACGCGGCGCTCGGCAAACTTGAAGCGCCCGGCCAGGATGCGCTTGGCGCTGGCCGCGGGCTTCGGGGCGCGCGGCCGGGCACGGACGAATGCCACGGCCTGCTGTTGCTTGAGCTCGCCGCGGATCACCTGGCGCACTGCCTCGGTCACCTGGCCATCGAGCTCGCCGCCCGAGAGCCGGGCCAGCTCCTTGACGAGCTTGACGCCGATGCGCTGGGGATGGGCGCGGATCTCCTCCAGCGCCGCCTTCGGCAGCCGGGCAAAGGCGAACAGGTCGCTCACCAGCTGGTCCGAGATGCCGGCCAGGCGCGCGAGCTCGGCCTGGGACAAGCCGGTGAGTTCCTGCTCACGCTGGAAGCCCTGCCAGCGCTCGTAGTCCGACAGCTCCTGCGTGATCAGGTTGGCGAAGAAGGCCGCGCGGTTCACCTGCTCCTCGGGCAGCTCCAGCACCGTCACGGCAATGGCGGGGCGGCCCATGTCGCGGTAGGCCTGCAGCCGGTTCTCGCCGCTGACGACCTCGAAGCGGCCGTCGGGCTTGCGCCGCACGGCGATCGGGTGCACCAGCGGGTTGGCGCGCAGGTTCTCGCGCAGCTCGGCGTACGCCTCGGCCGTGAGCCGGCGCCGGCGCCCGGGCACGCTGTCGATCAGCGACAGCGCCACCTCCACCGGCGCCCTGCGGTCGAGCTCGGCCTGCAGCGCGGCGGCGCGGGCCTCGGCATCCTCCACGCGCTTGACCGCGCCGGAGAGCAGCGCCTTGCTCGGCGCCGTGCCGCCGATGAATTCGGGCGTGCCGCTGGCCGGAGCCGGCGTGGGCGCCGTGGCGGCGGCGGAGGCCAGGCTGGCCTTGAGGTGCTTGAAGCTCATGCTGGTTTCCAGACCGTCGCCTGGGTCAGGTTGTCGATGATGCGCGCGACCTCGTCGCTGGCATCGCGCAGCTTGGCGTAGGTGCGGGCGCTGCCCTCGTACTTGGTCATGTCGTAGAGCGTGCCGAACTGCAGCCCGCCCAGGCTGGCCACCGGGCTGCGCGGGATCTCCACCGGCAGGATGTAGGGCCCGTAGGTCTGGATGATGCGGTCGCGCACCAGCGAGCTGGCGACGTTGGTGGCGTCGGTGCGGTTGAGCAGCACGCGCATCCAGGCAAAGCGCTTGTCCACGCCGAAGCCCTCGCGCAGCGTCATGAGCAGGTCCTGCAGCAGGCCCCAGTACGCCACCGAGGAGGCGTAGTCCAGGTTCTCCGGCGGCAGCGGCATGAGCAGCCCGTCCGCGGCCATGGCCGCGTTGACGGCCATGTACGACAGCGACGGCGCGGTGTCGATGAGGATGTAGTCGTAGGCCCGGGACAGCGGCTGCAACGCCGTGTGCAGCAGCGCCCACCAGGCCGAATCGGCCCGCGCCGCGAGCTGCGGCAGCGCCGCTTCCGCGGCGAACAGGTCGGGCGTGGCGGGCACGATGTCCAGGCCGTCCCAGTAGCTCGGCCGCACCATGGGCGTGAGGTCGCGCGGCGCGTCCTCGCCGCCGGCGAAGATCGACAGCGCCGTGTCCTTCTCCTCGACGTCGGCACCGGGCAGCCAGCCCGCCAGCGTCGTGGCCGAGCCTTGCGGGTCCAGGTCCACCACGAGCACGCGCCGGCCCATGAGCGTGAGCGCCTGCGCCAGGTGCATGGTGGTGGTGGTCTTGCCGCTGCCGCCCTTGAAGTTGACGGTGGCGATGGTGGCCGCGGCCATGCCCTCGGGGCGGCCGGGGCGCGTGGCCAGCGCCTGGATCCAGGCGCGGGTCTCGGCCAGCGTGTAGGCGCGCCGCCCGCCCGCGGCCGGCACGCCCTGGGGCAGCCCGCGTTCGGGCCGCGTGCGCAGGTAGTTCTGGTGCTTGGCGTCGATGCCGCACAGCGCGGCCACCTGGCCGCCGTTGAACACCGGCGGCACCTTGCGCGGCTGCGGCTCGAACATGCGCTGGCGCAGGTCGCCCAGGAAATGGCGCGCGCTGGAGTTAAGCGCGTGCAGTGACTGCAGGTCGAACGCCTGCATCTCGATTTGTGGCATGGCCTCCCCGATTCGTGCTTGAAGCGCGATTTTGTTTGTGAAGCTCTAATTCCTGCAATGGCGGCGAAGCGACGGCTGTTGTTCCCAGGCACCCTGACTGTCCTCCGGTGGGGCCGCCGTCAAGCCGGCCGCGTGGCGTGCTGCGCCATTGCGGGCGGCCTCCTGGTCCGGGACTACAGTGCCTGCAACGCGGTCCCGGCCATGAACGTGCCCCGCGCGGAACGGCAGCCCACCAAGGGCCCGACCGTGCGGGCATTGCCCTTCATCCGCCCGCCGCGTCCTGCACCTCGTGAGGAAGGGAACGTCCATGCACCGCTGCGCGCGCCGTCACTCCAGTCCCGGCATGGCCTTGGCCGGTCTGATCTCGCTGTCCACCGGGCTGCTGGGCGGCTGTGGAGGCGGCGAGGGCCCCGGTCCCGTGTCCGGCCAGGCCGCGGCCGGCAGCCGCGAGCAAGCAGCCGCCGTGACCTCGAACTGCCCGCCGCTGCAGGCCACGCCCGTGTTCCAGGGCGCCGTGCCCAAGCCCGAAAGCGTGCTGGGTTTCGCCCTGGGCAGCCGGGAAGTGAGCAGCGCCGAATCCGACCGCTTCCTGCAGGCGGTGGACGGGTCCAGCGCGCGCGTGGTCACCGGTGTCGCGGCCACGTCGGTCGAGGGCCGGCCCCTGCGCTACGCCATCGTGGGCCGCGAGGCCAACGTGTCGGCCATGGGATTGCAGCGGCTGCAGGACGCGGTGCGCAAGCTGCGCGATCCGGCGACTTCGGCGGCGGAAGCGGCCGCGCTGGCGGCCAGCACGCCGGCCATCCTCTGGATCAGCGCCAACGTGCACGGCAACGAGGAAAGCGGCACCGACGCGGCGCTGCGGGTGCTGCACGAGTTGGCCGACCGCCAGGACTGCGACGCGGCGCGCATCCTGGACAACAGCGTCGTCGTCATCCTGCCCATCCAGAACCCGGACGGCCGCGAGGCCGACACCCGGCGCAACGCCTACGGCTTCGACATGAACCGCGACTGGTTCGCGCGCACGCAGCCGGAAACCGACGGCAAGCTGGAGCTGCTGCGCCAATACCCGCCGCTGCTGTTCATCGACGCGCACGAGATGGGCCAGAAGAAGTACTTCTTCCCGCCCAATGCCGACCCGGTCTACCACGAGGTGCCCGACCGGGCGCTGGCCTGGATCAACGGCCTGTACGCCCCGGCGCTGGCCGCAGAGTTCAGGCGCCAGAAGATCGCCTTTTTCACCGGTGCGACCTACGACCTGTATGCCGCCGAGTACGGCGACTCCGTGCCCACCATCGGCTTTCATGCCGCGGGCATGACCTTCGAGAAGCACAACGGCGACGCCATCGCCACGCGGCTGCGCGAGCAGTACGTGGCGATGTGGTCCTCGCTGTCCGCGGCGGCCGCGCAGCGCCAGCGCCTGCTGGGCGAATGGCGGCTGTCGCAGCTGCAGGCGCGGGACCAGGGGCAGGCCGGGCTGCTGGACCCCAACATCGTCCAGGACGACGCCAAGTCGCTCCATCAGGTGGTGCCGGCGCTGGCGGTGCGGCACTACTTCTTCCCCGACGATCCCCTGCGCCGGCGCGAGCTGGCCCAGCTCGTGCGGCGGCTGCAGCGCATGGACGTGCAAGTCTGGCGGCTGAGCGCGCCACTGCAGGTGCCGGACTACCGGCCCTACGGCGCCGCTCCCCGCGGCGTCACGCTGCCCGCCGGCAGCTACTGGGTGCCGATGGCGCAGCGCCAGAAGCACTGGATCCAGGCCATGCTGCACGAAGACCCATACATCCCGACCTCCTACAGCTACGACGTCTCGGCCTGGAGCAACCCGCTGCTGCTCAACGTCTCCGGCGGGTCGTCCGGTGCCGTGCTCAGCCCGCAGGCCAGCCTGGCGAGCGCGCAGGCGGCGCCCGCCTGGGCGGCGCCGGCCGCCCCGCCGCGCATCGGGCTGCTGGAGCTGCCCGGCACGGCGGGCTTCGAGTCCGCCGGCGCCATGCGCTACCTGTTCGAGAAGGCCTGGAGCCTTCCCTACACCTTCCTCACGCCCGACACGCTGCTGGCCGGCCTCGACGGCATCGACGTGCTGGTGGTGCCCGATGGCAGCGCCAAGGAAACCTTGCAGAAGCTGGGCTCGCGTGGGCAGCGGGCGCTGGCGGACTGGGTCAGGGCAGGAGGGCGCTACGTCGGCTACCAGCGCGGCGCGGAGCTCGCCGTGGGCGTGGGCGTCTCCACCGCGGTGCTCAAGGCATCGGGCACCGCCACGTCCGGCGCGCTGGTGCGCATCCGGCTGGACGGCAGCAGCCCGCTGGCCGCCGGCGTGGCAACGGCGGGGTCGAGCGCGGCCACCGCCTGGATCATGTACGACGACGACCCCGAGATGACGCCGGGCCTGGGCACCGCGGCCGCCACCTTTCCCGCCCCGGACACGGCGGACTTCCACGTGTCCGGATTGAAGACCGGCGTGGAGGAGCTGGCCGGCTCGGCCGCCATCGCGGACGAGGCGGTGGGCAACGGGCGTTGCGTGGTGTTCTCCTTCGATCCCAACTTCCGTGGCTGGGCCGAGGGCACGCAGCGCATCCTCTGGAACGCGGTGCTGGGTTCCAACCCGGCGCTGGCCTCCGTGGCCGCCGCGACGACGCCGGACGCCGCGCGCCAGGCCGCCGTGCAGAGCGCGCAACGCGCCGCGCAGGCGCTGCCCGACCTGGGCCGGCCCATCCGCATCGTGGTGCGCTCCAGCGATGCCGACGCAACCCGCACGCTGCTGCAGGGCCACGGCGCCGAGTTCCAGGAGTCACGCCGGGGCGGGCGCACAGTGTTCCTGATCGCCAACCGTGACGGCTTGTCGGGAGAGGAGCATCCCTTCGCACACGAGTTGGCACACGAACTGAGACAGCGGGTCACGCCGCTGGCGGTGCGGATGCCGTAGGGCATGGGCTGGGCCGCGCGCTGGGGGAGGTGGGGGGGCGAGGTATTAATTCAAAGTTTGTCAGAGTGGTACAAGCGGCGTTATGTGAAGTGGCACAGCGCAACCGGCCTTATGTCCAACTTGGACAACAGGGGCGCCGGTTGGGTTGCCCAATACCGCCCAGGCGTCGGCGGACCGAGAGATTGGTGTCGCCGACGAAGCGCCGCAACAGGCGTGCGGTATGGACGGCGCAATCCGCTGGTTACTGCAGCGGCTCCGTACTTCCAGCCGCGAGACCAGACGGCCGATCGGCAAACGGGTTGAGCAGCTTCAAGCCGGGAATCGTGCAAAACGAAGCTCCCTGATCCCGCGTGACCACCGTCATGTCGCGGATGAGCGCCATGGCGGCGATCTGCTTGTCGATGGTGTGAGGGTCCTTCTTTTCACCCGACAGCAGTTCACCCCAGACCATTGCGCAATCAGCGTCGAACTCGATGATCCGCTCGCCGTAGTTGCGCAGCAGGTCCTCGGTGAGCCAGGCGTCGTAGACCGTGGCCCGCTTCAGGTCGTCGGCCGCGCCGCGTCGGCGCAGCTTGGCAATGCCGGCACGTATCTCACCGATGACCTGGGCCGGCAGGAACAACGCGTCGGGATCGACGGCCTCGAAGAAGCGCCGCACGCCCCAATTGGCATTGGTGCGCTTGCGCAACTCGCTCACGACGTTGGTATCGAGCAGGTACACGCGAAAACCAGTCTTTCAGCGCAGGTCGAAGAGGTCGTCGTCTTCGGGGAAGTAGGGCATCGACGCCAGCACCTGCGTGAACGATCGCTTGGCCGGCTTGCGGCCCTTGAGCAGCGCCTCGCGCAGGATCTCGCGGTGCTCGGCCTCCGTGCTGCGGCCGTGCTCGGCGGCGCGGCGCTTGAGTTCCGCGGCAACGGCTTCCTCGACGTCTCGAACCAAGAACTGAGCCATGGTCACCTCCTTGAGGCAGGATGATAGCAATGCTATCAAGCAGCTTTCGTGCTGAATCACCGTGGGTGATCGCCTGCTTCCAAGCCCTTGTCGCATAAAGCTTTAGCCTTGCAGCGCTCAATACACCGTCGCCTTTTCATGTTCTTTTTAAATTGTTGATAATTGCTGTTATCACCCAACTTCATCGCACCCCCCTAGCCGTGAACACCGTCCGGTTACCGCCGTAACACGGCGCCGCTGTCGATTCCGGAGCGGTAGGCCCAAGGTGGCAGCCCCTCGTCGCGCTGCGGCAGCTTCTTGCCCGGCCGCGCTGCGACCCGGGACCCTGTCCCTCGCTGTTGACGGAGGTGCTGCCATGAAGTCGTTCCTTCCCGCCTTGCTGACCTGCTTGTCCGCGCCCGTGCTGGCCAGCGTCGGTGCCAGCGCCAGCCTCACCGGGCTGCGCTACGAGCTGGTGGACCTCGATCTCAACGACGGCATCACGCCCGCCGTGAAGTTCACCGGCCAGTCCCTGGCCCGCGTCAAGAATGCGGGGTACTGCATTGGTTGCAAGGCCATTGGCAGCTTCACGGCGCCGGCCAGTGTCACCTTCTCCGACGGCTCGGCCGCGGTGTCGCAGGAGGGCCTGTTCGCCTTCAGCGGCTCCGGCAGTGCCAGCCTGGCGGCGGCAGACTTCCCTGACTTGAGCCCCCGGCGCTACGTGAACAAGGCCGTGGCGCGCTACGAGGGCGTGCCCGGCATGCCGCTGTTCCAGCTGTCCGCCCACACCGGGCTGCGCATCACCGGCCAGTACACGCTGGCGGCCAGGGTCGATCCCTTCCGTAACCCTCCGCCCCTGCTGCGCCGCCCGGAGTCCGGCACCGCCGGCGTGTTCTTCATCTCCCGCTTCCTTGACGGCGACAGCCTGGCACGCTCCATCACGGCCAGGTCCGATTGGCAGTCCGCGCCCGACCAGGTGCAAGAGAGCGGGGAGATCTCCGTGCTGCTGCGCAACGACCTGGACCACCAGGCCACGCTGTGGGGCAGGTGGGGCGTGGTCGCCATGTCCGCCGTGCCGGGTATTCCCGAGCCTTCGACCTACGCACTGATGCTGGCCGGGACCGGCCTGATCAGCGTGATCGTGAGGCGGCAGCGGGTGACTCGACGGAAGGCCGGATGAAGACGACGCCTCGCCGTCACTAGGGACGGTCTCCTGCGCCTTTTCCCTGACAGGAGGCCGCGTCCCGGCCTGGCATGGCCGGTTTCTCCACGCCGGCACGGAGCAGTCGTCACGAATCGAGCAACGACAGGTCGCTCGCAGGCAGCAGGCGCCGGAGATCATGGCCGAAGGTGCACGGCCGTTCGCCTTGTGACTGCTCGGCTGTAGCGATCCAGGCATCGGGCAGGTCGTCTCCAGCCCGCTGCTTGTCCAGCGCCATGGCCCGCAGCAGGGGCCGCTTCGAGGCCGGCGTGCCCTACGCCAGCACCGATGCCGACGCCGAGGCGGAGTTCGCGCTGCGGCTGGGCGGCGTCAGCTCGGCGGCCCTGGCCGATGTCCTCTGACGCCCCGGCCCGGGTCGCCGCCCGGGAAAACACCGGTTCGGGAACGGGGCTTGCACCTCGCTTGGAGCCGCCCCGGCGGCCACAGCTCACGCAAGGAGGTGCCCGATGAACCGTACATGGACTGTCCTGGGGACGCTTGCCGCCGGCGCGGCGGCGTTGTACCTGACCGACGCCGAGCAGGGCGCGCGCCGCCGCTCGGCGCTGCGCCGCACCCTCACCCGGGCTGCTCGGGAAGCGGCCGACACGCTGGAAGACACCGGCCGCGAGGCGCTGGACCGCCTGCAGCAGCTCGACCACCAGGGCCGGCAGGCCGGCGACCAGGCCGCGCACCGGCTGCAGCGGCTGGCCGACGAGGGCCGGCAGGCCGGGCGCAGGGCTTGGCACCGGGCCGAGGCGCTGGCGCGCGAAGCCCGCGACCCTGTCCCGGCCCGGCACGGCAGCGAGCACTGGCCGGTGCAGGCGGCGCCTTCCGGCGGCGGCCGGCCGTGGCTGCCGATGCTTGGCGGCATCGCCATCGGCGTCGCGGCCATGTACCTGCTGGAGCCGCAACACCGCAGCCGGCGCCTGGCCCTGGTGCGCGACCAGGCGCTGCGCCTGGGCCGCTCCGGTGCCGACCTCGTCGGGGTGGATCCGCAGGACCTGGGCGAGCGCGCCCGCGGCCTGGCGGCGCGCGCCGCCGGCCTGCTGCAGGGCACGCCGCCGGACGATGCCGTGCTCGAGCAGCGCGTGCGCGGCGCGTTGCAGCGGGTGCTCTCGGACGCGCAGGCCCTGCGCATCACGGCCGACGCGGGTTGCGTCAGCCTGGGCGGCCCGGTGCCCGCCGACGAGCTCGCGCGGCTGTTCGAGTGCGCGGCCTCCGTGCGCGGCGTGAGCCAGGTGCGTGACGACGGCCTGCAGGTGCAGCCCTCGGCCACTGCGGCAGCGGCCCTGCGGCGCCAGGCCGCCGCCGACGGCGCCCCGGCCTCGCCGCTGCAGGCCTGACGGGCCCGCCGGCCCGCTTCGGCGGGCCGCTCCCGTTTCATGAAAGGACGCTCCCGACACCAGTCCGCCACCCAGCGGAAGCAACATTAATTTACATTCGGCCGGCAGGTGCAGTTGTTTCAGCCGGTCTTGCAAGGTCGTGATCGCGGCCGGCTTTCCATCACCCATTCGCCCGGAAGCCGCCGCGATGCTCCAACACCGCCCCTTCGACGCCCCCTCTACCCAGGCTGCAGGATTGCGCCAGGCATCCGGCTGGGCTGCGAACCGCCATGTGGTGCAACCTGCGGCCGGCTGGCAGCGGCACGTGGTGCTGGCCGCGCTGCTGCTAACCGGCCTGAGTGCCAGCGCAACCAACTACACCCTGTGGATTCACGGACGCAAGGGTGGTGGCGCGCCCGGCAACTACAAGGACTTCGCGTACTGGGGCCCGGCGTCGGCGAATGGCGGCGTCAACAAGAAGGCCGTCAACTGGGACGGTCGCAGCCGCATTGCGACGCAGGCGTCGCGGCTGCGCGATGCCCTGGACTGCTTTTGCACCGGACCCAACTGGTGCTACGTCGCGGCCCACAGCGCGGGCAACCTCATGATCGGCTACGTGCTCGACCTCTACGGCGGCAGCGCGCGCTACAGGAAGACGCCCGTGCCCCGCGCCGACGGCCAGTGCGCCAACAGCGACGGGCGCACGCAGGCGGGCTGGAACATCAAGTGGGTCGGTGTCGCGGCCGGCGCGGCCGGGGGGTCGGAAGTTGCCGACATGGGCTCGGAGTTTCCGCTCGATCACGACCTGAAGACCGTCACTGCCCGCTCGCTCTACAACCACAACAACACGCGCGGCGCAATGTTCTACATGTTCGCTGGTGCCAGCGGCGGCCTGCTGTCCTGGCTCCTGCCCGGCCAGGACGACATGTGGGTGTCCTACCACTCCAGCGGCGGCGTAGCCGGCTCCAGTGGCGGCTCCTTCTGCAACCCGGCCGACTGGTTCTGCGATGACCTGACCCTGGGCAAGCTGCCCACGCAGAATGGCCGTGCCAAGTGGACCAACCATTCGGTGCTGCTGCGCGACGACGGCGAGATCTACAACCATGGACCCGGCAACAACTGGGCTGGCATCGTCGCGCCGTTGCGCGCGCACATGCAGCTCAACGCCCGGTAGCGCGGCATGAAGCTGCGTTCATGGGGCCTGCTGGCCGCCGGGGTGGCCGTGGGGCTGCTGGCCTGGTGGCGCGGCGGCGCCGCCGGCCCGGCACAGCCCATGCCGCCGTCCGCCTCGGCCGCTGTGCTGCCGTCCAGGGAAGCCGTTGCAGCGGCTGCGCCCGGCGCGCCGGCGTCCGCCTCGCCAGCGGCGCAGGCCGCGCTGGTGGCGCGGCAGCGCGAGCTCGCGGCCTGGCAGCAGCGCCTGGAGCTGGCCCGGCAGTCGCTGCAGGCCTACGAGGAGAGCACCCGCTATCCGCACGAGTCGCGCCCGCTGTCGTCGCAGAGCGACCAGGTGCGCCCGTTCCTGCCCATCGTGGAGGACGCGCCGCTGCGCCTGGCCGACGGCAGCGTCGCGCGCGGCGTGCACGTGCGCACGACGCAGGAGCGGGTGTTCCTCAAGGGCGACGAGAGCGTGCACCTGTCGGTGAGCCTGGTCCGGGACGACGGTGTGGTGCAGCCGCTGCGCGTGCTGCGCGCCACGGCGCGCGAGCTGCCGGCCACCGCCACCGGCTCGCTCTTCCCGGTGGTCGGCGTGAACTTCAACGACGACGGCATCGAGGGCGACATGGTGGCGGGCGACGGCGTGCAGGGCGTGCGGCTGCAGCCCGCGCGGCAGGGCTTTGCCGGGCTGGCCGGCGCGCTGCGCGTCGAGGCGGTGCTGGCGTACGCCGGGCGCGAGGCGCCGGTCTGGTTCGACCTGACCCTCACCGGCGCGGCGCCGGCGGTCTGGAGCGGCCCGGTGCGCGAGGCGATGGAAGACGGGTCGCTCAATTTCTACCTCGGCGCGCAGGTCCGGGAGCCGGGCCGCTACGTCGTGACCGGGCGGGTGGACGACGCCCTGGGCCGGCCCCTGGCGCTGGTGAGCTTCAACGACGAAGTCGGCGCCGGCGCCCAGGCGTTCCGGCTGCCCCTGTTCGGCAAGCTGGTGCGCGACGCCCGGCCGGCCTTTCCGCTGACGCTGCGCGACGTCGAGGCTTTCCTGCTGCGGCCCGACCGGTTCCCCGACCGCGCCGTGATGGAGCGCCGGGCGGGCACGGTCCATGTGAGCGCACGCCATGCGCTGGCCGGGTTCTCGGCGGCCGAGTGGCAAGGCGAGGAGCGCCACCGCTACCTGGCCGAACTGCAGCGCGACGTCAGCGACGCGCAGGCCCGTGTCAACGCGCTCCAGGGCCAGCGCTGACAGCGCCATCGCCCTGCCGCCGGCGCTACGCTGTCGGCATGACTGCCCCGATCTTCCTTCCCTTGCGACTGCCGCCCGGCGCGGACCTGCGCCAGGCGCTGGAGGCCGCGCTGGCGCAGCAGGGCTGCGAGGCCGGATTCGTCGTCAGCGGCATCGGCAGCCTGGGCCCGGCCCGGCTGCGCCTGGCCGCAGCGGCCGAGGCGCTGGAGCTCGGCGGCGCGCTGGAGCTGCTGACGCTGTCCGGCAGCCTGGCCGTCAACGGCTCGCACCTGCATGCCAGCCTGGCCGATGCCCGGGGGCGCGTGCTGGGCGGGCACCTGGGCTATGGCTGCCGGGTGCGCACCACGGCCGAGGTGCTGCTGGCGCTGTTGCCCGACTGGCATTTCGCCCGGGCGCCCGACCCGGCCACGGGCTACGACGAGCTCGCGCCGCGGCGCCGGGACACGCCTGCGGGCTGACGGGCCGCGGCGCGGAAAGCCGGCCGCGGGCGCGGCATTTCTGCTGCAATGCAGCATGAACTGGCAGGGCAATTGCCGGTTCACTGCCGGTGCGCCGTGCGGCACCGTCGTCCGGATGGTGGCAAGCAAAAGGAGTGGGCCGTGATCGAAGGACTGATTGCCGGCAAGGTGTACGGCCGGCCCGAGCAGCGGGTGGGGAACAACAGCGGCAAGCCTTTCGTGACGGCGAAGGTGCGCGCCGCCACGGCCGGGGGCGAGACGCTGTTCGTCAACGTTCTGGCCTTTGACGCCGGCGCGCAGGCCGCGCTGCTGGCGCTGGGCGACGGGGACGCGGTGTCGCTGGCCGGCACCCTCACACCCAAGGTCTGGACCGACCGCGAAGGGCAGGCCCGTCCGTCGCTGGACATGGTGGCCAGCCAGGTGCTCACGGCCTACCAGGTCAAGCGCAAGCGCGATGCCCAGAACTCCGCGGAACCGGCGCCGGCACCCGCGCCTGCTGCGCGGCAGCCCCGCACGGCGCCCCGCCAGGAGGACTACCGCGCCCCGGCGGTGCCGCCCGCGGCGCCGGATGGCGACGGCTGGCCGGCCTCGGACGCGCCCTGGAACTGAGGCCGTCCCTGCGCCGCGGCACGCTCAGGCCGCGTCCCAGGCGCCGTGCAGCACCTTCACCTCCTGCGCGGCGGACAGGAAGTAGGGGTAGAACGAACGCTCCCGGGTGGCCGCATCGGGCTGGCCGCCCAGGCGCTCCATCTCGCGCAGCCCCCAGGCCAAGTCCAGCGCCAGCAGCACCGCCGGCGCCTGCACCCGCTCGTTCAGGCGCACGTCCGACAGCACCTTGAAGCCCAGCAGCCGCTCGTAGAAGCGCACGTGCCGCGGGTTGACCTCGACCAGCACCGTGCCGGCGCCATGCACGCGTTCCGCGAAGCGGTAGGCCCCATGGAACAGCGAGCCCAGCAGTTCCTTGGGGTGCGCCACCGCCTCGACGGCCAGCCGGGTGAACTCGCACAGGCGATGGCCGGCCTCGCGCAGGGCTCGCACCTCCTCGCCGAAGGTTTTCTCCACCGACAGCAATTGCCCCGGCCGGTCGGCGCTGATGGACAGCGTGCCCATCACGGTGTCGGGGGCGCAAATCACGAGTGTCCCGCAGTGATTCTCCATGGCCGGCAGGGCGCTGCCCGGTTGATATCCGCGCCAGGAAAACATGCGTTGCACCAGCTGGTGAGCCATGCAACGGTGCACCGCGGAATGGGCAATATGAATCCTGAAATGCTGATGAGACCGGGCATGCAAAACACCGGCATGCCGGTTGGCCGACATTTCTGCCTCGCGCAGGTGCGCGCCGAAACCGCCGCGGACGGCCTGCACAGGAATGGTCATGGGCGCTGGTCTCAACATGGTTCAGTTTCTGTTTATTGCAATCGGTAGCATGCAGCTACCTGCGGATACGAAAGCACTGCTTATGCCAGCCTCAAAATGGGCCATTAAATGCTTGATTTTCCTAATCTTTTGAAACGTAATTAAAGGTTACCTCGATCGAGTGTAAAGATATCCGACAGCTCCACCTCCAAAAGAGGGATCAGCCTTCAGTGCACCGATGTGCGCCACCGCACCTTTGCAGTGCGCCGATGCCAGACGCGCGGGAAGAACGGCCGCCGGCGCGGCAGCCTGCTGGGAGGGGCCTGAAAAGGGGCTTCCTGGCCGCGTCCGGCCTGCCGGCCTGCTTCGCGCCCTTTACTGAAGCTGCTTGCAGGCACCGGCGCAGCGAAAGTTACCGGCACCGGCCGGGCTCTCAGCGTCAAATTGTTTGCCGCTGACAACCGGCGTTGGACGGCATCGTGCCAAACAGGCGGTGGCCATGCCGATATGGCAAATGATGAATGGGCAGGGCTGCACGATGAATATCGGCTCTTGTTTTGAAAATGGTGCCGCGCCGATTGCGGAATCTTGAAAGCCGGCCGGCCCGGAATGCCTGCCTTTCGAATGGGCCGGCATTGGCCCGCTGGCGCCACGTATCGAACTGTGCGGGATAACCACTACGCCGCCGTGACAAAGTGCACGAGCCCGCCATCGCTGCCGCCGGCGCCGGGGCTGCGCCGCGGGCGGTGGCCGGCAGCGGTCGCCGCGGGCCCTGGCGACGGGAATAATCGTGCCTTGCATCAACGCCACGGGCCTGCGTCCCTTTCCCGCCATGAATCCCGCCATGAATCCGTCCCTGTCTCCGGGCCGGGCCCTGCCGGCGCCGGCCGGCGCCCGCGGCCCGGGTCCGCATCACCGCCTCCGTCGCGCCCGCGGCTGCGTAGGGCCGGCCACCGCCACGGCCTGAAGCAGTCCCATGCCGGCACTCGACACAGCCATGGAACGCGTGGCCGTCCTCGACTTCGAGACCACCGGGCTGAGCCCGCAGCAGGGCGACCGCCCCACGGAGCTGGCCGTCACGCTGGTGGAGGACGGCCGCATCGTGGACCGTTTCCAGAGCCTGATGAACCCGCAACGCCGCATCCCGGCCTTCGTCACGCGGCTCACCGGCATCACCGACGCCATGGTGGCCGCGGCGCCGCCGGTGGGCGAGGTCATGGCCGAGGCGGCGCGCTTCGTCGGCACGCTGCCGGTGGTGGCGCACAACGCCGCCTTCGACCGCAAGTTCTGGGTGCACGAGCTGCAGCGCCTGGGGCTGCCGGCGTCCTCGCCCTTCGCCTGCACGATGCTGCTGGCGCGGCGCCTGTATCCGGAGTGCGGCAGCCACCGCCTGGGCGCGCTGGCGCAGGCGCTGCAGCTGCCGCCGTGCGGCCGCGCGCACCGCGCCATGGCCGACGCCGAGATGGCCGGCCACCTGTGGAGCCGCATCGGCGCGGACGTGGCCTCGCGCTTCGGCGTCGCGCCGCCCGGCCATGCGCTGCTGCGGCGGCTGCAGGCCACGCCGCGCGCGCAGCTGCAGCGCTGCTTCGCGGCATGACGCGCGTGCCGGGCCCGGGCAGGGCGCCTGGCCGCGGGCCGGCGCGGCCATGAGGACGCCGCCGCCGGCCGACGCGCAGGCCGCGGCGCTGCAGGCGCTGGCCGCGCGGCTGGGGCCCGCGCACCTGCGCCACCGCCTGGCGCTCGAAAGCGCGGACGAGACGCAGGTGCTGCGCAAGGGGCCGCTGCTGCAGTTCCTGGAGCACCGCGTGGCGCGCCCGGCGCTGCTGCACGCGCTGCTGAGGCTGGTGGGGCTGCGCGAGCGGGCCCGGCGCAACACGCTGCGCATCGAGCTGCGCGAGCACGACGTGGCGCTGCAACGGCTGCCGCCGGCCTTCGAGGGCGTTCGCCTGCTGCACCTGAGCGACCTGCACCTGGACGTGGGCGGCGGCTTCATGGCCGCGCTGGTCGAGCGCGTGCGCGGCGTGGCGCACGACCTGTGCGTCATCACGGGCGACTTCCGCTTCCGCACGCACGGGCCCTGGCAGCCGGCGATGGAGGCGCTGGCCTCGTTGCGTCCGCACCTGGCACCGGACACCTTCGCGGTGCTGGGCAACCACGACAGCATCCGCATGCTGCCCTCGATCGAGGCGCTGGGCGTGCGGGTGCTGATGAACGAGGCGGCGTGCGTCGGGCGCGGCGGCCAGGCGCTGTGGATCGCCGGCATCGACGACCCGCACTACTTCCGCGCGCATGCGTTGCACAAGGCGGCCGATGCCATCCCGGACGGCGCCTGCGCGCTGCTGCTGTCACATGCGCCCGAGCCCTACCTGGAGGCGGCGCACTGCGGCTTCGACCTCATGCTGTGCGGCCACACCCATGGCGGGCAGCTGTGCCTGCCCGGGGGCATCCCGGTCATGACCTGTTCCAGCGCGCCGCGGGCCCTGGCGCGCGGACCCTGGCGCCACGGCGCCATGCGCGGCTACACCTCGGTGGGCTGCGGGTCCTCGCTGCTGGACGTGCGGCTGAACTGCCGCCCCGAGGTGACCGTGCACCGGCTGGTGCGCCGCGACGTCGGCAGTGCGCGGTGCTGACGCGCCGCCCGCATCCCGGGCCCCGGCTCAGTCCTGGCCGCGGCGCCAGGTCAGGGCCAGGCACATCAGCGCCGTGGCCAGCAGCAGCGCCGACGATGGCTCGGGCACCGCGTTCACGTCGGCGAAGGGCGAGGCGCTGAGCGTGCCCGCGCCGCTGGAGCACACCGTGCCGCCACTGCCGAGCACGCCGGCCGGGTTGGCGGCCCAGGTCTTGTTGCCGCTGAGGTGCAGGTACTCGTAGAAGTTGCCGCCGCCAAGCTGGAACAGCTGCTGGCCGGTGCCGTTGAGCGTCAGGCGCAGGTCGGCGCTGAAGCTGCCGCCGACCATGCTGGTGAACAGCCTCGCCTCGCCCGCGGTCAGCAGCGCAGTGCCGAGCGCGACGTCGTCGCTGACGCTGCTGCCCTGGACGCTGATGCCGCTGCCGGTGCCCGCCAGGCCCAGCACGGTGTTGCTGTTGACGTCGGCCCACAGCGTCAGATGGCCCGACAGGAACCGGGCATGGACCGAGCCGGAACTCGCGCCAGGATCGGTCTCGCCGTCGATGCTGAAGGTCGCATACAGCCCGTAGCCCGTGCTGCCCATGCCGTTGAGGTAAGCCGGCAGGATGGCGGCGCCGTTGCCGTAGCCGGTGATCTGCAGGTAGCCGACCTCGCGGAACGGATCGTCGCCGCCGCCCAGGCCGCCGGCGACCTGCTGGAAGATCTGCGACGCATAGCTCACGCCCATCCGGTCCACGCTGATCACGTTCGTGCCGGTGCCGGGGATGGCGGATTCGTTGACCTGGAAACTGGGGTAGGCGAGGGCGGCGCTGCAGCCCGCGGCGGCCGACAGCGCCACGCCGGCAAGGCGGGTCGGGGCAACGAGACGGCACAGCAGCGCGGCAATGGTCATGGCGTTCGCTCCTGGAGCTTGGGTGGCGTCGCCGGACTTCGCGTCCGGCCCGGTGGCCCTGTGGTCGAGCCGTCTTCGGAAAGTGCGCCAACGATGCCGGCTTTGCGCCGGCCGCGCCTGATCAAAGAGTCCCGGGAGGAGATGGTGACAAGCCGTGACAAACCTGTGGCCCGCGCGCACGCCGGGCCGCGACGGGGCCCCAGGAATGTCCCGAAAGCGGCCCGCCCGGGCAGGCCGGGCGGACGCGACTCTCAGCCGCCGGGTTGCGAGCGCAGCGAACCCTGCAGCAGCTCCAGCACGCGCGCCCCCGGCAGGATGAAGGCGGCGGCCTGGGCGTGGCCGCCGCCGCCGAAGCGCGTGGCCAGCCGCTCCACGTCGAAGGCCGGCACCGAGCGCAGGCTGCACTTGAGCCGGGCGGCCTCGTCGATGCGCCAGACCAGGCAAAAGGTGCCGCTGCGCCGTGCCAGCAGGCTGCCCACGGCGCTGGCGAACTCGGCCGGCGCGTTGACCATCAGCCCGGACTCGCCGTCGATGCGCAGCGGTGACGGCTGCTCGGCGATGGCGGCGCACAGCGCCTGGAACTTGTCTTCCATGGCCTGCCCGCGCTCGACCATGCGCGCCAGCGCCTGCGGGTCCATGTCGAGCACCGCCTTCCAGGCCGGGAACTGGGCGGGCAGCAGGTCCAGCGCGGCCAGGAAGGCACGCGCGTCGGGCACGTCCCAGGTCCACAGGTCGCGCGCCTGCACCGACTGCAGCAGGTAGGGCAGCGGCCGGCCCGGGTGGAAATGCTCCCAGGCCAGCGCCGCGCCGCTGCGCGCCAGGTCGAAATGCAGCCGGCAGCGGCAGGCCAGCCGCAGCCCCTGCAGCTGCCGTTGCGCCGAGACGTGGTGGTCGAGCAGCGTGATGCTGCGCGCGCGCGCGCCCATGTCGCGCAGCACCTCGGGGCTGAAGGAGTAATCCAGGATGTAGACGTCGCGCCCGCTCACGTCGGGCGCGTCCTCGCCGTAGACGCAGGCCCGGTAGTCGGCCGTGTCGCCCAGGCGCAACCAGGCGGCGAAGGCCGCGCCGAAGCCGTCGGCGCAGCGGCCGTGGTAGAGGACGAGGGTGGTGTTCATGGCCGCATCATCGTCGCGGCCGTGGCGCCGGACCTCAGCGCGGCGTCGCGCGGGGCCGCCGGCCCGGTTCGAGCGACCGCAGCCACTGCCGGGCCTCGTCCAGGGGCATCGGTGGCGACAGCGCGCTGCCCTGGGCCTCGGTGCAGCCCGCCGCGCCCACCGCCTGCAGCTGCGCCGCCGTCTCCACGCCCTCGGCCACCACGCGCAGGCCCAGCCCGTGCGCCAAGTCGGCGCAGGCCTTCACGATGACCTGGCGCGTGGCGTCGGAATCGATGCCGGCAATGAAGCTCTGGTCGATCTTGAGCGCCGAGAACGGCAGCCGCGACAGCTGCAGCAGGTTGGAGTAGCCCGTGCCGAAGTCGTCGATGCACAGGTTGAAGCCCAGCAGCCTGCAGCGCGCGGTGTTCTCGATCACCGTGGGCAGGTCGGCCGCGGTGTCCTTCTCGGAAATCTCCAGCGTGATCCAGCCCGGGTCGATGCCGTGGCGCTGCGCCAGCTCGGACAGCTCGGCGCAGAAGGCGGCATCCGAGAGCGAGTGCAGCGACACGTTGATCGAGCCCGTCAGCGCCATGCCCTCGGACCGGCACCCGGCCAGGAAGGCGACCACCTGGTGTGCCAGCACCAGCGTCGCCGACTCCAGCAGGCCGTGGCGCTGCAGCGCCGGCACCAGGCGCTGCGGGCCCAGCAGCGAGCCGTCCCCGGCCACGCCGCGCATGAACGCCTCGACGCCCACCGCTTCCAGGCCCGGCAGGCGCACGCGCGGCTGCAGCCAGGCATGCAGTCCGTCGTCCTGCAGCAGCGCGCGCAGCTCCGGCGCCGTGAGCTCGCCCGCGTCAGCGGCCGCCGTCCGCGCCCCGGGTGTCTGCCGGTAGGTGCGCAGCGCCTGTGCGATGCGGCCCGGTGCCGCCGGCCACGTCACGCCGCCCGCCACCTCCAGGCCGCAGGCCTCGCCCATGGCCAGTGCGTTGTCGAGCACGCCGCGCGGCTGCCGCGTAGTGAAGAACAGCGCCGGCGCGCGCGGATCGCCGCTGAGCAGCCGCATCAGGCGGAAGGCATCGCCGTCGTCAAGGCGCAGCCCGCACAGCAGCACGTCCGGCGGCGCCGCTTCGCAGTACAAGTGCAGCAGCAGCAGTTGCAGGCTGCCCAGCTGCAGCTCGACCTGCCAGCCCGCGGCCGTGAGCTCGGCGCCGACCTGCTCGGCATGGCCGTCGTCGGCCATGAGCAGCCAGGCGCGGCCGCCCGCCGTAGCAGCGGGCACGGCGGTATCCGGTGCGGGAGCCTGGAACCGGCTCGCCATCACGCGGGACCTCCCGGCACGCCGCCCCTGACGCAGAAGCTGCGCCGCGGGATCGTCCGGCCAGGGCCGGGCGGCGACGGGTTCACCCGCGTGATCGCCGCGAACCACAACGGCCGGGCTTGAAGCAGCCGGCCCTGCAACAGGGTCCAGAGACACGGGGAACCCTTTCGTGGTGGATCGAACACTGGACCGCCTGCATGCCGAAGCTCCAGCGTCAGCGACATGACGGCGCCGTACTGCACAACCGATTCTTTTCTCTGATGAAAGATTAGAGGGAATCATAACCGTCAGATGGAAGCATTCCCTCCCCTCATCGCAACGGATGGAATGTTTGCAACGCCATCACCAGCCCGGGCACCGGCGCCTGAAGTCGGGTCCCGTCCCGCGTGGCAGGTCGCGGCCACCGGGCCGGCGCCAAGTGGCAATCCAGGCCGGCCGCGCAGGCGCGATGCCCGGAACGGGGCGGCATGCCGTTGGGGCCGACGCCGCGGGCAGCCGGCCCCGGCCCCGGCCGCGCCGCGCCGCGGCGCAGCCTGCCGTGCGGCCGCGCCGAAATTAGCCGTTGGTACACTGGCCCGCAGCAGTAAATGAAGGCACCCGGCTCGCGCGAATTCGCTGGCCGGGAATGTGAATCCAGTGTGGAACAGGTGCCGCCATGGACGCATTTCACCGACGCCACGAACCGGCGGGCGCCCACGGGATTGCACGGGCGCGGCCTGTCGATAACGGCAACGGGGCTGCGCCGCACTGCCCGGCAAATCGATGCGCCACCCCTTGATGAAATTGTTTTCGGGAGCGCATCCGGCGCCGGGGCGCTTTTATCGCGAGCGCCGGCGCGCCCTGGGACGGGTGGGGCACGCCGTGCTCGGCCTGGCCGCCATGGCCCTGACCGGACCGTGGCGCGACGGGGCCTTCGGATACCTGTGGCTGGCGCCGCTGCTGGTCACGGCCTACGGTGTGCTGGGCCTGGTGCAATACCTGGCACTCAAGCACTTCCCCGACGGGCTGGTCAGGACCCAGTATTTCACCTTGCTGGCGGATCCGGTGGTATTTGCCGTATTCCTGTGCGACGCGCCCTCGGTCACGGCATTTCTCGCGCCTTATCCCGTGTTCCTGTGCGTGGCTGCCGGGCTGCACCATGGCCTGGCCGCATTCCGCCTGGCTTGGGCCGGCATGATGCTGGCGCTGCCGCCGCTGCTGTATTTCGGCCATCCCTTCTGGCGATTTCAGCCCCAGTTGGCGCTGGCATTGCTGTTCATGGCAGTGCTGGCAGCCGCCTTTTTCATGCCCTGGTATCGCGGGCTGGAGCACCGGCGCCGGCAGGACGTCGTGGCCGCCAAGGCGCAGGCGCTGGAAACGGCCATGGTGGCCAGGAGCGCATTTCTGGCACGGGCCAGCCACCAATTGCGCTCTCCCCTGCAGGCCATCGTCTCGGCGCTGGAACTGATGGATTCGCAGGCAGACCAGGCCATGCGGCAAAGGCTCATCGAAAACATATCGGCCTCCGCGGCCAAGCTGTCACAGGAATTGCGCGACCTGCTGACGCTGGCCCAGGCCGAGGCCTGGCAACTGCAACTCGAACCCTCGGCTTTCGAGGCCGGCATGCTGCTCGATTCGGTGGCTTCGGAAATCATGGCGCACCCGGATTACCGGGGACAGCAAATCATCAAGATCGTGCCGCAGGAACCCGCCTTTCTCATCGCGGATTCGGACAAGATCGTGCAGATACTGACCAGCATCTCCCGGCACGTGCTCGCCACGCTGCGGCCGGACGCGCTGACCCTGGTCATGAAGGCCCGCAAAGACGAGTCGGGCATGGTTTCCTTCCTGGTCAGGGGCGAGCGCGAAACCCCGCAGGGCGACGCTGTCGCGGCAGCGGCGCTTCACGCCTCGAAATTGTCAGGCAGCGCGAAGCAGCGCGATCTCAACGACCATCTCGGCCTCACGCTGATCCGCACCCTGGTGGAACTCATGGGCGGGCGCCTGGAAACCAGCAGCCAGCCCGCCTTGTCGCAGGAATTCCACGTCAGCCTGCCCTGCGAAATTGCCACCGAGGAGAGTGGGCAGGCCGCCCGGGACGCCGGGCTTCGCGCCCTGGTGCTGGCACCGCAGCCGCCCTCTCAAAACCTGCTCTCGGCACTGGCGACGTATTTTCCGGACGGCGTGGAGCATGTCGCCTCCTGGCCGGTGGCCGCCAACCGCCTGGCGGCGCGGACTTTTGCCCTGCTGCTGATCGACATGAATCTGCCCCGGCGCGGCGCGCTGCGCCTGGCCGCGGCGCTCAAGGGTGGCCATGGGCCGGGAAACAGTCTTCGAATACTGGCCTTCAATGCCCGCACCGACGATGAAAAACCCGGCCAGCCGTGGCCGTTCGATGCGGTGATGGCCGGTGTGCCGTCGCGCCGGGAGCTGCTGGCCGCTATTTCCTCGCCACTGCCTGCGAAATCGCCGCATTGATGATGGAAAAACGCACCGGCTTCTCGAAGAACAATATCTTGTGCGTGGCCATCAGCGCCGCGACCTCCGCTTCGCTGGCGACGCCCGAACCGATCTGGCCGGTCAGCACGGCAATGGGCGCATCGGGCTTGGCGCGGCGGATGTCGGCGATCAGGTCCTTGGCGGTGACCTCGCCCACGAGCCAGTCGAGCACGAAGGCGTCATAGTCTAGGATTTTCGGCCGCAGGGATTCGACCGTGAAAAACGGCTGGGATTGAACGCCGGTTTCCGAAAACGAGGTGGACAGCGTCGTGGCCAGTTCCTCGGTGTCGTCGAGCACGGCCACCCGGGTCGTTTGCGCGGGCGGTTGCTCGATCAGGATGCGCTTGATCAGGTGGCAGTTGTCGCGCACGGCATCATTGACGGGGCAAATCAGCCATTCCGAATTCACCGGTACGGCCACCAGGGTGCCGTCGGGCACGTTGGCAACCCGCTTCCCGGGCCAGAGGTAGGCGTTGACCATGGTTTTTCCCAGCACCAATTGGGCCGTGACGCGCTGCTCCGCCTCGGCGGCAGCCAGCACCACGGCGGTGAAGGAATCACCGAAATGGCGTCCCAGCAATTCCAGTTCTTCCGGATTCCAGGGTGAATCACCGTTGATCTTGCGATGCGCCTGGCTGTAGGAAAGTCCCAGGACGTCCCGGATGGTCGTGGAATGCTTGTGCTGTGGAATGCCATGCCGCTTGAGCAGCGAAACGGCCAGTTGCGCGCCCAGGGGATAAGGTGTGTTGGTGGGCGTTGACATGTTCAGGTCAAAACGGTTTGGCATGCAAGGAGAAAACTCCGCCGTCAATAAACAGTTTCAATAAAAAGGCGCCTGAAATCGTCCCCCGGCTCCGACCGCTTTTCCGGGGGTACGCTTCCCGCGCCGCCGCGTGATGCGCATGGGCACTGTAGCGCCGATGCCCGGGCTTGCGCGACGGCCTCGTCGCCCGTGGTGCCGCGCCGTGCCGCGGATCCGCCCACGCCGGCACGGCGTGACGTTCTTCCACATCCCGGGTGAAGGAGGACAATCGCGCCGTCGCACCCCCGCGGCGGCCGGGCCCGCGGGGCCGGCATGGGTCAGGCTCCTGGCGACGCGCGGCAGGGCGCCGTCTCGGCCGCAGCATGGAGACCGCTTCGATGACGCAGGACAACCGCCAGGACCGCAACGCCGAAATCCTGCGCCTTTCACGCCAGGATCATGAATTGATGGCGCTGGTCCATCATGACCAGATCGAGAGTATTGCCGTCAGGGTGCGCAGCGGCGCCATTGGCGCGCTGTTTTTCTCCATCGTCATGGCTGCATATTTGCACCGGCAACTGGGTGTGGCCGTGCTGGCCTGGCTGGGTGTGAAGGCGCTGGTCACGCTGTGGCGGCTGGCCCTGGTATTTCAATGGAAAAACCGCAAGGCACGCCGGCCCGCGCCTGAAAAATGGGTGGCCTGGGTTCGGCTGACGCTTTTCCTGGACGGGCTGGTACTGGGCAGCATCGTTTTGCTTGCATTGCATGCCGGCGCGCCGGAAGAAACCCTGCTGTGGACGGCCGCCGTGCTGTGCGGCATCACGGCGGTGGCCATGCATACCCTGGAATCGGACTGGATCGCGGGCCTGCTCTATGGCGGACCGATCGTTGCGCAAACCGGCCTGTACCTGATGCTGCTGGGCTCGGGTTTTGGCCACAGCACGGCGCTCGGCGTGGCCATTTTCGGCTCGGTGCTGCTGCTCAATGCCCGGCAGGCGGCCAAGGACGAAGAGCAGCGCATCATCCAGAGCCGCGCCATCCGCAAGTATCAGAATCAGAATGAAATTGCGCTGGAAATGGCCAGGAACGAGTCGCGCATGCGTGCCGACCTGATGTCGAGCATCACGCATGAATTGCGCACGCCGATCCACGGCATCCTGGCCATGAGCCACCAGATCGCCAAGGACCCGAGCAACCCTTCCAATGCCAAGGCGGCGGCGATGATCGTCAAATCCGGCGAGCATCTGGTGGGGCTGGTCAATGACGTGCTGGATTTCGGCCGGCTGGAGGCGGCCGGCGTGGAATTGCGCCCGGAGGTGTTCGATTTGCACGACCTGGTGGAAGAACTGGGCAGCATCGGGTCCATGATCGGGCGCGAAAAGGGCGTGGGATTCGACGTGAAGAATGCGCTTCCAGCGCCTTGCCACGTGCATGCCGATCCGGGGCGGCTGCGGCAGGTGGCGCTCAATCTGATCAGCAACGGCATCAAGTTCACGCCGCGGGGCGGCCGCGTCACCCTGCGCGTCGAAGACGACGACGGCAAGGGCCACATGGTGCTGCAGGTCACGGATACCGGCGAGGGCATTGCCGCTGAGAACCTGGCGACGATATTCGAGCCGTTTTCAAGGCATGCCCGGCATCCGGATGGCGCGGGATTGGGCAGCACCGGCCTGGGGCTGAGCATCAGCCGGCGCTTGGCCTCGGCCATGAAGGGCTCGCTGGAAGTGGCCAGTGAAATCGGGGTGGGCTCCACTTTCACCCTGAAGGTCCGGCTGGAAAAGGTGGTCGTATCGCTGCACCCGAAAGGCGGCGAGCAGAAGGCGGCGTTGCCGGTATTGCTGCAGGGCCATGCCCTGGTGGCCGAGGACGACCCCATGACGGCCGAATTGACCCGCTCGACGCTGGAAATGCACGGCATGGCGGTCAGCGTGGTGGGACAGGGCGACATGGCCCTCTACCAAGCGACGCTGCAACGGCAACGGCCGGACATCGTGCTGATGGACAGCGACATGCCGGGACTCGACGGCACCACGGCCGTTCGCAAGATCCGGGAATTCGAGGCACGCATGAATTTGCCGCGCCTGCCCGTCGTCGTGGTTTCGGGACGGTGCGGCACCGACGACGTCGAACTGGCGCACCAGGCGGGCGCGGATGCGCACTTGTGCAAGCCCTATACCGGCACCGACCTGGTCCGCGTGGTGCTGGCGCAATTGCAATCCGGCGACGGCGCCAGGCGTGGGCGGTTTTCCTGAGCAGCCGCTGCAAGGCCGTGGCCGCCAGGCCCACGGCCCTGAAGGGAATCAGGCGGATGCCGTCTCCACATCCTGGCGGGGCGGCTCGGCCAGCAGCCCCGCAAAGCATTTGCTGAATATCATGATATCGGGATGCCAGGTCCGGAAGACGAAGGCGTGGTAGGGATGTTTCATGGCGGACCATTCGGCTTCGGCGCTGACGGAATCCAGCCAGAGAATGCGGTGCGGTATGCCGCCGGCATGTTTCAGGGGCACTTCGCGCTGGTCGGCGTACAGGTCCGAGAAGCCCAGCGCGCGATATTGGCGCATGAGCGCAGGCCGCGAGCCGGCGTAAATGCCGGAAACCTGCAGGGCGATGTTGTGCAGGTGACAGGCCTTGACCAGCGCCATGCGCACCAGGCGGTCGCCATAGCCGGGGCGGACCACCAGGCGGGTAATTTCAGAAACCAGCCGGCCGCGCAGGTGTGGCGGCTCCTCAATGCTGGCGTGAATTTGCAGCGCGCGGCGGCGGTTGACCTGGATCCGGCATGAGCCGACGAGGTCGCCGCTGGATTTGTCCTCCGCGCAGAAAATGACGACGTCCGGGTCACGGTCCAGGGCGTCGGCCGCGCCGAACTGGGCGGCCAGCAGTGGCAAATGATGCCCGTAGGCCAGTGAACGAAGCTGGCGCACGCGCGCGAGGTCATATTCATTGTCCACGACCCGGACGGTGAAGTTCAGCAGTTCCTGGTGGGGAGAATTGTGGCGGGTGCTCGGGGTTTGGGAAAGTTCCTGGAAACGGTCGCTCAGTTGTTGCGCATTCATGGCGGCTCTCTGATGTAAATCCCAATCCATTCCGTTTTGAAACTTGGCGACGAGATTGGGCTGGCGTCGCCAATGAATAAGTTTTTCATGGCGATGCAAACCCGGATCGGGATTTGGAAATTCATTCAGAGGTAGACGCGCGGGCGTCGCGCGCGGGGCCCGAGCCGCGTTACGGACCGGCCTGCCCGCCGACGGCCGCGGCGCGCGCTGAGGCCGAAGTGATTGTCCCGCTCCCGGAGCCGCGGCAGCCGCGCGCCGAGCAGGCCGGCCGGCGTGGGGGTCACTGCGGGCGCCGCGGGGCTGGCAGCCCGGGCCTGCGCCATCTACGCGGCGGATTCTCCATGCCTGGCACTGGCCAGGCCGGGAAAGGCGTCATGGGCCGGGCCGGGTCCGTCCCTGGCGGCGCGGGGCGCCGTCGCCCCGTGCCGCGACGGCCGGGAAGATCCTGACAGGCTGGCCCGGCTGCCTCCCGGGCGGGGCTGCGCTCAGGGCAAAGAAAAGGGGCCCCGATTGGGGCCCCTGCGCAAAGCGGACGGCGGCGGCCGTGTTCAGGCGCCGGCGCGGGTCTTGTCGAGCAGCGCCTTGCGGGCCTGGGCCAGCTGCTCCACCGCGGCCACCACGGCCTGGGAAGCCTGCTTGTAGCCGGCCACGACCGGGGCGAGCTGGTCCTTGGCGGCGTTGTCCTGCAGCGCCGCGTCCATCAGCTGGGCGCTCTGGGCGTCGAGCAGCTTCACGGCCTTGACCATGAACTCGTCGGCCTGTTCTGCGGCCTTGACCATGCCGGCCATGGCGGCGCTGGCATCCGGCGTCGTGGCCGCGCCCGAGAACGGCGCCTGGAACAGCTTGGCCTGCTCCTGGAAGAAGGCGGTGCTCAGCTCGCTCCACTGCTTGGCAGCTTCCTGGGCTTGGGCGATGAAAGTGTTCATTGCAATCTCCTGACGGTTTGTTGCGGCGCAGCAATTGTGGCCCAGTTTCGGTGCCTGCCTGATGCGTGGGGCAAAAATGAAACGATGATTCTTGATCCAGGTTCAAACCGGCATGGGTAAGGACCGGTCGGCGCGCCGGCTGGCCCGGTGCAGCAGCAGCCAGGCCAGCGCAACGCCGGGCAGCAGCAGCGCCAGCACCAGCAGGGGCACGGCCAGCAGCGGGTGCAGCGTCCAGCGTTCCAGCGCCACGTTCATGATCAGCACGAAGGCGCCCGCGGTGGGTAGCCACAGTTGCAGCGCGATCACCAGGCAGCGCACCGGCGCCACGCCGGGCGCGTTCAAGAGCTTGCGCAGCTTCGCGGCGGCCAGCACCGCCAGCGCTGCCATCAGTTGCGTGAACAGCAGAAACGCCACGATGCCCTTCACGAATGTCCTCCCCTGGTCGTGCGCGGAAATTTTTCCACAGCGCCCCGGCGTCCTGCGCCGGCTGTGTGCCTGCAACCACGCCGGCTTGATCGGTGCGGCGATGTCGGGCAGGCCCGGCAAGGTGCCGCGCCAGCTCGCGCGAAGCGCGAGCTGTACCGGACCCGAACCCAGTTACAACATACCAGTTGCTTAGAAATCCGCTTGACTATGCCGTGACTGGCGTTGACCTTTCCGGCCTGCAGCGCCGTCCTTGATCGCCCTGCGAAGATGGCAGACCAAGCCAGCGGCGCGGGCCGGTGCCAAAGCGTCAGGAAGGGCTGGCAACCATCGGCCATACAACAGGTATGTTGTTGAATGGTGGATCGGAGCTCTGTTCGCGGCATCCCGGTTGCCCGACGGCATGCGGGCGAACCGGCATCCCGCCGGCCGAGGCTTTGCGAAAGGCACCGACATGAACCATCCCGACCGCGATCGCGGCAACCAGGACCTGGGCCAGCCGGCCGCACGTGAAACGGGTGAGCTCAACACCCAGTCCGGCTCGCGCCAGGGGCAGGACAAGCTCGACGGCAGCAACGTGGGCCGCCACGGGCAGCAGATGCAGGGCACGGTGGGCGGCAGTGCCAGTGCGGATCAGGCCGATCCGGCCCGTGTCGGCAACCAGCAGGAGGGCTGGCAGCAGGCGCAACCGGGCAAACAGGAACAGCCGCCCGGGAGCGCGGCGCGGCAGCGCCAGTCCTGATCCGCGCACGGAAAGCGTGAGCGATGCAAGCGCAGCAACTGCACCGCGGCCGCCTGATCGATCACCTGCAGCTCGTCGTGCGCGACCTGGACGCGAGCCGCGATTTCTATGCGGCGGTGTTCGAGGTGCTCGGGATACCGATGGGCGGCAGCGGCGAAGGTTACTTCTGGGCCGACGAGCTTTTCGTGTCCACGGCCGACAGCCCGGCGGCGCAGGGTCAGCTCACGGGGCGTCATCACCTGGCCTTCCAGGCCGCGGACCGGGCGATGGTCGATGCCTTCCATGCCGCCGCGCTGGCGCACGGCGGCCGGGACCATGGCGCGCCCGGGGAACGCCCCTACCACCCGGGCTACTACGCGGCGTTCGTGCTGGATCCGGACGGCAACAACATCGAAGCCGTGTTCCACGGCGCGGCCGAGCGCAGCGCAGCCTCGGTGACGGTGACGTTCCAGGCCCCGTGACGCGCCGCGCCGCTCAGCCGTGGCGCGCCGTCCAGCCGCGGCCGTACAGCCACGCGCCAAGCAGCAGGCCCAGCACGATCCACAGCGCCACGATCGCCACGGCGCCGGCGCGGCTGCGAGGGCGGGCGCGGGCTTCCAGCAGCCACTGTTCGGCCTGTGCGCGGCATTGCGCCAGCACGTCGGTGGGCAGCAGGCGCACGGCCAGCCAGATCAGCGCGGGCAGCAGGATCACGTCGTCCAGGTAGCCCAGCACCGGGATGAAGTCCGGGATCAGGTCGATCGGGCTAAGCGCATAGGCCACCACCAGCACGCCCAGCGCCTTGGCATGCCAGGGCGTGCGCGGATGCTTCCGGGCAAACCACAGCGTCATCACGTCGCGCTTGATGCGTCGGGCCCAGGCCCGGCCGGCTTGCAGCAGATTCATCGGAACGACACCAAAGGCCGGCGCGCGCAGCCTCGCGGGAAATGCAGAAGCGGCGAAGTCTACGTGCCGCGCTCGCCCTGGCACGGGCGCCGGCTCAGCACCGGGCGTCAGCGCATCCGGAACAGCGCGTGATGCCGATGCCCGCGCCGATGCAGAGCTGGCGCGGCATCCCGTCCTCGAACCCACAGCAGCCGCAGGGGCCTTACACCGGCACCGGCACCGGCACCCGCACGCCGGGAGCATGTGGCGTGGCCTACCGGACGCAAATTTCAGCCGGGCGGCTGCTCCGGGCCCTTGGACTGCAGCGGCCGTACCACCTGCCCGTCCACCCGTACCTCGTCGCCGATGACCTCGATCAGCATCGAGCCGTAGCGGTGTTCCCAGACATAGCGCTGCACGCCCTCGGCAGCCAGCGGCAGGCTGGCTTGCGGGGTGGGTTCGCGCAGCTTCAGGACTTCTTCACGCAGCGGTGTACTCATGACGCAGGGGCAGTCCAAGTCGGAAGAGCTGCGATTTTCGTCAGAACCAGAGCCACACGCGGCGTAGCCAGGCCGGTACACGGTTGCGGCTCGGACGGTAGTGCTGGCGCAGGTGGCTGAGGCTGTTGCTGGGAACGGGCGTGCTCATAGATAACCTCCTGTCCGATACTGTATGCGCGTACAGGCTGTACATCAAGCCAGTACACCGCGGCCGTATCGGCACTGCAACGGCAAGGGTTTGCACCGATACGAAACCATGGTGTCGCCCTCTCCTGTCACGACGGTGACGGCATTGCAAATCATGAGCCCGTGGGGGAGCCGTCACAGCCGTACTTTCACTTGCATTCAGATACATTCGCGCCGCGCTGGGCCTGCACCCCACCCGGCCCTGGCCTGTCGATGCAGCATTGGCCGACAAGGGCAAGGACGGCAAGTCGTCGGCCAAGGGCCAAACCGTGCACGATCGTTTCGCCTTACCGCATGCCGACTTCAAACCGCTCTCAAGGAGCGGATGCCGGGCTTCAGGCATGCGACCGGGAAGCATGAGTTGCGCGCGCCGGGCTGCACGCGTTGGCGGCACGGCACCGTGCTGCCGGATGCTGCAAGCCGCGCCGGCGGGCGTGGCGCCGAAGCAAGGCTGACTTCCGCACTCACCGCAGGCTGGCAGGCCCACAACGCGAAACAACCCTGCAGCCCGCTCGACGGGGATGGTTTCTCCTGCAACCTTCGGCCGTCGTGGTGCAGCGGCCTGGTGCCCTGGCGGCCGACTGGCCGCTTTCTTGCTTTGGCTCCCGCACGCGTGCCGGTCCGCAGGACACGCGCGCCACATCACTCACTGGGAGGTCGCATGCAGAACATCCTGATCCTGGAAGACTTGCCGCAAATCCGCAACTGGCTCAAGTGCCTCGTGTCGGAGCTGTTTCCCCAGGCCAGCATCTCCGAGAGCGCCCGCGTGCACGACGCACTGGGCCTGGTATCCGTCATCCGCTTCGACCTGGCGCTCATCGACCTGGGCCTGCCCGACGGCTCGGGCGTGGACGTGGTGACGGCGCTGCGCGAACAGCAGCCCGAGGCGCAGTCGGTGGTGGTGACGATCCACGACGACGACGAGCACCTCTTCCCCGCGCTGCAGGCCGGCGCCTACGGCTACATCCTCAAGGAACAGCCACGCGAGCTCATCAGCGAGCAGCTGCAGCGCATCAGCCAGGGCGAGCCGCCGCTGTCGCCCTCGATCGCGCGGCGCGTCATGGCCTACTTCACCGCGCTGCCCAAGCCAGACACGCACCTGATGCCCGAAGTCAAGCTCACCGAGCGCGAGCGCGAAGTGCTGCTGCGCGTGGCCAAGGGTTTCACGTTGCCCGAGATCGGCGTGCAGCTGCACCTGTCGCGCCACACCATCGCCGACTACGTCAAGCAGATCTACCGCAAGCTCAACGTGAGCTCCCGCGCCGAGGCCGCGCTGGAGGCGCAGCGCCTGGGACTCTTCGGCCGCAGCCCGAGCCCCAGCAGCTGGCCGCCCGCAATGCCGGCCGCCAAGCAGTCCTCACCGGGCAGCAGGACCAGCGCGTACTGACGGACGCTTCCCGACACGCTGCAAGCGCCGCGCAGGCCTAGGCAGCGCAAGAGGCCTCACGAAAGGCCCCGCGGCTTCCAGCCGCGGGGCCTGCGTCTTTCAGGTTCAAGCCATCAATCGGTCACGCCGCCAAGCCTTCACACCGTATCCCGCGCCGGCCGCCGGTACACACGCATGAGGCCGTCCTCGTCGCCCACGGCGCTGCGGTCCTGCACCGGCACCCAGCCGGCATTGACCAGCAGTTCCACCACCTTCAGCGCCTCCACCAGCCGCAGCGTGCGCACCCTGTGCACGATTTCGCCACGCGCGTCCGCGAGTCCGATGCAGATGGCTTCAGCCGCCGATGACTGCGGCAGCTGCTCGTGCCGCAAGCCGTCGAGGCGGCGGCACAGTTCGGCATAGGTGCAGGATCGGGGAGCGCGAGCCGGGGCGTGTGTGTACAGCATGGCCTTGGCCTGGTGGTTGATCATCGTGCATGTGCAAGGTCCATGCCGGCACTGCAAACCGCATGGCACTGACCATCTGGTTGCGTTCGCATCCGTGTGCGACCTGCCACCGGCACGGATTCAGAGCAGCGACGGCGACCTGACCGCCAGCAGCGAAACCTGTTGCCGGCCTTCCTTCTCGCGGCAGCGCAGCCACCACGCCGCGCCCTTGCGGATGCTCCAGGACTGTGCGGTGCCCGACAGAAGGTACGCCGCAGCCAGCCCCAGCGTGGGCTGGTGGCCGACGATCAATACCGGCTCGCGCGCCTCGGGCCAGCGCGCCACGTCCAGCAGCGCCTCCACGCTGCCGTCGGGCGCCAGCGCCGCCACGGTCTTGAACTTGCGCTCCAGCGCCGCCGCGGTCTGTTGCGTGCGCACCGCCGGGCTTACCAGCACGCGCGTGCCTGCGGGCAGCACGTGGTTGAGCCACTGCGCCACGCGCGCGGCGTTGCGCTCGCCCTTGGGCGTGAGCGTGCGCGCCAGGTCGTCGGTCTCGCCCTCGCGCAGGTCGTGCGCCTCGGCGTGGCGCCACAAGATCAGGTCCATGTGTCGTTTCACTCCTGGTACAGATTCATCAGCGCCGGCTGCGCGCCCGCGCCGCCGGCCACGGCCAGGCTGCGCCAGCTGCCGTCGCCCTGCAGCGCCCAGGCATCGCGCGCGTCGTGCAGGTAGGGCACCAGGCACTCGTCGATGACGCGCTGGCGCTGCGCCGGCTCGTCCACCGGCCAGGCCACCTCCACGCGGCGCAGCATGTTGCGGCTCATCCAGTCGGCGCTGCTCAGGTACAGCGCCTCGTCCG
>NZ_VIDQ01000067.1 GCF_009760915.1 Azohydromonas aeria
ACCCGGCAGCACGCGTGGCCGAGCTCACGCCACGGCTGTGGAAGCAGCACTTCGCCGCCAGCCCGCTGCGTTCGGCCTTGCACGGCGTGAGCGTTTAGGCAAGGACGCCGCGCAGCGGCCGCTTACGAGCGTCCGAGCGGGCGGTAGCCTGCTTCCGCTGCCTTGGCTGTCGCCTTGTCGGGCTGGTCGTTCAGGTAGGTCTTAAGTTCGACATAGACGCTGTAGCGGCGACGGTCTGCACGGAAGTCCGCCAAGCGTTGGAAAGTCGCCCCTGCCGGGTCAACGAAGATCGCTGGCAGTGCCTCGGTGCATCGGTGGACACCGATTGGTCCGTACACGAAGGACTCACGGGCTTCGGCTTCGGAATCGTGCTCGGTGCCGTCGAAGCCAATGAGTGGGCGGGTCTTGTCATAAGCCGGACTAGCCGGCGTGGAAGTTGTACGAGTCATGAAAATCCTTTCGGATGGCACTTCGTTGAGAAGAAGCAAGCGTGCTAGGTCTGCACGGCTTGCACACTCACGTAAGTTGTTGATTTACAAGGAAATTTTTGGTTTACAGGGCTGCACAGACCCCTGCACGCGGGTTGCACAGACCCCTGCACAAGATCAGAAAGCCGGTTCTTTGTAGGCGGCTCGGATTTCTTCCAGCGTCATCCCTACCGGGTGGTAGATCGAGACTTGATTGCCGTTGATCCTTGGTCGGCTTCGTTCCATACCTGCCTCAGTGAGCAAGTGGCCCAAGTGCAAATCATTCGGCTTGGACAAGCCTTCTTGTCCGATAGCGGAAATCAAGTCCGCGTATGTGAACACCTTGTTCTCGACCAAGTAGTCAGCCAGGAAAGCAGCGTGCGGGTTCTTGCTCAACGCAATCACTTCTCGCAGACCGTCGCTCACCGGGACCGACTTGTGGTTGAAGCCAGCCAACGGGTATGTGCTGAAGAAGTTGAACACCCTGTCCAACGAGCCGGGCAGCTTCAGCCATGCATCAAGCGAGGCGATGAACTGCTGAGTCTCTTGAAGGCTTTCCCGATGCACTGCACGGGTTAGGACGTACCAACGCCGTTCATCCGCGTCCAGGTATAGCGGACGAGCTTCGTTGCTCGCCAAGATGAAGCGGGTAAAGCACTGCACCATGCCGCCCGCAGCGTACTTCTGCTCGACGAACTGGCGTTCTTCGGTGAGCAAGGACTTCAGTTCAGTCTGTGTCTCGACGGACTTGGCCTTGCAATCGTCCAGCAGAACCAGCAGGTTGTTCTCCAGCAGTGAAGAATGCTTGCCAAGAACGCGGGAGTAGCTGGCGACAACCGATGTGTGGTGCAGCAGCGGCTGAAGAATGTGCTCAACGAGATAGCCCTTGCCGGTGCCAGGAACGGACGGCAGCATGATGTGCCAGGACGGGCGTTCTTCGGGCTTCTGGAAGATGTGAGCCAGCCACTGCAAGAACGTATGCCGTTCGCTATCGGACGGTGCCAGCCGGGCAAAGAACTCATGGAACACCGGTGACACATCGGCATCTTCAGTTGCCGGCTCGTATGCCCGGTACGTGTTGACCCAGGTGCAGCCAGTCAGCGGTTCTTCGTAGAACGGGCCAGACCTTGGGCAGAACTTGGTGCCGACGACATGAGGTAGCGTCCGCGTGATGTAGCTGGCGGAACGCTGCACGCACTCTTTCTTCTGCGTGTGCAGCCACTTGTCGAAGTCGTTGTCGATGAACGAGAACGGAAGAAGCTTGCCGTTGAAGCGGTTGAACAGGCGGGTCTGGTTCGATCCCTCGCTGTCCATCTTGGTGAAGCCCCGAAGCTTCAAGCCTTGGCTGTATTCCTTGTGGAGTGCCTTCTCGTCCTCAGTCAGTTGTCGTTGTTCGGTCTGCACGGTCATTCACTGTCCCCCGGTGGTTGTTGTTCGTCATGGTTTCAATCAGTCGTTCGATGGCAATGGAAGGTGAGGCAATGCCTTGGGCTCGCATGAAGTCATGCAGCACGAGCCAGTGGCCTTCACGAAAGTGAATCGTCTTCTTCAGCATGGCTTCACATGGTCTGAAGCAGCGGCTTGCACTGGGCTGGCGTCATCTTTCCATCGAAGCACAGTTCAAGGATTGCGTTCCAGTGCGGACCCGAACGGGCACGAAGTCGCTTGAGCACTGACTTCACAGACTCGGGCGTCCAAGGTGCTCCGGTAGATGCTGGGATGCCGGATTGGTTGAGTGCATCAGCGATGGCGGCTTGACGCTGGCGGGACGTGATGCCGTTGAGAAGGATGCGAAGCACGCCTTCGTAGTAGGCGAGGCTGTGCCGCGTGTTGCGAGGGAAGATCGTTGTCATGTTTCAAAGCTCCAATGAAAAAGGGCCAGCCGGTAACGGTCTAGCCCTTGGTTAACGAAGAAGTAGCGGGACGTATCGGTACCCGACCACTTGTGTAATGATACAGCATGAGTGTCATATTGTCAATACCCTCAGACGCCTAGCAAGAATGATGCCAATGATGCAGTTTTCGGCTGTTTCCCAAGCGGCCCTAACACGCATGACTGCCAAACAGAACTAGGCTGTCGGTGGCGAGCGGACAGACAGCCGGCCCCTGTTGTGGCTGGCGTCTGACTCTGAAAAATCCGCAGGAAGCGGCCCGGCTTTCCTTGGAAACGAGGCAATCCACACCAGAAATATGAGCCTGCCCGGTGACGGTGCTCGACACAGACCGTACCGGGGTCGGTGGCTGACCTTAGCCCCAAAAATATAGAGATGGCTTGGTGACTGGTGCTGCTTGCCCGGTGGTGCTTTCAGTCCGGTTCGATCTGCTTTGCCAGCAAGGAACCGCTCAAGACCGATCCGAAGGAGTGCGGTGTAGCAGGACGCACGGTGCCGCCAGGAGGCCCGTAGAGGCCCATAGCGGGCTTGTGGGACGGCAGCAGTGGGTAACACCGCCGGTTGTTGGTGTAATCTGCCAGACCATCTTGACGTTCTGCCCGCCCGCACCCTGCGCGCGCACCGCCGTGCAGTGCACCTCGTGCGGCTGGACGCGCAGGCTCGGCTTCATGGCCACGCTCAGGCCTTGGGCGCCCTGGCCGTCTTGGCCGTCTTGGCGGTCTTGGCCGCCGCAGCGGCCGGCGCCGGCATAGCCGTCTCGCGCAGGGACTGCGAGCGCTGTTCCAGCTCCTGGCGCAGCGCGCGGCGCACCTTGGCCTGCTCGAAGCGGCGCTTCTCCTCGGGCGAGAAGGGCCGCAGCGGCGGCACCGGCGCGGGCTTGCGGTCGTCGTCCACGGCCACCATCGTGAAGAAGCAGCTGTTGACGTGGCGCACCACCTGGGTGCGGATGTCCTCGGCAATGACCTTGATGCCGATCTCCATCGACGAGGTGCCGGTGTGGTTGACGCTGGCCAGGAAGGTGACGAGCTCGCCGACATGGATGGGCTGGCGGAACATCACCTGGTCCACCGACAGCGTCACCACGTAGCGCCCGGCATAGCGGCTGGCGCAGGCGTAGGCCACCTGGTCGAGCAGCTTCAGGATCGTGCCGCCGTGCACGTTGCCCGAGAAGTTGGCGGTGTCCGGGGTCATCAGCACGGTCATGCTGAGTTGATGAGCGGGCAGGTGGTTCATGGGCAGACAGCTGGGTGAAGAAAGGGAAGGGGCCGCCGCGCCGTGCGTTCAGTCCACGGCCACCGGCACGCGCGCGGCCAGCGCGCACATCAGCTCGTAGCCGAGCGTGCCGGCGGCATGCGCGACCTCGTCGATCGCAAGCACCGTGCCGCGCGGCCCGCGGCCCCACAGCGTGACCTCGGCACCGGGCTGCGCGCCGGGCACGGGCGTGAGGTCCACGGCCAGCATGTCCATCGACACGCGCCCGATCGTGCGCGTGCGCACGCCCTCGACCAGCACCGGCGTGCCGGTGCCGGCGTGGCGCGGGTAGCCGTCGGCATAGCCGCAGGCCACCACGCCGATGCGCATCGGCTGCCCGGCCGTGAAGGTGCTGCCGTAGCCCACGCTGTCGCCGGGCTGCAGCTGCTGCACGGCGATCAGTTGCGAGCGCAGCGTCATGGTCGGCCGCAGGTCCCAGTGGGCGATGTCGTGCTCGGGGAAGTCCGGCGCGCTGCCGTAGACCATGATCCCGGCGCGCAGCCAGTCGGCGCGCACGCGCGCGTCGCCTCCGGCATGGCGCAGCGTCGCGGCGCTGTTGCTCAGCGTGCGCTCGCCGGGCAGGTCGGCCGTGGCGTCCTCGAAGCAGCGCAGCTGCCGCTCGATGCCGCGCGGGCCGTCGGCGTCGGAGAAGTGGGTCATGAACGAGATCTCGTCCACCTGCGGCAGCGCGTTGAGCCGGGCCCAGGCCGAGCGGAAGGCCTGCGGCGTGAAACCCAGGCGGTTCATGCCGCTGTTGAGCTTGAGGAACACGCGGTGCGGCAGCTGCGTCTTGTGCGCGGCGAGCCAGTCGATCTGCGCCTCGCGGTGCACCGCGTGCCACAGGTCCAGCCGCGAGCACAGCTCCAGGTCGCGCGCTTCGAAAGTTCCTTCGAGCAGCAGGATCGGCCCGCGCCAGTCGAGGCTGCGCAGCCGCTGCGCCTCGTCCAGGTCGAGCAGCGCGAAACCGTCGGCGCCGCGCAGCGCCTGGAACACGCGCTCGATGCCGTGGCCGTAGGCGTTGGCCTTGACCACCGCCCAGACCCGCGCGTCGGGCGCGGCGGCGCGCGCGCGCCCCAGGTTGTGCGTCAGGGCCTCGGTGTGGATCAGGGCTTGGATGGGGCGCGGCATGGCACGGCAACGGACAAAGTGAGCAGCAATTCTGCCTTTGGCCCGCAAGGCGCTTTCACGATGCGGGAGGCCCAAAAGCCGCGTGCTATAACCCCGCGCTTTGGCCCCAGGTGTCCCTCAGGCATTTTCTGGCGCAGGTGCGGGTCCAGGAATGTCCTGACCGGCGCATGCCCAGCGCCCGCTGCGCATGAAAAAAGGCTTCTACACGATCATGTCGGCGCAGTTCTTCAGCTCGCTGGCTGACAACGCGCTGTTCGTCGCGGCGGTCGAACTGCTCAGGAGCTCCGGCGCGGCGGAGTGGCAGCGCGCGGCGCTGGTGCCGATGTTCGCGCTGTTCTACGTGGTGCTGGCGCCCTTCGTGGGCGCCTTTGCCGACGCGGTGCCCAAGGGCAAGGTGATGTTCATCGCCAACAGCATCAAGGTCGCGGGCTGCCTGCTGATGCTGTTCGGCGTGCACCCGCTGGCGGCCTACGCCATCGTCGGGCTGGGCGCGGCGGCGTACTCGCCGGCCAAGTACGGCATCCTCACCGAGCTGCTGCCGCCGTCGCAGCTGGTCAAGGCCAACGGCTGGATCGAGGGGCTGACCATCGGCTCGATCATCCTGGGCGTGCTGCTGGGCGGGCAGCTGGTGGGGCCGCGCCTGGGCGCGGCGCTGCTGGGCTTCGACCTGCCGCTGATCGACACCGGCGTGGACACGCCGGCCGAGGCCGCCATCGCCTCGATGATCCTGTTCTACGCCATCGCCGCGCTGTTCAACCTGCACATCCCGCGCACCGAGGCGCCGCTGCAGCCGCTGGACCTGGGCCCCGCCGGCCTGGTGCGCGACTTCTCGCAGTGCAACGCCCGGCTGTGGGCCGACAAGCTCGGCCAGATCTCGCTGGCCACGACCACGCTGTTCTGGGGCGTGTCCGGGAACCTGCGCTACATCGTGCTGGCCTGGGCCGCCGCGGCGCTGGGCTACAGCACCACGCAGGCCTCGTCGCTGGTGGGCGTGGTGGCCATCGGCACGGCCGTGGGCGCCGTGGTGGCCTCGCTGTTCATGCGGCTCGACCGCGCCACCAGCGTGATCCCGCTGGGCGTGCTCATGGGGCTGCTGGTCATCGGCATGAACTACATCGACGACGTGTGGGTCGCCGCGCCGTTCCTGATCCTGCTGGGCGGCATCGGCGGCTACCTGGTGGTGCCGATGAACGCGCTGCTGCAGCACCGCGGCCACAACCTCATGGGCGCGGGGCGCTCCATCGCCGTGCAGAACTTCAACGAGCAGGCCTGCATCCTGGGCCTGGGCGCGTTCTACACCGGCATGACCAAGCTGGGCATGTCGGCGTTCGGCGCCATCACCATCTTTGGCCTGGTGGTGGCGGCCACGATGGCGCTGATCGGGCGCTGGCACCGGCGCAACTGCCGGCGCCACCCCGACGAGGTCGAGCGCCTGCTGGCCATCGCGCGCACGGACCGGCATTGACGCATTGCGTTCGTCCTGAGGTATCGAAGGATGGACGGCCCTGGCCGGGGTGCTGCCATCGCAGCCTGGCGGATTCACCCTTCGATACCTCAGGGCGAACGGATGGGTAGGCGTCCGTTGGCCGCGAACCCTCCATGACTCCTTCTCTCCTGCCCGCCCTGGCTCTCGTCTTCAACGCCTTCGTCTGGGGCGTGTCGTGGTGGCCGTTCCGGCTGCTGCAGGCGCAAGGGCTGCACCCGCTGTGGGCCACGGCACTGATCTACGTGCTGGCCGTGGCGGTGTTCGCCGTGGGGCGGCCCGGCGCGCTGGCGGTGCTCGCGCGCACGCCGGCGCTGTGGCTGCTGATGGCGTCTTCAGGCACCACCAACGCCGCCTTCAACTGGGGCGCGGCCACCGGCGACGTGGTGCGCGTGGTGCTGCTGTTCTACCTGATGCCGCTGTGGTCGCTGCTGCTGGCGCGGCTGCTGCTGCACGAGCGCCTCGATGCCGGCGCCGCGCTGCGCATGGCGCTGGCCGTGGCCGGCGCGGCCACGGTGCTGTGGCCCGAGGGCGGCGGGCTGCCGCTGCCGCGCGACGGCGCCGAAGGGCTGGGGCTGCTGGGCGGCTTCACCTTCGCGCTGAGCACGGTGCTGCTCAAGCGCCAGGCGCACCAGAGCCCCGCCGCGCGCGGGCTGGCCATGTTCGTCGGCGGCGCGCTGGTGGCCGGCACGCTGGCGGCGCTGCTCACCGCCGCGGGCCGGGCGCCGGTGCCCGTGCTGCCGCCGCCGGGCTGGAGCGCCGCGGCGCTGGCCTTCGCGCTGTGCTTCATCGCCGCCAACCTGGCGCTGCAGTACGGCGCGGCGCGGCTGCCGGCGCACACCACGGCGCTGATCCTGCTCAGCGAGATCGTGTTCGCCTCGGTCTCGGCCTTCGCCCTGGGCGCGGGGCATTTCACGCCGGGGCTGCTGGCCGGCGGTGCGCTCATCGTCTCGGCCGTGGTGCTGGCCGCGCGCCGCGGCGATTGACGCGCCGCGGCGGCGCTACGATTTGCCGCTCCCCACGGCAACGAAGAAGAGTCCGCCATGCACAACAACCACAACGGCAACGGCACGGTCTACGGCTTCGAGGCCCATGCCATCGACGGCCGGCCGGTGTCGCTGATGGAGTACCACGACCGGGTGCTGCTCATCGTCAACACCGCCAGCCGCTGCGGCTTCACGCCGCAGCTCGCCGGGCTGGAGGCGCTGTGGGAGCGCTACCGCGCGCGCGGCCTGGTGGTGCTGGGCTTTCCCTGCAACCAGTTCGGCGGCCAGGAGCCCGGCACCGAGGCGCAGATCCAGGAGTTCTGCAGCACGACGTACGCGGTGAGCTTCCCGCTCATGAGCAAGGTCGAGGTCAACGGCGCGCACGCGCACCCGCTGTGGAAGTGGCTGTGCGCGCAGGCGCCGGGGCTGCTGGGCAGCAAGGCCATCAAGTGGAACTTCACCAAGTTCCTGGTCGGGCGCGACGGGCGCGTCATCCGCCGCTACGGCCCCGCCGAGACGCCCCGGAAGCTGGAGCAGGACATCGAGCGCGCGCTGGGCGCGGGCTAGGCATAAGACTCATTCCCGGCGCCGGGGCGGAGCCTGCGGGGGCAGCACCTATCATTTCGGGTTCTTCGGAGTCCGCCCCATGTTCCAGCACCTCGAGCCCTACGCCGGCGATCCCATCCTCGGCCTCAACGAGCAGTTCCAGACCGACCCACGCCCGCACAAGGTCAACCTGTCCATCGGCATCTACTTCGACGATGCCGGCCGCATCCCGGTGCTGGAGAGCGTGCGCCGCGCGGAAAGCCAGCTGCTCGAAGCCGGCGCGCCGAAGTCCTACCTGCCCATCGAGGGCGCCGCCGCCTGCCGCGCCGAGGTGCAGAAGCTGCTCTTCGGCCCCAAGCACGAGGCCGTCGCCAGCGGCCGCGTCGCCACGCTGCAGACCGTGGGCTCCAGCGGCGGCCTCAGGGTCGGCGCCGACTTCCTGAAACGCTGGTTCCCCGACGTCGCCGTCTGGGTCAGCGACCCGACCTGGGACAACCACCGCGCCATGTTCGAAGGCGCCGGGCTGCCCGTTCACACCTACCCGTACTACGACGCCGCCACCGGCGGCCTGCGCTTCGACGCCATGTGCGCCGCGCTGCGCGAGGTGCCGGCCGGCTCCGTCGTGCTGCTGCACGCCTGCTGCCACAACCCCACCGGCGTGGACCTGACACGCGAACAGTGGCTGGAGCTGATCCCGATCCTGAAAGAGCGGCAACTGCTGCCCTACCTGGACCTGGCCTACCAGGGCTACGGCGACGGCATCGAGGAGGACGCCTTCGCCATCCGCGCGCTGGCCGACGCGGGGCTGCGCTTCTTCGTCGCCAACTCCTTCTCCAAGAGCATGAGCCTCTACGGCGAGCGCGCCGGCGCGCTGAGCGTGGTCTGCGCCGACGCCGCCGAGGCCGAGCTGGTGCTCGGCCAGCTCAAGGCCACCGTGCGCCGCAACTACTCCAGCCCGCCCATCCACGCCGGCTTGGTGGTGGCGCGGGTGCTGGGCGACACGCAGCTTCGCGCGCAGTGGGAGGGCGAGGTGGCGGCCATGCGCGAGCGCATCGCCGCCATGCGCCGCAGCCTGCACGGCGTGCTCACCGCCCAGCTGCCGGGCCGCAACTTCGACTACTTCCTGACCCAGCGCGGCATGTTCAGCTACACCGGCCTCTCCGCCGGGCAGGTGGACCGGCTGCGCGAGGAGCACGCCGTCTACCTGGTGCGCTCCGGGCGCATGTGCGTGGCGGGCCTCAACACCGGCAACGTGCAGGCCGTGGCCGACGCGATGGCGGCAGTGCTGGCCTGAGCCCCGTCAGGCGGTGGCCGGCGCCACCGCCTCCAGCAGCCGCTGGCGCAGCCAGCGCAGCGCCGGGTTGGCGTCCTGGCGCACGTGCCACAGCATCTCCACCTGCACGCTGGCCAGGTTCAGCGGGATGGGCTGCACCGCCAGCTCGTCGTGGTAGCCGGTGGCGGGCAGGAAGTGGCGCGGCAGCACCGTCAGCAGGTCCGAGCGCGTGACCACCAGCCCGGCGGTGAAGAACTGGTTCACCGTCAGCACGATGCGGCGCTGGCGCCCCACTGCCTGCAGCGCCTCGTCCACCAGGCCGTGCGGACGGCCCGAGAAGCTCACGAGCAGGTGGTGCGCCTCGCAGAAGGCGTCGAGCGTGAGCGGCCCCTGCGCCAGCGGATGCCCGCGGCGCATCACGCACACGTACTCGGTCTCGTACAGCCGCGCGTGGCGCAGCGTGGCCTCGGGGCCCTGCGCCTGCAGCGCCGGGATCACCCACGGGAAGTGCCCGATGGCGATGTCCACCTCCGCGCGCTCGACCAGCGGGCGCGGGTCGCGGGTGGTCAGCGGCACGAAGCGCAGGTTGGCCAGCGCGCGCTCGCGCTCGATCGTCTCCACCAGCGCCGGCGCCAGCAGTGCCGCCGTGGCGTCGGCCAGCGCGACGCGAAAGCTCACCGCGTCGGTGGCCGGGTCGAAGCTGTCCGGCGCCAGCGCCTGGCGCAGCGCGGCCAGCGCCGCGCGCACCTGCGGCCACAGCGCCTGCGCGTGCGCCGTGGGCACCATGCCGCGCGCGCCGCGCGTGAACAGCTCCTCGCCCACGGCGTCGTGCAGCCGCTTCAGCGCGTGGCTCAGCGCCGGCTGCGTCATCGACAGCACGGCCGCGGCGCGCGTGAGGCTGCCCTCGGCCATCACCGCGTCAAAGACGCGCAGCAGGTTCAGGTCCAGCGTTCGAAAGTTCATGGTCCACAGTGTTATGCGCGTCGTTTATACCGCTGTTGCCCACTCTTCAATTGTGTAAATTAGGTGGAAACCCTAATCTTCAGTCCGTCGAGAGATTCGATGTTTGTCTGAAACGAAGGAACCACCATGACTGCCATCACTGCTTCCGCTTTCAGCCGCGTGGCGCCGCGGGGCGCCGTGGTCGCGGCCGAGGTCTTCACCCGTGTCCTGAACGGCCTGCGCGTGATGTTCGCGCCGGCGCCGCGCAGCTTTGCCCAGGAAGTCGCCGAGGTGCGCGCCCTGGCCCATGCCCTGCGCAACGAAGACCCGCGCCTGTCCACCGAGCTGATGTGCGCCGCCGACCGCTACGAGCGGCACTACGTCGGCTGATCGAGCCGATGCTGGGCGGCCCGTGAGGGCCGCCGCACACCATGAAGAATTCGGGCCCGTCAGGGCCCGATGCCTTTCTGGGGTCACCTGGGTGCGTTGTCGTAGCCAGTTCGTGATGCAACCCGTTCGTCCTGAGGTATCGAAGGACGAATCCGACAGGCTGGGACGCAGCCCGGAAAAGGCTGGATCAGTGACCCGTTCGCACTGAGGTATCGAAGTGCGAAGCCGGCAGGCTGCAATGGCGGCATCGCGGCGTGGGCCGTTCATCCTTCGATACCTCAGGACGAACGGACCTCGTTCACACCAGCGGCGCCTCGATCCCCTCCGCCGCGAACAGCCGCTGCACCGCCGGGCGCGCCAGCAGCCGCTGCAGGTACGGGCCCAGGTGCGGCAGGTCGCGCGCCGGGCGGTCGAAGTGGCGGGTCCAGCGGCACAGCATCAGCGCGTAGGCGTCGGCCGCGCCGTAGTCGGGGCCCAGCAGCCAGTCGCCGCCGCCTTGCGCCACCTGGGCCACCTGCGCGTCGAGCTGCTGCAGCATGCGGTGGATCTGCGCCTCGGCCTGGGCGCGCACCTGCGCCGCGGCCACGGCGTCGCCGCTGTCCACCATGCGCTCCGGGTAGAACCAGTGCATGAGCATGGCCTGCAGCGTGTTGCTCAGCCACAGCATCCACTGATACAGCCGCGCCCGCTCGGCCGTGCCCACCGGCGGCGCCAGCCGCGCCTGCGGAAACCGGTCGGCCAGGTGCAGGCAGATGGCCGCCGACTCGTACAGCACCAGGCCGTCGTCCACCAGCACCGGGATGCGCCCGTTCGGGTTGAGCTTGAGGTAGGCCGGCGACTGGTGCTCGCCGCGGTCGCGGTCCACGAACTTCAGTTCGAAGGGCACGCCGATGTCCAGCAGCAGCAGGTGCGGCGCCATGCTGGCGTTGCCGGGGTGGTAGTAGAGCTGGATCGAGGGCGGTGTCGGAGAGGGCTGCATCGCGCGGTCAAGTCACTGCAAAAGGGAGTGAAGGATGCACCGGCCGCGGCGACGTGGCCGGGCCGGCGCGGCGCGCGCGCGGGCATCGGGCAGGGGCGGGGCAGCGCGCGCGGGTGCCGGGCTAGGATGGCCGTGCACAAGTTCACACCGAGAAGGAGAGCCGCCGATGCCTGGACGCCGCGATTGTCTGGCCGCCCTGGGAGCGCTGGGGGCCCTGGCCGCGCTGCCGGCCTGGGCCGCCGCGCCGCCGCCGCCCATCCGCGTGCCGCCGCTGCAGATGCGCGAGCGGCGCCTGGCCAACGGGCTGCAGGTGCTGACGCTGCCCGACCGCAGCACCGCCACCGTCAGCGTGCAGGTCTGGTACCGCGTCGGCGGCAAGGACGACCCGCCCGGGCGCTCCGGCTTCGCGCACCTGTTCGAGCACATGATGTTCAAGGGCTCGCGCCACATGGGCGCGGCCACCTTCGACCGCCTCACCGAGGACGTCGGCGGCAGCAACAACGCCTTCACCGCCGAGGACGTCACGGCCTACTTCAGCACCGTGCCGTCGAACCACCTGGAGCGCATCCTGTGGGCCGAGGCCGAGCGCATGGGCTCGCTGGTCATTGACCAGGCCAACTTCGACAGCGAGCGCGCCGTGGTGCAGGAGGAGTACCGCCAGCGCGTGCTCGCCGGCCCCTACGGGCGCCTGTTCAACGCGCTGCCGCAGCACGGCTACATCGCGCACCCGTACAAGCGCCCGGTCATCGGCAGCATCGAGGACCTCAATGCCGCCACGCTGGAGGACGTGCGCGCCTTCCACGCCACCTTCTACCGCCCGGACAACGCCACGCTCATCGTCTCGGGCGACTTCGACCAGGGCCAGCTCGACCCCTGGGTGGACCGCTACTTCACCCGCATCGCCCGGCCCGGCACGCCCATTCCGCGCGTGACGGTGCAGGAGCCGCGCCGCACCGAGAGCAGCCGCGTGCAGGTGTTCGGCCCGAACGTGCCGCTGCCGGCGGTGGCGCTGATCTGGCAGGGCCCGCGCGCCGACCACCGCGACACCGCCGCGCTGCACGTGGCCTCGTCACTGCTCTCCGGGGGCGAGTCCTCGCGCCTGAACGAGTCGCTGGTGTACCGCGAGCAGTCGGCGCAGGCCGCCGGCTTCAACACCGACTTCAACGCCGACGCCGGGCTGCTCATGGCCTACGCCATCGCCGCGGGCGGGCGCGAGCCGGCGCAGCTGGAGCAGGCGCTGCTGCGCGAGATCGAGCGGCTGGCCAACAAGCCCATCCCGGACGCCGAGCTGGAGAAGGTGCGCACCCAGGTGGTCACCGGCGAGCTGGCCGGGCGCCAGACGCCGCACGGCCGCGCCCAGAGCGTGGGCTGGTCCGTGATCCTGCGCAACGACCCGCGCGCCGCCGACCGCGAGCTCGCCGAGCTGCAGGCCGTGCGCGCCGCCGACGTGCAGCGCGTGCTCAAGAGCTACGTCCTTGGGCGTCCGCGCGTGACGCTCGACTACACGGAGAAGAAGGCGTGACCGTGCTGAACCCGAAAGCCCCCCGACTCCTGGTCACTGCCGCCGCCGCGCTGCTGGCGCTCGCCGGCGCCGCGCGCGCCGCCACGCCCGGCGTGGACGGCCCGCCCGAACCCCAGCCGCCGCGCCCGGTGGTGCTGCCGCCGATGCCCGAGGAGCGGCTGCCCAACGGGCTGCGCGTGATCGTGGCGCCGCGCACGGGCATCCCGCTGGTCAGCGCGCGGCTGCTGGTGCGCGCCGGCCCCGAGACCGACCCGCCCGGCTTGGCTGGCCTGTCCAGCATGGCCGCCACGCTGCTGTCCAAGGGCGCCACGCGCGGCGGCCGCGCGGTGGACGCCACGCTGCTGGCCCAGCAGGCCGAGGCGCTGGGCGGCTCGCTGGACACCGGCAGCAGCTGGCGCGCCACCACGGTGGCCATGACCGTGACCACGCCGAAGCTCGACGCTGCGCTGGCGCTGATCGCCGACGTGGCGCGGCGCCCGACCCTGGCCGCCGACGAGCTGGAGCGCGCGCGCACGCAGTCGCTGGACTCGCTGCGCGTGGCGCTCTCCAGCCCCGGCACCGTGGCCGGCATCGCCGCGCGCCGCGCCTGGTGGGGCGAGTCGCCCTACGGCGTCGCGGTCACGCCGGCGTCGCTGCAGAAGATCTCTGTGGCCGACGTCAAGGCGTTCCATGCGCGCACCTTCCGGCCCGACCAGGCCGCGCTGGTGCTGGCCGGCGACGTGGACCTGGCCACGGCGCTGCGCCTGGCGCGGCGCCACTTCGGCGACTGGCGCGCCCCGGACACGCCCGTGCCGCCGCTGGTTGCCGCCGAGCCCGCGCCCGCGCCCCAGCCCACGGTGCTGGTGGACATGCCCGGCGCCGGCCAGAGCAGCGTGATGGTGGTGGGCCCCTTCGTCGCGCTGGACAAGGAGGACCGCATTACCCGCCGCATCGGCCAGAGCGCCAACGTGCTGCTGGGCGGCGGCTACTCGGCGCGGCTGAACCAGGAGGTGCGCATCAAGCGCGGCCTGAGCTACGGCGCGCACAGCGAGGCCGAGGCGCACCCCGGCGGCGGCATGTGGAGCGCCAGCGCGCAGACGCAGAACAGCACCGCGCCGCAGGTGCTGCAGGTCATGCGCGACGAGATGGAGCGGCTGCGCCGCGAGGCGCCGGCGGCCGCGGAGCTGGAGGCGCGCAAGTCCACCCTCATCGGCGGCTTCTCGCGCCGGCTGGAGACCGTGGGCGGGCTGGCCGCGACGGTGTCGGCGCAGGTGTCGCAGGACCGGCCGCTGGCCGAGCTGCGCGGCTTCGTCGAGGAGATCAACGCCGTCACGCCGGCGCAGGTGCAGGCCTTCGCGCAGAAGTACTGGACCCCCGGCGCGCTGCGCGGCGTGATCGCCGGCGACCTCAAGCTCGCGGGCGACCTGCAGCCGCTGGGCGCGGCGCAGCGCCTGACGGTGCCGCAGCTCGCCGGCACGCCGGCGGTGCCGCCGGCCTCGCCGGTGGCGGCCCCGGCTTCCGAGCCGGCGTCCTCGCCCGTGCCTTCCGCCACCGAGCCCTCGCCGGCGACGCCGGCCACCACCGAGCCGCCGCCGCGCTGACGCGGCGCACGCCGACCCGCTCACCCGTTCACACCGCGACCCGACCGTTCCTTCGCTGGACAGACAGGAGAAAACGCCGATGAAGCCCATAGCCGTCATCACCACCGTCGCCACCGCCGACGACGCCCGGCGCCTGGCGCGCGCGCTGGTGGAGCGCCACCTGGTGGCCTGCGCGCAGATCTCGCCGATCGAGAGCGTGTACATGTGGGAAGGGAAGATGCAGCAGGAGGGCGAATACCGCCTGATGCTGAAGACCGTGGCCTCGCGCTACGCCGCGGTGGAGGAGGCCATCCGCGAGCTGCACCCCTACACGCTGCCCGCCATCTACGCGCTGGCGCTGGAGCGGGTGCACGGGCCCTACGCGGACTGGGTGGGGGAGTACAGCGGGGGGTGAGGGGCGGCGGCCCGACGGCCGCCATGCGGGCCGGCGGTCAGCGCCGCCGGCCCGCAATGAATGCCCAGCGATGCGATGTGTCAGGCAGGCGTGCCGCTGCCTGATCAGCTCAAGCGGTCCAGGGCCAGCCGCAACTCCTGCTCGAACCGCTTGGTCAGGGCGCTCTTGACCTTGTCCGTCGATGAAGGGAAATAGCGCTCCAGTTTCATGCGCTCGGCGTAGACGGCCTTGACGATCTCGGCATCGGAAAGCCCGTCGAGGTTCATGCCGCCGAGCGCATTGGCAAATACCTTGTTGGCGGGCCCATGTTGCACTGCGACGGACCAGGCCACGTCGCGCAGGGTCGAGGAGCGCTGCGACAGGTCAAGGCCAGGTTTGCCGAGCAGGGTGACTGCAAAAGGCCGGTAGTGCGTATGCTCGATGAAGTCATGCTGGGATCTGAAGAATTCCGGTCTGGCAGCCAGCTTTCTCCAGGTTTCCTTGAAATTCTCGTCTCCGGCACGGGCGGCCGCGGCGCCACCGGCATTTTCAAGCTCGGCGGAAAGCTCCGGGAATTTCTTGGAAAGGAAGTCAAGGAATTTTCCCATCGTCCCGGTCAGGGTGGCAATCTGATAGGCGCCATATGAAAAGCCGCCCGTGCTGTCGCGCCCGATGGCCGCGGGATCGCCATTGCTCTCGAAGCGGCTTGACAGCGAGCCCAGTTCCTCTTCATCCGCCGCAACCGGTCCGGAGCGCCGCAGGGCCGGCGCAGGCCCGGCATCGTCCCAGGTGACCACTACGGTCCAGTTGCCATCGGCCTGCTCGATCATCTGGGCAAACTGCCCGGGCTTGGATCTGGCCTCGTTGAACATGAACTGGGCCTGGGCGTGAGACAGGCCCGTGCGCGCAATCTTCTGAATCATGATGGCCTCCTTGGCTGCAGCGAAAGGTTACTTGCAGATCGACCGGATCAACGAGCCGATTTGTGGGTCATCCAGTGCCTGCTGACGCAGTTTCTCGAACCTGGTTTCGGAGCTGGTCAGGAAATCGCTGACGGGAGTGCCAGGGGCCGCGGGATCGAGCCCGTTGGTCTTCAGCCACGGATACAGGCGGTCCTGCAGGCCTGGTTTCAGTTTTGCCTCAGGTGTCAGGCATTTTTCCAGCGTGCGACTGGTTTGCGTATCGGCGGCCTTGCTGACCAGGAAACCCTGGCCCTTCAATTGCTCGGTAATTTCCGCCTCCGTGGGCAGCCTCTTGATCAGCTCCTGTTCCGCTGCAACTTGAGCGTTGCTGGACTGCTTCGTGAGGCTGGAAATGGCGCCGAAGATGCTGCCGGCATTGTAATAGTCGTCCAGATCGCGGCGTGCTTGCAGCATGGGGTAGCGGGTGGTATCGACGAGCATGCCGAGCCTGATTCTTGCAAGCACTTGGTCGCGTCGCGCGTCCATTTGCGAAAGCAAGGCGGGCAGGGTCGTATCAAAATAGACGTTCTTGTCGATGGAAACCTTGCTGCCGATGATGACGGCCGACAATGCGCTGGTGGCGGTCTTGGTGCTGACGTCGCTGACGCCGGCGCCAACGGCATTCAACAGCAGGGTGGCAATATCGGTGCTTACCGAGGAGCCGACCCGTTGGGTATAAAGGCTTTGCTTGTAGGTCAGGTATGCTTGGTCAATCAGGCCGACCCTGATTTCGATAAATTGATTGCGCAGGCTTCCCCTATCCTGATCGGAATTGGCTTTGTAAACTTTTTCCAGATAAGTGGCGTGCAGCGCGTCATCGCTCTCAAGGTTGACCGCCGGACTCCATTTCGGAGCGCCTTGCAAACCGGCGCAGCCTTGCAGGGCCAGGCATGCCGCCAACAATAATCTATATTTCCCGAAGGCGGGCTGCCTGGTCTGTCGATGGCTCACGAGCGTCTCCTTCTGTGCTCACGAAAAGCATCCCCTCGATACTGCCCGGGTGTCTCGTCCTTGTAGCACGGGCTTCAACCGGCGCCAATTCTCCAAAGGCTCGGTTTCCGGTTGCCGTTCTTTTCGGGAAATGGGCTAACTTATTGCCTGGGTGCTGTCAAGATATGTTGGAAAATCCAGTCATCCAGATTGTCCGTGCGGCGCAGCGCATGGGCCCGTTGCTCGAAATGCCCTGAACGGATCGCGCCGGCTCCACGGGTTTCAACAGGTAGTCCCCCGCGGCGCGCTCGAAAGCCCGCAGCGCGTACTCATCGTGCGCGGTCGATCAACAGTGTATTGAAGCCTAAACTTGATGTTTGCTTCAAGCGTTCATTTCATCGGCCTGGAAATTGAGATATTTGTCAAATGCACACCCTTCAGGAGCTTGGTGAAGCCATCGCGGCGCGGCGCCGCGAGTTGAAACTGCGCCAGCAGGTGGTAGCGGCACAGGCCGGCATCACGGTCGAGTCGCTGTCGCGGCTGGAGCGGGGGCGGCTGGCGGAGTTCGGCACACGCAAGCTGCTGGCGGTACTGGCCGTGCTGGGGCTGGAGCTGAACGTCATGCCTGAAGGCCGCGCCGGCACGCTCGACGAGCTGCGCCGCGAGCGCAGCCAGGCCTCGCCGTCATGAAGCTCGGCGTGTACGTGCTGGGCCGCGACGTGGCGGTGCTGGAGCCCGCGGGCGACTTGGCCTACTACGCCGGCACGGCGCCGGACGATTTCCATATCGCTGACCATGCTCGGCTTTCGCAACCCGGGGCTGATGCGCGTGCCGCCGGAGCTGGCCGTGCAGGGCGGCCACAGCGACTGCCGCAACCGGCGCATGCAGCACATGTTCCGCCTCGTGGGCTACGGCGACCAGGCCGGCTCGGGGCTGCTCAAGATCTTCCGCAACTGGGCCGGGCAGCATTGGCGGCGCCCGGTGCTGCACGCGCTGCGGGAACCCGAGCAGACGCAGATGGAGCTGCGCATGAGCAGCCTCGTGCCGCCGGAAACGCTGTCCGAGCTGGAGGCGCACCTGGGATTCCGCTTTGCGGCGCTTGTGCGAGGGCCGTTTCGTGGGCCGCAAGGTGTTGGCCCGCCTGTTGAACCGGAATCCCGACGATTTGTTCAAGCGCACCTTGAATCCCATGGTCCAAAGTCAGGAGCTTTTGTTGGCCTTTGCATCCGCGACCGATCCGCGGCAGGCCTACACCACGAACCAGAAGAGCAGTACCGCCGAATGAACACTGCCTCCCTCATCCAGAAAGTCTGGAATTTCTGCCACACCCTGCGCGACGACGGCGTGGGCTATGGCGACTACCTGGAACAGTTGACTTACCTGCTGTTCCTGAAGATGGCGCACGAGTACACGCAGCCGCCTTATGACCAGGAGCCCCGCATTCCCGCCGGGTTCGACTGGCCCAGCCTGCGCGGCAAATCCGGCGAGCCGCTGGAGGCCCAATACCTGGCGGCGCTGCACGAGCTGGGCAAGCAAAAGGGCATGCTCGGCGCCATCTTCTTCAAGGCACAGAACAAGATCCAGGACCCGGCCAAGCTCGCTCGCTTGGTAAAACTCATCGACGAGGAAACCTGGGTCGGCATGGACGCCGACACCAAGGGCGATTTGTACGAGGGCTTGTTGCAGAAGAATGCCGAGGACACCAAGAGCGGCGCCGGCCAGTATTTCACGCCGCGCGCGCTGATCCAGGCCATGGTGGCCTGCATGCGCCCGCGGCCGATGCAGACCATTGCCGATCCGTCCTGCGGCACGGGCGGTTTCTTCCTGGCGGCCAATGACTGGATCCAGGGCACCGGCCAGTGGCTGGCGGAAAACCAAGCCTGGCTGAATTACGGGCACGACGGCCTGAACGACGCGGAACAGGATTTCCTGCGCGACGAGACTTTCAGGGGCAATGAAATCGTCGCCGGTACGCGGCGGCTGTGCCTGATGAACTTGTTTTTGCACGGCATCGGCGACATGGTGAGCGAGCCCTCGATTCGCTTGGCCGACGCGCTGATTGCCTCGCCGGCTGAAACGGTGGATCTGGTGCTGGCCAATCCGCCCTTCGGCAAGAAGAGCAGCATGACCATCACCAACGAGGAAGGCGAGGAGGATCGCGAGGCGCTGACCTACGAGCGGCAGGATTTCTGGCAGACCACGGCCAACAAACAGCTCAATTTCCTGCAGCACATCGCCAGCATGTTGAAAACCACCGGCCGCGCGGCGGTGGTGCTGCCCGACAACGTGCTGTTCGAGGGCGGCGCGGGCGAGAAAATCAGGCGCAAGCTGCTGGAGAATTGCGACGTCCACACCATATTACGCCTGCCCACGGGAATCTTTTACGCCCAGGGCGTCAAGGCCAACGTCGTGTTTTTCGACAACCGGCCCAAGGACGGCACGGTGCATACCAAGGGCATCTGGTTCTACGATTTGCGCACAAACCAGCATTTCACGCTGAAGACCCGGCCGCTGAAATTGACGGACCTGCGTGATTTCATCGCCTGCTACAACCCGGAAAACCGGCACGAGCGCCGGGAAACCGAGCGCTTCAAGTATTTCAGCTACGAAGACCTGGTTGCCCGGGACAAAGCCAGCCTGGACGTGTTCTGGCTCAAGGACGACAGCCTCGACCACCTCGACGATTTGCCGACGCCGGACGTGCTGCAGCAGGAAATCATCGAGCACTTGGAGGCGGCGCTGGCGGCGTTCCGGGACGTGGCGGCGGGGTTGCCGGTGTTTGCCAATCCCGCCCAAAAGCCATGAAAACCCTGTACCTCGCCGGCCCCGACGTCTTCTTCCGCGACGCCGCCGCCCGCTACGACGCGCTGCGCGCCCTATGCGCCGCCCACGGCCTGCAGGGCATCGCCCCGGTGGACGGCGAGCCGCTGCCGCCGGGCCTCGGCCCGTCGCAGCAGGCCGAGTGGATCTACCAACACAACATGGCGCTGCTGCGCGGCTGCGACGCGGTGCTGGCCAACGTGATGGCGTTCCGCAACCCGGTCGAGCCCGATTCCGGCACCGTCTTCGAGATCGGCGCCGCCGTGGCGCTGGGCAAGCCGGTGGCGGTGTACGACGCGGCGCTGTCGCGCAGCACCGCCGAGCGCGTGCGCGCCGCCTTCGGGCAGGCGCCGGGCGGCGCGCCGGGCGCGCAGTTCGACGCCACCCACGGCTTCCTGATCGAGGACTTCGGCGAGGCGCTGAACCTCATGCTGTCGCGCTCGTGCTCGGTGCACCTGGACGCGGCCGAGGCGGTGGCGGAGTTGGCGCGGCGGCTGGGGTGAGGGGGTTTCCCGCGCCTGCTCACTGCTGTCCGAAGAATCTGCTTGTGGCACCCCGTCGGCCGCGACGCCTCGCACCCCGATTCGTCATTCCGGCGAAAGCCGGAATCCACGCGCACTGCTGCGCTGGCATGGCTGACGCCAGCACGTGCCGGCACCGGCCAGCGGGACAACGCGGCGTTCGTGGATTCCGGCTTTCGCTGGAATGACGAAGCAGTAGGCGGGATGCCCGTGCTGCCGGGATGCCGGTCGTTCTCCACTCTCCCCGGACATCAGCCTTCGCCCGCCCGGCGCCGCCCATCCCATGACCTCGCCGCCCATCCTCCCCTTCGTCCTGCTGGCCCTGGCCATCGCCGCCGCCTGGCTGCCGGCCCTGCGCCTGGGTCGCGGCCCGGCGCTGCCGCCCGCGCTGCCGCTGGGCGCCGCGGCCACGCTCGCGGCCTGGTTCACGGGCGTGATCGACGGGCGCGCCCTGGCGGCGGCCGCGGTGCTGGCCGCGCTGGCCCTGGCCTCGCGCACCGTCACCGCCCCGGCACCGCGCCGCGTGCTGGCCGCGCTCGCGCTGGCGCTGGCCTTCGCCCTGGGGCTGCGCCTGGTGCCCGGCTTCGCCCCGGCCGTGTTCCTGGACGGCATCCGCCTCGCCCCGGATTCGGCGCCGTTCCGCTTCACGCTGGGCTTCGACGCCGGCCTGGCCGGGCTGGTGATCGTGCTGACGTTCTGCCGCCGCGCGCAGAGCCTGGCCGAGCTGGCCGCGGTGCTGCGCCGCGCCGCGCCCGTGGCGCTGGGCACGGCGGCGCTGGTGCTGGCGCTGGGCACCCTGGCCGGCATCGTGCGGCCGGACCTGAAATGGCCCGGCTTCACCCCGGCGTGGCTGCTGAAGATCCTGCTGTGGACCTGCGTGCTGGAGGAGGGCTTCTTTCGCGGCGTGATCCAGGAGCGGCTGGCGACATGGCGCCCCATCGCGGATCGGCCGGCGCTGCGCGCGCTGCCCGTGCTCGTGGCCGCCGCGCTGTTCGGGCTCGCGCACCTGGGCGGCGGCGCCGCCTATGCCGCGCTGGCCGCGCTCGCCGGCCTGGGCTACGGCTGGGCCTACGCGCGCACGCGCCGCATTGAGGCGGCCATCGCCGCGCATTTCACGCTCAACGCCGCGCACTTCATCGGCTTCAGCTATCCGCACCTGCTCAGGAGCTGAGCAGCCCTTGCAGCCCCTGCAACGCCGCGCGTGCTGCGGTGGAAGCGGTAGGTGTCACTCCGCCACCACCTGCCGCACCGCGCGCTCCCAGCGCGCCATCAGCTCCTGGGCGCGGTCGCGCTCCATGGTCGGCGTGAACACGCGCTCCGGCCGCCACTGCGCCGCCAGCTCGTCGAGCACCTGCCACACGCCCGCGCCCAGGCCGGCAAGGTAGGCCGCGCCCAGCGCGGTGGTCTCGGTGACCTGGGGCCGCAGCACGGGAATGCCGAGCAGGTCGGCCTGGAACTGCATCAGCAGGTCGTTGACGCAGGCGCCGCCGTCCACGCGCAGCTCGCTCACCGGCAGCCCGCCGCCCTCCTGCGCGTCGCGGCTCATGGCCTGCAGCAGCGCCGCGCTCTGGAAGGCGATGCTCTCCAGCGCCGCGCGCGCCACGTGCGCGGCGGAGCTGCCGCGCGTCAGGCCCAGGATCGCGCCGCGCGCCTCGGCATTCCAGTACGGCGCGCCCAGCCCGGTGAAGGCCGGCACCACCGTCACGCCGCCGCTGTCGGGCACGCTGCCGGCCAGGGCCTCGACCTCGGCGCTGGCGTCGATGGCGTGCAGCCCGTCGCGCAGCCACTGCACCACCGCGCCGCCGACGAAGACGCTGCCCTCCAGCGCGTACTGCGCCGCCGCGCCCGGCTGCGCCGCCGCCGTGCTGACCAGCCCGTTGCGCGAGCGCTGCAGCCGGTTGCCGGTGTGCATGAGCAGGAAGCAGCCGGTGCCGTAGGTGTTCTTGGCCATGCCCGGCGCGAAGCAGGCCTGGCCGAAGAGGGCGGCCTGCTGGTCGCCGGCCATGCCGCACACGGGGATGGCCGCGCCGAAATGCGCCGCGTCGCTGTCGCCGAAGCGGTGGCTCGACGGCAGCACCTCGGGCAGCAGCGAGGCCGGGATGTCCAGCGCCGCGAGCAGTTCCTCGTCCCAGCGCCGGCGCGCGATGTCCCAGAGCATGCTGCGCGAGGCGTTGCTCACGTCGGTGGCATGCACGCGCCCGGCCGTGAGCTGCCACAGCAGCCAGCTGTCCACGGTGCCGAAGGCCAGCTCGCCGCGCTGCGCCGCCGCGCGCGCGCCGGCCACGTGGTCGAGCAGCCAGCGGATCTTGGTGGCGGAGAAGTAGCTGTCGATGACCAGCCCGGTGCGCTCGCGCACCAGCGGCTCCAGCCCCTGCGCCCGCAACTGCGCGCACAGCGGCTCGCCGCGGCGGTCCTGCCAGACGATGGCGTGGTGGAGGGGCCGGCCCGTGGCGCGCTCCCACAGCAGCGTGGTCTCGCGCTGGTTGGCGATGCCGATGGCGGCCACGTCGCGCGCCGACAGCCGCGCCTGCGCCAGCGCCCGGCGCGCGGTGTCGAGCTGCGAATTCCAGATCTCCATCGGGTCGTGCTCGACCCAGCCCGGCTGCGGGAAGCGCTGCCGCAGCTCGCGCTGCGCCTGCGCCACGACGCGGCCGGCGGCGTCGAAGACGATGCTGCGCGAGCTGGAGGTGCCCTGGTCCAGGGCCAGCAGGTAGCTCATGGGCGGTCTCCTTTCAAGGTGGCCTGCGCCGCGCGCATGGCGAAGCCGGCCAGAGAAGGAATGCCGTCATCCCGACGAAAGCTCACTGCTGCCCGGGACAACTTCTGCGCGCGGCATCCCGTCAGCCACGACGCCCCGTACCCCGATCCGTCATTCCGGCGAAAGCCGGAATCCACGCGCACCGTGGCGGTGGAACGGCGGGCGCCGGCACATGCCTGCGCAGGCCAGCGAGGCACTGCGGCGTTCGTGGATTCCGGCTTTCGCCGGAATGACGGAGTAGTAGGCGGGATGCCCGTGCTGTCGGGATGCCGGTCGTCCTCCGCTTTCCCCAGACAGCCGCCGAAATGACGGTGCTGTTTCCTCCGGCCGGCACCGCGGCTTGCCTGCCGCCTGCCTCAGCCTTTCTTCAGAACACCCCCGCCTTCTCCGCCGCCCCCATGAGCGTCTTGGCCATGTCGCCCATGCCGGCGTTGAGGTCGCTGGAGCCGCTGCTGGCGCGCGCCGACCACAGCAGCCGGCCGCTGCCGGTGTCGGTGAAGCTGCCGTTGGCGGCGTAGCCGGGGGTGTAGGACGAGCCGGCCGCGCCGCCGATGGGCACCGACACGCCCACGCCCGCGCCGCCGCGCCCGCCGAAGCTGAAGCCGCCGATGCCGATGGAGAACGGCGAGTAGCCCGGCCCCGCCGCGCGCGTGGCGTCGGGCGTGACCGAGGTCAGCAGCAGCGCGCGCGCGCCCGCGGCCCGCGCCTCGCCCACGTAGGCCTCGGCGCCGCGGCCCACGCTGCCGGTGCCCGGCGCCTGCGCCGAGCGCACGGGGGTGAGTCCGCGCGCGGTCAGCTCCTCGGCCATGCGGTCCAGGCACAGCTGCTGCAGCGTGGTCTCGGCCGCCTCGCACACCACCAGCACGCGCGCGCCCTGCAGCGGGCGCGCGGTGCCGCCGGCGAGCTGCGGGTCGGCCCAGGTGGCGTCGGGCCCGCTGGCGCAGCCCGCGAGCAGCGCCGCGGCCAGGGCGGCCGGCACGGAAAGACGAAGGGTGCGCCCCAGGGGCGCGGGCAGGGTGGAAGGGGTCGCTTTCATGGCTGTCTCCTGCATTGCAGGGCAGGCAAGCGACATGCCCTGCACGGGGCAGACCGAAGGAGGTTTTCACCATGGCGATTCCCACATCCCGTCCCCCGGCCCGCCACTTCTCGATGATTCGCGAATTCGCGCTGGCGGACTTCTTCACCCTGGGCAACGCCGCCTGCGGCATGGCCGGCGTGCTGCTGGCCATGGGCTTCATGGCCGACGGCGAGATCCGGCAGTTCCTGCTGGCCGCGGCCATGGCACCGCTGGCGCTGGCCTTCGACGTGCTCGACGGCCGCGTGGCGCGCTGGCGCCGCCAGGCCTCGGCGCTGGGGCGCGAGCTCGACTCGCTGGCCGACATCGTCTCCTTCGGCGTGGCACCGGCGGTGCTGGCCTACGCCGCAGGCATGAACGGCGGCTGGGACCTGGCGGCGCTGATCTACTTCGTGTGCTGCGGCGTGAGCCGCCTGGCGCGCTTCAACGTCACGGCCGAGTCGCTGTCCGAGGGCGGCGACAAGGTCAAGTACTTCGAGGGCACCCCGATTCCCACCAGCGTCGTGCTCACCGCCGTCCTGGCCCTGGCCGCCTGGCAGGGCCGCATCGGCGACGACCTGTGGCTGGGCGCCTGGGACCTCGGCCCCTGGACGCTGCACCCGCTGGTGCTGATGTTCGTGCTCTCGGGCTCGCTGATGATCAGCAAGACGCTGCACATACCGAAGCTGTGAGGTGAGGGCACGGCGTACGGGCCGGACCGGTTTCAGGCCGCCGGCCCGTCCACCTCCAGCACCACCGTCACCGTGAAGGTGCTGCCCTGGCCCGGTGTGCTCTGCAGCGCGATCTCGCCGCCCATGAGCCCCACCAGCCGCCGCACGATGGACAGGCCCAGACCCGTGCCGCCGAAGCGCCGCGTGGTGGAGGCGTCGGCCTGGGCGAAGGGCTCGAAGATGCGCTGCTGCAGCGCCGGCTCGATGCCGATGCCCGAGTCGCTGACTTCCAGGTGCAGCCGTACCCGGCCCGCTTCGGGCGTGTCGCCGTGCACCCACAGCCTCACCTCGCCGCGCTCGGTGAACTTCACCGCGTTGCCCAGCAGGTTCAGCAGCACCTGGCGCAGGCGCAGCGCGTCGCCGCGCAGCCGCGCGGGCAGCTGCGGCGCGCGCTCCAGCCGCAGCGCCAGGCCCTTGGCCGCGGCCTGCGGCTGCACCAGCGCGCTCAGCGTCTGCAGCAGCGCGTCGAGATCGAAAGGGGCGAGCTCCAGGCGCAGCTCGCCGGCTTCCACGCGCGAGAGGTCGAGCACGTCGTCGGTGAGCGCGAGCAGCTGCGTGCCGGCCTGCTCGATGTGGCGCACGAAGTGCCGCGCCCGCGGCGGCAGGTCCTGCAGCTGCGCCATGAGCTGGCTCAGCCCGATGACGGCGTTGAGCGGGGTGCGGAATTCGTGGCTCATGTGGGCGAGGAAGGCGCTCTTGGCCTCGCTGGCGGCCTCGGCCTGGCGCGTGCGCTGCTCCAGCGCCCGCTCCAGCGCCTTGCGCTCGCTCAGGTCCACGATCACGGCCAGGAAGCCGTGCGGCTGGCCGCGGTCGTCGCGCAGCAGGCTCAGGCTCAGCAGCCCGGGGAAGCGCGTGCCGTCGGCGCGCACGTAGGTCCACTCGCTGCGCTCGCCGTCGCGCGGTGCGGGGCCGTGGCGCAGCGCCTGCCGCAGCCCGGCCGGCAGCTCCGTGGCGTGCTCCACGATCTCGGCCGGGAACTGGTGCACCCGCTCGCGCAGCTCCACGGGGTCGTAGAAGTCCAGCATCGAGCGGCCCAGCGCCTGCGCCGCGGGCAGGCCCAGCATGCCTTCGGCGGCCGGGTTGAAGGCGATGACGCGGCTTTCCAGGTCGGTGGCGACGATGGCGCTGGCCGCGCTGTCGAGGATCGCCTGCAGCTCCGCGGTGCGCAGCCGCACCTGCTGCTCCAGCGTGGCGTTGATCTCCCCGAAGCGCGCCTGCGCCGCGCGCTGGCGCCGTGCCGAATGCAGCCGCGCCTGCAGCAGCAGCGCCAGCAGCACCGACGCCCCCGCGCCGATGGCCGCCGGCGCCAGCGGGTTGCGCAGCGGCAGCCGCGCGGCGAAGGCCGGCAGCGCCTGCACCTGCACCTGCCAGCGGCGCCCGTACAGCGGCAGCACCGCCTCGCGCAGCGGCAGCGCCGCGCCGGCGCGCCAGTCCGCCGAGGCGTGGAAGGCCACGGGTGCCTGCGGCAGCGTCACGTCGCTCACCGCCAGCGCGACGCCGTCTCCGCGGTCGAAGTCGTGCAGCACCTCGTCCATGACCATGCGCACGCTGGCCCAGCCGAAAGCCTCGGCCTCGCGCTGCGGCGGCGGCGGCAGCACGTGGCCGCTGCGGTAGATGGGCAGCATCAGCGCGAAGGCGCGCGGTGCACGGCTCGGGTCGTTCTCCAGCGCGAAGGGCGCGCTCAGCCGGGCCTCGCCGCTGCGCGCGGCCTCCAGCGCGGCGGCGCGCCGCGGCGGGTCGGAGGCGATGTCCAGGCCCAGCATGGCCTGGTTGCCTTCGCGCAGTGGCGTCACGTACTGGATGACGAAGCGCTCGTCCGGGTTGGGTGCGACTTCACGGATGCGGAAGTCATCGAAACCCTCGCGCCGCATACCGGCCACGAAGGCAGCCTCGCCGGCCGGGTCCACGCGCCGGATGAAAGCCACGCCGCCCAGGCCCGGCAGCAGCCGCTCCATGTCCAGCGAGGTGCCGAAGCGCTCGAACTGCTCGCGCGTGATCTCCTGCACCGATCGCCCCGCCACGGCGATGGCACTGCGCGTGGCCACCACGCCGGTCTCGTAGGTCTGCATGCGCCGGCGCAGCCGCTCGGCCATGCGCTCGGCCTCGGTGGCCAGCGCCACGTCCACCCAGGCGGCGTTGTCCCGGCGCTGCCACAGGCCCGCCGCGGCACTGGCCAGCAGCCCGGCCAGCAGCAACGCCAGGGGCCAGGCCCAGGGCACGGCGGTGGGGGTGGTGTCGGATTTCAAAGTGCACGCTGGCGGGCTTGTCGCCATGCTGGAGCAAGTCGGCGCCCCGCTCTGTTGCATGCAGCGCAATACGCCGGGGCTTTCTTTTCGTTTCACGCGGATTGAGGGCGGGAAACATGCACCGCGCGCAAATCCGGGGCCGGCTGGCTCAAGTGCGCCGTTCGGCAGGCAGGCCGCGCGGCGCAGGGACAATCCGCGCCGATGTGGATCGGAACTTTCTTTGCCCTGGCCGCCGGACTGATGTGGGGCCTGGTGTTCGTGTCGCCGTTGCTGTTGCCCGAGTACCCGGCGGCGCTACAGTCCTTCGGGCGCTACCTGGCCTTCGGGCTGATCGCGCTGCCCCTGGCCTGGCTCGACCGCGCGCGGCTGCGCGAGCTCTCGCGCGCCGACTGGGTGGAAGCGCTGAAGCTCGCGCTGATCGGCAACCTGCTCTATTACCTGTGCTTGGCCGCCGCCATCCAGCGCGCCGGCGGGCCGCTGCCGACGATGATCATCGGCACGCTGCCGGTGGTGATCGCGCTGGTGTCGAACCGACGCAATGCCTGGCGCGACGGCAAGCTGCCGTGGGGGCGGCTGGCGCCCTCGCTGGGGCTGATCGGCGCGGGCATCGCGATGGTCAACCAGGCCGAGCTGGCGCACCTGCGCGCCGACCCGGCCGCCGCGCCCGGCGCGTACCTGGTGGGCGCGCTGCTGGCCGTGGCCGCGGTGGCGTGCTGGACCTGGTACCCGATCCGCAATGCCGACTGGCTGCGCGCCCACCCGGACCGCAGCCCGCGCACCTGGGCCACGGCGCAGGGCTTGGCCACGCTGGTGCCGGCGCTGCTGGGCTACGCGGCGTTCCTAGGCTGGTCCGCCGTCCATGCGGACGGGGACGCCTTCAGCCTGCCCTTCGGCCCGACGCCGCTGCGCTTCGTGGCGCTGATGTTCACGATCGGGCTGTTCGCCTCGTGGCTGGGCACGCTGTGCTGGAACGAGGCCAGCCAGCGCCTGCCCACGGCCATTGCCGGGCAATTGATCGTGTTCGAGACGCTCGCGGCCCTGAGCTACGCCTTCCTCCTGCGCGGCACCGCGCCGCCGCCGGCGACCCTGGCGGGCGTCGCGCTGCTGGTGGCGGGGGTGATGTGGGCGCTGCGGGTGAAGCCGCGGGCAGTGGTGGCTTGATGCGAGGGCAGCCGCCCCTTTCGTGACTTCCTCCGGATTGCCGGTCCTCATGTCCCGCGCCCGGCGGCCGATAGCCATCTCATGAAACTGCGATTCCTCTCCGCGCTGTGGCGGCGCCTGGGGCTGCGCCCGTCCGTGCCGGCGGGGGCCGCGCCGGGCGACGCCGTGCTCGATGGCGCGCGCGCGCTCGACGGTGAAGTCGTGCAGCAGCTGCAGCACGCGGTGACGATCTCCGCCGAGGCGACCATGGACGTGCTCACGCGCGCCACCACGCTGCAGGAGCATTCCGGCCAGCTCATGGCCTACCTCGGCCATGCCCAGGCGCAGAGCGACGCGATGCAGGCCAGCATCGAGCAGAACACCCACGTCATCCAGGAGCTGGCCGCCTTCGTCGAGCAGCTGCCACAGCAGATCGCCAGCGAGCGCGTGCACTTCCAGCGCGTGGTGGGCGAGGTGCGCAAGCTCGCCGAGATGACGGAAGCCATCCGCGCCATGGCGCGACAGACGGAGATCCTGTCCATCAACGCCGCCATCGAGGCCGCGCGCGCCGGCGAGGCCGGGCGCGGCTTCGCGGTGCTGGCCGCCGAGGTGCGGCGCCTGGCCACGCAGAGCAACGAGTCGGCGGTGAGGATCGAGCAGGACATCGGCAGCCTGGTGGCCACCATCGACGACGCCTTCAAGGGCGAGTTCGCCAAGCGCGCCGCGCACAACGAGGCCGAATCGCAGCGCTTGGCCGGGCTCACGCGCGAGCTCGACCACAGCTACGTGGACATGCGCCAGTTCTACGGGATGCTGATGACGGCCATCACGCACCACAACACGCGGCTCGACGCCGACATCGGCGGGCTGCTGCAGGCCTGCCAGTACCAGGACGTGTTCAAGCAGATCATCGACCGCGCCGAGCCCGCGCTGGCGCAGCGCCACGCGCTGATCGAGGCGCTGGTGGCGCGGCTGCGCACCGGCGGCGAGGCCGCGGACATCGAGGCGCAGGCCGCCGCGCTGGTCGCGAACTACCGCGCCGCCGAGGCGCGCCACAACAGCGTGCGCCCCTCCGAAGTGGCCGCCGGCACCGCCACGGGCGGCGTCGAGTTCTTCTGATGACGGTTTCCCCAGCTCATGTACTAAGCCGACCAACATTCCGTTCGCCCTGAGGTATCGAAGGGTGGACGGCCCTGGCCGTGCAGCCGCCATCCGAGCCTGCCGGATTCGGCCTTCGATACCTCAGTCCGAACGGATTGGGCAGCCAGCGGCAGCAGGCCTCCATACCAGCCTCGCGGATTCGTCCTTCGATACCTCAGGACGAACGGACCCAACCAACGACTACTGACATTCCTGCCATGGCCCGCATCCTCCTGATCGACGACGACGAGACCTTCCGCGACACGGTGTCGCAGTTCCTGGAGCTGGACCGGCACCAGGTCACCGAGGCGGCCGACGGCGCCGCCGGCCTGAAGCGCTTCGCCGAGGGGGCCTTCGACGTGGTGCTCACCGACATCCTGATGCCCGGCATGGACGGCGCGCAGCTGATCCTGCGCATCCGCGAGCGCAGCCCGAAGCAGCCGATCGTGGCGATGTCGGGCGGGCGCCGCGTGATCTCGCCGGAGTTCAACCTGCAGACCGCGGCCCTGGCCGGCGCGACGGCGCAGCTGGCGAAACCCTTCTCGCGCGCGCAGCTGCAGGCGGCGATCTCCAGGGCGCTGGCCTCGGCCGGGGGCAAGGCGTGAAGGTCGCGCCGCTGCCGCCCGACGAGGCCGCGCGGCTGGCGCTGCTGTGCGCGCTCAACATCCTGGACTCCGCGCCGGAGGAAGCCTTCGACCGCATCACGCGGCTGGCCTCCACGCTGCTGAAGACGCCGATCGCGGCCGTGTCGCTGATGGACGAGCACCGCGGCTGGTTCAAGTCGCGCCGCGGCCTGGAGGTGTCGGAGACGCCGCGGGCGCTGGCCTTTTGCGCCTACGTGATCCAGCAGCGCGAGATGCTGGTGGTGCCCGATGCGCGGCTCGACGAGCGCTTCGCCGGCAGTCCGCTGGTGCGCGGCGAGCGGGGCTTGCGCTTCTACGCCGGCGCGCCGCTGCACTCGGCCGAGGGCATCGCACTGGGCACGCTGTGCATCATGGGCCACGAGCCGCGCGAGCTCGCCCCCGAAGAGGTGCAGGTGCTGGCCGACCTGGCCGAGATCGTCAGCCGCGAGCTGATGGTGCGCGAGCTGGCGCTGCGCTCGGGCGATGCGCTGATCTTCCGCCTGGAACTCGACCAGGACGGCGGCCGCCGCTTCACGCATGCCTGCGACGGCATCGCCGCGCTGGCCGGGCTGACGCTGGCCGAGCTGCTGGCCGACGCCACGGCGCTGCTGCGCCAGGTGCATGCCGAGGACCGCGAGCGGCTGCAGCAGCTGCTGCGCCAGCCGCCGGTGGAGGGCAATGCGCGCATCCGCTTCCGGCTGCTGCACGCGCGCCACGGCAAGCAGCTGTGGTGCGAGGCGCGCGCCAACGTGCGCTACGGCCTGGGCGGCCGCATCGTCTGGAGCGGCTGCCTCTCCGACGTGACGCAGCAGGTGGAAGCCGAGAACCAGTGGCGCGAGCACGACCGGCTGCGCGTCACCGCCGTGCTGGCCACGGGCGTGGCGCACGACTTCAACAACCTGCTGGGCTCGATGATGGGCCTGGCCGAGATCTGCCGCGACCAGGCCGAGGAGGGCTCGCGCCAGCGGCGCAACCTGCAGCGCATCCTGGACAGCGGCGAGAAGGCGGCGCGGCTGACGCGCCAGCTGCTGGACTTCGCGCGCCAGAGCGCGCCGGTGCTGCAGACCACGCGGCTGGGCGCGCTGGCGCTGGAAGCCGCGCCGCTGCTGCGCGTGGCGCTGCCCCCGGGCGTGGAGCTGGCCGTAGAGGTGGCGCCGGGCCAGGACGCGCCCGTGGCGGTGGACCGCGGGCAGATGGAGCAGGTGCTGCACAACCTGGTGCGCAATGCCGGCCACGCCATGAAGGAGCGCGGCGGCACGGTGCGCATCCGCGTCGGGACGCGCGACGCGGGGCACGGCCCGCTGCAGGAGCGCTCGCTGGTGCTGACGGTGCTCGACAGCGGCTGCGGCATTCCCGCGGCCGACCTGGCGCAGGTGTTCGAGCCCTTCTTCACGACCAAGCCGGTGGGCGAGGGCTCGGGGCTGGGGCTGTCGTCCTGCCACGGCATCGTCACCAGCCACGGCGGGCGGATCGTGGCGCGCAGCACGGTGGACGTGGGCTCGGAGTTCGAGGTGTGGCTGCCGGTGAGCGACGTGGCCGCGGTGGAAGCCGAGGCGGCAGGCGTGCCGGCGGACTGAGACCTTTGTGGGACGAGCCGCACAGGGCTCTTCAGGGAATATCGCTTGCACGCCGGCAGCGACCTTTTCCCACCGGAGATCCACTCATGGCCAATCCCCAGCAAACGCAGGAAGTCGCGCAGCGCTTCATCCACGCCCTGAACCATCTTGAGGACGAGGGCGACGGGGCGCTCGACGAGCTGCTGGACCTGTTCGCCGACGACGCGCGGCTGCGCAACCCGGTGATCCAGCGCGAGCGGCAGGAGCTGCAGGGCCGCGAGGACATCGCGAGCTTCTGGCGCGAGTACCGCGAGTCCTTCGCGGACATCCATTCCGACTTCTCGGAAGTCACCGCCAACGAGCACGCCGCGGGCTTGTTCTGGCACTCGCACGGCACCGACAAGACCGGCAAGCCCATCGAGTACGACGGCGTGACGCTGCTGCGCCTGGACGACAGCGGGCGCATCGCGGACTTCCAGGGGTATTACGACAGCCGGGAGCTGGTGACGGGGGCGCCGGCGAGGAGTTGAGGCGTCGGCTGAAGGTCTGGGGCGGCGCGCTGCCGGCCGGGCGAAGCGGGGAGCGATTGGCAGCCCGACAGCCATGACGCTTCGCACCCCGATCCGTCATTCCGGCGAAAGCCGGAATCCACGCGCACCACGGCGGTGGAACGGCTGACGTTGGCGTGTGCCGACGCCAGCCAGCGAGGCACCCCGGCATTCGTGGATTCCGGCTTTCGCCGGAATGACGAAGTAGGGTGCGGACTGCCCGTGCTGACGGCCGACAGGCGGTTGCCTACGTCCCCGGATGGCAAGGCGTCTAGCGAGGCCCGCACCCGCCGGTCCATGACCTCCGTGCCAGCGCCTTGTCCACCACCTCCACCCAGTGCCGCACCGGCGTGCCGGTGCCGCTTTGCAGGCGCTGGATGCAGCCCACGTTGGCGGAGACGATGCAGTCGGGCTGCGTGGGCAGCAGCTGGCGCAGCTTGCGCTCGCGCAGCTGGTGCGATAGCTCCGGCTGCAGCACCGGGTCACGGACGTCAACAGCGAAGACCAGCTGGCGCAGCACATGGTGCTCACGCCGTACCGGTGCGCCGGGGCAGTGCTGACTCCCGGAACTGCTCCGACAGCTGCAAGCTGATGGTGAAGACCCGGCGCTGAAGCCTCGGACCGAAGCTGCGCCGGCCCCCAAAACGGCTTCGCGCACGGCCGGTGCATCCACCCGCCGTGCGCGAAGCTTCGAGGTTCGGGTTTGGCGTGCCGGCCGGGCAGGGCCCGGCCGGGTGCCTGGTCAACCCGGGGTCAGGGCAGGGTCACGCCCATCAGCGGGTCGGTCCACTTCAGCACGTGCATCGACACCATGGTCAGGATGCCGGCCAGCGTCACGTAGTACAGGGTCGGGATGACCGTGCGGCGCAGCGTGAAGCCTTCCTTGCCCAGCAGGCCCACCGTGGCCGAGGCGGCCACGACGTTGTGGATGGCGATCATGTTGCCGGCGGCGGCACCGATGGACTGCGCGGCAATGATGGTCGCGCCGCTGACGCCCAGGGCCTGCGCCACGCTGTACTGGTACTGGCTGAGCATCAGGTTCGACACGGTGTTCGAGCCGGCCAGGAACGCGCCCAGGGCGCCGACGGTCGGGGCGAAGAACGGGTAGACGTCGCCCACCGAGGCCGCCACCCAGCGCGCCATGGAGATCGGCATGCTGGCCAGCTCGTTCGCGTTGACGCCCGACTGGATCATGATCCGCACCATCGGCACCGTGAACACGAGCACGAAGCCCGCGCCCAGCAGCGTGCCGGTGGACTCGCGCGCGGCGCGGGCGAACGAGGCCAGCGACATGCGGTGCAGGAACAGCGTCACCAGGCACACGAACACCAGGATGCCGCCGGGCAGGTACAGCGGCTGGAAGTTGCCGTTGATGCCGGTCTCGCCCAGCAGGTTGCGGGCGTTGAAGGCGATGGACTGCAGCCACTTCTTGAACGGGTCATGGGTGCGGCTGACCACCAGGATGGCCGCCAGCAGCACGTAGGGCAGCCAGGCCACGATCGGCGAGATGCGGCGGCTGGTGAGCTCGTCGAGCTTCATCTCCAGGTCGCCCATCCAGTGCGCGGGCCACTCCTTCGGCGGCGCGAAGTCCCAGGTCTGGCGCGGCACCAGGAAGCCCGCGCGCGCGGCCAGCGCCACGATGGCCAGGCCCAGCAGGCCGCCCAGCAGCGAGGGGAACTCGGGGCCGAGGAACACGCCCGCGAGCACGTAGGGCACCGTGAAGGCAAAGGCCGAGAACAGCGCGAAGGGCAGCGCCGCCAGGCCCTCGGTCCAGGAGCGGTTGCGGCCGAAGAAGCGGGTCATGAACATGACCAGCAGCAGCGGGATGAGCGTGCCGCAGATGGCGTGGCCGATGGCCACGCGGCTGACGACGAGGTCGAAGAAGTCGGCCCACTGCAGGCCCTGGCCCTGCAGCGCCGCCGTCATGGCCTCGCGCTGCACGCCGCCCTGCACGCCCACGATCAGCGGCGTGCCCACGGCGCCGAAGGACACCGGGGTGGACTGGATCATCATGCCGAACATCACGGCGGCCAGCGCCGGGAAGCCCACGGCCACCATCAGCGGACCGGCCACCGCGGCCGGCGTGCCGAAGCCCGAGGCGCCCTCGATGAAGGAGCCGAACAGCCAGGCGATCAGGATGACCTGGATGCGGCGGTCGGGGCTGATGCCGGCGAAGCCGCTGCGGATGCTGGCGATGCCGCCCGAGTGCTTGAGCGTGTTGAGCAGCAGGATGGCGCCGAAGATGATCCACAGCACCTGCACGGTGATGATCAGGCCTTCGAGCGTGGCGGCGGCCACGCGGTTGAAGCTCACGCCCCAGGCGAACAGCGCGATCAGCGCCGTCACGATGTAGACGATGGGCATGGCGCGCTTGGCCGACCACCCCAGCCCGACCAGCAGGATGCCGGCCAGGGCTATGGGTGTGAATGCCAACAGGGCCTGTAGGCCGAGACTCATGTTTTATCTCCTCGCGGATTGATGGAAAAAGGCTCGGGCGCGCCCGCCCCGCCGGTGGGCCAGGGCGCGCCTTTCGATGTCGTGCGTTGTCTTGTCGTGTCCGGCCCGCGCCCGCGGGCAGGTTCGGTGCCGGGGCGTCAGGCGGCCAGGGCCTCGTCCACCACCTCCACCCAGTGCCGCACCGGCTTGGCCGTGCCGCTTTGCAGGTGCTGGATGCAGCCCACGTTGGCCGAGACGATGCAGTCGGGCTGCGTGGGCAGCAGCTGGCCGAGCTTGCGGTCGCGCAGCTGGTGCGACAGCTCCGGCTGCAGCACCGAGTACGTGCCCGCCGAGCCGCAGCACAGGTGCGCCTCGCCCGCGGCCAGCGTCACGTCGAAGCCCAGGGCGCGCAGCCCCGACTCCACGCCGCCGCGCAGCTGCTGGCCGTGCTGCAGCGTGCACGGCGGGTGGAAAGCCAGGCGCTGCGGCAGTGCACTGGCCGGTGCGCCGGGCTGCGCCGGGGCCTTGGCGGCAAGCTTGGGCTGCAGCAGCGGCACCAGGTCGGGCAGCAGCTCTGATAAATCCTTGGTGAGCGCGGAGATGCGCGCGGCGCGCTCGGCATAGGCCGGGTCGTGCCTCAGGGCGTGGCCGTAGTCCTTGACCATCACGCCGCAGCCCGAGGCGTTCATGACGATGGCCTCGACCTGGCCCAGCAGCGGCGTCCAGGCGTCCACGTTGCGGCGCATGTCGTTCAGGCCGCCTTCCACGTCCGACAGGTGCGAGCGGATCGCGCCGCAGCAGCCGGCCTTGGGGGCCACCACGGTCTGGATGCCGGCGGCGTCGAGCACGCGCGCGGTGGCGGCGTTGATGTTGGGCGCCATGGACGGCTGCACGCAGCCGGCGAGCATGAGCACCTTGCGCGCATGCTCGCGCCGCGGCCAGTCGTGGGCGCGCGGCGGCGTCTTCTCGGGCACCTTCTCGCGCAGGTTGGCCGGCACCAGCGGGCGCAGCGCCTGGCCCAGCTTGAGCGCCGGGGCGAACAGGGGCGAGGTCAGGCCTTCCTTGAGCAGCCAGCGCTTGGCGCGCTCGGACGCCGGGCGCTGCACCTTCTTCTCGACGATGTTGCGGCCGATGTCGGCCAGCGCGCCGTAGTTGACGCCGGAGGGGCAGGTGCTCTCGCAGTTGCGGCAGGTCAGGCAGCGGTCCAGGTGCAGCTGCGTGGCGCGCGTGGGCTCGCCGCCTTCGAGCACCTGCTTCATCAGGTAGATGCGTCCGCGTGGGCCGTCGAGCTCGTCGCCCAGGATCTGGTACGTCGGGCAGGTCGCGGTGCAGAAGCCACAGTGCACGCACTTGCGCAGGATCGCCTCGGCTTCCTGGCCTTCGGGCGTGTCGCGGAATTCGGGAGCGAGGTTGGTTTGCATCGATGCTCGGGATCAGAGATCCGGATAGAGGCGGCCGGGATTGAAGACCCGGTCGGGATCGAACGCGGTTTTCAGCTGGCGATGGATGCGCGCCAGCGGCGGCGACAGCGGCGCGAACACGCCGGGCGCCTTGTCCTGCGCGGCGTAGAGCACGGCATGGCCGCCGGCGCGCTGGGCGGCCTCGCGCACCTGCGCGGCCGGGGCGTCACTGAGCAGCCAGCGCTGCGCGCCGCCCCACTCGACGAGCTGGTTGCCGCCCAGCGCCGCCAGCGGCGCGGCGGTCTGCGGCACGGACAGGCGCCACAGCGCGCGCCCGCCCTGCGCCACCGCCGTGGCGGCCAGCTGGAAGAAGTCGTCGCGCTGGTCGCGCAGGTTCCGCCAGAAGCTGGCGGCGGATTCGTCGTCCACCACCTCGCCGCCGAGCTTGGCCGTGGCCGAGTCCACCGCGGCGCGCGCGCCGGAGAGGCGCAGCAGCAGCGTGCCGTTCCACCAGGCGCTGGCGTTGAGCGGCAGCGGCTGGCCGCCCCAGGCGTTGAGCTTGTCCAGCGCCTGCGCCTGGTCGAGCTGGAAGCGCAGCGTGCGCGTGGCCACTGGCAGCGGCAGCACCTTGAGGCTGACCTCGCAGATCAGGCCCAGGATGCCCATCGAGCCGGCGAGCATGCGCGCCACGTCGTAGCCGGCGACGTTCTTCATCACCTGGCCGCCGAAGCGGACCACCTCGCACTGGCCGTTGAGCAGCGTGGCGCCGAGCACGAAGTCGCGCACGCTGCCGGCGGTGGCGCGCGCCGGGCCGGCCAGGCCCGCGGCGACCATGCCGCCGACCGTGCCGCGGCCGCCTTCGCCCTCCAGGCGCGGCGGCTCGAAGGGCAGGAACTGCCCCTTGCCGGCCAGCGCGGCCTCCAGCTCTTCCAGCGGCGTGCCGGCGCGCACGGTCACGACCAGCTCGGTCGGCTCGTAGCTGCTGATGCCGCTCAGCGGGCGGGTGTCGAGCACCGCGGCGCCCCGCGGCGCCTCGCCGTAGAAGCGCTTGCTGCCGTGGCCGCGGATCTCCAGCGTGCCGCGCGCGGCGCGGGCGGTCTGCACCTGGTCGATCAGGCGCGCCAGGACGGGGTCGTTGTTGATGGCATCCATTTCAGAAGCGCTCCAGCTCGGGGAAGGGCAGCAGCCCCTTCTTCACGTGCATCTTTCCGTACTCGGCGCAGCGGTGCTTGCTGGGCACGACCTTGCCGGGATTGAGCGTGCCCGCGGGGTCGAAGGCGGCCTTCAGGGCGAGCATCTGCTCGCGCTCGGCCGGGCTGAACTGCACGCACATGGAGTTGAGCTTCTCGACGCCCACGCCGTGCTCGCCGGTGACGGTGCCGCCCATGGCGACGCTGGTCTCCAGGATGTCGGCGCCGAAGAGCTCGCAGCGGTGCAGCTGGTCGGGGTCGTTGGCGTCGAACATGATCAGCGGGTGCAGGTTGCCGTCGCCCGCGTGGAACACGTTGGCGCAGCGCAGCCCGTACTTCTTCTCCATGTCCTGGATCGCCAGCAGGATGTCGGCCAGGCGCTTGCGCGGGATGGTCGAGTCCATGCACATGTAGTCGGGGCTGATGCGCCCCGAGGCCGGGAAGGCGTTCTTGCGCCCGCTCCAGAACTTCAGCCGCTGGCCCTCATCGGCGCTGACGGTGATGCCGGTGGCGCCGCAGCCCTCCAGCACCGCCACCATGCGGCCGATCTCCTCCTCGACTTCCTCGGGCGTGCCATCGCTCTCGCACAGGAGGATGGCTTCGGCGCTCAGGTCATAGCCGGCATGAACGAAGTCCTCGACCGCGGCGGTCATGGGCTTGTCCATCATCTCCAGCCCGGCGGGGATGATGCCGGCGGCGATGACGCTGGCCACGGCGTCGCCGGCTTTGCGCATGTCGTCGAAGCTGGCCATGATGCAGCGCGCCAGCTGCGGCTTCGGCACCAGCTTCACGGTCACCTCGGTGATCACGGCCAGCATGCCCTCGCTGCCCACCAGCACGGTGAGCAGGTCCAGCCCGGCGGCGTCCAGGGCGTCGGAGCCGAACTCCACCGCCTCGCCTTCCACCGTGAAGCCGCGCACCTTGATCACGTTGTGCACGGTCAGGCCGTACTTCAGGCAGTGCACGCCGCCGGAGTTCTCGGCGACGTTGCCGCCGATGGTGCAGGCGATCTGGCTGCTGGGGTCGGGCGCGTAGTACAGGCCGTGGGGCGCGGCGGCCTCGCTGATGGCGAGGTTGCGCACGCCGCACTGCACCACCGCCGTGCGGCTGACCGGATCGACCTTGAGGATCCTGTTGAACTTGGCCAGCGACAGCGTCACGCCCAGGGCGTGCGGCATGGCGCCGCCTGAGAGGCCGGTGCCGGCGCCGCGCGCTACCACCGGCACCTGCAGGCCGTGGCAGGCGCGCAGCACGGCGGCCACCTGCTCCTCGGTTTCGGGCAGCGCCACCACCAGCGGCGACTGGCGGTAGGCGGTGAGGCCGTCGCACTCGTAGGGCGTGGTTTCCTCGTCGCGCCACAGCAGCGCGTGCGCGGGCACGGCGGCCTGCAGCGCGGCCACCACCTGCGAGCGGCGTGCCGAGCGTTCGGCGGCCGTGGACGTGTCTTGTGAAGCGTTCATGAACGGCCTCGTGAGGCGTGGAGTCGGTGATGCGCGGCGCGCAGCAGGCGCAGGCCGGCCGATGGGCGGACCCAGCGGGCGTGTCAGCGGCAAGCGGGACGTCATCGACAGGGCCCGGCAGAAGCCGGAACCCTGGCCTACAGGCGGAGCAACCGGGAGACCCCGGCCGCTACCTTCTGGTGGGCGCGACTGTAGTGAGGGCCGTCAGGGCGGAAATGAAGATTGTTCATATCCGGCATGAACGTTTCTCACAACACGTCAGCCAAACGTCAGCTTTGTCACGCGAGCGACGTTTTGACCCATTCGACGAAGGCGGCGCATTCCCAGCGCTCGAGCGTGCCGGGCTTCCAGCACAGGAAGTGGTGGTGCGGCGAGGGCACGGTGCGCGTGGACAGGCGCAGCAGCCGCCCGTTGTCGAGCCAGGTCTTGGCCAGGCGCAGCCGCGCCAGCGCCACGCCGAAGCCCGCGGCCGCGGCGTCGAGCATCAGCCCCACGTCGTTGAACTGCGCGCCGCCGCTGCGCGGCTCGGGCAGGTCGATGCCGCAGGCGCGGAACCACGTGCCCCAGGGCTCCAGCGGGCTGCGGATGAGCCGCGCGCGCGCCAGCACCTCGGCGCTGTCGAAGCCGTCGAAGGGGCCGGCCTCGTTGACGTACTCCGGGCTGCACACCGGGCAGACCTCGTCGCGCAGCACGCACAGCTGCTCCACGTCGGCATAGGGGCCGGTGCCGAAGCGGAACTCCAGGTCGGTCTCCTCGGCCTTGACGTCGAGCAGCGGGATGGCGACCTGCATGATCAGCTCGACCTCGGGGTACGCATGCCGGAACAGCGCCAGCTTGGGCAGCAGGATCTCGCGCGAGAAGGTGGGCGTGACGGCCAGGCGCAGCCGCACCGGCGCGCCGGTGCGCGCCGCGGCGCTGCCCGGCAGCTGCTGCAGCGCCTGCAGGCCCTGGCGCACGTGGCGCAGGTAGGCCGCGCCGTCGGTGCTGAGCGTGAAGTCGCCGCGCGCGAAGAGGCGCACGCCCAGTTGCGATTCGAGCTGGCGCATGCGGTGGCTCACGGCGCTGGGGGTGACGCTGAGCTCCTCGGCGGCCAGCGTCACGCTGCGCAGCCGCGCCAGCGCCTCGAAGCTCTGCAGGCAGTGGATGGGCGGGATGCGCGGCGGGGACATGCGTTGGCGTTCAGGACGCGGTGAACACCGTCAGCACCCCGGTGTAGCCGTAGAGGTGGTGGTGGCCGATCTCGCCGCCGGCGAAGAAGCCGGCCAGCGGCACGTCGCCCAGCGCGTGCTGCACGATCTGCAGCTCGGCCGAAGGGGCGCCGAAATGCGGCCCGCCGCGCCCGGCGCAGCTGATGTAGAGGGCACCGGCGATGCGCGAGGCGGCGGCCAGCTCCGCGCCGGCGCCGCCGGGCGCGGCCGGGGTCTCGATGCCGGCCTCGATCTCCTCGCGGATCTCGGCGCAGATGCGCACCAGGTCGCGCCGCGCGGCCACGGCGTCGCGCTGGCAGAAGGCGATCTGCTGGCCGACCTCCACCGCCTCGGCGATGGCCACGCCGCGGCGCCCGGGCTCCAGCCCGATGAGGTGGCGCACGCGCGTGTTCTCGCCGAACTGGCCGCCGCGCGCGAGCGTGGCCTCGCGCGCGTCGCTCACGCCGGCCAGCGTCGAGCGCAGCCGCGGCAGCGCCACGGTGGGCTGCGACAGGCTCACGCCGGTGTCGGCCAGCAGCGCGTCCAGGGCCGGCTCGCCGTCGAGCTCCAGCACCAGGTGCTCGTTGGCCGCGGTCACGCGCCGCACCGGGCCCACCGGGGTGCAGCCCTGCGTCACGCGCGAGATCAGCCCCACGTCGGCGCCGAAGGCCACGCCCGAGAGCCCGCCGCGGAATACGCCGTCGGCCACCTGCAGCGGCTGCGAGCGCGCCGAGGGCAGGCCGCCGAAGAGGTAGCCCGAGGCGGTGCGCTCGCTCATCTCGGCGATGAGCTCGGCGAGTTCCGGCGTGGTGGCGTCGGCGTGCACGAGCGCGGTGTGGGCATCCGGACCCAGCGGGTGCGTGCCGGAGAAGACCTGGAAGCTGCCGGTGGGAAAGTGCCCCAGCATCAGCACCAGCGCGGGCTCGTCGAAGTACTCCACGCCGTTGCCGCACACGCCCACGCCGGTGCCGCCGACCCAGGCCACGCCGGGCCAGTCGTGGCGCAGCGCCTGCAGCAGCTCCTCGGCCTGCGGCGCGTACATGTCGCTGAAGTAGACGAAGCCCAGGTTCGGGACGGGCAGGTGCTGCTGCCGCTGCGTGGCCCGCTGCGCGCGCAACTGGGCGTTGGCGATTTCCAGGGCGTAGCGCCAGTCGGGATGCGTGGCGTGGGCGTGCAGGAAGGTGTCCATGGTGCAGTGTGCGGGCGCGCGTCGCGCGTTGTCATGCGGCATTGCGGCAGCGCGGGCGCGGCCGCGCCGGGAGTCGGTGTCAAGCCGCCATGGCGGGCAAACCGGGCGCCCGAAAAAAAACCGGCGCTGCCGCGCCGATGGTGGCCGCCGGTCAGCGCGCGGGCCGCTTGCGCGCGGCGGCCCTGGCCGCGGCGCCGCCGCTGGCGTCGGGCGTGTCGGGGGCCTGCGCCGCGCCGCCGGCGTCGGCGCCGGACGCCTGGGGCTGAGGCGTGGCGGCCGAGGTGCTGGCCTTCGTGGTCGCGGAAGCCGCCTTGCTGGCCGGGCCCGCGGCCGGCGCCATGGACATGGAATTGGCCAGCGTGGTGCGCGCGGCGTCGGCCGCGGCCGCGCCTTCCTGCAGCGCGTGCGCGGCGAGCTGGCCGAACTGCTGCGTCAGCGCGCTCCACCACTGCATCGGGTCCACCGCGGGGGCGGCAGGCTTTTCGGC
>NZ_VIDQ01000068.1 GCF_009760915.1 Azohydromonas aeria
GGCTGCGCCGCGCCGCGGCGCTCGGCCGCGCCCTGGCGCCGCACGGCCAGCGCGGCGTTCACCGCCGCCGGCACGGCGGGCTCGGCCGCGGCAGGCGCCGCCGGCTCGGCCGGTGCCGCGTCGGCAATGGTTCCAGCCGGAACGGGAGCAGGTGCCGCAGCGGCCGCGTCCACTTGCGGAGCCAGCGGATCGATGCGCAGCTCGCAGTCGTCGAGCGCGAACTCGAACACGCCCTCGACCTCGGCGCGCGGCGCCTCGGACATCAACCGGATGTCGAAGCCCAGGTGGCAGCTCTCGGCGTCGAGCGCCTCCAGCGCCGGCACCGCGTCCACGCGCGTGGCGACGCTGCATTCGCTGCCCAGCCGGGCCAGGTAGCGGATGAAGGCCAGCGGGTCCAGGCCGTTGCGCAGCGCGTCGGCGCCGAAGCCGACCGCGACCTGCCATCCGGCGCCGGCCGATCCGGTTGCGGGCGCATCCCGCACGGACGCCGGCTGCAATTGCTGTTGTGGCTGCGTCCGGGGCGCGGCCGTGCCGCCCTGCAGCAGCGCGCGCAGCTGCGCGCCCAGCACGGCGCTGCGCTCGGCCACCACGGGGTCGGCGCTGCCGAGCTCGACCTCGCCGAGCAGCACCTGCATCTGGTCCAGGCTCTCCAGCAGCGCGGCGCAGATGGCCTCGTCGGCCTGCAGCGCGCCGCTGCGCAGCGCCTCCATCAGCGTCTCGACCTCGTGCGTGAAGGCCACCAGGGCGTCGAAGCCGAACAGGCCCGCGGTGCCCTTGATGGTGTGCGCGGCGCGGAAGGCCGCGTTGAGCAGCTCCGAGTCGCCGGGGGCCTGCTCCAGGCCCAGCAGCGACTGCTCGAACTGCTGCAGCATCTCCTGCGCCTCGGCCAGGAAGCCCTCGCGCGCGGCGGCGATGATGGCGGCGTCGTCGTCGTACGGTTGGTTCACCGTCGGTCCTTCACTCGTGGGCGCCGTGCGCCGCCGGCAGCAGCTGCCGCAGGCCCAGGCACTGCAGCGCGTCGCGCACGGCGGCGCTGGGCTGGTGCAGCACCAGCGCGCGGCCCTGCGCCTGCAGGCTGCGCCGCGTGGCCAGCAGCAGCTGCACGCCGGCGCTGTCGAAGTCGATGACGCCGGAGAGGTCCAGCGCCAGGTCGCCGGCACCGGCCTGCAGCGCCTGCAGCAGCGCCTCGCGCACCGTGGCGGCCTGCGCGATGGTCAGCTCCGGGCCGAGCGCGAGCATGCTCATGCCTCGTCGCGTCAGACGCAGAGCTTGGTTACCGCGTCCACCAGCTGCGAGGGCTGGAAAGGCTTGGTGATCCAGGCGCGCACGCCGGCGGCGCGGCCTTCGGCCTTCTTGGCTTCCTGCGACTCGGTGGTCAGCATGATCACCGGCACGAACTTGTGCGCGGCCTGCGCCTTGAGGTGGCGCACGAAGGTCAGCCCGTCCATGTTGGGCATGTTGACGTCGCACACGACCAGGTTGATCTTGTTGCCCAGCTTGGCGATGGCGTCCTTGCCGTCCACGGCTTCGATCACGGCGTAGCCGGCCTTCTGCAGCGCCAGCTTCACCAGGGTGCGAAAGCTCGCCGAGTCGTCGACGATGAGAATGGTCTTGCTCATGGGTGTTTCTCTCCCGGGAAGGCCGGTTGTTGGTATCGAAGTCGGAAACGGAATCCGTGGTGGGTGCTCGGTGCCGGCTGGCGCGTCAAAAGAACTCGACCCCGGCGCTGCGCTGCACGAGCACGTTGTCGTGATGGCGTGCGCGCTGTTCTTCCATGGTGTAGCTGGCTTCGAGCGTGGCCAGCCACTGCGCCGCGTCGGCGTTGCTGGCGTCGCGGTTCTCGGCCAGCCAGGCCACGAAACGCTCCATGTCCTGGCCCAGTATGCAAAGCATCTGGTTCAAACGGTCACCGAATTGAAAACTCACCAGCATGCGCTCGGCCTCGGTGCGCAATGCTTCGCAGCCCGCGCGCAGCGCCTGTGAAGTGTTCACGTTCTCGCTGAGGCTGCCGAGCATCAGCGACAGCGCCTCGCGCGCGCGCAGCTGCAGCTCGATGCGCAGCTCCTCGGCGCTGGTGTTCTGCAGCTCGCCCTGGTGTTGCGTGCGCTGGATGGCCTGCTCCAGCTCGCCCAGGTGGCGGCCGATGTGCTCGCCGGTGTCGCCGATGCGCGCGGCCACGGCGCGCACTTCCTCGGCCACGGCGCGCAGCCCGCCGTCGTCGGCAACGCGGCTGGCCTCGATGGAGGCGTTGATGGACAGCAGCCGCGTGTGCGCCGACACCGCCTGCAGCTGCTGCGACAGCTGCGTGAGCAGCGCCATGGGCTCGCGCAGCTCGCCCAGCAGGCCCAGCGCTTGGTCGCGCTGCCCGAAGGCGCGCCGCATCGGCGCCAGCAGGGCCTCCAGCGCAGCGGCGTTGGCGCCCAGCACCTCGTCGGCGGCGCCGGCCGTGGCCGAGAGGTTGAGCTGCGTGGCCTGCTGCTCCACCACGGCGAGCCCCTCGGTGATGCCGGCCAGCCCCTGCATCGCGCCGGCCAGCCCGTCCTCGGCCGACTGGCGCGCCGACTGCAGCTGCCGCTCCCACACCGGCACCACCTGCTGCGCCATGAGCGCCGCGCCGCTGCATTCGGCCGCGGCGCGGTCGTCGCGGGCCGCGCGCGCCGGAGCGGCCAGGGCCCCCGCCGAGCCGCAGGCCAGCGCCAGCCCCAGGCCCAGCATCCATCCGCCCTGCGCGGCCAGCAGGCAGCCGGCGGCCGCACCCGTGGCGGCCAGGGCGCGGCGCAGCGTCCCGCGGGGTGCGGCGGAGGAGTCGGCGGCGGGCGTGAGGGTGGAAACGGACATGGGTGCAGGCGGCTCTCAGTTGTCCGGCGGTCTATCGGCCGGCGCGGCACGGTGTTGAGCGCCACGCGTTTCCCGCAGGCACTGTCGCGACATAACGCACGAAGCCCACGCCCGCGTGGGCAGCACCGGCGCGCCGCCTGCCGCGGCGTGATACATCGCGTGCACGGGCGCCTGTCGTTGCGTGCGCAATCCACGGGCGCCTGCCAGGGGGCATTCAATGTCACAACCTTGTGACGATTTGATACTGCCCCTGCGCCAAGCTCGCAGGCATTCGTTCAGCTGCGGCCGCGGCTGCCGATGACAGCAGCCCGCAACGCTGCCGTCGGCGCCGCCCTTTTCATGAGCACCGTACCGACCACGCACGCCAGCGGCCCGTCCGCCGCATCCCGGCCCCACGCCGCATTGCCGTGGCTGGAGCCCGTGCGCCAGTACTTCGCCTACCACGGCCTGCTGGCGCCGGCGGTGCGGCTCATGCGCAACCTGTCCATGCGCGGCAAGGTGGCGCTCACCACCGCCTTGTTCATGCTGCCGCTGCTGCTGCTGGCCGGCTCGCACCTGGCCTGGCAGCAGCGGCTGCTGCGCCATACCCACATCGAGCTGGCCGCGCTGGAGTACGCCGAGGCGGCGCAGCAGGTGGCGCTGCATCCCGGCGACGGCGCGCGGCGCGCGGCGCTGGAGCAGGCGCGCCGGCGCGCCACGCAGGCCGGATTGCCGGAAATGGCCGCCTGGCCCCAGTTGCAGGCCGGCGCGCAGGAAGGCGCTGCGCTGGAGCGCTCGCTGTCGGTGCTGCGGCGCGAGGTGTTGCGGGTTTCGGCGCTGGGCCTGCAGGAGTGGGGCGAAGGCTTCCACCTGAGCCGTCTGGGCCTGTTCCTCGTCCCGGACCTGCAGCAGTCGATCAGGAATTTCGTGGCCAGTGCCCCGGCCGAGCGCGGCGTGCCCGAGGCCATGGTGCTGCGGCTGCTGTTCCTGGCGCGGGATGCCCACGAGGGGAGTGCCGGCGAGCTGCCGCGCGCCGAGGCTGACAAGGCCTTCGAAGCGGTGGAGAAGCTGCTGCGCCTGGACCCCGAGCCCGACGCGCTGCGCGCGCAGTCGCAGGCTGCCCTGGACGCGGTCGAGGCGCTGCGCGGCAAGGCGCTGCAGCTGCTGGAGCACAAGCTGCGCCAGCGCGCGGACGCGGTGGTGTCGCAGCAGGTGGTGCTGGTGCTGGGCGTGCTGGCCGCGCTGCTGGTGACGCTGTACCTGCAGCTGGCCTTCTACAAGGTGCTCTCGGGCGGGCTGCAGGCGCTGCGGCGCGAGATGGGGCAGCTGGCCGACGGCAACCTCAGCGCGCGGCCGCGGCCGCGCGGGCGCGACGAGGTGGCGGCGACGATGTGGTCGCTGTCGAGCTCGCTGGCGCGGCTGTCGGACCTGCTGGCCGCGGTGCGCCGCGGCGTGGGCGCCGCGGGGCAGGCCTCGCAGCAGATCGCCATGGGCAACGAGGACCTGGCCGACCGCACCCGGCGCGCCACGCAGGGCCTGGACCAGGTGGTGCAGGGCGTGACGCAATACGCCGCGCAGGCGCAGCACAGCGTGGCGCGCGTGGACGAGGCCGCCGCCTCGGTGCAGGCGCTGCGGCTGGAGGCCGCGCGCAGCCGCAAGCACATGGCGCAGCTGGCCGCGCGCATGCAGGCGCTGCAGGGCAAGAGCCGCGACATCGAGGCCATCGTCGGCACCATCGACGCCATCGCGCTGCGCACCGGCATCCTGGCGCTCAACGCCTCGGTGGAAGCGGGCAAGGCCGGCGCGGCCGGCCGCGGCTTCGCGGTGGTGGCGCAGGAGGTGCGCAGCCTGGCGCTGCGCAGCGCGGAGTCCGCGCGCCAGATCGGCGAGCTCATCGGGCGGGCCACCGAGGACATCGGCCAGGGCAGCGCGCTGTCGGCGGTGGCCGGCGCCTCGATCGCCGCCAGCGAGGGCCACGTGGACGGCATCCAGCAGGCCATGGCGGGCATCGTGGAGCTGTCGCGCACGGGCCACCGCCAGTCCACCGCCATCCTGGAAGAGCTGCGCTCGCTGCACGCCGTCACGGCCGAGAACGGCGCGCTGGTGGACGAGCTCACGCGCGCCTCGCTGGCGCTGCGCGAGCAGGGCGAGCAGCTCAACGCCCAGGTGCAGGGATTCAAGCTGTGCTGAGCTGACGGGCCGTTGGCCCGCACATGTCATGGGTCGGCGGGCGCGTGCCGGGCAAATGCATTGCTGCAACCGCATCACCTGCCTGGAATGCCACTGCCGTGGACCGCAACCGACCTGATCACGACTCCTCCGGCTGGCCCTTCGCCGGCGGCGAGATGGCGCAGCGCGTGCGCGAGCTCGACTGGGCTGCCACGCCCCTGGGCCCCGTGGCGCGCTGGCCGGCCATCCTGCGCACGGCCGTGCAGCTCATGCTGGCCAATCCCCAGGCCAGCGTCGTGCTGTGGGGACCCGGGCTCATCCAGATCTACAACGACGCCTACCGCGACGTGATGGGCGCCAAGCACCCGGCCGGACTGGGCCAGCCCACGCACGAGTGCTGGCCCGAGTTCCGGCACGTCACCGCGCCGCTCTACGAGCGGGTCTTCCGGGGCGAGCCGCTGATGTTCGAGGATGCGCTGTACCCGCTCGAGCGCGCGGGCGTGGTGCAGGACGCCTGGTTCTCGGTGACCTACTGCCCGGTGCACGACGCGGCGGGAAGCGTGGCGGGCGTGCTCATCACGATCATCGAGACGACGCGGCGGCGGCGTGCCGAGGCGGCGCTGCGCGAGAGCGAGGCGCAGATGCGCGCCATTGCCAACCTGGTGCCCGACCTGCTCTGGAGCAACCAGCCCGGCGGCCACGTCGACTGGTACAACAGGCGCTGGCACGAGTACACCGGGCTGGACCTGTCCGGCAGCATGGGCGAGGGCTGGGAGGCCACCATCCATCCCGACGACCTGCCGGACACGCAGGCGGTGTGGCAGCGTGCCCTGGCCGTGCCCGGACCGGTCATGCACGAGCACCGCATCCGCCGGCATGACGGGCTCTACCGCTGGCACCTGTTGCGGGTGGAGCCGGTGTTCGACGAGCAGGGACAGGTCGTGCGCTGGTTCGGCTCGGCCACCGACATCCACGAGCAGCGCACCGCGCGCGAGGTGCTGGAGCAGCAGGTGCGCCAGCGCACCGCCGAGCTCGAAGCCCTCGCCGGGCGCGAGAAGGCCATCGTGGCCAGCGCGCGCATCGCCGTCATCGCGACCGATCTCGAAGGGCGCATCACGTCCTTCAACCCGGCCGCCGAAGGCATGTTCCGCTGCACCGCGGCGCAAGCCCTGGGCCGTCTGGTGACGGACTTCTGCGAGCCCGAGGAGCTGACCTACAAGGCCCAGTTCTTCCCGAGCGACGTGCAGGCCGAGGCGGCGCGCATGCCCGCGGCGCTGATTGCCGGGCTGCTGCCCGAGCGGGCCCGCCCGGGCGAGGGTCCGCGCAACGAGTGGACCTACGTGCGCGACGACGGCACGTCCTTCCCTGGCCTGCTGCACCTGAGCGTGCTGCGCGACGCCCGGGAGGAGGCCCTGGGCTTCCTGGCGTTGCTCACCGACCTGACCGAGCGCCGGGCGCTGGAGGAGCAGCTGCGCGAGCGCACCCGCCAGGCCGAGGTGGCCAATGCCGCCAAGAGCGCCTTCCTGGCCAACATGAGCCACGAGATCCGCACGCCGATGAACGCCATCCTCGGACTCGCCCACCTGCTGCAGCGCGAGCTGCGCGAGCCGCTGCAGCGGCAGCGCCTGGCGCAGGTCATCGACGCCGCGCGGCACCTGCTGCAGGTCATCAACGACATCCTGGACCTCTCCAAGATCGAGGCCGGCAAGATGGTGCTGGAGGATGCCGAGTTCACGCTGGACGACGTGCTGGGCCGCTCGCTGGAGCTCGTGCGCGGCCTGGCGGCCGACAAGGGGCTGGCGCTGGCGCTGGACACGGGCGGGCTGCCCCGGCGCCTGCGAGGCGATGCGACACGGCTGTCGCAGGCGCTGCTCAACCTGCTGTCCAACGCGGTCAAGTTCACCGCCGCCGGCTCGGTGCGGCTGCGCATGGGGCCAGTGCGGGAGGAAGGGCCGCGGCTGCTGGCGCGCTTCGAGGTGAGCGACACCGGGCCGGGCATCCCGCCGGAGCGCCAGCAGGCCGTGTTCGAGGCCTTCGAGCAGGCCGACGGCTCGATCACGCGGCGCCACGGCGGCACCGGCCTGGGCCTGGCGCTGGTGCGCCACCTCGCGGGCCTGATGGGCGGCGAGGCCGGGCTGCGCAGCGTGCCGGGCGAGGGCAGCACCTTCTGGTTCACCGCCTGGCTCGGCCAGGTCCCGCAGGCATCGGGGCAGGCCGGCGCCGCCGCCAGGAGCCTGTCGAGGGAGGAGACGGAGGCGCTGCTGCGCTCGCGCCACGCGGGGCGGCGCGTGCTGCTGGTCGAGGACCACATCGTCAACCGCGAAGTCGCCTTGGCCGTGCTGCGCGCCGTCTCGCTGTCGGTCGAGACCGCCGACAATGGCCAGGTGGCCGTGGAGCTGGTGTCCGCCAGGCCCTATGACCTCGTGCTGATGGACGTGCAGATGCCGGTGATGGACGGCCTGGAAGCCACGCGCCGGATCCGCCGGCGCCTGGGCGCGGGGCTGCCCATCATCGCCATGACGGCCAATGCCTTCGAGGAGGACCGCCAGGCCTGCCTGGACGCGGGCATGAATGACCACGTCGCCAAGCCGGTGGAGCCCGAGCAACTGTATGCGACGCTGCTGCGCTGGCTGGGCCGCGGGCGGGAGTGAAGGATTGCACGGCGGGACGGCACGTTTTCACGATCCTGAATAGGTTGGGACCGCGCGGCACATCATCATCCGTGACCGCGCCCGCCCGACGGGCCTGCGCGGCAACATGAACAGTGAACGCATGGCCATTCATCGACGCGAAGGAGCCGGCACGGACCCCGCCGAAGGGGCGCGGCTGCAGGCGCTGCACGACCTGCACATCCTCGACACACCGCCCGAAGCCGAGTTCGACGACCTGGCCTGGCTGGCGGTGCGGCTGTGCGACGCGCCCATCGCCCTGGTCAGCCTGGTGGACGCCGATCGGCAGTGGTTCAAGGCGCGTTGCGGCCTGGGGGCCGAGCAGACGCCGCGCGCCATTTCGTTCTGCACCCACGCCATCGAGAGCGACGGCCTGTTCGAGATCCCGGACGCCAGGCAGGACCCGCGCTTTGCCGACAACCCGCTGGTCACCGGCGCCCCGCACATCCGCTCCTATGCCGGCATGCCGCTGGTCACCCTGGACGGCCACCGCCTGGGAACGCTGTGCGTGATCGACAACACGCGTCCCCGCACGCTGGACGCGACGCAGCGCGAGGCGCTGCAGCGCCTGGCACGCCGTGCCGCCGGCAGCCTGGAGGCGCGGCGCCAGCGCCTGCGCGCCGAGTCGCGCGAGGGCACGCTGGCGCTGCTGCTCGAAGCCATGCCCGACGCCGTGGTGACCTGCGATGCCACGGGGCTGCTGGGCGAGTTCAACCGGACGGCGCGAGACTGGCATGGCGTCGATCCCCGCGCGCTGCCGCCCGAGAGCTGGGCGCAGCACTTCGACCTGCACGAGCCCGGCGGGCACGAGCTGCTCGCCACCGAGCGCATTCCGCTGCTGCGCGCCTGGCGCGGCGAGCGCGTGCGCGAGGCGGCGATAGTCATCAAGGCGCGCGGCCAGGCACCGCGCACGGTGCTGTGCAATGCCGACCCGCTGCGCGCTGCGGACGGCACGCTGCAAGGGGCCGTGTGCGTGATGCACGACATCACCGACCGGCTGGCCGCCGAGGAGCGGCTGCGCAAGAGCGAGCAGCGCATGCGCACCGTGGCCGACAACATGCCCGCGCTCGTGGCCCACGTCGGCGCCGACCTGCGCTACCGCTTCGTCAACCGGCCCTATGCCCAGTGGTTCGGGCTGGAGCCGGAAGCCATCCTGGGGCGGCACATGAGCGAGATCCTGCGCCGCGAGCACTACGTCGGCATCCTGCCGCGGCTGCAGCAGGTGCTGGCCGGCCAGACGGTGGCCTTCGACATGGACGTGACCCGCGGCGGCGAGCTGCGGCACATGCATGCCACCTACGTCCCGGAGCACCAGGCGACGCCGCACGGGCCGCCTTGCGGGCAGCGCACGGGCTTCCACCTCATGGTGCACGACCTCACCGAGAAGACGCAGCTCGCGCGCATGCTGCACGAGCGCGCCCTGACGGATGCGCTCACCGGGCTGCCCAACCGGGCCGCGTGGGACGAGGAGATCCAGCGCGGCGTCGCCCGCGCGCAGCGCGCGGGCGTGCCGGCCACCGTCATGTTCCTCGACCTCGACGGCTTCAAGCAGGTCAACGACAGCTTCGGCCATGCGGCCGGCGACGCGGTGCTGTGCGAGTTCGCCCACCGGCTGCGCGGCTGCCTGCGCAGGAGCGACTTCATCGCGCGGCTGGGCGGCGACGAGTTCGTGGTGCTGCTCGACCGCATCACGCACCCCGACGTCGATCCGGCCGTCATCGCCGCGAAGGTGCTGGACGCCATGGCGCCGGCGCTCCACGTTGACAGGGCCGCGCTGCACATCAGGCCGAGCATCGGCATCGCGGTGCAGCCGGGGCCGCTGCGCGACGCAACGCGCCTCATGCAGGCCGCGGACGAGGCGATGTACCAGGCCAAGCGGCGCGCCGAGCTGCATTTCGCCACGCTGGAGTGTTGAGCGGCATTCCCGGCCGCCGTGCCCCTGTGCGGGCATGCGACGGCTTGGGCGCCGCCCGCCGGGCCGGGTCCGTGACGTATTGACCAGCGGGGCCGGCATGCCGGGCAGCGATCACGCCCCCATCCTCAAGCCCGGTCACGACGGGCCGAACACATGACCATGTCCGAATTCACCATTCCCGTCCTGCTCCATGCTCCAGCCCCGGCGGACCACCCGGCCGCCTGCGGCGGCGACTGCGCGTCGGCAGACAAGCTGGGCTTCGACTTCAGCTTCGCCTACCAGCCCATCGTGGACCTGGCTGCCGGCGACGTCTGGGCGCACGAGGCGCTGGTGCGCGGCCCCCAGGGCCAGGGCGCCTACAGCGTGCTGCAGCAGGTCAACGACGACAACCGCTACCGCTTCGATCAGCTCTGCCGCGTCAAGGCCATTCGCGAGGCCGTGGCGCTGGGCATCGATGCCCGGCTGTCCATCAACTTCCTGCCCAACGCGGTCTACAAGCCCGAGGTCTGCATCCGCACCACGCTGGAGGCCGCGCGCACGCACGGCTTTCCCGTCGACCGCATCATCTTCGAGACCACCGAGGGCGAGCACGTGAAGGACGCGGCGTGGTATGCCGAGGTCATGCGCGAGTACAAGCGCATCGGCTTCCAGACGGCGATTGACGACTTCGGCGCCGGCTATGCCGGGTTGTCGCTGCTGTCGGACTTCGTGCCCGACATCGTCAAGCTCGACATGGGGCTGCTGCGCGGCATCGAGGCCAGCCGCCCCCGGCAGGCCATCGTGCGCCACGTCACGGCGCTGTGCTGCGAGCTGGGCATCCGCGTCGTGGCCGAGGGCGTGGAAACGGCCGCCGAGCGCGACTTCCTGGCCGACATCGGCATCTCGCTGATGCAGGGCTACCTCTTCGCCAGGCCGTCCTTCCAGGCCCTGGTGCGGGCGCAACAGCTGTCCATGTTCGGCGAGCCCGTGCCGGTCTGACGGGCACGCACTCCGCGCGCTGCCGCGCCCGCCCGCACCCTGGGCAAGCCAGGCAGGGCGGCTGCCGGCGCGGCGCTACGCCGCCGGTGCCGGGTCGTCCGTACCCGGCGCTGCCTGCGGGCCGCCCGCGTCCGCAGACGACGACAGCCACTTCGCCAGCGTCGCGTACAGCGCCAGCGGCTCCACCGGCTTGGAGACGAAGTCGTTCATGCCCGCGGCCAGGCAGGCCGCGCGGTCCTCGTCGAAGGCGTTGGCCGTGAGCGCCAGCACGGGCAACCGCTCGAAGCCGGGCAGCGCGCGCAGCGCATGGGTGGCCTGCAGCCCGTCCATCACGGGCATCTGCATGTCCATGAGCACGAGGTCGCAGTGCCGCTGCTGCAGCCGCTCCAGCGCCTGCTGGCCGTTTTCCGCGACATCGACCTCCAGCCCGGCGTTGCGCAGCAGCACCAGCGCGATCTCGCGGTTGACGGCGTTGTCCTCGGCCAACAGCACCCGCGCGCCGCGGCGCCTGAGCCACGGCAGCGCATCGGCCTGGGCCAGGGCCGGCGCCGGCTGCCCGGCCGCCGTGCCGCGCTGCAGCCAGGCGGTGAACCAGAAGACGCTGCCGCCGCCCTGGCGCGGCTGCGCGCCGGCGCTGCCGCCCATGAGCTCGGCCAGCCGCCGCGTGATGGCCAGCCCCAGCCCCGTGCCGCCGTGCTCGCGCGTGGTGGAGGCCTCGGCCTGCTCGAAAGCCTGGAACAGGCGGGGCACCTGCTCCGGCCGGATGCCCACGCCCGTGTCCTCGACCGAGAAGCGCACCAGCAGCCACTGGCCCTGGCGGTGCCGCTGCTGCTGCGCCCGCAGCCGGATGGAGCCCGCCTCGGTGAACTTCACGGCATTGCCGGCGTAGTTGAGCAGCGCCTGGCGCAGCCGCGTGTCGTCGCCGACGAGCCACGCCGGCACCTCGCCCGCGTCCACCTCGAAGCGCAGTCCCTTGGCCGCGGCACTGGTGCCGACGATGGAGCGCACCTGCTCCAGCAGCGCGGGCAGCGAGAAGTTGCGCTCCTCCAGCCGCACCTTGCCGGCCTCGATCTTGGAGAGGTCCAGGATGTCGTTGATGATGGACAGCAGGTGCCGCGCCGCGTCCTCCACCTTGGCCAGTTGCCCGGCCTGCCGCGGCGTGGCGCCTTCGCTGGCCAGCAGGTGCGTGAGGCCGAGGATCGCGTTCATGGGCGTGCGGATCTCGTGGCTCATGTTCGCCAGGAAGGCGCTCTTGGCCAGGCTGGCGGCCTCGGCCTGGCGCGTGCGCTCGTGCAGCGCCTCCTCCAGCGCCTTGCGCTTCGCGATGTCCTGGTGGATGCCGTGCATCCACAGCGGCTTGCCGTCCTCGCTCCACGTGATCACGCGGCCGCTGTCGCGCACCCAGACCCAGTGGCCGTCGCGGTGGCGCAGCCGCGCCTCGCACTCGTAGTGGTCGAGCTCGCCGCGGAAGTGCCGCTCCAGCAGCTCGGCCGAATGCTTGAGGTCCTCGGGATGGAAGAGTCGCGTCCAGGTGTCGATGGACACGGGCTGCAGCTCTTCGAGCCGCCAGCCGATGATCTGCGCCCAGCGCTCGTTGAAGCGGGTCTCGCCCGTCTGCACGTTCCACTCCCAGGTGGCGACGTTGGTGTCGCGCAGGATGTCGTCCAGCCGCTGGCGCTCCGCGTCCAGCGCGCGGCGGCTCTCCACGATCTCCGTCACGTCATGGACGAGGGAGTAGAAGCCGCGTACCTCGCCGTCCACCACGTCGGGCAGGTAGTACGACACCGAGTGGCGCAGGCCCTGGCCGCCGGGCCGCGGGAAGCTGCGCTCGAAGCGCTGCGGCTCGCCGCGCAGCGCGGCCAGTGCGTGGGGCAGGCTTTTCTCGTAGAGGGCGTCGCCCAGCACCTCGCGCAGGTGCGGCCGGCGCGGCGCGTCGGGCTCCAGCCCCAGCCACTGGCGCACCGCGGCGTTGGCGAAGCGGTTGACCAGGTCGCGGTCCCAGTAGCTGATGAGCGAGGGCAGGGCATCGAGGATGTTGCCCAGGTCGCGCCGCGCATGTTCGAGCTCGGCCGTGCGCCCGGCCACGCGCTCCTCCAGGTGCTCCAGCAGCTCCAGGCGGCGGCGCCGGCCGCGCAGCAGCTGGTTGCCGCCCAGCGCCAGCAGCGTGCACAGCGCGGCCAGGCCGCCCGCCACGGCCCGGCCGTTGGGCAGCTGGTCCGCCGCGGTCAGCCCGGGCAGGGCGTGCGCCTGCAGCGTCCAGGTGCGCCCGTGGACCGTGAGCTCGCGGCGGGCGGCGTCCGGGACGTCGGCCGCCGGCGAGGCGGCAAAGCCGGGCGAGGCGTAGAAGCGCCCGCCCACCGTGTCGGTCAGGGCATAGGCGAACTCGTCCAGGGCCAGCCCGGGGTCGCGCAGCGCCTCGGACACCGTGACGACGGCATAGACCCAGCCCACCGTGGCGGCCTGCCGCGCCGCGGCGGTGCCGGGGTCGGTTTCGGTGCGGTAGACGGGCAGCATCACCAGCACGGCGTCGTTGGCCTGCTGCCGGGCCTGCATCAGCGTGAGCGGCGCCGACATCCGGACCTGCGCCGTGCGCATGGCCGCCAGCGCGGTCTCGCGGCGGTCGGCATCGCCGCCGATGTCCAGGCCCCAGGCCGCGGCGTCGTCCGGGTGCGGGTAGAGATACTGGACCACCAGGTGGTCGCCGGCATGGGGCGCCATCTCGCGCAGGCTGAAGCTTTCCGGCCCTTCGCCGCGGGCGGCGGCCAGGAAGTCCGCCAGGCGCTGCGGCGGCACGCGGCGGATGAAGCCGAAGCCACGCAAGCCCGGAAACTCGCGCGCGACGTCGCGTGCCTTGATGTAGGTCTCGAACTGGCGGCGGGTGAGCGCCTCGCCGCCGGCCACCAGCACGGCGCCCAGCGTGCCGCGCAGCCCGTTCTCATAGCGCAGCAGTCGCGTCTGGATCGAGCGCACCCGCTCATCGACCAGCGCCTGCAGCCGGGCACCGTGCACGGCCTGGTTGTGCTGCTGTATCCACCAGCCGGCCAGCGCGCTCGACACCAGGCCCAGCAGCCACAGCGACACCACGACGCCACGCAGATGCTTGTGTCCTGGGGGGCGCGCGGGAGGGGTCATGAACGGAATGGAATCGTTGCCTTGCGCGCAAGGCAGGGGGCCGACGAGCGGCGGTGCGGCCTTGCGAGGCCGCGGGACGGGGATGACGAGGGCGGCCGGATCGCCGGCCGTGGCCGCGGCATGCCGGCGCGGCGGCCCGGAGCGTTGTCGCGGCGGCGTCCAACGGAGCGCTTTATGCTGCCGGCAAGAAAGCTTACCGCCATGACAAGCGCGGCTCCTGCATCCACCGCATCGCGCCGTGATCGGGCGGGCACAATCGCAGCCTCGGGTATTGGTGTTGCCGTGTGCTTTCTCGCTGCAGCCGTGTTGCGGCCGCGCCGGGCACGAAGTTGCGCGCGCATCCTGCCGAAGCCCGGTGTTGACCCGGCGCGGGCATTGGTCCAGCGTCACGATCGGCTGCGTGCGGCACTGCCGTGCGGGCCCGGCGTTGAAGGAAACGCCCAGGACCCAATGGATACCTCGATCCTGTTGACCACCAACGCGCTGCTGTCCGCGGCGGCGGCCATCGTCATGCTGGTGGTGTCGCGCACGCGCAAGACCTACCCCGGATTCGGTTTCTGGACGGCGGGCGTGGCCGGTCTTGCGCTGGGGGCGGCGATGCTGGTGCCGGGCGCCCTGCCGTCCACCTGGGCGGTCCGGGTGCTGCGCAACGCCATGCTGCTGGGCGGGCTGCTGCTGATCCTGCGCGGCATGCTGGTGTTTCGCGGACACCGGGTCGGCGCCGGGCTGGAAGCCGGCCTTGGCGCGGTGTTCCTCGTCGTGTTCGGCTACTACAGCCTGGACCCGGCGCACCTGGACCAGCGCATCGTCGTCTATGGCGTCATGGCCGCTGCGCTGAGCCTGGGCACGGTGTTCGTGACCCTGTGGCGGCGGCCCGCGCACTTTTGCTCCAACGACGTGCTGCTGGCGCTGTGGCTGTCGTTCTACGCCGTGCTCAATCTCGTGCGCATCGCCCACCAGCTCGGCGGTGCCGCGGGCGGCACCGCCTTCGAGGCGCTCAAGGGCTTCGGCAGCTTCTACGCCATGGCGCAGATCCTGACCGCCCAGCTGGTCACGCTGACGCTGATCAGCATGAATTCCCAGCGCATCGAGCACGAGTACCGCATGAGCGAGGCCCGGTTGCGCGAGCGCGAGGAGCAGCTGCGCTCCATCGGCGACAACCTGCCCGACGGCTTCGTCTACCAATACGAGGCCGTCGATGGCCAGCGGCGCTTCAGCTACGTCAGTGCCGGCGCCGGCAGGATCTTCGGCCTGCAGCCGCGGGACATCATGGCGGACGCCCAGCCGCTGTTCGCGATGATGGACCCGGCATCGCTCGAACGGTACGTCGCGGACGAGGCGCGCTGTGCCCGCGAGCTGAGCGTCTATTCGGGCACGCTGCTGTTCAGGCTGCCCGGCGGGCAGGAGGCCTGGATCCATGCGCGCGCTTCACCGGTGCGGCGCGCCGACGGAATGCTGGCGTGGCAGGGCGTGGCCCTCGACGTCACGCAGCGCGTGCGGTCCGAAGCCGAGCTCGACCGGCACCGCCACCACCTGCAGTCCATGGTCCAGGAGCGCACGGCGCAGCTGCTCGAAGCCCAGCTGCGCGCCGAGGCCGCCAACGAGGCCAAGAGCGCCTTCCTGGCCAACATGAGCCACGAGATCCGCACGCCGCTGCACGGCATGCTGGGCATGGCCCGGCGGCTGCAGGAAGCGCCGCTGGCACCCGCGCAGCAGCAGCAGGTGCAGGTCATCGAGCGCTCGGGCCGGCTGCTGCTGGGCGTGATCGACGACGTGCTCGACTTCTCGCGCATCGAGGCCGGCCGCCTGGAGCTGGAGCAGGCGCCCTTGGACCTGGTGCAGCTGGCGCGCGATGCCGTGGCGCTGTTCGAGCCGGGTGCCCAGGCCAAGGGCCTGGCCTTGCGGCTGGCCTTGGAGCCGGGCCTCACCCAGGCCTGGCTGCTGGGCGACGCGCTGCGGCTGAGCCAGGTGCTCAACAACCTGCTGTCCAACGCCGTGAAGTTCACGGCCCGCGGCAGCGTGGTGCTGCAGCTGTCGGCGCTGGAAGGCGGGCGCTGGCGCGTGGCCGTGCGCGACACGGGCATCGGGCTGAGCGCGGCCGACCGGCAGCGCATCTTCGAGCCCTTCATGCAGGCCGACAGCTCCACGACGCGGCGCTTCGGCGGCACGGGGCTGGGCCTGGCCATCGTGCGCAGCCTGGTGCAGCTCGCCGGCGGCGAGCTGGGCGTGGACAGCGAGCCGGGGCGGGGCACCGAGTTCTGGTTCGAGCTGCGGCTGCCGCCGGCGCCGGCGCCGGTACCCGAGCCCGACAGGGCGCCGGCCTGGCCGGCCGCCGCGCCCTGGTGGCCGAGGACAACGAGGTCAACATGGCGCTGGCGCGGGCGATCCTGCAGGGCCTGGACATGCGCGTGCAGGAGGCCGTCAACGGCGCGCAGGCCGTGCAGGCCTACGGCCAGGAACGGCCCGACGTGGTGCTGATGGACATGCACATGCCGGAAATGGACGGCCTGGATGCCGCGCGCCGCATCCGCGCGCTGGAAGCGGCCCGCGGCTGGGCGCGCACCCCCATCGTGGCGCTCACGGCCAGCGCGCTGCCCGAGGACGGGCGGCGCTGCGTGGAAGCGGGCATGGACGACGTGCTGGTCAAGCCCTTCGGGCCGGCGCAGCTGCAGGACCTGCTGCAGCGGCATTGCTGCCGATGAACGTGGCGCGGCGCGCGGGCCCGGACCAGGCCGGGCGAAGCCGGCTCAGGGGTCGATCACGGCCGCGCAGGCATCGGTGGGCAGGGCCGCGGCATGGCCCACCACCGGGACCACCTTGAGCACCGCCGAGGTGGCGCGGCAGGGAAAGGCGAGGGCGCCGCAGCCGCCCAGCAGGGAGGACAGCAGCGCGGCGCCAAGCATCAGTACAACGGTTCGCATCGCGACCCAACGAAGGCCGGCCCTCGGCCGTTGACACGGCCCGGGCGCGCCGGCCATGCCGGGGCGGCAATCCGTCACGCATGCCGCGGCCATACTGCCGGGGTGAACCTCAAGCAGCTCGAATACTTCATCCACGTCGCGGAGCTCGGCAGCTTCAGCAAGGCCGCGGCGGTGCTCGACATCGCGCAGCCCGCGCTCAGCCGCCAGGTGCGCGCGCTGGAGCTGGAACTGCGCGAGACGCTGCTGCTGCGCAACGGCCGCGGCGTGACGCTGACCGAGGCCGGGCGGCGGCTGCTGGAACACGGCACGGGCATCCTGCAGGCGGTGGCGCAGGCGCGCGAGGACATGAGCGCCTCGCGCGACGAGGCCGTGGGCCGCATCGTCATCGGCGTGCCGCCGACCATGGGCCGCAAGCTCACCGTGCCGCTGGTCGAGAGCTTCAAGACGCGGCTGCCGCGGGCGCAGCTGGCCATCGTCGAGGGGCTGTCCACGCACATCGTCGAGTGGATCCTGAGCTCGCGCGTGGACATCGGGCTGCTCTACAACCCCGAGGCCCAGCCCGGGCTGGAGGTGGAGCCGCTGCTCAGCGAGCCGCTGTGCCTGGTCGAGCGGCGCGACGCGCCTTCGGCCCGGGTCCAGGGCCGCTCCCTGGTGCCGCTGCGCGAGCTGGCCGCGCTGCCGCTGGTGCTGCCTGAGCGCGCCCACGTGATCCGGCGCCAGCTGGAGTCGCAGGCCGCGCTGGCCGGGCTGAAGCTGCAGATCGCCTGGGAGGTTTCCAGCGTCGCCGCCATCGTCGAGCTGGTCGCCGCTGGCCACGGCTGCGCCGTGCTCACGGCCAGCGCCGTGGCCGCGTCGCCCCGGGCGCAGGCGCTGCGCGCGCGTCCACTCACCGACCCGCCGCTGACCAGCGTGCTGTGCCTGGCGCGCTCGGCCACGCGCCGCCCCGGGCCGCTGCTGCGGCAGGCGTCGCAGCTGCTCATCGACCTCAGCCTGGGCCTGCCCACGGGCGGCGAGGCTGCCGCGGCCGGCACCGACTGACCCCGGCCCGCGGCCGGCCGGCCGGCCGGGGCCCGGCTCGCGGGCAGTCGCTTTTGAGATGGCGCCGGCTGGCAAGCCATGCCGGATTGCTATAGCAGCTATCGGCCCGGCAGTCTTGGTTCGCCAGGCTCCCGTCTCCAGAATCGCGCCGCAACGAAAGCCGCCCCGGCAAGTCCCGGGCGGCATGCGAACTGCCCGCCCTTGGCAGCGCCTGCCGTGCGGACGCAGCCTTCAGGAGACAACAGCGTGAACCCCACCCAGAGCGTCGATGTCCAGGCGCTGCTCAACGCCAGCCGCTTCAGCCGCTACCAGTGGCTGGTCTTTTTCCTGTGCTTCTTCGTCGTGCTGCTGGACGGCTTCGACACGGCGGCCATCGGCTACATCGCGCCCTCGCTGATCAATGAATGGGGCGTGAGCAAGCCGCAGCTGGCACCGGTGCTCAGCGCCGCCCTGTTCGGCCTGGCCGCCGGCGCGCTGTCGGCCGGCCCGCTGGCCGACCGGCTCGGCCGCAAGAACGTGCTGATCGCCTCGGTGCTGGTGTTCGGCCTCGGCTGCCTGGCCTCGGGCTTTGCCGCCAACCTGGACCAGCTCACGGTGCTGCGCTTCGTCACCGGCGTGGGCCTGGGCGCGGCCATGCCCAACGCCGTGACGCTGATGAGCGAGTACTGCCCCGACGGCAAGCGCTCCATGATCACCAACGCCATGTTCTGCGGCTTCCCGCTGGGCGCGGCCTTCGGTGGCTTCCTGGCGGCGTGGATGATCCCGCAGTTCGGCTGGCGCAGCGTGCTGGTGCTCGGCGGCGTGGCGCCGCTGCTGCTGATCGCGGTGATGCTGCTCGCGCTGCCGGAGTCGGTGCGCTACATGGTGGCCAAGGGCTTCAGCGCCGAGCGCATCCGCGCCGTGCTCGTGCGCATCAACGCCGCCGCGGCCGCCGGCGCCGTGCGCTTCACCATGGCCGAGAAGGCGCCGGCCACCGCCGCCAAGAGCGGCCTGGGCACGGTGCTGTCGCGGCAGTACATCGTGGGCTCGCTGTCGCTGTGGGTGGCCTACTTCATGGGCCTGGTGATCTTCTACGCGCTCATCAACTGGATGCCGATCCTGTTCCGCGACGCCGGCATCGACGCCAAGACCGCCACGCTGATCTCGGCGCTGTTCCCGCTAGGCGGCGTGGGCGCGATCTTCGCGGGCTGGCTGATGGACCGCTACAACGCCGACCGCATCATCGCCGTGGGCTACGCGCTCACCGCGGTGTCGATCTGGGCCATCGGCCAGGCCGTGGGCCAGGTCGGCACGCTCATGGCGGTGGTGTTCGTGGCCGGCACGATCATGAACACGGCGCAGTCCTCGATGCCCGCGCTGGCCGCGGCCTTTTACCCGACCCAGGGCCGTGCCACGGGCGTGTCGTGGATGCTGGGCATCGGGCGCTTCGGCGGCATCGCCGGCTCGTTCCTGGTGGCCGAGCTGCAGCGCCGCCAGCTCAGCTTTGCCGAGGTGTTCGCCGTGGTGGCCATCCCCGGCGTGATCGCCACGGTGGCGCTGCTGGTCAAGCAGTTCGCCCACCCTGCGCGGCCCACGGGCGAAGCCGGCGCGCGCCAGGGCGAGGCGCTGGGCCACTGAGAACCCTTTCCCTTTACGGACCGGCGCGCCGGCGTGCGGCCCGCTCAGCCACCCATACCTAGACAGGAGACCTCGATGATCATCGACGTTCACGGCCACTACACCACCGCTCCGGCTGCGCTGGGCGCCTGGCGCGACCTGCAGATCGCCTCGCTCAAGGACCCGGGCAGGAAGCCCGACCCGAAGAGCCTGAAGATCAGCGACGACGAGCTGCGCGAGTCGATCGAGACCAACCAGCTCAGGCTGATGAAGCAGCGTGGCTCCGACCTCACCGTCTTCAGCCCGCGCGCGAGCTTCATGGCGCACCACATCGGCGACTTCGAGACCTCCTCGACCTGGGCCGCCATCTGCAACGAGTTGTGCTACCGGGTGAGCCAGCTGTTCCCGGACAACTTCATCGGCGCGGCGATGCTGCCGCAGTCGCCGGGCGTTGACCCCGCAACGTGCATCCCCGAGCTGGAGAAGTGCGTCAAGGAATACGGCTTCGTCGGCATCAACCTGAACCCCGATCCTTCCGGCGGCCACTGGACCAGCCCGCCGCTGTCGGACCGCCACTGGTACCCGATCTACGAGAAGATGGTCGAGCTGGACATCCCGGCGATGATCCACGTCTCCACCAGCTGCAACGCCTGCTTCCACACCACCGGCGCGCACTACCTGAACGCGGACACCACCGCCTTCATGCAGTGCCTCACCAGCGACCTGTTCAAGGACTTCCCGACGCTGAAGTTCCTGATTCCGCACGGCGGCGGCGCGGTGCCCTACCACTGGGGGCGCTTTCGCGGCCTGGCACAGGAGCTCAAGAAGCCGCTGCTGGACGAGCACCTGCTCAACAACATCTTCTTCGACACCTGCGTGTACCACCAGCCCGGCATCGACCTGCTCACCAAGGTCATCCCGGTGAAGAACATCCTGTTCGCCTCCGAGATGATCGGCGCGGTGCGCGGCATCGACCCGGAGACCGGCCACTACTACGACGACACCAGGCGCTACGTCGAGGCCACGGCCAACCTCACCGACGAGGAGCGCTTCCAGGTGTTCGAGGGCAACGCGCGGCGCGTGTTCCCGCGCCTGGACGCGGCGCTCAAGGCCAAGGGCCTGTGACCGCAGCCGCCTGACCACACGCAACCCCAAGCCAAGGAACCTGCCATGTTCGAACTCGGTGTCGTCTACCGCAACATCACCCGCGCCGACCGCGAGGCCACGGACCGCCTGGCCGCGCTGGGCTCGGCCACCGTGCACGAGGCTCAAGGCCGTGTCGGCCTGCTGCAGCCCTACATGCGCCCGATCTACCCGGGCACGCAGGTCTCGGGCACGGCCGTCACGGTGCTGCTGCAGCCCGGAGACAACTGGATGATGCACGTCGCCGCGGAGCAGATCCAGCCCGGCGACGTCGTCGTGGCCGCGGTCACGGCGCCCTGCACCGACGGCTACTTCGGCGACCTGCTGGCCACGAGCTTCCAGGCCCGCGGCGCGCGCGCGCTGATCATCGACGCCGGCGTGCGCGACGTGCGCGTGCTGCAGGAGATGGGCTTCCCGGTGTGGAGCAAGGCCGTCTCGTCCAAGGGCACGATCAAGGCGACGCTGGGTTCCGTGAACATCCCGGTGGTGTGCGCGGGCATGCTGGTCAACCCGGGCGACGCCATCGTCGCCGACGACGACGGCATCTGCTGCGTGCCCAGGGCCAGGGTGGTTGAAGTGGCTGAAGCCGCCGCCAAGCGCGAGAGCTTCGAAGGCGAGAAGCGCGCCAAGCTGGCCTCGGGCATCCTGGGCCTGGACATGTACAACATGCGCGGCCCGCTGGAAAAGGCCGGGCTGAAGTACATCGACTGACCGGCACGCGCACGCCATGTCTCTTGCACCCGACCCTAGGCAGTGGAGCGTCGGCCTCGTCGGCTACGGCGAGGTCGGCCGTATCCTGGCCGAGGACCTGCGCGCGCAGGGCGTCGCCGTCTCGGCCTACGACCTGAAGCTCGATGCGCCGGCAACGGCCGAGGCGCCGGCGGCGCATGCCCGCGCCCATGGCGTGACTCTGGCCGCCTCGCATGCCGAGCTGGCCGCGCGCGCCGACTTCATCGTCAGCGCCGTGACCGCCAGCCAGGCCGTGCCGGTGGCGCGGGCCTGCGCGCCGGGCATCAGGCCCGGCGCCTTCTTCCTGGACTTCAACTCCGCCTCGCCCGGCGCCAAGCAGCGCGCCGCGGCGCTGATCGACGCGGCGGGTGGCCGCTACGTCGAGGGCGCGGTGATGACCTCCATCCCGCCCTACCGCATCCGCGTGCCGCTGCTGCTGGGCGGCGCCAGCGCCCGCGAGCTCGAACCGCTGCTCAAGGCCCTCGGCTTCGACGCCAGGGTGGCCAGCGACCGGCTCGGCGTGGCATCGGCCACCAAGATGTGCCGCAGCGTGATGATCAAGGGCCTGGAGGCCATGGTCATCGAGAGCTTCACTGCCGCCCGCCACTACGGCGTGGAGGACGCGGTGATCGCCTCGCTGCACGAGACCTTTCCCGGCATCGACTGGGAGAAGCAGGCCGCCTACTTCTTCCAGCGCGTCATCGAGCATGGCCGCCGCCGCAGCGAGGAGGTGCGCGAGGTGGCCGAGACGGTGCGCGAGGCGGGGCTGGAGCCCTGGTCGGCATCCGGCACCGCCGAGCGCCAGGCCTGGGTCGCGGACCTGGCCGACCAGGGGCTGTTCGGCGCCCGTGGCACGCAGCAGTTCGCGCGCAGCCCCGACTGGCGGCTTGAAGCCGACCGCATCCTGGCCCACGTCAAACCCACGGACACCAAGGACTGAACCACCATGAGCAAACCCACCACCGGCGACTTCACCAAGACCCCCGGCTGGCTCGACTGGTACGAGGGCCCCAGCAAGCCGCGCTTCCAGGTGCCCGCGGGCAGCGTCGATGCGCACTGCCATGTGTTCGGCCCGGGAGACAAGTTCCCGTACGCGCCCGAGCGCAAGTACACGCCCTGCGACGCTTCGAAGGAGCAGCTCTTCGCGCTGCGCGACCACCTCGGTTTCGAGCGCAACGTCATCGTGCAGGCCACCTGCCACGGCGCCGACAACCGCGCGCTGGCCGATGCGCTGCTGCACAGCGAAGGCAAGGCGCGCGGCGTGGCCACCGTCAAGCGCGGCGTCAGCGACGACGAGCTGCAGGCGCTGCACGACGCCGGCGTGCGCGGCGTGCGCTTCAACTTCGTCAAGCGGCTGGTCGATTTCACGCCCAAGGACGAGCTCATGGAGATCGCCGGGCGCATCGCCAGGCTGGGCTGGCACGTGGTGATCTACTTCGAGGCGGTGGACCTGCCCGAGCTGTGGGACTTCTTCACCGCGCTGCCCACCACGGTGGTGGTGGACCACATGGGCCGCCCGGACGTGACCAAGCCGATCGACGGCCCGGAATTCGAGCTGTTCCTGAAGTTCATGCGCCAGCATCCGAACGTCTGGAGCAAGGTCAGCTGCCCGGAGCGGCTGTCGGTGAGCGGCCCGCCGGCGCTCGACGGTGAACAGAACGCCTACCGCGACGTGGTGCCGTTCGCGCGCCGCGTGGTGGAGGAGTTCCCGGACCGCGTGCTGTGGGGCACCGACTGGCCGCACCCCAACCTCAAGGGCCACATGCCCGACGACGGGCTGCTGGTGGACTTCATCCCGCACATCGCGCCCACGGCCGAGCTGCAGAGGAAGCTGCTGGTGGACAACCCGATGCGGCTGTACTGGCCCGACGAAGCCGCGAAGTAAGGAGACGACCATGGCATTGCACAAACCCTACAAGGACGTGCCCGGCACGACCATTTTCGACGCCGACCAGTCGCGCAAGGGATACTGGCTCAACCAGTTCTGCATGTCGCTGATGAAGGCCGAGAACCGCGCGCGCTTCAAGCAGGACGAGGACGCCTACCTGGCCGAATGGCCGATGAGCGAGGAGCAGCGCGCGGCCGTGCGCGCGCGCGACCTGAACTGGATGATGCGTACCGGCGGCAACATCTACTTCCTGGCCAAGCTCGGCGCCACCGACGGGCTGTCGTTCCAGCAGATGGCCGGCAGCATGACCGGCATGAGCGAGCACCAGTACCGCGACATGATGGTCGGCGGCGGCCGCAGCCCCGAGGGCAACCGCTACCAGGGCGAGAGCGGCGACGCGCAGGGCCCCGTGGCGCGCTCCGACGCCTGGCAGTCATGGGAGCTGAGCAACCAAGACGCCCTGGCGGCGCAGGTCATGGCCGACCACGCGGCCAGCCGCATGGGTGGCGCGCAGGAGGAGGCGGTCCATGCGCGCATCACCGCCTCGGTCTACACCTCGCACGTGCCCGCCATCGGCGCGGCCATCGACCTGGGCAAGACCGAGGAGGCGTACTGGAAGCCGCTGTTCGCCGGCTACGAGCCGTCGCGGCAGTGGATGCGCGAGAACCGGCCCGACGTGGTGTTCCTGGTCTACAACGACCACGCCACGAGCTTCGACCTGGGCGTGATCCCGACCTTCGCCATCGGCACCGCGGCCGAGTTCGAGCCGGCCGACGAGGGCTACGGCCCGCGCCCGGTGCCCAAGGTCATCGGCCATCCGGAGCTGGCCAGCCACATCGCGCAGTCCGTGATCCAGCAGGACTTCGACCTCACCCTCGTCAACGAGCTGAAGGTGGACCACGGCCTGACCGTGCCGATGAACCTGCTGTTCGGCTCGCCCGAGGAGTGGCCGGTCAAGGTCATCCCCTTCCACGTCAACGTGGTGCAGTACCCGGTGCCTTCGGGCGCGCGCTGCTTCGCGCTCGGCCAGGCGATCCGCCGCGCGATCGAGAGCTACGACGCGCCGCTGAAGGTGCAGATCTGGGGCACCGGCGGCATGAGCCACCAGCTGCAGGGCCCGCGCGCGGGGCTGATCAACCGCGAGTGGGACAACGCCTTCCTGGACAAGCTCATCGACGACCCCGCGGCCGCGGCCGCCATTCCGCACATCGACTACGTGCGCGAGGCCGGCAGCGAGGGCATCGAGCTGGTGATGTGGCTGATCGCCCGCGGCGCGATGAGCGACGTGGGCGGCGGCAACAAGCCCACGCTGAAACACCGCTTCTACCACGTGCCCGCATCGAACACGGCCGTGGGCCACCTCATCCTGGAGAACAACTGACATGGCTGACAACAAGACGATCAAGGTCGCGCTGGCCGGCGCCGGCGCCTTCGGCATCAAGCACCTGGACGGCATCAAGAACATCGACGGCGTCGAGGTGGTCTCGCTCGTCAGCCGCGACCTGGAGAAGACGCGCGAGGTGGCCGACAAGTACGGCATCCGGCACGTCACCACCGAGCTTGCCGACAGCCTGGCGCTGCCCGAGGTGGACGCCGTGATCCTGTGCACGCCCACGCAGATGCACGCCGCGCAGGCGATCCAGTGCCTGCAGGCTGGCAAGCACGTGCAGGTCGAGATCCCGCTGGCCGACAAGCTGTCCGACGCGCAGGAAGTGGTGCGGCTGCAGAAGGAGAAGGGCCTGGTGGCCATGTGCGGCCACACCCGGCGCTTCAACCCCAGCCACCAGTGGATCCACAAGAAGATCGAGGCTGGCGAGTTCAACATCCAGCAGATGGATGTGCAGACCTACTTCTTCCGCCGCACCAACATGAACGCGCTGGGCCAGCCGCGCAGCTGGACCGACCACCTGCTGTGGCACCACGCCGCGCACACGGTGGACCTGTTCGCCTACCAGGCCGGCAGCCCGATCGTGAAGGCCAATGCCGTGCAGGGCCCGATCCATCCGCAGCTCGGCATCGCCATGGACATGAGCATCCAGCTCAAGGCGGCCAACGGCGCGATCTGCACGCTCTCGCTGTCCTTCAACAACGACGGGCCGCTGGGCACCTTCTTCCGCTACATCGGCGACAGCGGCACCTACATCGCGCGCTACGACGACCTGGTCAACGGCAAGGAGGAGAAGATCGACGTGTCGAAGGTGGACGTGTCGATGAACGGCATCGAGCTGCAGGACCGCGAGTTCTTCGCTGCCATCCGCGAGGGCCGCGAGCCCAACTCCAGCGTGGCGCAGGTGCTGCCCTGCTACGAGGTGCTGCACCAGCTGGAGCAGCAACTGAACGCGGGTTGATCGCCATGCAGCAGCGCCGCATCGGACCCTTCAGCGTCTCGGCCATCGGGCTGGGCTGCATGAACCTGAGCCACGCCTACGGCGTGCCGCCGCCGGCCGAGGACGCCGAGCGGCTGCTGCTGCGCGCGCTCGACCTGGGCGTCACGCTCTTCGACACCGCGGCCCTCTACGGCTTCGGCGCCAACGAGACGCTGGTCGGGCGGGTGCTCAAGGCCCACCGCGAGCGCTTCACGCTGGCGAGCAAGGGCGGCATGGCCGGCGTCCGGGATGAGGACGGCGTGACGCGCCGCGTCATCGACGGCCGGCCCGAGGCGATCCGACGCAACTGCGAGGACAGCCTGCGGCGCCTGGGCGTGGAGGTGATCGACCTCTACTACCTGCACCGCCTGGACATGAACGTGCCCATCGAGGAGTCGGTGGGCGCCATGGCCGACCTGGTGCGCGCCGGCAAAGTGCGCACGCTGGGGCTGTCGGAGGTGTCGGCCGCGACGCTGCGCCGCGCGCACGCGGTGCACCCGATCGCGGCGCTGCAGACCGAGTACTCACTGTGGACGCGCAACCCGGAAATCGCGGTGCTGCAGGCCTGCCGCGAGCTTGGCGTGGCCTTCGTCGCGTTCAGCCCGTTGGGGCGCGGCTTCCTGGCCGGCGGCGTGGGCGACGTCACGGCGCTCGACGCCAAGGACATCCGCCGCGGCATGCCGCGCTTCCACCCGGACAATTACGCGCGCAACCTGGCGCTGTACGAGGGATTGAGGCGCATCGCCGAGGGGCGCGGCTGCACGCCGGCGCAGCTGTCGCTGGCCTGGCTGCTGGCGCAGGGCGAGGACGTCATCCCGATTCCCGGCACCACGCAGGTTTCTCACCTGGAAGAGGACCTGGGTGCCGCCAACGTGCAGCTCGACGCGGCCACGCGCGCCGAGGTGGAGGCGCTGATCAACCCGGGCACGGTGGTCGGCGCGCGCTACAACGAGGCCACGCAGCGCGAGATCGACACCGAGGAGTTCTGACCCCGGTCAAGGCCACGCCGCAGGCCCGGCGGCGCGCGCCGGGTGTCGAGGCATCATGCGCGGCTTTCCGCCGCGCGCGCGGTTGCAGTGCTTTCCCGCCATGCCCTACCTCCTCGTCGTCACCGGCCTTTGGGCCTTCTCGTTCAGCCTGATCGGCCAGTACCTGGCCGGCCGGGTGGACAGCGACTTCGCCGTGCTGGTGCGCGTGGCCATCGCCGCGGCCGTGTTCGTGCCGCTGACCGCGTGGCGCGGCCTGCAGCGTCTGCTCGTGGCCGGCTTCTGGCTGGCCGGCGCGCTGCAGTTCGGCGTCACGTACCTGTGCCTCTACCGCAGCTTCAACGTGCTGACGGTGCCGGAGGTGCTGCTGTTCACGGTGCTCACGCCGATCTACGTCACGCTGATCGACGACGCGCTGGAGGGCCGCTTCAACCGGCGCGCGCTGCTGGCCGCGGCGGTGGCCGTGGGCGGCGGCGCCATCATCCGGCTGCACCCCCTCGAAGGCGAATACCTGCTGGGCTTCGTCCTTCTGCAGGTCGCCAACGCCACCTTCGCCGCCGGCCAGGTGCTGTGCCGCCACCTGCTGGCGAAGTACCGGCCCGCGGTGCCGCTGCACCGCCTCTTCGGCCACTTCTTCCTGGGCGCGATGCTGCTGGCGTTGCCCTCGTGGCTGCTGTTCGGCAACCCGGCCAAGCTGCCGCACGACGCCGTGCAGTGGGGCGTGCTGGTCTGGATGGGGCTGTTCGCCACCGCGCTGGGCATGTACTGGTGGGTGCTGGGCAGCACGCGCGTGGACGCCGGCACGCTGGCCGTGATGAACGAGCTGCACGTGCCGGCCGGGCTGCTGGTGAACCTGCTGATCTGGAACCGCGACGCCGACCTGCCGCGGCTGGCCGCCGGCGGCGCGGTGATCCTGGCCTCGCTGCTGATCAACCGCTCGGGGCGGACGCCCACAGCGCGTCCATCGCATCCCTGAACCGCCGCGCCACGGCCGCGCCCTGCGCATGCCGGCCGTTGCGGATCGCCCACCCGCCCGCCACCAGCACGTCGCGCCAAGGCCGCGTGGGCCCGGCGAACAGCAGCGCGTCCAGCAGCTGCTCGGGCGGCCCGCCCAGCAGCCCGTCGGCGTCCATGTCCGCCACCAGCGCGTCCGCCCGCGCGCCGACCGCAAGACCCCAGGCCGGCTCGCCCGCCGCCGCGGCGCCACCGGCCGTCACCGCATCGACCAGCCGAGCCGCCGTGGACGGTTCACGCAGCCCCGGCGCCGCGGCCACGTTGCGCCGTTGCAGCCGCAACCGCTGGCCATACTCCAGCCAGCGCAGCTCCTCGACCGCGTCGCGCGACACCTGGCTGTCCGAGCCGACGGCCACGCCCACGCCGGCCGCGAGCCAGGCGTCCAGGGCCGGCAGCCCGTCGCCCAGGTTGGCCTCGGTGGTGGGGCAAATCACCACGCCGGCGCCGCTGGCGTCCACCGCGGCGATCTCCTTCGGTGTGGCATGCGTGGCGTGCACCAGCTGCCAGCGCGGATCGAGTAGCCCCTGGCCGTACAGCCACTCGAGCGGCCGCTCGCCGGTGGCGGCAAGGCAGTCCTTCACTTCCGCCGGCTGCTCCGCGACGTGGATGTGGATGGGACCCTCGAAATCCTCCGACAGGTCGCGCAGTTCCAGGATCGACGCGGGCGCCGCCGCCCGCAGCGAGTGGATGGCCAGCCCCGCGCCCAGCAGCGGCCGCCGCGCCGCCTCGATGCGCCGCATTGCCTCCCACACCCCACGCGCGTCGAGCCGGAAGCGCCGCTGCTCCTGGCGCAGGGCGGGCTGCTTGAAACCCGCGCGCTCGTAGAGCACGGGCAGCAGCGTCAGCCCGATGCCCGCCTCGGCCGCGGCGTCCGCCAGCGCCCAGGACAGCGCCAGCGGGTCGGCGTAGGGCCGTCCGTCCACGTCGTGCTGCAGGTAGTGGAACTCGCACGCCTGCGTGTAGCCGCCGCGCAGCAGCTCGATGAAGAGTTGCGCCGCCACCGCCTGCAGCTGCGCCGGCGTGATGCGCAGCGCCACGCCGTACATGCGCTCGCGCCAGGACCAGAAGTCGTCGTCGGCGCGCTCGCGCCGCTCGGCCAGCCCGGCGAAGGCGCGCTGGAAGGCATGGCCGTGCGCGTCCACGAAGCCGGGCAGCAGCGGCCCGGCGGCGACTTCGGCGCCGGGCGGCGCGTCCACGTTCGGCGTGATCGCGGCCCAGCGGCCGCCGCGGCTGCCGGGCTGGATCTCCAGCAGCACCCGTTCGCGCCAGCCGCCCGGCAGCCAGGCGCGCGGCGCCCACAGTCTCTCCAGCATGGCTCTCTCTCCAGGGCAGTGCGACGCCGGCACAGGGTACGCCGCGCCGGCCGGCTTTTCCCCATTGCGCTCTCAACTTCCTGCCCGCACTGGAGCCCGGGAAATCACCTCGCTAGCATTCGCACCAGTGCGCGCAGCGCGGTGTGACGCTTTACGTCACCGTGCCGTGCCGGCTTGTCTTTCCCACCGCGCAGGAGTTCGCCATGGACCACTCGCTCGATCGACACAGCCTCGCCCACCGCCATCCGGCCCAGGCCTCGCAAGCACCGCAGGTGCGCCGGATCGCCGCGAACCGTCCCCTGCACTGGCTGCGCCTGGGCGCGCGCGACACCTTGCGCACGCCGGGCCTCAGTCTCGGGATGGGGCTGCTGGTGGCCGCCGTCGGCATGCTGCTCAGCACCGTGACCTGGAAGGCCACCTACATTGCGCCGGCGCTGCTGGGCGGCTTCCTGCTGGTCGGCCCGTTCCTGGCCATCACGCTGTACGGGTTGACGCGGCAGCTGGAGGAGGGCGACTCGGTGGACGTGCGCCGCGCCTGGGCCGCCGTGCGCGGCAATGCCGGCTCCATCGCGCTGTTCGGGCTGCTGCTGGCGATGGCCTACATCGCCTGGGAGCGCTTGGCCGCGATCCTGTTCGCCTTCCATTACGACGGTGAGCCGATCGTGCTGTCGCAGCTGCTGTCAGGCTTCGTGGTCGGGCAGCACCTGGACCTGCTGCTGCTCTTTGCCGGCACCGGCGCGCTGCTGGCCGCGGCCGTGTTCGCGCTGAGCGTGGTCACGGCGCCGATGCTGGTGGACCGCCCGGTGGACGTCGTCACCGCCGTGCTCACCAGCCTGCGCTGCTGTGCTCGTAACCCGTTGCCGATGCTGGCCTGGGCCGCGTGCATCGCCGCGCTCACGCTGTTCGGCTTCCTGACGCTGATGCTGGGCCTGATCTTCGCCTTCCCGCTGCTGGCGCACGCGAGCTGGCATGCGTACCGGGAGCTGGTCGAGGACTGACCGATCAGGCCATGACCTTGTCCAGCGTGACCGGCAACTCCCGGATCCTCTTGCCCGTCGCGTTGTAGACCGCGTTGGCGATGGCCGCCGCCACGCCGGTCATCGACACCTCGCCCAGTCCCTTGGCCCTGAGCGCGTTGACCTGCTCGTCGCGCTCGGGCACCACCACGATGTCGATCGCGCCCACGTCGGCATTCACCGGTACGTGGTAGTCGGCCAGGTTGGCATTGACGATGCGCCCGTAGCGGCCGTCGGGCACCGACTCCTCCATCAGCGCCTGGCTCAGCCCCCACACGATGCCGCCCATGAGCTGGCTGTGCGCGGTCTTGGCATTCATGACCCGGCCCACGCCGTAGGCGCCGGTCAGCCGCGGCACGCGCAGCAGGCCCAGCTCGCGGTCCACCCAGACCTCGGCGAACACCGCGCCGAAGGCATGCATGGAGAACTGCTTCTCCTCCGGCCCGGGCCTGCTGTCCAGCGTCACCTCCAGCGGCTGGCCGCCGTGCCGTGCGATCAGCGCCGCGGCGCTGTCGCGCTGGCGCGCGTCGCCGCCGTCGAGCCGCAGCCAGCCGTCCTCCACACGCACGCGCTGCGGCGCCGCGCCGGCCAGCGGCGAGGCCGCGTCGTCGCAGGCCAGCTGGACGAGGCGCTGCCGCGCCGCCAGGCAGGCCGCGTGCACGGCCGAACCCACGCTCTCCACCGTCATCGAGCCCGCGGCGATCGGCGCTTCCGGCAGCTGCGTGTCGCCCAGCTCGAAGCGCACGCGCGAGACCGCGTAGCCCAGCGCGTCGGCGGCGATCTGCGCCATCACGGTGTAGGTGCCTGTGCCCAGGTCCTCGGTGCTGGACTGCACCACCGCGCTGCCGTCGGGCAGCAGCCGCACCCGTGCCGCGGCGGGACTGCGCTTGGCCGGGCGCGTGCTGCTGGCCATGCCCAGGCCGACGAGCCAGTTGCCTTGCCGCAGCGCCCCCGGCTGCGCGGAGCGCCGCGCCCAGCCGAAGCGCTCGGCACCCGCGCGGTAGCACTCGCGCAGGGACTTGCTGGAGAAGGGGACGTTGCGCTCCGGGTCGCGGTCGGCGTGGTTGCGCAGGCGCAGCTCGATCGGGTCGAGGTTCAGCGCCACGGCCAGCTCGTCGAGCGCGCACTCCAGCGCGAAGCTGCCCGTGGCCTCGCCCGGCGCGCGCTGGAAGGTCGGCGTGCCCAGGTTCAGCTTCACCAGCCGGTGCGTGGTGGTCACATTCGGGCAGGCGTAGAGCATGCGCGTGACCAGGGCGCAGGACTCGGTCCAGTCCTCCAGCATCGAGGTGTTGGAGACGCTGTGGTGCTCCACCGCCGTCAGCCGTCCGCCCTCGTCGGCGCCCAGCAGCACGCGCTGCTCGGTGCGCGGGCGCCCGCCCACCGGGCCGAACAGCTGCGGCCGCTGCAGCACCAGCCGCACCGGGCGCGCGGCCTGGCGCGCCGCCATCGCCGCCAGCGCCACGTGCGACCAGGGCGCGCCCTTGCCGCCGAAGGCGCCGCCCACGAAGGCGCAGCGCACCCGCACGCTCTCCACCGGCAGCCCGAAGGTCGCGGCCAGCGTGCGCCGCGCACCGGCCGGGTACTGGGTGGAATCGAACACCGTCAGCCGCTCGCCCTCCCAGGCCGCCAGCGTGGCATGCGGCTCCATGGGGTTGTGGTGCTGGTGGCCGGTGGCGTAGGCCAGCGCCTGGCGCCGCGGCGCGGCTGCCAGCGCCGCGGCCGGGTCGCCGCGGCGCGAGTCGGCCGGGTTTTCCTGGATCTTGCCGGGCGAGTAGGCGCCCGCGCGCGCGGCCGCGAAGTCCAGCGCCGCGCCCGCGCGCTCGTACTCGATGCGCAGCAGCTGCGCCGCGCCTTCGGCCTGCTGCGGCGTCTCGGCCACCACCACCGCCACGGGCTGGCCGTTGTAGTGCACGCGGTCGTCCTGCAACAGCGACAGCACGCGCCCCTGCGGCGGCTTCGCCGCCGCGCGCCCGCCCTGCGGCAGCCTCAAGGCATTCAGGTGCGTCAGCACCAGCACCACGCCCGGCGCGCGCTGCGCCGCGCCGGCGTCGATGCGCGCCACGCGCCCGGCCGGCACCGTGGCCTGCACCAGCACCGCGTGCGCCATGCGCGGCAGCGTCTCGTCGCCGGTGTAGCGGGCGCGGCCGCAGACTTTCAGCGGACCGTCCACCCGGTCCAGTGGCTTGCCGATGCTCTCGCTGCTCATGCCAGGCCTCCCGCCGTGCCCAGCGCGCGCAGCACGCTGCGCCGCGCCAGTTCCACCTTGAAACCGTTGTGCGCCTGCGCCCGCGCGCCCTGCAGCAGCGCCTGCGCGGCGGCCTGCATCGTGTCGGCGCTCAGCGGCTTGCCGACGAGCAGATCCTCCGCCTGCGGCACGCGCCAGGGCTTGTGGGCCACGCCGCCCAGCGCCAGCGCCGCGTCGCGCACCACGCCGTCGCGGATGTCCAGCGCGGCGGCCACCGACACCAGCGCGAAGGCATAGCTGGCGCGGTCGCGCAGCTTCAGGTAGTGCGCATGCCCAGCCAGGCCCGCGGCCTCGGCCGGCAGGTCCACCGCCGTAATCAGCTCGCCCGGCGCCAGCACCGTGTCGCGCTGCGGCGCATCGCCGGGCAGGCGATGGAAATCGGCGAAGGCGATGGCGCGCTCGCCGCGCGCGCCCTGCACGCGCACCACGGCGCGCAGCGCCGCCAGCGCCACGCACATGTCGGACGGGTGCACGGCGATGCAGGCCTCGCTCGCGCCCAGGATGGCGTGCATGCGGTTGAAGCCCTCCTTCGCGTCGCAGCCGCTGCCGGGCTGGCGCTTGTTGCAGCGCTCGAAGGCGGGGTCGTAGAAGTAGGGGCAGCGCGTGCGCTGCAGCAGGTTGCCGCCGACGGTGGCCATGTTGCGCAGCTGCGGCGAGGCCCCGGCCAGCAGCGCCTGCGACAGCAGCGGATAGCGGCTGCGCACCAGCGGGTGGTTCGCCACGTCGCTGTTGAGCGCCGCCGCGCCGATGCGCAAGCCGCCCGCGGGCAGCTCGCTGATGCCGGCCAGCGGCGGCAGCCGGCTCACGTCCACCAGCAGCCGCGGCGTGGCGATGCCGCCCTTCATCAGGTCGATCAGGTTCGTGCCGCCGCCCAGGAAGGCCGCGCCCGGCGCCTGCGCCAGCCGCAACGCCTCCTCGACGCTGCCGGCGCGCTGGTAGGCGACCGGGTTCACGTGCCGCTCCCGCGTCGCGGCGCCGCCGGCGCGGCCTTCGCCACCGACTGCACCGCCTGCACGATGTTCACGTACGCGCCGCAGCGGCACAGGTTGCCGCTCATGCGCTCGCGCACCTCGTCGTCGCTCAAGGGCCCGGCCACCGGCCGGCGCACGTCGGGCGTGGCGGCGCTGGCGTCGCCGCGGCGCGCCTCCTCCAGCAGTGCCGCGGCCGAGCAGATCTGCCCCGGCGTGCAGTAGCCGCACTGGAAGGCGTCGTGGCTGACGAAGGCCGCCTGCAGCGGATGCAGCTTCTCGGGCGTGCCCAGGCCCTCGATGGTCGTGACCTCGTCGCCCTCGTGCGCCAGCGCCAGCGTCAGGCAGGCATTGATGCGCCGGCCGTTGACCAGCACCGTGCAGGCGCCGCACTGGCCGCGGTCGCAACCCTTCTTGGTGCCGGTGAGGTCCAGGTGCTCGCGCAGCGCGTCCAGCAGCGTCACGCGCGGCTCGACCATGAGCTCGTGGCGCTCGCCGTTGACGCGCAGCGACAGCCGCGCCGGCGGCACGGCGGGGAAGGCGTCGGCAGGCGTGGCCGCGCCGGCCGGCGCGGGCGCCGCCGCGGCCGTGCCCGACGCCACCAGCGGCGTGCCGGCCAGCGCGCCGGCCGATTGCAGGAAGCGGCGCCGCGCCGGCACCGAAGGGTTGTCATCCGCGTTCGACATCGGGAACCTGCCTGGAATGAGCCCGGGAATCCCGGGAATGGGCCCAGGCGGCAACCGGTGTGCCGCGGAACGTGCGCCGGCGCGCCTTCAGCGCGCGTCTTCGCCCCTGAGCCGCGCCTCGATCGCCGAGGCCATGAGGGTCGAGGCGGCGCGGAAGGTGATGTGGTCGTCGTCGTAGTAGAGCGGCACGCCGTCGGCCATGAGCGCGCAGTCCTTGTCGCAGAACACGTCCCAGACCGGCACGTAGCGCACCCCGGGCCGCGTCGCGGCGATGCGCTTGAAGATCTCGTCGGCGCGGCGCTGGCTCTGCATGACCTTGTCGCGGCTGACCACGGTGGCCTCCGGGCGGCCGTTGAAGGAGGCCAGCGCCAGCAGGCGCGGCACGTCGAAGCCGGGCTCCTGCACGCCGCCGAGGATGACCACGCGCTTGCCCAGCGCGGTGAGCGTGTCCACCGTGCGCGCCACGGCGCGCTCGAAGACTCGCTCGTTCTCCTCGGCCGACAGCGCCGTGGTCTGGTCGTCGGCGAAGTAGTTGCGGTGCGCACCGCCGATCTCCAGCCCGTGCCCGGTCAGCGACGGGCCCCAGCGCCCGGCCAGGATCACGTCGGTGATCTCCGGCGAGGCCTGGAGCGCGGCCAGCGCGCGCTGCTTGAAGGCGGCGCAGGGCGAGAAATCGGTGCCGGTGACGCGGCGCGCCCCGACCAGGAACGGGCAGGCGCGGTACCACCACAGCGTGCCGGCCTGCGTGTCGAAGGGCGCGACGTGCTGGAACGCGCCGCGCAGCGCCGCGGCGTGCGAGTCGCCGACGATGGCATAGCTCACCGGCCGGCCCTCGGGGCCGAAGCGGCACTCCGCGCCGCGCCCGGCGCCGGCGAAGCGGCTGCAGCGGCCGCGGATCGGGTCGATGTCGCCCGCCGCCGACAGCAGCTGCGAGGCCTCCGGATTGAGCCGCTGCGGCAGCCCGCCGCTGAGCACCCCGAACACCGACAGCCCCGCCACCGCCGCCAGCGTCGGCGCCAGCACCTGCGCCACGCGCCGCCCGGGCAGGGCCGTGCGGTTGCGGAAAGGAAGCTCCACGTACTTCCAGCTCAGCACCGCCAGCACGAAGGACAGCGCCACCGCCGCCAGCGCCCGGGGCATGTCCAACGCCAGGCTCGCGGCGTGGATGCTGGCCAGCGACAGCACCGGCCAGTGCCACAGGTACAGCGAGTAGGAGATCAGCCCGACGAAGACCAGCGGCCGCAGCGACAGCAGCCGGCCGACCCAGGTGCCCGGCGCGGCATGCAGCAGCAGCGCCGTGCCCACGCAGGGCAGCAGCGCCACCCAGCCGGGAAACACCATGCCCTCGTCCAGGAACAGCACCGCGCCGACGACCAGCGCCAGCCCCAGCGAGGCGGTGGCCGTGCGCGTTGCGCCCGGGCGCAGCGCCGGCACCGCGCCGCAGGCCAGCACCGCACCCAGGCCCAGCTCCCAGGCGCGCGCGGGCAGCAGGTAGAAGGCGGCGCTGGTCTTCCAGTACGACAGGCCCACGCCCAGCGCCAGCAGCGGCACCAGGCCCAGAAGCAATATCCGGCGCAGCGGCCATTGCCGGCGCCAGCACAGCATCAGCAGCAGCGGGAAAAGCAAATAGAACTGCTCCTCCACGCCCAGCGACCAGGTGTGCAGCAGCGGCATGTGCTGCACCGCTGGCGCGAAGTATCCGCTTTGCTGCCAGAACCAGATATTCGATACCGAGAAAATCGCGGCCAGCGCCGATGCCGAGGTTTCCTGCATTTGCGGCGGCAAACTCACCAGCGGCAGCAGCAGCAGCGTGGCCAGGATCATCACGAACAGGGCCGGCACGATGCGGCGGATGCGCCGCTCGTAGAAGCCCGCCAGCGTGAAGCGCCCGGCCTGCAACTCCTTGAGGATGATGCCGGTGATGAGGAAGCCGCTGATGACGAAGAACACGTCCACGCCCACGAAGCCGCCCGGCATGCCGGGCAGCCGTGCATGGTGGAACACCACCGGCAACACGGCCAGGGCCCGCAGGCCGTCGATATCCGCTCGGTGCTCCAGTTTCATGCGCTTTCCTGCTCGATATTCCAACAACTCAAAAATCGCCTCCGCCGGAAACCGTTGGGGCGGGCGCCACACGCGCGCGGAACATCGATGCTGAAAGGCCGGCGCCTGGTTTTCAACGCCCGCTTGGGCGGAATTTCTTGTTCATTGATGTAAGCAAGGCGGCCGGATATATCGAGCGCCAAAGTCAAGAGGGTATTTGAAACATTGAGAACGACGGCGGCAGGGCGTGGCGACCTCGCCTGCAAACCGTCCGGCGCGGGCGGGAGCGCGGAATGCCCCGGGACTGTCCCGGGGCGGAATGGAACCGTGCCGGTCATGCTGCGCTCACATCCTCAACGCCTGCGGAGCCACTGCCGTGAACGACACCTCCGACGAACTGCGCGATGGCGTGGACTGCGCCGGCCGCAGCATCTGCCGCTTTCTCTATGCCAGCCGGCTGGCGCCGGGGCAGCCCGCGACGGTGGTCGGCGCGCTGCTGACGCAGGCACGCGAGCGCAACCGACAGCTCGGCCTCAGCGGCGCGCTGCTCTTCGATGGCGAGCATTTCCTGCAGCTGCTCGAAGGCCCGGCCGAGGTGGTGGACGCGCTGGCGCGGCGCATCGAGGCCGACCCGCGCCATACCGAGGTGCAGGTGCTGCTGCACGGCGCCGACGCCCAGGCACCGCTGTTCCAGCGCTGGTGGGGCGGCTGGGCCGACGCCGACGCGGTGCAGGCCTTCCTGGCCCTGGACCGCGGCGACCCGGCGCGGCTGCTCGATGCGTTCAGGGCGCTGGTGCGCGACGAAGGCGACATGCATTGAGCAGGCTTGCCGGGCCCGGGCCCGGGCTCGGACCCGGACTCAGGGACAGCTCAGCACCCCGCCCGGCGCGCTGCAGAAGCCGCGCGGCCCCAGCAGGTTCGGCCCGGCGCGCTGCAGCCGCGTGCCGTCGCTGGCCCAGCAGCCCAGGGCGTCGCAGGAGGTGATGGACGCCGGCGGCGCCGGCCGGGGCAGCGCCGGCGGCAGCGGCGTCGCGGGCATCGGCAGCACGCTGGGCGGCGCCGGCAGCGGCGCGGGCATCGCCACCGGCGGCACGGTCAGCGGCGGCGTGACGAAGCGGCCGGGCGCCGGCGGCGGCGCGTCGGCGCGGCCCTGCAGGCAGGCGCGGGCGGCACGCTGGCGCGCTGGCGCCAGGCGCTGCGCCAGGGTGTCGCGCGCCACCGGCCCCGCGCCGCGTTCGGCCTCGGCCACGGCGGCCTGCTCCTGCAGGCGCAGCGCGGCGAGCGCCTGGCGGCACTCGGCGGACTCCAGCGCGTCCCGAGGCTGGGACTGGGCCGCCACGGCGGCAGCCGCAAGCAGGGCGTACAGGAGCGGCAGGCGAGGGCGCATGGGGCAGGGTTGCGGGGCAGGCCGTTCCGGGCGATGGCGGCCCGTCACTTGCCGGACGGGCAGATGTCATTCCCGCGATCACCGATCCGTACCGCCATGAGCTGCTGCTCCGCCTTCCTGCCGCCCTTCGTGCTGGCCCTCGGCGCCCTTGCCCTGTCCCCGTTGCCGGCCGCGGCCGCTCCCAAGGCGGCCCAGGCGCCGCAGCCGGCGGACCCCGATACCTTGCTCGCCCGCCACAACGACCCCGCCGCCGATCCGCCCTCGCTTGCGCCCGGCGCGCGCGGCCCGGCCGTGGTGCGCGCGCAGGTGATGCTCGATCGCGCCTGGTTCCCGGTGGGCGAGATCGACGGCGTCTACGGCGCCAACATGCGCCGCGCCGTGACCGCGTTCCAGCTCGCGCGCGGCCTGCAGCCGGCCGACGGGCAGCTCAACCCCGCCACCTGGAGCGCGCTGCGCGAGGGCGCCGCGCCGGTGCTGGGGGTGCACACGCTCGGCGAGCAGGACGTGGCCGGGCCCTTCACGCCCATTCCCGAGGACATGATGGAGCGCAGCAAGCTGCAGCGGCTGGGCTACCGGTCGGCGCTGGAGGCGCTGGCCGAGAAGTTCCACATGAGCCCGAAGCTGCTCCAGCAGCTCAATCCGCGGGCGAGATTCGTGGCCGGCGAGCGGCTGGTGGTGGCCGACGTGGGCACGGGCAGCCAGAAGCCGGCGCCGCCCGCGGCGCTGCGCATCGACAAGTCCGACAGCGTGCTCTACGCGCTGCGCGAGGACGGCGCGGTGGCGGCGGCCTTCCCGATCAGCCTGGGCGGCAAGCTCGACCCGCTGGAGAACGGCAAGTTCAAGATCGCCAACGAGGTGGACAACCCCACCTTCTGGTACGACCCGGCGCGCATCCGCGAGTCGAAGGAGCACCACGTCAAGGCCGAGGTGCCGGCCGGGCCCAACAACCCGGTGGGCGTGGTCTGGATGGGCCTGAGCAAGCCGCACTGGGGCATCCACGGCACGCCGGAGCCTTCGAAGCTGGGTCGCCACACCACCAACGGCTGCGTGCACCTGACCAACTGGGACGTGCAGCGCCTGGCCTCGCTGGTCCAGCCGGGCATCACGGTGGAAGTGCAGGAGTAGCCGCCATGGCGCCGGTTCCCGTACCGGGCTGGCGGCGCGCGCTGCGGCCGGCCGTGCCGGGCCTCGCACTCGGGGCCGGGTGGGGCCTGGCGGTGCTGCTGCTGCCCGCCGGGCAGCCGGCGACCGCCTGGGCCGCCGAGGGCGCGGCGTCCGCGCCGGCCAGCATCGCGCCGGCCACGGCCGAGGAGCTGGCCGAACTCGCGGCGCGGCGGCTGCTGGTGCCGGTCGAGGGCGTGGCGCCGGCGGCGCTGCGCGACACCTTCAAGGAAGCCCGCGACGCCGGCGCGCGTCCGCACGATGCCATCGACATCCCGGCGCCGCACGGCACGCCGGTGCTGGCGGTGGAGGACGGCCAGCTGGTGAAGCTGTTCACCAGCGTCCCGGGCGGGCTGACGGTCTACCAGTTCGACCCGAGCGGGCGCTGGGCCTACTACTACGCGCACCTGGACCGCTATGCCGAAGGCATCCGGGAAGGCATGGCGCTCCAGCGCGGCCAGGTCATCGGCTTCGTTGGCAGCACCGGCAACGCCAGCCCCGATGCGCCGCACCTGCACTTCGCCATCTTCAGGCTGCGGCCCGAGCAGCAGTGGTGGCGGGGGGAGGCGGTGAATCCGTATCCGGTGCTGACGCCGGGGCCCGGGCGGCCCTGAACGCGGGTCCGGCCGCGTCGGGAGTCGCGGCCTGCAGCACCCGGGGCACCAGCGCCTCCACCTCGCGCCGCAGCCAGACGTGCACCGGCTCCGCCTGGTGCCTCACGTGCCAGACCAGGTACATCGGCATGGCCGGGCAGTCCAGCGGCAGCGGCGCGCAGGCCAGGTCGCGCAGCTGGTGCACGCGCAGCAGCGAGGGCAGCGTCGCCAGCAGCGGGCCGCCCTGCACGAAGGCCGACACCGCCGCGAAGCTGGGCACGCTGGCGGCGATGCGCCGTGGCGCCAGCGGTTGAGCATCGAGCCAGCGGTCGAAGTCCAGCGCCCGGCGCGGCTCGTACACCACCGTGACGTGCTCGGCTGCCAGGTACTCCTGCAGCGACGCGGGCGCTGCGCGCTCGCGCGGGTCGTAGAACACGGCGTACGAGTCTTCGAAGAGCCGCTTCTGCACCACGTCGGCGGCGTCCGGCGGGCGCGGCGAGATGACGAGCTGGCACTGCCCGTCGCGCAGCATCTCGGCCGTGGGCACGCCCGAGTGGATCACCCGCAGCTTCAGGTTCGGCGCCTGCGCGCGCAGCCGGCGCAGCAGCGCAGGCAGGAGCAGGTCGCGTTGCAAATCGTTGGCGGCGATCGTCACGGTCGCATCGAGCCGGGCCGCATCGAACCCGCCGGCGGTGGTGAAGCTTCGAAAATCCTCCAGCAGGACACGGGCGCGCGCGGCCGGCACCTCGGCGCGCGCCGTGGGCTGGATACCCCGCCCGCTGCGCACGAACAGCGGGTCGCCGGCGATGGCGCGCAGCTTCTCCAGCAGGTGGCTCACCGCCGACTGTGTCACGCCCAGGCGCTGTGCCGCGCGCGTGACGGAGCCCTCCTCGTACACCGCCAGCAGCAGCGCCAGCAGGTGGCCGTCGAGGTCCAGATGATCGAAACGGCTCATGAGTCCAATGAGTCAGGCCCGGCTTTTCTCAATGATCGGCCCGGACACACTGGAAACCGGTCCGGGCCCACGCACCGGACTTGACCTGCCGCAAGAGCTCACAAGCTTTTCAGGAGACATGGCCATGAGCGAACTCAAGAAGCCCATTCCCGGCACCGTCATCTTCGACGGCGCCCAGGCGATGAAGGGCTGCGCCCTCAACAAGATGTGCTTCTAGTTCAACGAGGAAGCGAACCGCCAGGCCTTCGTCGCCGACGAGGACGCCTACTGCGCGAAATACGGCCTGACCGCGCCGCAGCGCAAGGCCATCCGCAGCCGCACGCGGCCGGCGGCAACGCCTACTACCTGGCCAAGTTCGCCGGCATCCTGGGCCTGGACATGCAGGACATCGGCGCGCAGCAGACCGGCCTGACCCGCGCGCAGTTCCAGCAGAAGCTGCTCGACGCTGCCCGCTGAACGCCACCACCGACGCAGGAGACCTCCCCATGGCAAAGATCATCGGTGGCATCACCACCTCGCACGTCCCGGCCATCGGCCGCGCCATCGCTCGCGGGCTGCAGCAGGACCCGTACTGGAAGCCCTTCTTCGACGGCTACGTGCCGGTGCAGCAGTGGGTGCGTCCGCCATTCTTGTCTATGAAAAATCGCCCGTGAAACACTGCTACCCATCATGGGACCCATCAACTTGCCAAGGCGTTTGAGAGCAGGTCAGCAAGAGGCCCGGTTGTGAAGGTGTGTCCGTTCACTATGAGAGTTTCTAAGTGGCTCTAACCTTTTGAACTACGACGGCTGCAGGTGATGCCAGCAGATGAGCGCGCAGCCCAGCGTGAGGAAGGCTTGGTGGATGTCGGCCCGGCGCTCGAAGCGCGTACGCAGTCGGCGCATTTGATGCAGCCAAGCGATCGTGCGCTCCACTACCCAACGTTCCTTGCCCAACCCAGAGCCATGAGGCGTGCGGCGCCGAGCGATGAACGGTCGGATGTGCAACAGGCGCAGCCAACGCCTGTGCGGCTCGGCATCGTAGGCCCGGTCGCCCAGCAGCGCCTTGGGGCGTCTGCGCGGGCGTCCGCGCTTGCCACGCACTGGCGGCACGGACTGCACCAGCTTGCGCAGTTGCGTGGAGTCGTGGCGGTTGGCGCTCGTGACGCTCGAAGCCAGCGGCACGCCTTGCGCGTCCGTAAGGACATGGTGCTTGCTGCCTTTTTTCCTCCTGTCCACGGGGCTGGGTCCGGTATGGTCGCCAGCGTGAACGGCGCGCACCGACGACGAGTCGATGACGGCTCGCTCCCAGTTGATGCGATCGGCACCTCGCAGCCGCGCCAGCAACTCCGCGTGCAGCCTCTGCCATACGCCCACGGCTTGCCAGTCGCGCAGGCGTCGCCAGCACGTCATGCCGCACACGCCCATCTCCGCAGGCAGGTCC
>NZ_VIDQ01000069.1 GCF_009760915.1 Azohydromonas aeria
GTGGCGGCCCCGCCCGCGCCCCCGGCGCCGCCCGCACCGCCGGCCCCGCCCGCGGCGCCGCCGCAACCCAAGACGATCGCCATCAGCGCCGTGCAGTACGCCACGCCGCCGGTGCTGAACTACCCCGCCGCGGCGCGCCGCGCCGGCGAGTCCGGCAAGGCCAGCGTGCGCGTGCTGGTCGATGCCCGCGGCCTGCCGCAGCAGACGCAGCTGGTGCGCTCCACCGGCTTCGCGCGCCTGGACGAGGCGGCGCTGGCCACCGTGCGCGCCACCCGCTTCAAGCCGTACATGGAAAACGGCCAGCCCCTGTCCTTCTGGGTGCTGATGCCGCTCGAGTTCATCCTGGAGGAATAAGTCGTGACCGACCCCCAAACCGCCACGGGCTTTGCCCATTTCCTGGCCCAGAGCGACGCCGTCGGCAAGGGGCTGCTGCTGATCCTGGTCGCCATGTCGGTGCTGTCTTGGGCGCTGATCGCCATCAAAGGCATCACGCACATGCTGCGCAAGCGCCACAGCGAGCATTTCCTGAGGTTCTTCTGGGACGCCCGCTCGCTGGAGGAGGTGGGCAACGAGATCACCACCCACGGCGCGCGCGACCCGTTCTCGCACCTGACGGCGCATGCCATGCACGCGCAGTCGCACCATGCCAAGTACGGCGCGGCCAAGCTCAGCGAGGCCGGCACGGCGCAGGACTTCGTGACCCGCACCATCAAGAAGGTGCTCGACGAGGAGACCACGCGGCTGGAGAACGGCCTGACCGCGCTGGCCACCGTCGGCGCCACGGCCCCGTTCGTGGGCCTGTTCGGCACGGTGTGGGGCGTCTATCACGCGCTGCTGGCCATCGGCATGAGCGGCGCGGGCACGCTCGACAAGGTCGCCGGCCCGGTGGGCGAGGCGCTGATCATGACGGGCATCGGCCTGGCCGTGGCGATCCCCGCGGTGGTGGCCTACAACGCCTTCACGCGCAGCAACCGCGTGCTCAACGCCCGGCTCGACGCCTTCGCCTTCGAGCTGCTGACCTTCCTGTCCATGGGCCAGTCCATGAAGGCCGCCGCGCCGGCGGCCGACGCCGGCGCGGCCCCTTCCGGCAACGTGCGTGGCCTGCGCACGGCCGGTTGACGGCGCAACCGACGACACCCATTCCACGGAGCCCCCAGCCATGGCCTTCGCCAGCTTCGACCGCAAGTCCACCGCCGCGCCGGTGTCCGACATCAACATGGTGCCGCTCATCGACGTGATGCTGGTGCTGCTGGTGATCTTCATCGTCACCGCGCCGCTGCTCACCCACGCCGTGAAGCTGGACCTGCCCAAGGCCAGCAGCCAGGTCAACCAGGTCACGCCGCAGAAGGTGGAGTTCGCCATCGACGCCACCGGCCAGCGCTTCTGGAACGGCGAGGCCGTGAGCCGCGAGGACGCCGCCGCGCGCTTCGCCGCCGAGGGCGCCAGGGACCCGCAGCCCGAGGTGCACCTGCGCGCCGACCAGGCCGTGGCCTACCGATTCGTGGCCGAGACGCTGGCCGACGCGGCCAAGGCCGGGCTGACCAAGGTCGGCTTCGTCAGCACGCCCGACACGCCCTGAGCTGACTTCCCCCGGCCGGGCGCCGCCGCCGCGCGCCCGCGCCCGCTTCGCTTTCCCCTCCCCGATTGAACGGGCGCCGCGCGCGCTCCGGCCGAACTCACCCTGGAGATTTGCATGACCACGAAACACGACCGCAGCGCCCTGCTGCCGCTGGGCGCCCTGGCCGCCGGATTCAGCATCGCCGGCGCCGCCATGGCGCAGGCCGAGGCGCCTGCCGCGCCCAAGGAAGGCAGCGAGGCCGTGATGCCCGCCGTGCGCGCCAAGGCCGCCGCCGAGCCCAATGGCAAGAACACGCTGCGCGCCACGACCACCACCATCGGCAAGGGTGAGCAGAAGCTGCGCGACATCCCGCAATCGGTGACCGTGATCACCGAGCGGCTCATGGACGACCGCAACCTCGACGACATCAAGAGCGTGCTGCGCAACACCGCCGGCGTGACCTTCCTGTCCGGCGAGACCGGCGAGGAAGACGTGCGGCTGCGCGGCTTCTCGCTGCAGCAGGCCGGCGACCTGTACGTGGACGGGCTGCGCGACGCGCCGCTGTACGAGCGCGACACCTTCAACTTCGAGCGCGTCGAGGTGCTCAAGGGCTCGGCGTCGATGCTCTTCGGCCGCGGCTCCACCGGCGGCGTGGTCAACCAGGTCAACAAGCAGCCCTTCCTCAACGACCAGCACGAGATGGAAGCCACGGTCGGCTCCGGCGACAAGAAGCGCATCACCGGCGACTTCAACTGGACCACGGGCGAAACCTCCGCGCTGCGCCTGAACGTGATGGGCGAGAAGACCGACAACTGGGGCGCCAAGGTCGAGAAGCACGGCATCGCGCCCTCGTTCCGCTGGGGCATGGGCAGCGCCGACGAGTTCACGATCAGCTACTACCACCTGCAGTACGGCAACATCCCCAACTACAACCAGCCCCGGCTGCTGAACGAGGACGGGCGCATCCAGCTGCTGCTGCCGGCCAAGAACTTCTACGGCCTGACCTCCGACTTCAACGACGGCTCCGCCGACTACGGCACGCTTACGCACGTGCACCGCTTCGGCGACAACTCGCAGCTCAAGACCTCGCTGCGCCACGGCCGCTACGAGCGCCACCTGTGGGCCAGCGCCATCGGCTTCGCCCCGGCCGCCAGCCAGCCCGGCGGCGTGGCCGTGACGCCCGCGACGCTGAGCGACGCCACGGTGCTGCGCCGCAACTTCAAGGGCCGCGAGGGCATCAGCGACATCACCACGCTGCAAAGCGACTACAGCGGCAACTTCGAGCTGCTGGGCAAGCGCCACCAGTTGCTGACGGGCGTGGAGCTGGCCTACGACGAGGCCAAGCGCAACCAGAACGTGCCGGGCAGCTACCTGGTGCCCGGTACGGTGCCCACGGCGCCGCTGACCACGGTGGGCACGCCCAACGACGGCGCCTCCATCGACGTCCCGGGCGCGCCCTACATGAACAAGTTCCGGGCCTCCAACATCTCGGCCTACGTGCAGGACACGATGGCCGTCACGAACGAGCTCAAGCTGCTGGCGGGCCTGCGCTTCGACCACTTCAAGGCCACGTACAACGTGCTCTCGCGCGTGACGACCGGCGGTGTCGTGAGCCTGGTGCCCAACAGCGCCGAGCGCACCGACAACCTGTGGAGCCCGCGCGTGGGCGCCATCTTCCAGCCCAACGACTGGTCGAGCTACTACGCCTCCTTCGGCACCTCGTACAACGTGTCGGGCGACACCTACCAGTACGCGGTGCAGGGGCCGGCCGTGGACAACAAGGACATCAACACGCCGCCGGAGAAGAGCCGCAACGTCGAGATCGGCGGCAAGTTCGACCTGTTCGACAACAACCTGTCGCTGGGCACGGCGCTGTTCTATTCGCAGAAGTACCACGAGCGCAACAACGACCCCGACAGCGCCGCCACGCAGCAGCTGCTCTCGGGCAAGCGCCACGCCGCGGGCCTGGAGCTCAACGTGGCCGGGCGCATCACGCCGGCGTGGGACGCCTACGTGTCCTACACCTGGATCCCGGAGGCGAAGATCGACGAGAGCAACGTGCAGGCCACCAACCCCAACGGCACGGTCAACAACACCCAGCGCAAGGGCGACCGCTCGGCGCTCACGCCCAAGCACAGCGCCAGCGTGTGGAGCACTTACCGCGTGCTGCCGCAGCTGCGCCTGGGCGCGGGCCTGAACTTCCGCAGCGAGCAAAGTCCGCAGAACGCGCGCCACGTCACGGCGCCGTCCTTCACCACGTTTGACGCCATGGCCGAATACACCTTCAATGACAAGCTCACGGCCAAGCTCTACGTGCTCAACCTGACCGACAAGCTCTACGCCGACTCGCTCTACGCCGGCTTCTACGCACCCGGCGCGCCGCGCACGGTGCAGCTGAGCCTGAAGGCGCGCTTCTGAGCCGGAGCCCGCCGCACACTCCGAGGCCCTGACATGCTGATCCACCTTCGCAACGTGCTCTCGGCCGAGGACGTGCGGCGCGCGCGCGCGCTGCTCGACGGCGCTGACTGGCGCGACGGCCGCGCCACCGCCGGGGCGCAAGCCCTGGCGAGCAAGAACAACCAGCAGCTGCCCCAGGGCGGCGAGGCCTCGCGCGCGCTGCAGGCGCTGGTGCTGGGCGCGCTGGAGCGCCACGCGCTGTTCTTCTCCGCCGCGCTGCCCAAGAAGATCTTCAACCCGCTCTTCAACCGCTACGGCGGCGAGACGAACTTCTACGGCCAGCACGTGGACAACGCCGTGATGCACTCGCGCGCCAGCGGCCAGCGCGTGCGCTCGGACGTGAGCTGCACCATCTTCCTGGCCGAGCCCGAGGAGTACGACGGCGGCGAGCTGGTGATCGACGACACCTACGGCAGCCGCAAGGTGAAACTGCCCGCCGGCGACGCGGTGCTCTACCCCAGCACCAGCGTGCACGGCGTGGCGCCGGTGACGCGCGGCCACCGGCTGGCGAGCTTCTTCTGGGTCGAGAGCATGGTGCGCAGCGACGAGCAGCGCCGGCTGCTGTTTGACCTGGACATGGCACTCATGCGGCTGCGCCAGCGCGAGGGCGAGACACCCGAGGCCGTGGCGCTCACGGGCACGTACCACAACCTGCTGCGCATGTGGGCCGACACCTGAGGCCGCGCTGATGGACGCCGCTGCCCGCATCCCGGCCGGCATCGCCGCGGCCACCGACTACGAGCCGCATGCGCGCGAGCGCATGGACCCGGCGGCCTGGGCCTACCTGTGCGGCGGCGCGGGCGACGAGATCACGCTGCGCGCCAACCGCGAGGCCTGGGACGCGCTGCGGCTGCTGCCGCGCGTGCTGCGGCCGCTTGCCGGCGGCAGCGCCGACGTCGAGCTGCTGGGCCGGCGCTGGGCCAGCCCGCTGCTGGTGGCGCCCATGGCGCACCAGCGCCTGGCGCATCCCGACGGCGAGGCCGCCACCGCGCTGGCCGCCGCGGCGCAGGGCGCCGGCATGGTGCTCAGCGCCCAGGCCAGCCAGCGCCTGGAGGACGTGGCCGCGCTGGTGCGCGACGAGCCCGGGCGCGGGCCGCTGTGGTTCCAGCTCTACCTGCAGCGCGAGCGCGCCCACACGCTGGAACTCGTCCGGCGCGCCGAGGCCGCCGGCTTCGAGGCGCTGGTGCTCACGGTGGACGCGCCCACGTCCGGCGCGCGCGACCGCGAGCGCCGCGCGAACTTCTCATTGCCGCCGGGAATCCGGGCGGTGAACCTGCGGCCGCAGCCGCCGCTGCCCGACGGGGCGGACTTCTTCGAGCAGGTCGTCGCGCAGGCACCGACCTGGGACGACGTGGCCTGGCTGCGCTCGGCCGCGACGCTGCCGCTGCTGCTCAAGGGCGTGCTGCACCCGGCCGACGCGCGCGAGGCGCTGGCGCAGGGCGCGGCGGGGCTGATCGTCTCCAACCACGGCGGGCGCACGCTCGATACCGCCGTGAGCACCGCGCGCGCGCTGCCGCGCATCGCCGACACCCTGGGCGGCGCGCTGCCGCTGCTGGTGGACGGCGGCATGCGCCGCGGCACCGACGTGCTCAAGGCCCTGGCGCTGGGCGCGCAAGCCGTGCTGCTGGGCCGCCCGGTGCTGCACGCCCTGGCCACGGCCGGCGCGCTGGGCGTGGCGCACGTGCTGCGCCTGGTGCGCGACGAGCTCGAGATCGCCATGGCGCTGTGCGGCTGCCGCACGCTGGCCGACATCGGGCCCGAACTGATCGATGGCGACTCCTGAGGGCCGTGCCGCGCGGGCCGCAACCGCGCTGCGGATGCCCGGATCGCACCCGTGATGGCACCCGTGAAGGGCGCGTCGCGGCTTGACTCCGGCCCTGCTGGCACACGCCACGGTGGCGCCGCGCGGCCGTTTTCGGCGCAACCAGGCCACGAAATGCCGGCCATGGTGTTGCGCAAGGCGCCATGAAACCGGTTTCCCAGAGGGAAAAAGCTTGAGCTTGGCTTCTCACTCCCCTGGGGGCGCAGTACCATTTGCCACGCAGGGTGCCGCAGAGAAAAGAGGGTTCACGCAGCCTTCGCCCCACCCGGCGCATCAAACTCAGTAATTGATGGAGAGAATTCCAATGGCAACTGCAAAGAAAGCTGCGTCCACGACGGCCGCGGCCAAGAAGGCTCCGGCCGCCAAGAAGGCTGCATCGGCGGCCAAGAGCGACGATGGCGGCAAGCGCCCCAACGCCGCGTTCATGAAGGAGATGACGCCCAGCGCGCAGCTGGCCGCCGTCATCGGCGACAAGCCCATGCCGCGCACCGAGGTCACCAAGAAGGTGTGGGACTACATCAAGGCCAACAAGCTCCAGGATGAGTCCAACAAGCGCATGATCAACGCCGACGCCAAGCTCAAGGACATCTTCAAGAAGCCCCAGGTGTCGATGTTCGAGATGACCAAGCTCATCAACGAGCACCTCAAGTGATCCAGTGAGGCTCCATCCCGGACGTGCCCCGCACGGTTCGGGTCCCTTGCGAGAAGCCGGCCCCAGCGCCGGCTTTTTTCATGCGCGCCCGAGACGCGTTCTTGCGGCTCCACATGAGAACGATTCGCATTGCTGTGCTAGGCTCGCGCGTTGTCCGTTCTCATCCGACCGAGGGAAAGCCGCCATGAAGCCGTCCGTTCTCGCCGCCGCCGCGCTGGGCCTTGCCGCCACGCTGGCTTCCGGCGCCGCCTTTGCCAAGGCCAACTGCAAGGCCTATCCGAAAGAGGAGTGGCTCAAGGAAGACGCCGCCCGCGCCCGCATCGAGGCCCAAGGTTACAAGATCAACAAGTTCAAGGTGGACGGCAATTGCTACGAGATCTACGGCCGTGCCCCGGACGGCCGCAAGGTCGAGATCTACTACGACGCCAAGACGCTGACCCCGGTCAAGACCGAGTACGGTGACTGATTCGGCGGCCCGCCGGGACGGCGCCGCGGCCGGCGCGGTCGAGGTTTCGTGCGCAACCGCCCCGGTGCGCGTGTGGGACGCGCTGGTGCGCCTGGCGCACTGGACGCTGGCCGCCACGGTGGCCTTCGACCTCGTGCGCGACGACGGCGACCGGCTGCACCGCATCGTGGGCTACGTGGGCGCCGGCGCGATGGTGGTGCGGCTGCTGTGGGCGCTGGTGGCCCGCAACCACGCCCGCCTCGCCGAGTTGAAACCTTCGCTCCAGGGCACGCGCGCCTACCTGCGCGCCGGCGCGCCGCGCCACGTCGGGCACGACCCGCTGGGGCTGTGGATGGTGTGGCTGATCTGGGCGCTGGTGCTGGGCCTGGGCGTCACGGGCTGGATCAGCCGGCTCGACGCCTTCTGGGGCGAGGACTGGCCCATCGACATCCACGCCTGGATGGCCGACGCGCTGCTCGCGTGCGTGCTGGTGCACTTGCTGGGCGTGCTGGGCATGAGCTGGCACTGGCGCGAGAACCTGCCGGCCTCGATGCTCACCGGCCGCAAGCGCGGCGGCGACGCCCGGCGCTGAGCCCCTTTCCGGCCTTCTTTCCCATTCCTTGCGACGCCTCGAGCGCCGCTGCCCGGCCCCGGCCGGGGCGGCGGGCATGATGCGCGCCTTCGCAACCCGTTTCCTGGCAGTACCTCCCCATGCAAGGCCATCCCGCCGTTCTCGATGCCCTCAACGCGCTGCTCGCCGGCGAGCTCGCCGCGCGCGACCAGTACTTCATCCACTCCCGCCTGCTCGAAGACTGGGGCTACGAGCGGCTGGCCGCGCGCATCTCTCACGAGATGGAGGACGAGACCGGCCACGCCGACGTGCTCATCAAGCGTATCCTGATGCTCGGCGGCCGCGTCGCCATGGTGCCCGCGCCGCTGAACGTGGGCGAGGACGTGCCCGGCATCCTGCGCAGCGACCTGGCGGTGGAGTACTCGGTGATCACGCACCTGCGCGAGGTCATCGCGCTGTGCGAGCGCGAGCGCGACTACGTCACCCGCGACCTGCTGCTGCCGATGCTGGAGGACACCGAGGAGGACCACGCGCACTGGCTGGAGCAGCAGCTGCGCCTGATCGACGCGGTGGGGCTGCCCAACTACCTGCAGAGCCAGATGGGTGCTGCCGCGGCCTGAGGCCGCGTGGCATCCCATCCGGTCGTTCACTCAGGGCAGCAGCTTCTCCAGCGCCGCCCACATGCCCGCGATGTCGATGGGCTTGGTCCAGTAGTCGTCGAAGCCGGCGGCCCGCGCCGCGCGCGCCTGCTCGGGCATGGCGTCGGCGGAGAGCGCGATGCACGGCAGCTGCGCCGTGGCCGGGTCGGCGCGCAGCGCCGCGACGATCTGCAGCCCGTTCATGTCGGGCAGGTTCATGTCGATGAGCAGCAGCTGCGGCGGCGGGTCCTGCCGCGCCGCGCGCAACCCCGAGGCGCCGTCGGGCTCGACCTGCAGCTGCCAGCCGGCCTGGTCGCGGAACATCTCCGTCATGAGCAGCACGTTGAGCGGCTCGTCCTCGATGTAGAGCACGCGTCGCGGCGGCCGCGGCGCGTTGGGTTGAGGGATGAGGTCAGCCGACATGCCGGTGCAGGAATTCGAGCGTGCGTTGGCGCGCCAGCGCGGCGCTCTGTGGCTCGAAGGCCGCGCGCTGGTCGCAGTTGAAGCCGTGGTCGGCCGGGTACAGCTGGATCTCCACCTGCGGCTGCGCCTGCCGGAACGCCTCGACGCTCGGCACAGGGATGCTGTTGTCGCGCTCGCCGAAGTGCATCAGCACCGGGCAGCGGGGCGTGAGCGCCGCCTGGTCCGGGACGCCGGCGCCGTAGTAGCTGATGGCGGCGGCCAGGCCGTCGAGCCTGCACGCGGCCAGCCAGACCATCAGCCCGCCCCAGCAGTAGCCGACGATGCCGACCTTGCCGTACTGCGCCCCTTCGGCGATCGCCGCGGCGATGTCCTGCAGCGCCAGGGAGGGGTCCGCGGCTGTCTTGAACTGGCGTCCGCGCTGGATGTCCTCGGGCGCATAGCCCATCTCGATGCCGCGCTGCTGCCTGTCGAACAGCGCTGGCGCGATGGCGACGAAGCCCTCGTCGGCAAAGCCTTGCGCCACGGCGCGGATGTGCGAGTTCACGCCGAAGATTTCCTGCAGCACCACCAGCGCGCCGCGCGGCGTGCCCTGCGGGCGGGCCACGAAGGCGTCGAGCCGGTGGCCATCGGCGGCCTGCAGCTGTTGCATGGACATCAGTCTCGTTCTCCCTTGTCGATTTGCTGGAGCCGGCGCTCGACGAAGTCGAGCCGGTCCTGGCCCCAGAAGATTTCGCCGTCGATGACGTAGCTGGGCGCGCCGAACACGCCGGCGTCTATGGCGCGCTGCGAGTCCTCCTCGTAGCGCTGGTGCACGCGCTGGCTGTGCGCGTCGTCGAGCCGCGCCCGATCCAGCCCCTGCGCCTGCAGCAGCTCGGCCAGCGTGCCCTCGTCGGCGATGTTGCGTTCCTCCACCCACACCGCGCGCATCACCGCGCCGGCCAGGGCCAAGGCGGCCTCGGTGCCGTCCTGCAGGTCCACGGCGATGATCAATTTGGCGGCGTCGTCCGGGTTCACCGGGAAGTAGCAGGGGTTGGGATTGAGGGGCACCTGCAGCCACTCGCTGAAGCGCCTGAGCTCCAGCAGCCGGTAGGCCTGGCGCTGGGGCGCGCGCTTGGCCAGCGGCAGCCCGCCGGTGAGCGGGAACACCCGCCCGCCCAGGTCCACCGGCAGCACGCGCACCTGCGCGCCGTGCGTGCGCGCGACGTCCGCAAAGCGCTGGTGGCCCAGGTACGCCCAGGGCGAGTGCGGGGCGAAGTAGTAGTCGATGGCGATCGTCATGAGCGTGAGCGGCTTCGCGGCGGTGCAGCAGGAATGGGCACCTTAGCCCAAACGCGGCGGCCCTCCTCCTTTTGGGCGCTTGACTCGCGGGTGGTGTTCCAGGGTGGGGGACGGCGTGTCGCGAGCTTACATTTGTTCACTTTGAACGCGAAATCAGGTTGCGAAAGGCACCCCGATCCGGTCCCGATGGAGAGGCCATAGCGTGCCGAAGCGAGACCGGGCTGGCTGACGCAGTCGAGGCGTGGCGGCCAGTCCTGCTCGAAGCGCATGCAGACATGCCACGGATCGGGGCAGGGCCGTTGAAGATGTTTTCGGTATTGGTCGGTCTTGGCAGTGAGATGGTTTTGTTATGGCGCTGCTCGTGAGGGCATGATGAAGAAATAGAAATTGTGGGTGGTTGCAATCATGTGGCCATCAATTTCATACGGGCAGGATACTTCGTCGTATCGTAAATTGACGACAAGAAATGAGCCGAACGGCGCCTTATATCCTGCCTGTGCTCCGTCGCCTTCAATATTCTATTTTGAAAAGATTGCTGCCACGAGGAAGAATCCTGAGGCGGCTGAGATACGCTGAAAGCACTCGGTATTCACCACGGCCGGGTTAGCTTCGGCCGGCTTGGGGGCCGCCTGGACTCCCGCCTGCGCGGGAATGACGGGGTGTTTTTCGAGACGGATCAGCTGCCGGCAATCGCCTCGAATGCACTTCCCGGCTGATTCACCGCGCCAGGCCGCAGAAATTGGATTCCCGCTTCCGCGGGAATGACAACATTTGTTCTGCGGCCTGCGATATTACCGCGTGCTACTCAATGCCTTTTGAAATCCCGCTTCAATTCCGCGCCAGCAACGGCTTCAAGAACCGCCCCGTGTGGCTCTCCGCGCAGTCCGCCAGCTGCTCCGGCGTCCCGGCGAGCAATACCCTGCCCCCGCCCGACCCCCCTTCCGGCCCCATGTCGATGAGCCAGTCCGCGGTCTTGATCACGTCCAGGTTGTGCTCGATCACGACGATGGTGTTGCCCGCGTCGCGCAGCTGGTGCAGCACGCGCAGCAGCAGCTCGATGTCGGCGAAGTGCAGGCCCGTCGTCGGCTCGTCGAGGATGTAGAGCGTGCGGCCGGTGTCGCGCTTGCTCAGCTCCAGCGCCAGCTTCACCCGCTGCGCCTCGCCACCGGAAAGCGTCGTCGCGCTCTGCCCCAGCGTGATGTAGCCCAGGCCTACGTCCAGCAGCGTCTGCAGCTTGCGGGAGATCGCCGGCACGGCGCTGAAGAACTCGGCGGCCTCCTCCACCGTCATGCCCAGCACTTGCGTGATGTTGCGGCCCTTGTAGAGGATCTCCAGCGTCTCGCGGTTGTAGCGCGCGCCGTGGCAGACGTCGCAGGGCACGTACACGTCGGGCAGGAAGTGCATCTCCACCTTGATCACGCCGTCGCCCTGGCACGCCTCGCAGCGCCCGCCGGAGACGTTGAAGCTGAAGCGCCCGGCGCCGTAGCCGCGCTCGCGCGCGGTCGGCACCTCGGCGAACAGCTCGCGGATCGGCGTGAACAGCCCCGTGTAGGTCGCGGGGTTCGAGCGCGGCGTGCGGCCGATCGGGCTCTGGTCCACGTTGATGACCTTGTCGAAGGCCTCGAGCCCCTCGATCGCCTCGTGCTCCGCGGGCTCCAGGTGGCTGTTGTAGAGCTTCCTGGCCACGGCCGCGTACAGCGTGTCGTTGACCAGCGTGCTCTTGCCCGAGCCGGAGACGCCGGTGACGCAGGTCAGCAATCCCACCGGGATCTCGACGCTGACGCCCTTCAGGTTGTTGCCCGTGGCGTTGACGATGCGCAGCCCCGTGCCCGGCTCCCATTTCCGGCGCTCCCTGGGCACCTCGATGCGCAGCCGCCCGCCGAGATACCCGCCGGTCAGCGACTCCGGGTGCTCCATGACCTCGCGCGGCGTGCCCTGCGCGATGACGTGGCCGCCGTGCACGCCGGCGCCCTTGCCCATGTCCACCACGTGATCGGCGGCGCGGATCATGTCCTCGTCGTGTTCGACCACCAGCACCGAGTTGCCCAGGTCGCGCAGGTGCTGCAGCGTGCCGATGAGCCGCTCGTTGTCGCGCTGGTGCAGCCCGATGCTGGGCTCGTCGAGCACGTACATCACGCCGGTCAGGCCGCTGCCGATCTGGCTCGCGAGCCGGATGCGCTGCGCCTCGCCGCCGGAGAGCGTGTCGGCGCTGCGGTCCAGGCTCAGGTAGTTCAGCCCCACGTCGTTGAGGAAGCGCAGCCGGTTGCGGATTTCGCTGACGATCTTGTCGGCGATCGCCGCCTTGGCGCCGCGCAGCGTCAGCCCGTTGAAATAGGCCAGCGCGTCGGCAAGCGTGGCGTGCTCGACCTCGAAGATGGGCTTCCCGGTCTCGCCCGGCGCCGCGTCCGCCGCGTGCAGGAACACGTGCCGCGCTTCGCGCCGCAGGCGTGTCCCACGGCACTCCGGGCAGGCCTGCGCGTGCTGCAGGCGCAACAGATCCTCGCGCACGGCGGCGGAGTCGGTCTCGCGCAGGCGCCGCGTCAGGCTGGGCAGGATGCCCTCGAAGGGGTGCGAGCGCTTCACCTGGCGCGCCTTGCCGCGCGCGCCCTCGGCCTCGTAGGTGAACTCGATCGCCTCCTCGCCCGATCCGTACAGCAGCACCTGCTGCATGCGCGCATCCAGCTCCTCGAAGGGCTGCTCCAGGTCGAAGCCGTAGTGCCTGGCCACCGCCTCCAGCAGCCCGTAGGTGTAGCCGTTGCGGCGGTCCCAGCCCTTCACGGCGCCGCTGGCCAGGCTCAGTGACGGGAAGGCGACCACGCGCTGCGGGTCGAACACCGTGACATGGCCCAGGCCGTCGCAGGAGGGGCAGGCGCCGGTGGGCGAGTTGAAGGAGAACAGCCGCGGCTCCAGCTCCGGGAGCGAGTAGTCGCAGTGCGGGCAGGCGAAGCGGCTGCTGAAGGGCGTCTCGGTGCCGGCGTCCATGTCCAGCGCCAGCGCGCGGCTGCCGCCGATGCGCAGGCAGTTCTCGAAGCTCTCGGCCAGGCGCTGGCGCAGGCCCCCGCCACCGCCGGCCGTGCCGGCGTCGTCAGTGCGCACGCGCACCCGGTCCACCACCACGTCGATGTCGTGCGCGCCCTCGCCCGCCGTGGGCAGGCTCTCCACGTCGTGCACCCGGCCGTCGATGCGGAAGCGCACGTAGCCCTGCGCCTGCAGGTCGGCCAGCAGCGGCGCGAAGTCGCCCTGGCGGCCGCGCGCCACGGGTGCGAGCAGCAGCAGCCGGGTGTCCTCGGGCAGCGCCAGCACCGTGTCCACCATCTGCGCCGTGCTCATGGCCTGCAGCGGCAGCGCGTGCTGCGGGCAGAACGGCGTGCCCGCGCGGGCGTAGAGCAGGCGCAGGTAGTCGTGGATCTCGGTGACGGTGCCGACCGTGGAGCGCGGGTTGTGGCTGGTGGCTTTCTGCTCGATGGAGATCGCGGGCGACAGGCCCTCGATCACGTCCACGTCGGGCTTGTCCATGAGCTGCAGGAACTGCCGCGCGTAGGCCGAGAGGCTTTCCACGTAGCGGCGCTGGCCCTCGGCGTAGAGGGTGTCGAAGGCGAGGCTGCTCTTGCCCGAGCCGCTCAGGCCCGTGATCACCACCAGCGCCTGCCGCGGCAGGTCGAGGTCGATGTTCTTGAGGTTGTGGGTGCGTGCACCGCGCACGCGGATCGCGGGCGTGTCGGGATTCAAGGGTTTGTACTCAGTCTGGGGCAACCGGCCATGATAGCCAGCGCCCGCGCCGGGCGTTTGGCAGGGCGCGTGCCGGGCCACGGGGCGCGCGTCAACCCGTCCTGGGGGGTGAGGCGATCCCCCGATGGCGGCATGCCGCCGCTTCGGTATACGTCGATCGCATGAACGACGACACGATGCGGCGCTTCGCTGACACGTCTCCGGCCACCACCACCGCCCTGCCGCAGGCGACGGTCGTGGCCCTCCGCGCACCGGACATGCCCGGCGCGCCGCCCGGGGTGGTGAGCCCGGAGCCGCCCGCGGTGGCCGACACGCCCGACGCGCACGAGGCCGCGCAGGCGCTGGACCGCGCGCTGCACGCGGCCACGGCCTCGGTCATGGGCGGGCTGTCGCCCATCTCGCTGGGCCTGGCGCTGGCCGACTGGAGCTGGCACCTGGCCTCGCAGCCGGCCAACACGGCGCGGCTGGCGCTATCCGCGCAGCAGCACGCGCTGGAAGCCGCGGCCGAGTGCATCAGCGGCGACTGCAGCCACGAGCTCGCGGCCGACCCGCGCTTTCGCGACCCGGCCTGGCACCAGTGGCCCTACGCCCCGATGGCGCGCGCGCACCAGGCGGCGCAGCACTGGTGGCAGGACGCCAGCCGGCTGCGCGGCATGAGCGCGCACCACGCGCAGGTGGTGCGCTTCTTCGCGCAGCAGTGGCTGGACATGCTCTCGCCGAGCAACAACTTCCTGGCCAACCCCGAGGTGCTGCGCCGCACCGCCGAGCGCCACGGCATGAACCTGGTGGACGGCGCCTTCAACCGGCTCGACTCCTGGCGCCGCCGCCACGGGCTGGAGCCGCTGGCGCCGCCGGAGCATCCGTACCTGCCCGGCGTGGACCTGGCGCTGACGCCGGGCCGCGTGGTGCACCGCAACCACCTGGTGGAGCTGATCCAGTACGCGCCCACCACCGACGAGGTGCAGGCCGAGCCGGTGTTCATCGTCCCGTCCTGGATCATGAAGTACTACATCCTGGACCTCTCGCCGCACAACTCGATGGTGAAGTGGCTCACCGACCAGGGCCACACGGTATTCATCCTGTCCTGGCGCAACCCGGACGAGGACGACGCGCTGCTGAGCCTGGACGACTACCTGGAGCTGGGCGTGTTCGACGCGCTGGCCGCCATCAGGCAGATCGTGCCGGACCAGCCGGTGCAGGCCTGCGGCTACTGCCTGGGCGGCACGCTGCTGTCCATGGCCGCGGCGGCGCTGGCGCGCCCGGGCAAGGTGCGCGACGCGGACCGGCTGCCCGAGCTCGCCGGCGTGACGCTGCTGGCGGCGCAGACCGACTTCACCGAGCCGGGCGAGCTGGGCGTGCTCATTGACGAGGCGCAGGTCGAGCTGCTGGAGGACATCATGGCCGAGCGCGGCTTCCTCACCGGGCGGCAGATGGCCGAGACCTTCCAGTTCCTGCGCTCGCGCGAGCTGATCTGGTCCATGCGCATGCGCGAGTTCTGGCTTGGCGAGCGCCAGCAGCCCAACGACCTGATGTCCTGGAACGCCGACGTCACGCGCATGCCCGCGGTGATGCACAGCCAGTACCTGCGCCGCTGCCACCTGCACAACCAGCTCGCGCACGGCGAGTACACGGTGGAGGGGCGCCCGGTGTCGCTGGGCGACATCCGGCAACCCATCTTCTGCGTCGCCACCGAGCTCGACCACGTCTCGCCCTGGCGCTCGGTGTACCAGCTGCACCGGCTGGTGCACACCGAGCTGACCTTCGTGCTGACCAACGGCGGGCACAACGCCGGCATCGTCTCCGAGCCCGGCCACGCGCGCCGGCGCTTCAGGCTGCAGCGCATGGGGCACGGCGCGCACTGGGTGGCGCCCGACGCCTGGGCCGAGAGTGCCGAGAAGCGCGAGGGCTCGTGGTGGCCGGCCTGGCACGAGTGGCTGGTCGAGCACAGCGCGGGCCGCGTGCCGGCGCGGGCGGTGCCCGAAGGCCTGGAGGCCGCACCGGGCGGCTACGTGCATGTGCGCTACCACGACTGAGGCACGCGGCACGGGCGCCCGGCGCCTGGTGCTGGCCACCACCGTGGCCGCGGCGCTGCTGGGCGGCTGCGGCGGCGGCGTGAGCATCGGCATCGGGGACGATGACGACGACCCGCCGCGCGTGACGCTGTCGGTGGCGCCGGCGCAGGCCTTCGCGGGGCAGCCCGTCACGCTGCTGGCCGACGCGCGCGACGACTATGCCGTCGCCTACGTCGCCTTCTACCGGGTGCTGCCCGACGGCAGCGCCGTGCGCCTGGACCCGCTGGTGGGCGGCCCGCCCTACGGCCTCACCGTCGCGCTGCCCGACAGCATCACCGGCAACGTGCAGTTCTTCGCCCGCGCCGTGGACGACGCGAACCAGTTCCGCGACTCCAACGTGGTGGTGGTGACGCTGCTGCGCTGAGCCTTGCGGCCGCGCGCCGGGCCATGAAGAAAGGCCGGCACCGCCATCGCGGCCCGGCCTTTGAAGGCGCTTGTGGCCGGCGGGCGCGCCGGCCGGTGTCCCGGTGCCGAATCAGTTCGGCACGTTGACCGCGTTGCCGCTGAAGGTGATGGCGTTGCCGACGGCCGGCGTGGCGACGAAGAGCGGAACGTTGGCCGCCGTGATCGGATTGGCGGCCCCCGGCTCGCCGCCACGCTGCGTGGTGCGCACCACCTGGCTGGGCGGCAGCGCGGTGCCCGACTTCAGGTTGGCATACATCGCGTCGAGCGCCCGCACGAAGTAGTAGTGCAGCGGCACGTAGCGCGTGTCGTAGCCGGGGAAGCCCAGGAAGGCGTCGAAGTGCTGCGCGTTGGTCACCTCGATGTAGCGCAGCGGGCTGGCCAAGCCCTGGTTGGCGCGGTTGGCCGCGACGTAGGCGCGCGAGGCGTTGTTCAGCGGCAGCAGCGTGTCGTTGCGCCCGGCCACCACCAGCGTGGGCTTGTTGCCCAGCCTGGCGCTGGCCAGCGTCTCGGCGATGCCGGCCTGCACGCTCCGCGCCTGGGCCAGGCTCGGCAGCGCCGGCGTGCCGAAGGCCGTGGCGGTGGGCGGCGTGGCGGCCGTGGCGCTGGCGCCCAGGGCGGCGCCGGTGATCGGGTTGGTGCCCGTGACCAGGGCGCGCAGGCACACCGCGGCGTCGAAGCCCAAGTCCGCCAGCCCGGTGCTGCGCGACACGGCCGCGTTCCAGAGCTTGCCGCCGCCGCCCGTGGCGTCGTTGATGATGACCGCCGGCGTCAGCCCGGTGGCCGAGCCGTTGGCCACGCCGTTGCCCACCGCGAAGATCGCCGCCTTGGTATCGGCATTCAGCGGCGCCGGGTCGAAGGTGGCATTCACTGCGCCGAAGCTGATGCCGCACAGGTTGTCCGTGACCGGGAAGCGGCCGTAGGCGTTGGCGTACATGCTCGCCACCTGCGTGGTGGCGCCCAGGCCGAAGTGGGAGCTGTGCAGCGTGTCGGCATCCACCGTCCAGCCGTAGGCACGCATCCGGTTGAGCGCGTCGGCGCTGCGCTCTGCGGGCGTGGTGCCCGTGACGAGGCCGTTGCGCGCCAGGGCTTCGCAGCGGTTGGTGGCCAGCGCGGTGAGCACCGTCGAGTTGCCGATGAGGTTGTGGGTGGCGCCCGTCGAGGGCGCGGCCAGCGCCGCGCAGCCCTGGTAGAGGTTGGCGAAGCTGAAGTAGTCCATCAGCGGCTTGCCGTAGGTGCCCGCGGCCCGCGCCGTGCCGTTCTCCGCGATGCCGTAAGTGGACGTCGATTGCGCTGGGACGGCGCCGGGCTCGCCGGCCACCACGGCGTCGATGAGTCCTTCCGTGTCCAGCTCCGCCGCGCGCACCGCCGCCGTGCCGCCGTTGGACACCGAGGCCGCGATCACCAGCGTGTTGGCGGCGCTGTAGCGGCGCTCGCGCTCGGTGGTGCTGCCGGTGACCAGCGGCGCGTACTCCTGGTTCAGCACCCACAGCGCGTAGCGCGCGGCAACCAGGGTGTCGCTGCCCCAGTCCTTCTCGGGGTTCTGCTGCGAGTGCGCGTGCTTGATCGCGACGCGGTTCGGGAAGGCGGCGTTGAAGGCCGTGCGCGCGGCATCGGTGATCTGCGCCACGAAGTTGGCCGACTTGGCGGTGATGGGCGCCGTGGCGTCGGTGGCCGAGCGCACGCCGCGCGTGCCGTCGATGTGGGTGACGGTGTCGTCCGACAGGTCGTGCAGCCCGAAGCCCTTGCCGGCGTCGGTGAGCGCCACGGCACAGCCGCGCTTGAGGCCCCATTCGCCGGCGGTGCCGATGGCGCCGTAGACGCCGCGCGAGCCCGAGGACGGGGCGACGACGATGCAGGGGTCGTTCTGGTTGAAGCTGGAGGGCACCTGCACCGCCATGGTCACGCGCTTGGTGCCCTGGGCGTTGTCGAGCACGCCGACGTACTCGACGCCGGGGACCATGCCGGCCGGGTTGGCGACCGCGCCGCCGGACAGGGGCACGGTCGGGCCGTACAGCGTGCCGTAGCCGCCGTTGGCCGAGACGTCCACCAGCCCGCGGTAATTGGCGTGCAGCGAATTGCGCCGCAGCTCGGCCGCGGTGGGCGCGCTGGCACTGGCGTAAGCGGGCGCCGCCGCGGCCAGTCCCGCGGCGCCCAGGCCGCCGGTGAGCAGGTCCTGCGTGGCGGCGGTGGCGCCGGTGCCGGGCGTGGCGGCGAGGTACTCGGTGCGCGAGACGGACGTGGTGTTCTGCGGCAGGCGGTTGACGCGGTCGTCGTCGTCGTCGCCCCAGCAGCCCGCCAGTTGCAGGCACAACAGCGCGGCGGCGGCGGCCGTCGGCAGGCGGCGCGGGACACGGAGGGTGGTGCTCACGGACATGGTCTCTCCTTGGCGTATGTGGTGTGCGGCGCAGGTCCCTTGCCCGCGGCGGTTCATCAAAGCGAACGCTTCAGGCTACGGGTCACCCCGTTGCGCGGGCAATTGCACGATCGCTTAGGCAAAGACCCCTAGCGCCGCTGCTTGCGCGCGGCGCGCCGATGTGCTCCAGGAGACGGGGCGGCGGCCTTCAGCCGCCGAGCACGCGCAGGATCTCGCGCCCGTAGGCTTCGAGCTTCTTGGCGCCCACGCCGGAGATGTGGCCCAGCGCGGAGAGCGAGTCCGGGCACTCCGCGGCCATCTGCGCCAGCGTCGCGTCGTTGAACACGATGTAGGGCGGCAGCCCGTGCTCGCGCGCCACCTCCGTACGCCAGGCTTTCAGCTTGGCGAAGCGCTCCTGGCCCTCGGCGTCGAGCATCGCCGCGGCCGCCGGCACGCGCTCGGCCCGCTCGCCGCGGGTGCCGCGCACGCCACGCGTGCGCGCGGTGGGCTCGCGCGCCTCGCGCAGCACGATCGGCACCTCGCCCTTGAGCACGGCGCGCGCGCTGACCGTCAGCGCCAGGGTGTTGAACTCGCCCTCGGCCTGCACGTGGCCCAGCGCCACGAGCTGGCGCAGCACGCCGCGCCACTGCGCCTCGGACAGGTCAGCGCCGATGCCGAAGGTGGAGAGCTTGTCGTGCCCGTACTGCGCCACCTTGTCGGTGCGCTTGCCGCGCAGCACGTCGATGAGCTGCCCGGCGCCGAAGCGGCTGGCGCCGAAGCCGCCGCCGTGCTGCGCGAAGCGGTAGATGCAGGACAGCGCCTTGCGCGCGGCCTCGGTGGCGTCCCAGGTGCGCGGCGGGTGCAGGCAGTTGTCGCAGTTGCCGCAGGGGCGGCTCGCTTCGCCGAAGTAGGCCAGCAGCCGCACGCGGCGGCAGTCGTGCGCCTCGGCCAGGGCCAGCAGCGCGTCGAGCTTGGCGCGCTGCAGCCGCTTGAACTCGTCCTCGGCGTCGCTCTCGTCGATCATGCGGCGCTGGTTGACGACGTCGGCCAGCCCGTAGGTCATCCAGGCGTCGGCGGCCTCGCCGTCGCGCCCGGCGCGGCCGGTCTCCTGGTAGTAGGCCTCGATGTTCTTGGGCAGGTCCAGGTGCGCGACGAAGCGCACGTCGGGCTTGTCGATGCCCATGCCGAAGGCGATCGTGGCCACCATCACCAGGTCGTCCTCGCGCAGGAAGCGGTCCTGGTGCTGGCGCCGCACGTCGGCGTCGAGCCCGGCGTGGTAGGGCAGCGCCGGGATGCCCTGCTGGCGCAGCCAGTCCGCCGTCTCCTCGACCTTGCGCCGGCTCTGGCAGTAGACGACGCCGGCCTCGCCCTCGTGCTCGTCGCGGATGAAGCGCAGCAGCTGCGCGCGCGGGTTGTCCTTCTCGACGATGGCGTAGCGGATGTTGGGCCGGTCGAAGCTGCTGACGAACGCCGCGGCGTCTTCGAGCTGCAGCCGCTCGACGATGTCGCGCCGCGTGTGGTCGTCGGCCGTGGCCGTGAGCGCCACGCGCGGCACGCCGGCGAAGCGCTCGTGCAGCGCCGACAGGCCCAGGTACTCCTCGCGGAAGTCGTGCCCCCACTGGCTCACGCAATGCGCCTCGTCGATGGCGAAGAGGCTCAGCAGCCGGCGCTCGTGCAGCGAATCGAGCATCGCCAGCATGCGCGGCGTGAGCAGCCGCTCCGGCGCGACGTAGAGCAGCACCAGGCGCCCGCTGCGCAGCTCGCGCTCGACCTGCTGGGCCTGCTCCGACGACAGGGTGGAATTGAGGTAGGCGGCATGCACGCCCGCCTCTTCGAGCGCGCCGACCTGGTCGTGCATCAGCGCGATGAGCGGGCTGACCACCACCGCCACGCCCAGCCCCTGGCGGTGCCGCACGATGGCCGGCACCTGGTAGCACAGGCTTTTCCCGCCGCCGGTGGGCATGAGCACGAGCGCGTCGCCGCCGTCCGTGACGTGCTCGACGATGGCGGCCTGCGAGCCGCGGAAGGCGGTGTAGCCGAAGACCTGCTGCAGCACCTGCAGCGCGGGAGAGGAGTCGGGAAGAGGGGCTGCCATGGTGCGCGGGGGAGCCGGCGATGGTACCCGGCGCCTCGCGCGCGAGCGCGCACGCACGCGCGAAGGCCCCGCGCGGGCGCCCGGATCGTGCGCTGCGGCACAATCCGTGCTGGTTTTTCGTACACGTCACACGCGACAGCGCGCAGGAGCAGCGGCCATGGCCAGCGTCAACAAAGTCATCCTCATCGGCAACTGCGGGCGCGACCCGGAAGTGCGCTACACGCCCCAGGGCACGGCCATCTGCAACGTCTCGGTGGCCACCTCCAGCCGCCGCAAGGACCGCAACACCGGCGAGATGGTCGAGGACACGCAGTGGCACCGCGTCACCTTCTACGAGCGCCTGGCCGAGATCGCCGGTGAATACCTGAAGAAGGGCCGCTCCGTGTACGTCGAGGGCCGGCTGAAGTACGGCAAGTACACCGACAAGGACGGCATCGAGCGCAACACCGTGGACGTCATCGCCGAGCAGATGCAGCTGCTGGGCGGCCGCGAAGGCATGGGCGGCGGCGACGAGATGGGCGGCGGCGGCATGGGCATGGGCGGTGGCGGCGGCAGCCGCGGCGGCTACAGCCGCGCCCCGGCCCGCGGCGGCGACGACATGGACGGCGGCGCCCCGGCCCCGCGCGCCGCAGCCCCGCGTCCGGCCCCGCAGCAGCGCCCCGCGGCCCCCGCGCCGCAACAGCGCCCGGCCACCGGCTTCGACGACATGGACGACGACATTCCGTTCTGACGACCCTGTCGCCCGGCTCGACGCCACAACCAAAAGCGGCCCGCGGGCCGCTTTTTTCACGTCCTGAACGCCCGCTGTGCCCTGCGACACTTAGCACCCATGTCCACCGCCCCCGCTCCCCTCCTCGTCGCCTGCCTGTGCGCCGCCTGGTGCGGCACCTGCAAGGAATACCTGCCGACCTTCGACGCCGCGCGCGACGCCGCCCCGCCGGGCGAGCAGTTCGTGTGGGTGGACATCGAGGACGAAGCCGACGCGGTGGACGAGATCGACGTCGAGAACTTCCCCACCGTGCTCGTGGCGCGCGGCGACACGGTGCTCTATTTCGGCGTGCTGCTGCCCCAGCCCGGGCACCTGGCGCGGCTGCTGCAGGCCGCGCGTGAAGGCTCCCTCAAGCCCCAGGCCGTGGAGCCCGAGGTCGCGGCGCTGCCGGCGCGCCTGCGCGCCCTGGCCGGCACGTAACCGGTAACCACTGACGCTTTTCATGCTTGCGGCTGCGGCCAGCGAATAAGCATGCGCGCATTGATTCGTTGGTCGGTTCGAAGGCCGTTCCTAGGATGCCCTCATGCATCCCAGGAGGACCTTCATGAAATCGCTGTTTCTTGGCGCGCTGCTCGCGGCGGCGGCCCTTGGCGCCCAGGCCCGTGACATCGCGCTGCTCAACGTCTCCTACGACCCGACGCGCGAGCTCTACCAGGACGTCAACGCCGCCTTCGCAAAGCAGTACCAGGCCAAGACCGGCGACAAGGTCAGCGTCAAGCAGTCGCACGGCGGCTCGGGCAAGCAGGCGCGCTCCGTGATCGACGGCCTGGAGGCCGACGTGGTGACGCTGGCGCTGGCCTATGACATCGACGAGATCGCCGCCAAGGCCAAGCTGCTGCCGCCCGACTGGCAAAAGCGCCTGCCGCAGAACAGCGCCCCGTACCGCTCCACCATCGTGTTCCTGGTGCGCAAGGGCAACCCGAAGGCGATCAAGGACTGGGACGACCTGGTCAAGCCCGGCATCTCCGTCATCACCCCCAACCCGAAGACCTCCGGCGGCGCGCGCTGGAACTACCTCGCCGCCTGGGGCTACGCGCAGAAGAAGTACGGCTCCGAGGCCAAGGCGCAGGAGTTCGTGGGCAAGCTGCTGTCCAACGTGCCGGTGCTCGACAGCGGCGCGCGCGGCTCGACCACCACCTTCGTCGAGCGCGGCCTGGGCGACGTGCTGCTGGCCTGGGAGAACGAGGCGCTGCTGGCGCTCAAGGAACTGGGCCCGGACAAGTTCGACATCGTCGCCCCGTCCGTCTCCATCCTGGCCGAGCCGCCGGTGGCCGTGGTGGACAAGGTGGTGGACAAGAAGAACACCCGCGCCGCGGCGCAGGCCTACCTGGAGTTCCTCTACACGCCCGAAGGGCAGGACCTCGCCGGCAAGCACTACTACCGCCCCGTCGATCCCACCGTCGCGGCCAAGTACGCGAAGCAGTTCCCGCAGGTGAAGCTGTTCACCATCGACGAGGCCTTCGGCGGCTGGGCCAAGGCGCAGGCCACGCACTTCTCCGACGGCGGCACCTTCGACAAGGTCTTCGCCCGCAAGTAAGCCCGCCGCTGCCGGAGCCGCCACCATGTTCTCCCGCCTGCTGCTCAAGCAGCGCAGCGTCCTGCCGGGCTTCAACCTGGCGCTGGGCTTCACGCTGCTGTACCTGAGCCTGATCGTGCTGCTGCCGCTGTCGGCGGCCTTCATCAAGACCTCGGGCATGACGCTGCAGGCGTTCTGGGACGCGGTCAGCTCCCCGCGCGTGCTGGCCTCCTACCGGCTGACCTTCGGCGCGTCGCTGGCCGCGGCGCTGGTCAACGCGGTGTTCGGGCTGCTGGTGGCCTGGGTGCTGGTGCGCCAGCAACTGCCGGGCAAGCGCGTCATCGACGCGCTGGTGGACCTGCCGTTCGCGCTACCCACGGCCGTGGCCGGCATCGCGCTGACTGCCCTCTACGCCCAGAACGGCTGGATCGGCCAGTGGCTGCCCTTCAAGGTCAGCTTCACGCCGGTGGGCGTGTTCGTGGCGCTGGTCTTCATCGGGCTGCCCTTCGTGGTGCGCACGCTGCAGCCGGTGCTCGAGGACCTGGACCGCAGCATGGAAGAGGCCGCCGCGACGCTGGGCGCCTCGCGCGCGCAGACCTTCGTCAAGGTGGTGCTGCCGGTGCTGCTGCCCGCCCTGCTCACCGGCTTCACGCTGGCCTTCGCCCGGGCGCTGGGCGAGTACGGCAGCGTCATCTTCATCGCCGGCAACCTGCCCATGGTCAGCGAGATCACGCCCTTGTTGATCATCACGCGGCTGGAGCAGTACGACTACCACGGCGCCACCGCCATCGCCGTGGTGATGCTCGTCGCCAGTTTCATCCTGCTGCTGCTCATCAACGCCTTGCAGGCGTGGACGCGCCGCCGCCAGGGAGCCACGACATGAGTTCCATCCTGCCTGCCACGCCGTCCTCGGCCGCGGCCGTGGCGGCGGCCGTGACGGCCGCACCGCTGCACCCGGCGCTGCATCGGCCCGCGGTTGACCCCGCAACCTCCAGGCGGCGCGCGCAGCGCTCCTCGCGCTGGGTCAACGGGCTGCTCGCCGGCACGGCGCTGGCCTTCCTGACCCTCTTCCTGTTCGTGCCGCTGGTGGCGGTGTTCGTGCAGGCCTTCGCCAAGGGCGTGGACGTGTACCTGGACGCCATCACGCAGCCCGACGCGCTGGACGCCGTCAAGCTCACGCTGCTGGCCGCCGCCATCTCCGTGCCGCTGAACCTGGTGTTCGGCGTGGCCGCGGCCTGGGCGATCGCGAAGTTCGACTTCCGGGGCAAGAGCGTGCTGATCACGCTCATCGACCTGCCCTTCTCGGTCAGCCCCGTCATTGCCGGCCTGATCTACGTGCTGGTGTTCGGGCTGCAGGGCTGGCTGGGCCCCTGGCTGCAGGAGCATGACCTGAAGATCATCTTCGCCGTGCCCGGCATCGTGCTGGCCACCGTGTTCGTGACCTTCCCCTTCGTGGCGCGCGAGCTGATCCCGCTGATGCAGGCCCAGGGCCGCGACCAGGAGGAGGCCGCGCTCGTGCTCGGCGCCTCCGGCTGGCAGGCCTTCTGGCGCGTGACGCTGCCCAACGTGAAATGGGCGCTGCTCTACGGCGTGATCCTGTGCAACGCGCGCGCCATGGGCGAGTTCGGCGCGGTCAGCGTGGTCTCCGGGCACATCCGCGGGCAGACCAACACGATGCCGCTGCACATCGAGATCCTCTACAACGAGTACCAGTTCGCCGCCGCCTTCGCCGTGGCCTCGCTGCTGGCGGCGCTGGCGCTGGTGACGCTGGTGCTCAAGGCGCTGGTGGAGCGGCGCGTCAAGGCCGACCTCGACCAGCACCAGCCCACCGGCCACGGCGCCTGAGCCGTCCCGAACCCGACGACAAGCATTTCCCGGAGAGCCGCATGAGCATCCAGCTGCACCAGATTTCCAAGCGCTTCGGCCCCACGGTGGTGTGCGAGAACGTGGACCTGCACATCCCCGCCGACGAGATGGTGGCGCTGCTGGGCCCCTCGGGCTCGGGCAAGACCACGCTGCTGCGCATCATGGCCGGGCTGGAAGCGCCCGACGCCGGGCGCGTGTTCATGCACGGCGAGGACGCCACCGACGCGCCCGTGCAGCAGCGCCGCGTGGGCTTCGTGTTCCAGCACTACGCGCTCTTCAACCACCTGAGCGTGCGCGACAACGTCGCCTTCGGGTTGCGCGTGCAACCGCGTGCGCAGCGCCTGCCGGAGGCGCAGGTGCGCCGCCGCGTCGAGGAGCTGCTGGAGCGGGTGCAGCTCTCGGCGCTGGCCGGGCGGCACCCGGGGCAGCTCTCCGGCGGCCAGCGCCAGCGCGTGGCCCTGGCGCGCGCGCTGGCAGTGCAGCCGCGGGTGCTGCTGCTCGACGAGCCCTTCGGCGCGCTCGACGCGCAGGTGCGCAAGGAACTGCGGCGCTGGCTGCGCCGGCTGCACGAGGACATGCACGTCACCAGCGTCTTCGTCACGCACGACCAGGAGGAGGCCATGGAGGTGGCCGACCGCATCGTGGTGATGAACAAGGGCCGCATCGAGCAGGAAGGCCGCCCGCAGGAGCTCTACGACCAGCCCGCGAGCCCCTTCGTGCTGCAGTTCCTGGGCGACGCGCAGCGCCTGGACGCCGCCGACGGCGCGCCGCGCTGGGCGCGTTCGCACGAAATCGCCGTGCATGCGCAAGAAGCGCCCGGGCGCGTGGGCGCCACGCTGGCGCACGCGCTGTGCATGGGGCCGCGCATGCGCCTAGGCTTCACCCTGCGCGACGGCGCCGCGGTGGAGGTGGAACTCGACCGCGAGGCATTCCAGGCGCTGCCGCTGCAGGTCGGCAGCGAGTACCACCTGGAGCCGCGGCGGGCGGCGCAGTTCCAGCAGGCGGCCTGAAGGCGCCCATGCACACAGGCGGCATAAGCTTCTGAGAACCTTGTTCTTTGGCGGGGCGGCCGCCTCGCCTACCATGGCGGCCGTTTGAAAAATACGCCCCCTTCGCGGGGCATCGCCGCCATGACCGCTGAAAACTCCCTGCGCCGCAAGCTCATTCTGGGCGCCCCGGCTGCCGCGCTCGCCGCTGTCCTGCCGCGCTTCGCCCACGCCGCGCCGGTGACGCTGCTCAACGTCAGCTACGACGTCTCGCGCGAGTTCTACAAGGAATACAACAAGGCCTTCGCCGCGCACTGGAAGAAGACCGCCGGCGAGGACATCACGCTGAACCAGTCGCACGGCGGCTCCAGCAAGCAGGCGCGCGCGGTGATCGAGGGCCTGGACGCGGACGTCATCACCATGAACCAGGCGCTGGACATCGACGTGGTGGCCGACAAGGGCCTCATCGCCGCCGACTGGGCCAAGCGCCTGCCCAACAACGCCGCGCCCACGTCGTCGGTGACGATGTTCCTGGTGCGCAAGGGCAATCCCAAGGGCATCAAGGACTGGGCCGACCTGGCCAAGCCCGGCATCAGCGTCGTCATTCCCAACCCCAAGGTCACCGGCAACGGCCGCTACACCTACCTGGGCGCGTGGGGCTCCGTGGTCAAGGGCGGCGGCACCCCGGCGCAGGCGCGCGAGCTGACGCAGAAGATCTTCGCCAACGTGCCGGTGTTCGACGGCGGCGGGCGCGCCGCCACCACCACCTTCGCGCAGCGCAACATCGGCGACGTGCTGTGCACCTTCGAGAGCGAGGTGCAGTCCATCGTCGAGGAGTTCGGCAAGAACTTTGACTTCGTCTACCCGGCGCGCACCGTGCTGGCCGAGAACCCGGTGGCCATCGTGGACAAGGTGGTGGACCGCAAGGGCTCGCGCAAGCAGGCCGAGGCCTACCTGAAGTACCTGTGGTCCGAGGAAGCGCAGCGCATCGCCGTGAAGCACAACCTGCGGCCGCGCGACGCCAAGCTGCTGGCCGCGCACGCCCAGGACTTCCCCAACGTGTCCACCTTCACCGTCGATGAAGTCTTCGGCAGCTGGAGGAAGGCGCAGGCCGAGCACTTCAACGACGGCGGCATCTACGACCAGATCGTGGCCAGGAAGTAAGGGCCCGCCGGCCCGGCCGCCCGGCGCTCGCGCGCGGCGGCCGGGCGTTCTCCCGCCCGCATCAGCGAAAATCGCGGGTTCTCCCCCTTACCGACAAGGCGCATCCGCTCTCCCGGGCGGCTGCGCCTTGCCCTTGTCATGCTCTTCTCCCGCACCCTGCTCAAGCGCCACAGCGTGCTGCCGGGCTTCGACCTGGCGCTGGGCTTCACGCTGCTGTACCTCAGCCTCGTGGTGCTCATCCCGCTGTCGGCCGCCTTCCTCAAGGCCGCGACCATGACGCCCGAGGCGTTCTGGGACGCCGTGGCCTCGCCGCGCGTGGTGGCCTCGTACCGGCTGACCTTCGGCGCCTCCTTCGCCGCGGCGCTGGTCAACGCCTTCTTCGGGCTGCTCATCGCCTGGGTGCTGGTGCGCTACGACTTCCCCGGCCGGCGCCTGGTGGACGCGCTGGTGGACCTGCCCTTCGCGCTGCCCACGGCCGTGGCCGGCATCACGCTCACGGCGCTGTACGCCGAGAACGGCTGGATCGGCCAGCACCTGCCCTTCAAGGTCAGCTTCACGCCGCTGGGCGTGTTCGTGGCGCTGCTCTTCATCGGGCTGCCCTTCGTGGTGCGCACGCTGCAGCCGGTGCTGGAGGACCTGGGCCGCGAGCTGGAGGAAGCCGCCGCCACGCTGGGCGCCACGCGCTGGCAGTGTTTTACTCGCGTGACCTTGCCGATCCTGGCGCCGGCGCTGCTCACGGGCTTCGCGCTGGCCTTCGCCCGGGCGCTCGGCGAGTACGGCAGCGTCATCTTCATCGCCGGCAACCTGCCCATGATCAGCGAGATCACGCCGCTGATGATCATCTCCAAGCTGGAGCAGTACGACGTGCCCGGCGCCACGGCCATCGCCGTGGTCATGCTGGTGGCCAGCTTCGTGATGCTGCTGTTGATCAACTCGCTGCAGGCCTGGGCCCGGCGCCGCCAGGGCCAGTGACGCCATGAACCCGATGTCCCCCTCCTCTCCCGCCGGCGCCACCACCGAGCCGGCCTGGGTGCGCCGCACGCTCATCGCCGTGGCGCTGGTGTTCCTGACGCTGTTCCTGTTCGTGCCGCTGGTGCTGGTCTTCATCGAGGCCTTCAAGAAGGGCCTGGAGGTGTACCTGGAAGCCGTCACCGAGCCCGATGCCGCCTCGGCCATCAAGCTCACGCTGATCGCCGCGGGCATCTCGGTGCCGCTGAACCTGGTCTTCGGCGTCGCCGCGGCCTGGGCGATCGCGAAGTTCGAGTTCCGCGGCAAGAGCGTGCTGCTCACGCTCATCGACCTGCCCTTCTCGGTCAGCCCCGTCATTGCCGGCCTGATCTACATCCTGGTCTTCGGGCTGCAGGGCTGGCTGGGCGCGTGGCTGCAGCTGCACGACGTCAAGATCATCTTCGCCGTGCCGGCGATCGTGCTGGCCACGCTCTTCATCACCTTCCCCTTCGTCGCGCGCGAGCTGATTCCTCTCATGCAGGCGCAGGGCGTGGAGCAGGAGGAGGCGGCCACGGTGCTGGGCGCCTCCGGCTGGCAGACCTTCTGGCGCGTGACGCTGCCCAACGTGAAGTGGGCGCTGCTCTACGGCGTGATCCTGTGCAACGCCCGCGCCATGGGCGAGTTCGGCGCGGTCAGCGTGGTCTCCGGGCACATCCGCGGGCAGACCAACACCATGCCGCTGCACATCGAGATCCTCTACAACGAGTACCAGTTCGCCGCCGCCTTTGCCGTGGCCTCGCTGCTGGCGGCGCTGGCGCTGGTGACGCTGGCGCTGAAGTACGTGATCGAGCGCCGCGTGAAGGCGCAACTGAAGCAGGCCGGCCGCGGCGAATAAGAGCAAGCCCCATGAGCATCGAAGTCAGAAACCTCGTGAAGCGCTTCGGCAGCCTGGCCGTTTGCGACAACCTCAACCTCACCATCGAGTCCGGCGAGCTCGTCGCCCTGCTGGGACCGTCGGGCTCCGGCAAGACGACGCTGCTGCGCATCATCGCGGGGCTGGAGAAGGCCGACGGCGGCAGCGTGCTGTTCCACGGCGACGACGCCACGCGCACGGCGGTGCGCGAGCGCAACGTCGGCTTCGTGTTCCAGCACTACGCGCTGTTCCCGCAGATGAACATCTTCGAGAACGTCGCCTTCGGATTGCGCGTGCGCCCCAAGGCGACGCGCCCCAGCGAGGCCGAGATCCGCGCCAAGGTGTCGGACCTGCTCAAGCTGGTGCAGCTCGACTGGCTGGCCGAGCGCTATCCGCACCAGCTCTCGGGCGGGCAGCGCCAGCGCATCGCGCTGGCCCGCGCCCTGGCGGTCGAGCCCAAGGTGCTGCTGCTGGACGAACCCTTCGGCGCGCTGGACGCCAAGGTGCGCAAGGAGCTGCGGCGCTGGCTGCGGCGGCTGCATGACGAGATGCACGTCACCAGCGTGTTCGTCACGCACGACCAGGAGGAAGCCATGGAGGTGGCCGACCGCATCGTGGTGATGAACCAGGGCCGCATCGAGCAGGACGGCCGCCCGGACGAGGTCTACGACCACCCGGCCACGCCCTTCGTGCTGCAGTTCCTGGGCGACGTGAACCTGTTCCACGGCCGCACCGGACGCAGCGGCGGCCCGCACGAGGGCGCGGCGGACCAGGGCACCGTCACCTACGTGCGCCCGCACGAGCTGCAGGTGCTTGGGCACGAGATGCCCGGCGCGCTGCCGGTGCGGCTGCAGCAGGCGCTGACCGTGGGCCCGAACACGCGGCTGGAGTTCCGGCGCCTGGACGATGAGAGCTACATCGACGTGGAACTGCCGCGCGCGGAGTACCTGGGGCTGCGCGAGCAATTGAAACTGGAGCCGGGCGCGCAGGCCTGGCTGCTGCCGCGGCGCGTGACGCGCTTCGCCGTCACGCCGGAGGAGCCGCAGGATCCGGCGGCGATGATTTGAGTGGCCCTGTCTGCGGAAGCGTCTGCAATCGAACGAACAGGCTCACAGATCGAAACGGGCCCACAGCGCGGCATGGTCCGAAGCAGCCTGGGACCAAGTCGTGATGTTGGGAAAAGGCTCGGGCGGAATGCCGCCCGCGTCCTTGACGGCATCGACAATGCCGTAAATACCGCCTCTGACAAAACCATGCTCGACATGGCGGTCGTGGAGCGCTGATGACACGAAAATATAGTCAAGCTGTGACAGCCGCTCGCTCTTCTTCGCCTTGGCATAGTAATAGGTAAACCTTTCGACGGCTGGAAGCTTCGGGTCCACCACGGGCATCAGGTCCGGACAATTGAACAAGGGCGCCAGTGACTGGTACGGGTTGCTTGAATCCTCGTTCAGGTCGCCCATCACGGCCACCAGCTGTTTCTTGAGGTCGTAGGCGCCGAGAATTTCCCGGACACGTTCCGCTTGAGCGCGACGCTTGTCCGCCGATTCCTGTCGGCCATTGGGTCCACGGCCCAGCTGGCTCTTGAAATGGTTGCAGAGAACAAATAGCGGGCCCGCGTTGCCGCCAATGTCTATGGCAACCTCCAGACAGTCTCGGCTGAAAACGCGGCGGTATTTCCTGTAAGCATCAAACACGTGTGTCTTGATGCCGATCACGGGAAAACGGCTCAAGCAAGCGACATCGATGTGCCGGGGATCGTTGGGACTGTCTATGGACACGAACTGGGCAAACCGCTTCTTCAGCGCATCGCGGTTGAACATGTTAAGAGCATCCATGCCTTCAATTTCCACGGCGCAAACAACGTCGGCGTTGGCATCTAAAATTACTTTTGCCGTGTTCGCGCGCTCCTCGTCGGTGAAAGGCTCATTCTTGAAAATCATTTCGCCTTGCCATGACTTTCGACCTTCACAACCCGAGTAAATCCCCCATCCCGTTACCTCGCCCTGTTTGTCCCAGGCGCCGAAGCTGCCGCCATCTACGCGAAAATCAATAAAATCAACCAGCGCTGAGGAAAGCGCAAAAACATCCTGGCGATCCTTGTCCATGTATTTTGCTTTTGCAATGATCGCATTGAGCTTTTCGACGCGATCCAAAAGCTCCGCAGCCAGACTGGAATCGCGCAGATTCAGTATTTTCGCGCGGCGAAAGAGGTTGTGGAAATTGAACGTCGTCAGCGTCAGAGTTGCCACGCTACCCTCCGGATCGGTTGTGAACGGACTGTTAGCGTAGCCGAGCAACCATGGTTTTCCACTGTCGTATTTATTGGGACATTTGAGTCTTGCCAAGGCCATGGATCAGGCAATACCTTGCCTGCGCCAATACGGCGGCCTTCCTCTTCGATCCGTATTCGGGTTTGCGGTCGTGGCGGTCTTATGGCGGATCGGCCAGCGCCACGCCTTCGATCTTCATGGCCGCCAACAACGCCTCATCCAGCGTCGCCAGCGCCACCTTGCGGCGCAGCGCCAACTCCAGGTAGGCCGCGTCGTAGGCCGTGAGACCGTGCCGGGCGGCCAGAGCATCCAGTTCCACCAGGCCCACGGGCTCGCGGTCGATGCGCAGGCGCAGCGCGGCCGCCGCGGCCGCCAACTCGGTGCGCTTGGCCGCGTCGATACGGCGCCGACGCTGCGCGGTGAGCAACAGGTTGCCGATCTCCAGCAGCCACAGCGCCGGTACCCAGACCTCGCCGTCCGCGGTCGCGGCCAGCGCAGCGTCGGTGTAGCCGGTGGCCTCGTCCGGCAGCAACCAGGCGGCGGCCACCGAGGCATCGACGACGAAGGCAGCCATCAGCGGCGGCCGTCGCGGATCAGCTCCCGGCTGCTGAGCCCGCCCAGGCTCACGCCCTGCCGCGCCTCGCGCAGCCGGGCCACGGCATCCAGCCCGCGCTGCCGGGCGTCGTCGCTCTCCGGCGGCGTGAGGCGAGCCACCACCTTGCCGCGGCGCGTGATCTCGATCACCTCGCCGGCCTGCACGCGGTCGATCAGCTCGGACAGTCGGTTCTTGGCTTCGAACAAGGCAACGGTGGACATGGCAAGCTCCCGACAGTTGGGACCAATGTAGCTAGCTAGCTCACATCGCGCAAAGCCTCGTGGCCATGGCGTGAGGGCGCAAAAGCCCACCTTCATTCCCGGCCGTGCCCCCTTGCATACTCCCCCGCATGAAAAAGCCCTCCCTGCTCCTCGCCCCCCTGGCCGCCGCCCTCGCCCTTGCCGCCGCCCCGGCGCAGGCCGGCAAGACCCTCGACGCCATCAAGCAGCGCGACCAGGTCGTGGTCGGCGTCAGCACCGGCGTGGCCGGCTTCTCGGCCGCCGACAGCCAGGGCCGCTGGAGCGGCTTCGACGTGGACTTCGGCAAGGCCATCGCCGCGGCCGTCCTGAGTGACCCCAACAAGGTGCGCTGGGTGCCGCTGAGCTCGCAGCAGCGCTTCACGGCCCTGCAGTCCGGCGAGGTGGACGTGCTCTCGCGCAACACCAGCTTCACCCTCACCCGCGACGCCTCGCTGGGCCTGCAGCAGACGGCCATCAACTTCTTCGACGGCCAGGGCTTCATGGTCCCGGCCAAAACCAAGGTGACCAGCGCGAAGCAGCTCAAGGGCGCCAGCGTCTGCCTGCAGTCCGGCACCACCACCGAGAAGAACCTCACCGACTTCTCGCGCGCCAACGGCCTGAACCTGAAGCCCGTGGTGTTCGAGAAGATCGAGGCTGCCAACGCCGCCTACTTCGCCGGCCGCTGCCAGGCCTACACCACCGACGCCTCCGGCCTGGCCGCCATCCGCTCGCGCGAGGCCAAGGACCCGAAGGAACACGTCATCCTCCCGGACCTCATCTCCAAGGAGCCGCTGGGTCCGCTGGTGCGCCGCGGCGACGACGAGTGGTTCACGATCGTGAAGTGGGTCGTGTACGGGCTGATCGAGGCCGAGGAGGCCGGCATCACCCAGGCCAACACCGACAAGCTCAAGGCCGAGAGCACCGACCCGGTCGTGCAGCGGCTGCTGGGCAAGGGCGACGACATGGGCAAGCTGCTGGGACTTGACCGTGACTGGCTGCTGCGCGCGGTCAAGGCCGTGGGCAACTACGGCGAGATCTACGAGCGCAACGTCGGCGAGAAGACACCCGTGGGCCTGCCCCGCGGCAAGAACGCGCTGTGGAACCAGGGCGGCCTGCTGTACGCGCCGCCGGTGCGCTGAAGCCCGCCACGCGCGCCCGGCTGGCGCAGGCGCTGGTGCTGCTCGCGCTGGCGCTGCTGCTGGGCTGGCTGGCGCGCAACACGCTGGCCAACATGGCCGCGCGCGGCATCCAGGCCGGCTGGGATTTCCTGGGCGATGCCGCCGGCTTCGAGATCGGCGAGTCGCCCATCGCCTTCGACGGCGCGCAGAGTTACGCCCGCGCCTTCCTGGTCGGCGTGCTCAACACGCTGCGCGTGGCGCTGGCCGGCATCGCGCTGGCCACGCTGCTGGGCGGCGCCATCGGCATCGCGCGGCTGTCACGCAACGCGCTGGTGAGCGGCCTGGCCGGCGCCTACGTCGAGGTCGTGCGCAACGTGCCGCTGCTGGTGCAACTGCTGCTGTGGTACCTGCTGCTGGTGGAGTACCTGCCCGACCCGGGCGAGCCGCTGCACCTGGGCCCCTGGCTGCTGCTGAGCAAGGGCGGGCTGTCGCTGCCCTGGCCGGCCGAGGGCGGCTGGAGCCTGCCGCAGCCCGGGCCCTTCGCGGTGGAGGGCGGCGCGACGCTCACGCCGGAGTTCGTGGCGCTGTGCGGGGGCCTGAGCCTCTACACCGCCGCCTTCATCGCCGAGGTGGTGCGCGGCGGCGTGCTGGCGGTGCCGCGCGGGCAGACGGAAGCGGCGCTGAGCATCGGCCTGTCCCGGGCCCAGGTGCTGCGGCGCGTGGTGCTGCCGCAGGCGCTGCGCGTGATCGTGCCGCCGCTGGCCAGCCAGTACCTGAACCTGACCAAGAACTCCTCGCTGGCCGTGGCCATCGGCTACCCGGACGTGGTCTCGATCGCCAACACCGCGCTGAACCAGACCGGCCGGGCGCTGGAGTGCATCAGCCTGATCATGGCCGTGTACCTGTGCACCTCGCTGCTGACCGCGGCGCTGATGGGCGCGCTGGACCGCCGTGCGGCGCTGCGGGAGCGCTGAGCCCATGGCGGACGACGATTTCACGCCCCTCCCGCCACGCCGCCCGCCTGCGCCGCCGGGCCTCGCGTCGCGGTTGCGAACGAGACTTTTCGGGAGCTGGCTCAGCGGCGTGGCGACGCTCGCGATCCTGGCGCTGCTGGCCTGGGGCCTGCCGCGGCTGCTGGACTGGGCGCTGTGGCAGGCGGTGTGGGCGCCGGACGTGGACGCCTGCCAGGCCGCGCGCGGCCACGGCGCCTGCTGGGGCGTGGTGGCGGAGAAGCACCGGCTGATCCTGTTCGGCCGCTACCCGTTCAAGGAGCAATGGCGCCCGGCCGCGGCGCTGGCGCTGTGGATCGCGCTGGGCGCGTGGAGCCTGGCGCGCGCCGGGCGGCCCGGCGGCGGCCGCGTCCTGCCCTGGGCCTGGATCGCCGGGCTCCTGGGCGGCGTGCTGCTGCTGCGCGGCGGCTTCGCGGGGCTGCCCTTCGTGCCCACCGAGCAGTGGGGCGGCCTGCCGCTGACGCTGCTGCTGGCGCTGGTGGCCATCGGGCTGGCCTTCCCGCTGGCCATTGCGCTGGCGCTGGCGCGGCGCTCCGGGCCGCCGCTGCTGCGGGGCCTGAGCACGCTCTACATCGAGCTGATCCGCGGCGTGCCGCTGGTGTCGGTGCTGTTCATGGCGAGTTTCATCTTTCCGCTGCTGCTGCCGCCCGGGAGCAATCCGGACGTGCTGCTGCGCGTGCTGGCCGGGCTGGCGCTGTTTGCCGCCGCCTATCTCGCCGAGGCCGTGCGTGCCGGGCTGCAGGCGGTGCCGCTGGCGCAGGCGCAGGCCGCGCGCAGCCTGGGGCTCACCGCCTGGCAGGTGCAGCGCCTGGTGCTGCTGCCGCAGGCGCTGCGCGCGGCGCTGCCGGCGCTGCTCAACAGCTTCATCTCCACCTTCAAGGACAGCTCGCTGGTGACCATCGTCAGCCTCTACGAGCTCACCGGCGCCCTGGGCCTGGCGCTCAGCGGCGACCCGGTGTGGCGGCCGTTCAAGGTCGAGGGCTACCTGTTCATCACGGCGATCTATTTCATCGGCTGCGCCGCGATGTCGGCGGGCGGGCGCTGGGCCGAGGCGCGCTGGCGGCGCGGGAACTGAAGGCATGTCCCACGTGATGTCCACCCCTGACACCGCCCCGCTGCTGCGCTTCGAGCGCGTGAACAAATGGTTCGGCGCGCACCACGTGCTGCGCGACGTGGATTTCAGCGTCCAGCCGGGCGAGCGCGTGGTGCTGTGTGGGCCGTCGGGCAGCGGCAAGTCCACACTGCTGCGCTGCGTGAACCGGCTGGAGCGGTTTGAGGAGGGCAAGCTGACGGTGGACGGCCTGGCCTTCGAGCCCGGGCGGCGCGAGGACGAGCGCGCGCTGCAGGCGCTGCGCCGGCGCGTGGGCATGGTGTTCCAGCAGTTCAACCTGTTCCCGCACCTGACCGTGCTGCAGAACCTCACGCTCGGCCCCGTCATGGCCGGCGAGCGCGAGGGCGCGGTGCGCGAGCGCGCCTTGGCGCAACTGGAGCGGGTGCGGGTGGCGGAGCAGGCATTGAAATACCCGCTGCAGCTCTCGGGCGGGCAGCAGCAGCGCGTGGCCATCGCCCGGGCGCTGGTGCAGGCGCCGAAGCTCCTGCTCTTCGACGAGCCCACCTCGGCGCTGGACCCGGAAGTGGTGCAGGAGGTGCTCGACGTGATGCGCGCCCTGGCCGATCAGGGACAGGCCATGCTGTGCGTGACGCACGAGATGGGCTTCGCCCGCGCCGTGGCCGACCGGGTGGTGTTCATGGACGAGGGCCAGATCGTCGAGCAGGCTCCGGCGGCCGAGTTCTTCGCCGCGCCGCGGCGCGCACGCACCCGCGCCTTCCTGCAGCGGGTGCTGGACCCGGCCGGCACGGCGCGGGATTGAAAGGCTGCGGCACACTGCCCGGCCTGTACGACGACTTTCCGACGCCGCTCATGACCGCCCCGCGCCAGCCCGAATACCGCATCGATCCCCAGTTCACCGAGCGCTGGTCGCCGCGCGCCTTCACCGGCGAGGCGCTGGACAAGGGCTCACTGATGACCTGCCTGGAAGCGGCGCGCTGGGCGCCTTCGGGCAACAACCTGCAGCCCTGGCGCTTCGTCTACGGCCTGCGCGGCACGCCGGCGTTCGAGCAGCTGCTGGGCACGCTGGTGGAGAGCAACCGCGTCTGGGCCCGGCAGGCCGGCGCGCTGGTGCTGGTGCTGTCGCGCACGCAGCGCCTGGTGCCGGGCAAGGAGGGGCCGCAGCCCATCGCCTCGCACGCCTTCGACGCCGGCGCGGCCTGGATGAGCCTGGCGCTGCAGGCCCAGGCGCTGGGCCTGCACGCGCATGCCATGGGCGGCTTCGACAAGGCCCGCGCGCGCGAGGTGCTGGCCGTGCCCGACGACCACGCGCTGCACGCCGTGGTGGCGCTGGGCCGGCGCGGCGAGGCGTCGCTGCTGCCCGAAGCGCTGCGCGAGCGCGAGCAGCCCAACGGGCGGCTGCCGCTGTCGGCGCTGGTGGCGGAAGGGAAGTTCAGCTTCGAGGGCTGATCACAGCGGCGCCGGCTGCGCCGCCGCCGCGCGCGCGGCCTGGGCCTGCATCACGATCTCCGGCTTCAGGTGCGGCGCGAAGGCCTGGATGAAGTCGTAGGCGTAGGCGCGCAGCAGCGCGCCGCGGCGCAGCGCCACGCTGGTGGTGTTGATGGCGAACAGGTGCCGCGCGTCAATGGCGCGCAGCGGGTGGTCGCGCTCGTCGTCGAACGCGATCGAGGCCACGATGCCCACGCCCATGCCCAGCCCGACGTAGGTCTTGATCACGTCGGCATCCATGGCGCTGAGCACCAGCTGCATGGGCAGCCCGGCGCGGCGGAAGGCGTCGTCGATGGTGCCGCGGCCGGTGAAGCCGACGTCGTAGGTGATGAGCGGATAGGCCGCCAGCCGCTGCAGCGTCAGCGGCCCCTCCAGTAGCTCGTGCTCGGCCGGCACCACCACCGAGTGCGTCCAGCGGTAGCACGACAGCGCCACCAGCGCGTCCTGCTCGGCCAGGGACTGCGTGGCGATGCCGATGTCGGCCTCGCCGCTGATCAGCATTTGCGCGATCTGCGTGGGCGAGCCCTGGTGCAGCTTCAGGCTCACGCTGGGGTGGCGCGCCTGGAAGTCGCGCACCACCGCCGGCAGCGCGTAGCGTGCCTGCGAGTGCGTGGCCGCCACGGCCAGCGTGCCGATGTCGCCTTGGCTGAAGTCCTCGCCGATGCGGTGCAGGTTCTGCGCCTCGGTCAGCAGCCGCTCCACCACCGGCAGCAGTGTGCGCCCGGGCGCGGTCAGCCCGGTCAGGCGCTTGCCCTGGCGCACGAAGATCTCCACCCCCAGCTCCTGTTCCAGCTCGCGGATCTGCCGGCTCACGCCGGGCTGCGAGGTGTGCAGCGCCTGCGCGACCTCGGTCAGGTTGAAGCCGCAACGCACGGCTTCGCGCACGGAGCGCAACTGCTGGAAATTCATGCAATCCCCCAGAGGTCGGAACGCTTTCATTATTGAAGCTGCGTTTTTCGTGCCAACGAAGGGTTGGACACTTGCTCATGCGTTGGGCGCATGAGCCCTGGGAGAAGGCCTGTTTCGGCGCGGTCCGCGCCCCCTCGCCTGGGTGGGGTGCCGGTGGCTCAGTCCGGGCTGGCCGTGGCGATGACGCCGCCGCCCAGGCACACCTCGCCGTCGTAGAGCACGGCCGACTGCCCCGGCGTCACGGCCCACTGCGGCTGCCCGAAATGCAGCGCGACGGCGTCCACCGCCGGCAGCGACAGGCGGCAGGGCGCGTCGGACTGGCGGTAGCGCGTCTTGGCCGCCAGCGCGCCGGGCGCGGGCGTGCGCCCGGCCACCCAGCTCAGGTCCTGCGCCACCAGGGATCGGCTCAGCAGCCAGGGGTGGTCGTGGCCCTGCACCGCGTAGAGCGTGTTGGTGGCCGGGTCCTTGCGCGCGACGTACCAGGGCTCGTGCTCGCCGCCGCCGCGCGGGGCGCCCTTCTCCTTCACGCCGCCGATGCCCAGGCCCTGGCGCTGGCCCAGCGTGTAGAAGCTCAGGCCCACGTGCTCGCCGATCTTGCGGCCGCGCGCGTCCTTGATCGGCCCGGGCTGGTTGGAGAGGTAGCGGTTCAGGAACTCGCGGAACGGCCGCTCGCCGATGAAGCAGATGCCGGTGGAGTCCTTCTTCTTCGCATTGGGCAGCCCGGCCTCGCCGGCGATGCGCCGCACTTCGGTCTTGGGCAGCTCGCCCACCGGGAAAAGCGTGCGCGCGAGCTGCGGCTGGTTCAGGCGGTGCAGGAAATAGCTCTGGTCCTTGAGCGGATCGAGGCCCTTGAGCAGCTGGAACTCGCCGCCGACTTCGCGCACCCGCGCGTAATGCCCGGTGGCGATCTTCTCGGCCCCGAGACGCATGGCGTGATCAAGAAAAGCCTTGAACTTGATCTCGGCGTTGCACAGCACGTCCGGATTCGGCGTGCGGTTCGCCTGATACTCGCGCAGGAACTCGGCGAAGACGCGGTCCTTGTACTCGGCGGCGAAGTTGACGTGCTCGATCTCGATGCCGATGACCTCGGCCACGCTGGCGGCGTCGATGAAGTCCTGGCGCGAGGAGCAGTACTCGCTGCTGTCGTCGTCCTCCCAGTTCTTCATGAAGATGCCCACCACCTCGTGGCCCTGCTGCTTGAGCAGCCAGGCGCTGACGGCGGAATCCACCCCGCCGCTCAGGCCCACCACGACGCGGCGCGGACGCGCGCCCACGTGCACCGCCGGTGCGGCGGCGCTCATGCCTTGATCTCCGGCGCGAAGACGCTGGGGTCGGTGTTCAGCAGCTCCAGCGGGAAGCGCTTGCCGGCGAGGTGGTCTTCCACGCCGCGCAGCAGCAGCGGGTTGCGATGCCGGTGCGTGCTGGCGCGCAGCTCGGCCGCCGACATCCACAGCGTGCGCACGATGCCCTCGTCGAGCACCCAGCCCGGCTGCGGCGCGCTGGCCGTGCCGGCGAAGGCGAAGCGCAGGTACGTGATGTCCTCGCCCGCGCCCTGCCGGTACACGCGCGACAGGTACACGCCCACGAGGTGCGTGGGCACGAACACACAGCCGGTTTCCTCCAGCACCTCGCGCGCCACGCCCTGCAGCAGCGTCTCGCCGGGATTCAGGTGGCCGGCCGGGTTGTTCAGGCGCAAGCCCTCAGCCGTGTGTTCCTCGACAAGGAGGAAGCGCTGTTCCCCATCGACCACCTTGTCGATCAGCGCCGCCACGGTGACGTTGGGTTTCCATCGTTCAGACATCGCCGGATGGTAGCGTCCGCCCAACGGGTGTGCCCTGCCAGGGTCGGATTGCGGTTGACCGTTTTCTACATGGTGGTATAGAACTGCACATAGCGAAAAATTTTCAACTTCCGCAAGGAGACTTTCATGCTGATCGGAGTACCGCTGGAGACAGCGGCCGGAGAGACCCGCGTCGCGGTCACGCCGGAGACCGCGAAAAAGCTCAAGGCCCAGGGCCACCAGCTCTTCGTGCAGTCCGGCGCCGGTGTCCAGGCCTCGGCACCGGATGCAGCCTACGCCGCCGTCGGGGCAGAGATCGTGGACGCCAGGGCCGCCTTCAATTGCGACCTCGTCCTCAAGGTGCGCCCGCCGGCTGACGCGGAACTGGCATTCATGAAGCGCGGCGCCACGCTGGTCGGCATGCTGAACCCCTTCGACCGCGAAGGGCTGGAGCGGCTGGCCGCGGCCGGCGTGACCAGCTTCGCGCTGGAAGCCGCGCCGCGCACCACGCGCGCGCAGAGCATGGACGTGCTCTCGTCGCAGGCCAACATCGCCGGCTACAAGGCCGTGATCATCGCGGCCGACCGGTACCAGAAGTTCTTTCCCATGCTCATGACCGCCGCCGGCACCGTGAAGGCCGCGCGCGTGGTGATCCTGGGCGTGGGCGTGGCGGGGCTGCAGGCCATTGCCACGGCCAAGCGGCTGGGCGCGGTCATCGAGGCCTCCGACGTGCGCCCGTCCGTGAAGGAGCAGGTCGAATCGCTGGGCGCCAAGTTCATCGACGTGCCCTACGAAACCGCGGAAGAGAAGGAAGCGGCCGAAGGCGTGGGCGGCTACGCGCGGCCGATGCCCGAGAGCTGGCTGGCGCGCCAGCGGGCCGAGGTCGCCAAGCGCGTGGCGCTGGCCGACGTGGTGATCTCCACGGCGCTGATCCCGGGCCGTCCGGCGCCGAAGCTCGTCTCCGCGGAGATGGTGCAGTCGATGAAGCCGGGTTCGGTGATCGTGGACCTGGCCGCGGCCAATGGCGGCAACTGCGCGCTGACCGTGCCCGGACAAACGGTGCAGGAGCATGGCGTGACGATCGTGGGCGAGACCAACCTGCCCGCGCTCGTGGCGGCCGACGCCAGCGCGCTGTACGCGCGCAACGTGCTGGACTTCCTGAAGCTGGTGCTGCCGAAGGACGCCACGGCCGTGAGCGTGCCGATGGACGACGACATCGTGGCCGCGTGCCTGATGAC
>NZ_VIDQ01000007.1 GCF_009760915.1 Azohydromonas aeria
CCATCTGCTCCAGGAACTCGCGCTTGCGTGTGCGCTTGGTCGAAAGGTTCAACCCGAGGTCAGCCTGCTTCATGGCCTGGATGTTCGCTCAGCACACTTGCCACGGCTTTACGCAGAGGCTCCTTAGGCGGACAACGAGCGCATAAGGGAAGGTTTTTCTCAAGTTAATTTGGATTGTTCAACTCTGATTCCCCTGCCGCTCCCTCACCCCCTCCACAAATTCCCCAAACGCCCCCAACAGCGGCCCCCCGTCAAACTCGTCTCCCTCCACCACCCCCAGCGCCTGCACCGTCGCTTCCAGCGTTGAAACCTGGTCCGCCCGCCGCGCCGCGCGGATGGCGCGGTAGCGTGTCGGCAGCGGCGCGTCCAGCGACAGCCGCGGCAGGGCGGCCAGCGCCGGGTGCTCCAGCAGCATGCGCAGGCTCTTGCGCCACGTCGCGTCGATCACCACCAGCCGCAGCGGCGCTCCCGTCAGCGCCGGGGCCGGCGGCGCCGGCGCGGCGGGCACGTCCGGGTAGAGCAGCCGCGTCTCCCGCCCGGGGCGGTGCAGCAGCGCCTGCAACTCATCAGGCGTGAAGCGCTCCCCGACGATCACCTCGCAGCGCGCCAGCGACAGGCGCAGCAGCGCCACGCTGTTCTTCGCCTGGCGCTGCTCCTGCGGGTGCTGCAGCACCAGCACCTCGGTGCGGTGCGCGGTCGGCCGGGCCAGGGCGCACAGGCAGGTCATTCGCGGACGCAGGCACCGCCCGCAAACGGCGCGGCGGGGTTTGATCTCATCATTCATGCGGAAATAATCGCATGCCGGGCATGCCCAAGCTTCGCCCGGAAATCCAGGCCGTTTCTCTTTCGATTCAAGCCTCTGACGAAAATCCATCCATGCCTGCTCCCACGCCGCTCTTCACCGCCCCCGACGGCCGCCCCCGCTGCTTCTGGTGCGCCGCCACGCCCGAATACCTGCGCTATCACGACGAGGAATGGGGTTTTCCGGTTGCCGAGGACCGGCGGCTGTTCGAGAAGATTTGCCTCGAAGGTTTCCAGTCGGGCCTGAGCTGGCGCACCATCCTGGCCAAGCGGGAAAACTTCCGAGCGGCCTTCCGCAATTTCGATTTCAACGTGGTGGCGGAATTCGGCAGCGAGGATGTCGAGCGGCTGCTGCTGGACGCGGGCATCGTGCGGCATCGCGGGAAAATCGAGGCCGCCATCCACAATGCCGGCCGCGCGCGGGAATTGGTGCGGGAGGCCGGTTCGCTGGCCGCGTTCTTCTGGCGTTTCGAGCCCGCGCCGGAGGCGGCCGCCGAGCCGCAGACGGTGTCCACGTCGCCGGAATCGGTCGCCCTGTCCAAGGCGCTGAAGCAGCGCGGCTGGAAGTTTGTCGGGCCGACCACCGTGTACGCCTTCATGCAGGCCATGGGCCTGGTCAACGACCATGCGGCCGGATGCGCCGCGCGCGCCGAGGTCGAGCAGGTGCGCCAGGCGTTCCAGCGGCCCGGCAGTTCGGCATCTTGAAGACTGCGTTCGGGTTTTTTTGCGCCGTTGGCCGTAGCACGAATTCTCGGGACATGGTTCAGGTGATTCCCCAGGAATTGCCGCCGGCGCTACGGTGCATGAGCAGGATCTTGGCAATCAACTTGTCGGTCCGGAAAATCGTGGCGAGTTCGGTTCGCTCGAATTGAACAAAACATGCCGCCTGTCCCTTGCCTACGGAGTACAGGCGGCATGCACAAATTTCGCAAGCGTTCTTTGCGATTCAACGGAGGAAATGGCCATGAATCAGGGTAGCGATATCGGCAAATCGCACGGCATGCCGTCCGCCGAGACCAAGGCCGCGGCGCAGGCCGCTGAGGGTCCTGCCCGCCAGCGCTTGGCCGCAGCAGTGGCCGGCGTGGCGTTGGTGCTGGGCTGCACGATGGCGGTCGCAGCACCGGTGCAGTTGACCCGGGCGCAGTTCACGTTGCAAACCGCCGGCCTGTCCACGGTGGTCGAGAATTTCGAGGGATTCTCGATCGGCAATCAGCCCAATCCAATGACCTTGGCCAACGGCAGCTATACGTCGCCTTTCCCTTTTGTTGCTGATATCTTGGTTTTCTGCAATTCCGGTACCAATTGCCTTGTCGATCAACTGACGGCGAATCAACCCCGAACTTTCTCAATGTTCCCCGCTGGCACGTCATATTGGGCGAGTGACTTTTATGCAATCGCCTCCAATGACGAGTTTTCGGTTACCGTCGTGGGGGTCAGTGGTACGACTGTCTTCACCGGTAGCGGCGCGGCAGATTTCTGGAGTTTCAATGATGCGGCCGGCCTGTTGAGTGTTTCCTTCCGCAACCTTGGCAATTTGGGTGGAACTGGCAACTACTCGTTCGACAACGTGACGACGGCCGCGGCGGGTGCCGTGCCCGAGCCGGCTTCGTGGGCGCTGGTGGGCTTGGCTTTGGCAGCAATGGGATCGACGCGCCGCATGGCGGGGCGGCGACGCCCTTCCTGATCAGGCAGCCTGCCCGCGCGGCGCGCCGGTCGCGCGCGCCGCTTCCGCACGAGCCCATGCGCGCACCGTCTCCAGCAGCGCCGCATCCGGTGCCGTGTGCGGCACCCTGTCGCCCAGCACCGACTGCAGCCGCGCGTCGTCCAGCCCATGCGGCACGCGCCACAGGTAGGACATGTCGGCCAGCGCGCGCAGCAGCGGCACCGCCAGGCCCAGCACGCGGATCAGTCCCCAGGGCAGGCCGCCGCGCTTGAAGCCGGCCGCCGGGCGCAGGCCCAGCGCCGCGGCGGCGCTTTCCACGGCGTCGAGCACCTGGGCGCCGGTCAGCGTGTGGCCGGCGAAATGGCAGCGGAAGAAGTCGGGCAGCGCCGGCGCTTCGGCCAGCGCCACGAAGGCGCGCCCCAGGTCGGGCAGGTAGGCCCAGGCGTGCGGCACGTCCAGCGGGCCGGGATAGGTCAGCCGCCCGCGCGCCAGCGATCTGAGGATCACCAGGTCGAAGGCCGTGCCCGTGCCGTCGCCGCCGTAGAAGTCGCCCGCCGTCAGCACCGTGGCGCGCAGCGCGCCGGCGCGGCAGCGGCGCTCGATCTCGGCCTCCATCGCCACCCGCACCCGGCCATGGCGGGTGTGCGGCCGCTGCGGTGCGTCCTCCGGCGTGGGCACCGACAGGTTCAGCCCGTAGTTGTAGACGTTGCCCGGCAGCATCAGCCGCGCGCCCAGCGCCTGCGCCAGGTCCAGGGCGTGGCTCAGCAGCGGCATCGCCTCGCGCTCCCAGCGCGCGTAGTGCATGTTCAGCGCGTGCACCAACACGCCTGCGCCGGCGGCCTGCGCCGCCAGGGCCGCCACGTCGTCCACCGGCACGCGCAGCAGCCGCGCCGAAGGCGGCATGCCCGGCACGGCGTCGCGCCGCACCTGCGCCAGCACCTGCCAGCCGGCGGCGGCAAAGGCCTGCGCCGCGGCCAGCCCGATGCGGCCGTTGGCGCCCAGGATCAGGACGGTGGAGGGTGTGCTCGGGGTGTTCATGCGCGGCTCCCGCGGGGTGTGGTTGGCTTGATGGCGCCCAGTGTGGCCAGCGCGGCGGCATCCGAAAATCACCGTGCACAGCAACCCAGCCATACGCTTTCGCATGAGTGAACCGCCCGACACGCCTGCGCCGCCGCCCCCATCCGGCGCCGCGCTCGACCACTTCGACTGGCGCCTGGTGCGCAGCTTCCTGGCGGTGCTGGACGCGGGCAGCCTCATGGGCGCGGCGCGCCGGCTGCACGCGCAGCAGCCCACGCTCTCGCGCCACGTGGCGGAGCTGGAGGCGCAGCTGGGCGTGCCGCTGTTCGAGCGCACCGGGCGCGGCGTCACGCCCACGGCCGCGGCGCTGGCGATTGCGGAAGGCGCGCGCCGCATGCGCGACGGCGCCGGCGCGCTGCTGCACGCGCTGGCAGCCGCGCGCGACGCCGAGCGCGGCACGGTGCGGCTGACCGCCTCGCGCGTGGCCGCCACCTGGCTGCTGCCGCCGCTGCTGGCGCGGCTGCGCGAGGCCGAGCCGGGCATCGAGGTCGAGCTGGTCGCCTCCGACCAGGTCAGCAACCTGCTGCGCCGCGAGGCCGACATCGCGCTGCGCATGGTCCGCCCGGAGCAGGGCGCGCTGGTGGCGCGGCGCCTCGGCGAGGTGCGGCTCACCGCCGCGGCGCACGAGCGCTACCTCGCGCGCGCGGGCACGCCGCGCGAGCCCGCGGAGCTTGGGCGCCACGCGCTCATCGGCCTGGACCGTGACGACACCGTGCTGCGCGGCTTCGCCGCCATGGGCATGCCGGTCACGCGCAACGCCTTCGCGCTGCGCACCGACGACCAGGTCGCCTACGGCCAGCTCGTGGCCGCGGGCGCGGGCATCGGCTTCGTGGCGCGCTACTGCCTGCCGCACTGGCCGGGCGTGCTGCCGTTGCTGCCGCAACTCGGCATCCCGCCGCTGCCGTGCTGGCTGGCGGTGCACCGCGAGATCCACGGCAACCGCCTGGTGCGCCGCGTCTTCGACTTCCTGGCCGAGGCGGTGCCGGCGGCGCTGGAGGAGGACTGATTCAAACCCGTTCGCCGTGAGGTATCGAAGGCCGAATCCGACAGGCTTGGATGGCGGCCTTGCAGCGGGGGCCGTTCATCCTTCGATACCTCAGGACGAACGGAATACGCTACGGGCCAGCTTCAATACTTCACAGCTTTTGCGTCCCCATGAGTACCCGCCCAGACGACCCCGCCGGCCAGCCGCCGGAGCTTCACTTCGACGGCGCCATCGCCACCATCACGCTGCGCCGCCCGGCCGTGGCCAACCGGCTGGAGCTGCCGGACCTGGACGTGTTGCAGGCGCAACTGGCCGAGGTCAACGCGCGGCCCGAGGTGCTGGTGCTGCGGCTGCGCGCGCTGGGGCGGCATTTCTGCAGCGGCTTCAACCTGGGCGAGGCCGGCGAGCACATCGCCACCGCTGCCGAACGCTTCGAGGCGCTGGCCGCGGCGCTGGAAGGCGCGCGCCCGGTGACGGTGGCCGTGATCAACGGCGGCGTCTATGGCGGCGCCACCGACCTGGCGCTGGCCTGCGACTTCCGCATCGGCACCACCGCCGCCGAGATGTTCGTGCCCGCGGCGCAGCTGGGGCTGCTGTTCTACCGCGGCGGCATGGAGCGCTTCGTGGCGCGGCTGGGCCTGCCCGTGGCGCGGCGCATCCTGCTTGCCGCCGAGAGGCTTGACGCGGCCCAGATGCTGCAGCTCGGCTACCTCGACCGCGCCGTGGCCCCCGACGCGCTGGCGCAAGCCGGCGCCGACTGGTGCGCACGCCTGGCCCGCATGGCGCCGCTGGCGCTGCTGGGCATGAAGCGGCATCTCGACGCCATCGCCCGCGGCGCGCTGGACGCGCAGGCGCTGGCGACCGACATCGCCCGCGTCAATGCCTCCGAAGACCTGCGCGAGGGCGTGCGGGCGTGGCAGGAGAAGCGCGCGCCGGTGTTCCGCGGGCGCTGACCGGCACGGCGGCGCCGGCGGGCTGCACCCACTTGTTGCGAGGCGCGAACGTCTTGTTGCGATTGGGCCGCGCAGCGGCACGCCGGCTGGGCACTGCAGCACGCCTCGATCAACGACAAGGGCCAGCCGGTGCCGCACTGGCACGAGGTCTGGACGCCGGGGCCGGGCGGCTGGACGCAGGCCGTCTACAGCCGCACCCCCGACAACCCGGAGCGCGCGCTGCGCTACCAGTGCACGGCGCCGTGGTCGATGAACCAGTGGCACTGCGCTGCGGGCCGGGCCCTGAAGCCGTTCCGCGACTCGGGCGCGCCCTTCGGCTTCAAGCGCACCGACTACGCCGTGCTCGACCGCACCAACACGCTGCTGATCACGCCGCGCGGCTGGATCCACAACGAGCACAACCTCAAGCTCGACGCCAACGGCCGGCTGGTGAGCCACGAGCTGGGCTTCATCACCTACCGCCGCCTCGACGAGGCGCAGTGCCGCACCTCGCTGCCGCCGGTGTCGCCTTGAGCGGGGGCGGTCAGCGCGCCGCGTCGTCCCCGTCGTGCCGCAGCACGCGCGACGGCCGGCTGCAGACCCAGCGCGCGTACAGCAGCGCGTTGACCACCACCACGCCGACGGCCAGCAGCCACTGCAGCTCGCGCGTGAGCTCCGAGGGGTAGAGCAGTGGCAGCAGGTAGTGCTCGACGAAGCCGCCGCTGTAGCCCTGCGCGCCGGCCAGCGCGCGCAGCCGGTTCTCCAGCGGCGTGAGCGGGCACGTGGCCTCCGCCGTCTCCACGTACACGCCCCACAGCACCGCCGGCACGTGCAGCCAGGCCAGGCGCGGCCAGCGCGGCAGCAACGCCGCGCCGCCCACCACGAAAGCAATGAACAGCAGGTGCAGCAGCACCAGGCCGTTGGCCGCCCACTGGAAGTAACCCGGCGCAAATCCCATGGCGGGGAAGTATCTTCTTCGGGTTCCTCAAGGCCACCCCCGGCCCGAACGCGTTACGACTGTGAAGGCGCCGGCATTCCGCGCTTCCCGTCACGCAGGAGCGAAAACGGTCCCGTGCCGGGCAGCCGGCCGCAGCCTCCTACAAGCTGGCGATCAGCCGCAGCTGCTCCAGCTCCGCTCCCGTGTACCCCAGCTCGCGCAGCAGCGCCTCGGTGTGCTCGCCGCGCCGCGGCGCCGCTTGCGGCACGCGCGCCGGCGTGCGCGACAGGCGCGGCGCGGGCGCGGGCTGCACTTCGCCGTCCACCGTGGCGAAGGTGCCGCGCGCGGCGTTGTGCGGGTGCGCCGCCGCCTCGTCGAGGTCGAGCACCGGCGCGAAGCAGGCGTCGCTGCCTTCGAGCAGCGCGCACCAGTGCGCGCGCGGCCGGGTGCGCAGCAGCGCGGCGATGCGCTCCTTCAAGGCGGGCCAGCGCGCGTGCTCGTGCTGGCGCGCCGGGTCCTCGTCGTCCAGCCCCAGCCGGCGCAGCAGCTCGGCGTAGAAGGGCGGCTCGATGGCGGCCAGCGTGACGCAGTGGCCGTCGGCGCAGGCGTAGCTGTCGTAGAACGGGGCGCTGCCCAGCAGCAGGTTGTGCTCGCGCCGCGCCGGCCACCAGGGGCTGCCGCGCATGTGGCGCACCAGCGCGGACAGCGCCGCGGCACCGTCCACCATGGCCGCGTCCACGACCTGGCCGCGCCCCGAGCGCTGCGCCTCCAGCAGCGCGCACACCACGCCGAAGGCCAGGAACAGGCCGCCGCCGGCCATGTCGCCGACGACGGTGGGCGGCGTCAGCGGCGCCTCGCCCGCGCGCCCGGCCAGCGACAGCACGCCGCTGAGCGCGACGTAGTTCAGGTCGTGCCCGGCCGCCTGCGCCAGCGGCCCGTCCTGGCCCCAGCCCGTGACGCGGCCGAACACCAGGCGCGGCCGGCGCGCCGCGACGGCGTCGGGGCCCAGGCCCAGGCGCTCCATCACGCCGGGCCGGAAGCCCTCGATCAGCGCATCGGCCGTCTCCAGCAGCCGCCAGGCGGCCTGCAGCCCGTCAGGGTGCTTGAGGTCCAGCACGACGGAGCGCTTGCCGCGGTCGGTGGCCGTGCGCTCCAGGCCGCCCTGGGCGCCGGGCGCCGCGGCGGCGCGCTCGACCACGATCACGTCGGCGCCCATGTCGGCCAGCAGCATGCCGGCGAAGGGGCAGGGCCCCAGGCCGGCGAACTCGACGATGCGAAAGCCCGCCAGCGGGCCGGTGGAAGCGGGGGGCATGGAGGAGGTTGGCATAGGAGAGGAGGGCGGCATGCGGTCTTCCCGGATGAGGCGAGGTCCGATTCTGGCCGGCGGCACGGCGGTTGCCGCCCTTTCGGGAGCGGACCGTCCTGGTCCGCGCCAACCCCTGGAAGGACGAGATATGCCTGACGCGAAAAGCCCGGCCGGACCCGGCAAGTCCACCACCGAGCGGCGCGAAGCCGCCACCGAGCGCGAGGAACTGGAGGAGCTGATCACACCGGAGGACGAGGAAGGCCACTACAGCCGCGGCGCCCAGACCGCCGAGCGCGACGCGCACGTCGGCAGCCGCAACAACCAGGGGTCGGCGCCGAAGAGCGCGAATTCCAAGTAGGGCTGAAGCCGGGCCGGGGCGTTGCACCCGGCATCCCGGCATCCGGTCAGCCGCGACGCTTCGCACCCCGATCCGTCACTCCGGCGCAAGTCCACTGCTGTCCGGGGAAAGTTGACGGAACGCCGGCCGAAAGCTGACACGCCAGGCCCACTACTTCGTCATCCCCGCGCAGGCGGGGATCCAGGCGGTCCCCAAGTCGCCGATGGCCGCTCGGTTGGCGCGCCACGGTCCAAGGCACGGCAGGCGCTGCACGTCAGCTCAAGGCCGGCCTGGGGGCCGCCTGGATTCCCGCCTGCGCGGGAATGACGAAGTGGGGTGCGGGCTGCGCGTGCCTGCGGGCTACTGGCGTTCGCCCTCTTTCCCCTGGACAGCAGTGCGCCTGCGCGGGAATGACGGCCTTCCTTCTCCGGCCCGCGTCACGGCACGCGAGCTGACGCATCCCCCTCACCCCGCCAACCTGCCCTCCAGCTCCAGCTGCGTCAGGTACAGCCGCAGGTCGAACTCCAGCTGGTGGTACTCGGGCTCCATGTAGGCGCACAGCTGGTAGAAGGCCTTGTCGTGCTCCTGGTGGCGCAGGTGCGCCAGCTCGTGCACGGCAATCATGCGCAGGAAGGCCGCGGGCGCGTCGCGGAACAGGCTGGCGATGCGGATCTCGCGCTTGGCCTTGAGCCGCCCGCCCTGCACGCGCGAGACCATGCGGTGCGTGCCGAGCGCGTGCTGCAGCAGCCGGATCTGCGGGTCGTACTGCACCTTGGCCAGCGGCTCGCTGCTGCGCAGGTGCTGCGCCTTGAGCGCCTGCACGTAGTCCCACAGCGCGCGGTCGGTGCGCACGGCGTGGGCTTCGGGGTAGCGGCGCGCGAGCATCGCGGCGAGCTTGTCCTGGCTGATGAGCGTGCGCACCTGCTCCAGCAGCGTCTCCGGATAGCCGGCCAGGTATTTCAGCGGGAGGACGTCGGACATGGGCGGCGATGCTAGCGGCCGCGCCCGGCCCGGTCGGCGGCGGGGCCGCTGTGTGCGCTGCGGCACGGGGCATCCCGGTTGCCCACGCAATAATCCCTCGCAGTGCCGGTGCAAGCCTTACCGCCTTGCGCCGGCCGCCGCCGTGGCCGCTGCCCCTGCGCGCCGTGTCCGACATCCATGCCGAGGAGAGCCCATGACCGATCGTGCCGCGGCGCCCGCGCCGGTGCCGCCGCTGCCGGGAGCCGATACCGCGGACCAGCTGGCGCACCTGCGCCTGGCGCTGGAGGCGGCCGACACGGGGCTGTGGACGTGGGACCCGCACACCGACGCCGTGGCCTGGTCGGCCGAGACCTACCGCATCCACCGGCTGCAGCCGCACGAGTTCGACAACACCGGCGCGTCCTTCTTCGCCCTGGTGTTCCGCGAGGACCGCGCGCGCGTGAGTGCCACGGTGCGCGCGGCCATCGCGGCGCGCACGCTCTACGAGTGCGAGTTCCGCATCGTGCGCCCGGGCGGCGAGCTGCTGTGGGTGGCGAACCGCGGCCGCGCCGTGTACGACGCCGACGGCAAGCCGCTGCGCATGCTGGGCACCATCACCGACATCAGCCAGCGCAAGCGCGCCGAGGACGCGCTGCGAACGCGCGAGCGCGAGCTGCAGACGCTGGCCGACAACAGCCCCGACATCCTCACCCGCTTCGACCGCGCGCTGCGCCACGTCTTCGTCAACGTCGCCGTGGAGAAGGCCACCGGGCGGCCGCGCGCGGAGTTCCTGGGCCGCAGCAACCGCGAGCTGGGCATGCCGCCCGACCAGTGCGCGGTGTGGGACGCGCACCTGCAGCGCGCGTTCGACACCGGCGAGCCCGGCGAGCTCGACTTCGCCTTCGAGGGCCCGCTGGGCCTGCGCCACTACAGCGCGCGCTTCGTGCCCGAGTTCGGCGCCGGCGGCGAGGTCGAGCACGTGCTGGGCGTGACGCGCGACGTGACCAACCACCGCCTGGCCGAGGAGGCGCTCAAGGAAGCCGACCGGCAGAAGGACGAGTTCCTGGCCACGCTGGCGCACGAGCTGCGCAACCCGCTGGCGCCCATCCGCAACGGGCTGGAGATCCTGCGCCAGGACCCGGCGCTGCAGGGGACCGCGGCGCGGGCGGCGCACATGATGGCGCGCCAGCTCGCGCACCTGGTGCGGCTGGTGGACGACCTGCTCGACGTCTCGCGCATCAGCCGCGGCAAGGTCGAGCTGCGGCGCGAGCGCGTGGCGCTGCAGTCCGTGATCGAGCACGCGCTGGAAGCCAGCCGGCCGCTGATCGAGTCCAACGGCCACGCGCTGGCGCTGCGCGTGGCGGCCGAGCCGATCCGCGTCGATGGCGACCTGACGCGGCTGGCGCAGGTGGTGAGCAACCTGCTCAACAACGCCGCCAAGTACACGCCCGCGGGCGGCTGCATCGAGCTGTGGGCCGGCGTGGAGGCGGGCCAGGCCGTGGTGCGCGTGTCCGACGACGGCATCGGCATCGCCCCGGACATGCTGCCGCGCGTGTTCGACCTCTTCGCCCAGGCCGAGGGCGCGCGCCACCGCGCGCAGGGCGGCCTGGGCATCGGGCTGTCGCTGGTGCGCCGGCTCGCCGAGATGCACGGCGGCAGCATCGAGGCCCAGAGCGCCGGCGCGGGCCGGGGCAGCGTTTTTACTTTGCGCCTGCCTCTGTCCCAAGCGGATGCCGAGGCGCCAGCGCCGGTGCCGCTGGCCGAAGTGGACATGCCCGGGCGCGCCGCGCGCCGCGTGCTGGTGGTGGACGACAACGTGGACGCCGCCGACAGCCTGGCGATGATGCTGCAGCTCATCGGCCACGAGGCCCGCGCCGTGCACGACGGTGCCGCAGCGCTGGAGCAGGCGCCGGCGTGGCAGCCCGACATCGTGCTGCTCGACATCGGGCTGCCCGGGATGGACGGCTACGAGGTGGCGCGGCGGCTGCGCGCCGACGCGGCGCTGGCCGGCACGCTGCTGGTGGCGCTCACCGGCTGGGGCAGCGAGGCCGACAAGCGCCGCAGCGCCGAGGCCGGCTTCGACGCCCACCTGACCAAGCCGGTGGCGCTGGGCGACGTGGAGGCGGTGCTGGCGCGGGTGCCGTCCACGGGGCCGGACGTGGTGGCGGCAAAGTAGCGTTGAATCGCGCCTTATCGAGTCTTCGCACCCCGTGTTCCGTTCGTCCTGAGGTATCGAAGGATGACGGCCCGAGCCGCGGTGCCGCCATCGCAGCCTATCGGATTCGGCCTTCGCTACCTCAGTCCGAACGGCTCGGAGGGCTGAAGCTCCCAGCCTTCGTACCAGCCTGACGGCTTCACCCTTCGATACCTCAGGGCGAACGGGATTGGTGTTCGAGGGCCAAATTCGATACCTGTCAGGCCGTCAACGCCTCCTCCGACAGCCCCTTCTCCAGCTCCGCGATGCCCGCCGGCAGGTCCAGCGCCGCGCCGGCGTGCTGCACGCTGGAACCCAGCGCGTGCAGGGTGCGGAACAGGTTGTGGGCGCGGCTCTGCTCGCCCATCTGGCCGATGCGCACGATCTCCAGCCCGAAGGAGCCGGAGATCTCCACGCGGTGCACGCGGGACATGTGCGCGCGCACCGCGTCGGCCGACACGCCCGCGGGCACCTTGATGCCGATGACGGAGTTCAGCCGCGCGGCCTGCGGCACCAACAGCTCCAGCCCCATGGCCTCGATGCCGCGCTGCAGCGCCAGGCTGCACACGCGGTGCCGCTCGAAGCGCCGCGGCAGCGTCTCGTCCACCACCAGGCGCAGCGCCTCGTGGATGGCCAGCACCCCCGACACCGGCGCGGTGTAGTGGTAGGACTTCTTGTTCCAGAAGTTGTCGGCCAGCCGCGCGTCCAGGCACCAGTGCGGCATGAGCTGGCGGCGGCTCTCGATCTTGCGCCAGGCCTTCTCGGACAGCGCCAGCAGCGACACGCCGGGAATCGACGACAGGCCCTTCTGGCCGCCGGTGATGACGGCGTCCACCTTCCACGCGTCCATCTCCAGCGGCATGGTGCTGAGCGTGCACACCGCGTCCACGATGGCCAGGCAGCCGCGCGCGTCGGCCAGCTTCGTGATCTGCTCCAGCTCGCGGTTGCACACGGTGTTGGAGGTTTCACCTTGCACGATGGTGACGACCTTGTAGTCGCCGCCCCGCAGCGCCTCCTCGACGCGCGAGGCCAGGGCGTATTCGAAGTCGGGCACCTGCAGCACCGTGACCTCGCCGCCCACGCGCGTGGCCATCTCGGCCATGCGGCGGCTGAAGTAGCCGTTGCACACGCACAGCACCCGGTCGCCGGGGAAGACGAGGTTGGCGATGGCCATCTCCATGGCCGCCGAGCCCGGGCCGGCCACACCCAGCACGTGGGCCGAACCGGTCTGGAACACGTAGCGGCCCATGGCCTTCACCTGCTCGATGACCCGGTTCATGGTCTCGCCCAGGTGGTTGATGACGATGGAGTTGGCGTAGGCGACCTTGTGCGGGATGGGCACCGGGCCGGCGCCCATCATCAGCAGCGGTTCCTGGGGCAGGATCTCGTCGAGCGATTCGACGCTGGGGGGCGGCAGGGTGGGCATGGCGCGTAAGACTTGAAAGGCTGGGCCCGGGATTGTCCTCCGGCCAACCTTTCGACAGGCCCAGGGCGAACGGGATGGGTCAGCGCCGGTACTCGTCGAGCATCAGCCGCCCCGGCGCGCCGGCGCGCTGCAGCCAGTCGTCGAGGAAGGGCTCGCCCACGGTCTTGCGCAGCCCGGTGAGCAGCGCCTCGGGCGGCTCGGCCACTTCCACGCCCACGTCCTTGAGCCGCGCCAGCGCGCGCCGGTGGCGCGCCTCGGACTGCTCCCAGCCGCGCTTCTCGGCCGCCAGCGCGGCCTTGACGACCACCTTGCGCAGGGATTTGTCCAGCGCCTCGAAGGCTTTCACGTTCATCAGCACGCCGTGGCGCGGCGCCCAGGCCTGCAGGTCCAGGAACACGCCGCCGCCCTCGGCGGACGTGCCGCCCGCCAGCGCCTCGGCCGGCACCAGCGCGGCCTGCAGCTGACCGCCGTGCAGCGCCCTGGCGGCCTGCGCTTCAGGCAGCGCCACCGGCTTCGCGCCCACCAGCTTGGCCATGCGCTCGCCCGCCGGGCTCCACGTGCCCCAGGCCAGGCCGCGCAGCGCCGGCAGGTCAGCGGCCGGCTGCTTCAGCGCCAGGCCCACCGGCGGCGACGGGATCGAATACAGCATCACCACGCCCTGGCCAGAGAGCTGCTTGCCCAGCGGCACGCGCTGCGCCTGGTAGAGCCGGCGCGCGGGCTCGTGGCCGCGCGCCAGGAAGGGCAGGCTGTCCAGGCCGAATCCCGGCCACTCGGACTGCAGCTCGGCCAGCGCCACGTCGCCCAGCTGCGCCGCGTTCCTCTGCACCGCGCGCTTGACGGCGGGCGACTTCAGGCTCGCATCGGGCTTCACCTCCACCTTGAGCCGGCCTTCGGATGCGCTCTCAACTTCCCGGGCGAACTGCAGCAGCGTCTCGGTGTGGAGGCTCGCGGCCGGCCAGGGCGTGGCGACGCGCCAGGTGATGGATTCGGGCGCGTCGGCCGTCTTCGGGGCGGGGGCGTCGGCGGCCAGCGCCGGGGCGCCGAGGGCGCCGCCGGCCAGGGCCAGCGCGGCCAGCAGGGGTTTCAGCATGGGACTCCTCTTGAAAGTTGCATCGGCCGTGGCCAGTGGCGACGACCGGGTTCCGCGGTCGGGGCTGATCAGGGATTCTGCGGAGCCCGGCGGGCACCTCGGCCGCTGCCCGGCCGCCCGCTCAGGGGGGCTTGGGATTGCCTTATGCTGGTTTGAACACCTGCCAGCCGTTGTTTACAGGAGGCAAGACGCGACATGAGCGAAGCCAAGCGTTGGGAGTTCTGGATCGACCGCGGGGGCACCTTCACCGACGTCGTGGCGCGCCGCCCCGACGGCAGCCTCGCCACCGCCAAGCTGTTGTCCGAGCATCCCGAGCAGTACCGTGACGCCGCGGTGGAGGGCATCCGCCGCCTGCTGGGCCTGCCCCCCGGCGCGCTCATCCCGGCGCAGCAGGTCGCCTGCGTGAAGATGGGCACCACGGTGGCCACCAACGCGCTGCTGGAGCGCAAGGGCGAGCGCACGCTGCTCGTGACCACGCGCGGCTTCCGCGACGCGCTGCGCATCGCCTACCAGAACCGGCCGCGCCTGTTCGAGCGCCGCATCGTGCTGCCCGAGCTGCTGTACGAGCGCGTGGTCGAGGCCGAGGAGCGGCTGGACGCGCAGGGCGACGTCGTCCAGGCGCTGGACGTGGAGAGCCTGCGCCCGGCGCTGCAGGACGCGTTCGACGCCGGCATCCGCGCCTGCGCCGTCGTCTTCATGCACGCGTGGCGCCATCCGGCGCATGAGCAGGCGGCGGCCGACCTGGCGCGCGCGGTCGGCTTCACGCAGGTCTCGGCCTCGCACGCGGCGAGCCCGCTCATGAAGTTCGTCTCGCGCGGCGACACCACGGTGGTCGATGCCTATCTTTCGCCGATCCTGCGCCGCTACGTCGAGCAGGTGGCGAGCGAGATGCCCGGCGTGCCGCTGTACTTCATGCAGTCCTCGGGCGGACTCACGCGCGCGGAGCGCTTCAACGGCAAGGACGCGATCCTCTCCGGCCCGGCCGGCGGCATCGTGGGCATGGCGCGCACGGCACTGGCGGGCGGGCAGCACAAGGTCATCGGCTTCGACATGGGCGGCACCAGCACCGACGTGTCGCACTTCGCCGGCGAGTTCGAGCGCGCCTTCGAGACGCAGGTGGCCGGCGTGCGCATGCGCGCGCCGATGATGAGCATCCACACCGTGGCGGCCGGCGGCGGCTCCATCCTGCACTTCGACGGCGCGCGGCTGCGCGTGGGCCCGGACTCCGCCGGCGCCAACCCCGGCCCGGCCTGCTACCGCCGCGGCGGGCCGCTGGCCACGACCGACGCCAACGTCATGCTCGGCCGGCTCCAGCCCGACTGGTTTCCCAAGGTGTTCGGGCCGAGGGGCGACGAGGCGCTGGACCGCGCCGTGGTGCAGCGCCGCTTCGCGCAGATGGCGGTGGAGGTGGCGCGCGCGGGCGGGCGCGCCGTCACGCCGGAATCGCTGGCCGAGGGCTTCCTGCAGATCGCCGTCGCCAACATGGCCAACGCGGTCAAGAAGATCTCCGTGGCGCGCGGCTACGACGTCACGCAGTACACGCTGCAGTGCTTCGGCGGCGCGGGCGGGCAGCATGCCTGCGCCGTGGCCGACGCGCTGGGCATGACACGCGTGTTCGTGCACCCGCTCGCCGGCGTGCTCTCGGCCTACGGCATGGGCCTGGCCGACCAGCTGGCGCTGCGCGAGGCGACCCTGGAATGCACGCTCGACGCCGCCGGGCTGGCGCAGGCGGAAGGCCTGCTGCAGCGCCTGGGCGCCGAGGCCGCGGCGGAGATCGAGTCCCAGGGTTTCAATCGCAACGACATCCGCGTGCTGCGGCGGCTGCGCGTGCGCTACCAGGGCACCGACACGGCGTTGGAAGTGCCGGCCGGCAACGAGGAGGAAGTGCGCGCCGCCTTCGAGGCCGCGTACCGGCTGCGCTTCGCCTTCCTGATGCCCGGGCGCGCGCTGGTCATCGAGAGCGCCGTGGTGGAGGCCGTGGGCCCGGGCGCGCAGCCGGGCCAGGCCGAGCGCGAGGCGCACGAGCACCGCGCGCCCTCGCTGGCGCGGGTGCGCATGCATTCCGAAGGGCAGTGGTGCGACGCCAAGCTCTACCTGCGCGAGCAGCTTCTGCCGGGCGCGCTCATCGACGGCCCGGCCATCATTGCCGAGGCCAACGCCACCACCGTGGTCGAGCCCGGCTGGCAGGCGCGGCTGACCGGGCTGGAGCACCTGCTGCTGCAGCGCGTGCAGCCGCGCGCCGCGCGCCGCGCCGTGGGCACCGAGGTCGATCCGGTGATGCTGGAGGTGTTCAACAACCTGTTCATGAACATCGCCGAGCAGATGGGACTGCGGCTGCAGAACACGGCGCACTCGGTGAACATCAAGGAGCGGCTGGACTTCTCCTGCGCGCTCTTCGACGGCGAGGGCAACCTCATCGCCAACGCGCCGCACATGCCGGTGCACCTGGGCTCGATGAGCGAGTCGATCAAGACCGTGATCGCGCGCAATCCCGGCATGCGCCCGGGCGACGTGTTCGTGCTCAACGACCCGTACCACGGCGGCACGCACCTGCCCGACGTGACGGTAGTCACGCCGGTGTGGACCGGCGACGGCTCCGCGGTGCTGTTCTACGTGGCCTCGCGCGGGCACCACGCCGACATCGGCGGCATCACGCCGGGCTCGATGCCGCCGTTCTCGCGCCGCATCGAGGAGGAGGGCGTGCTCATCGACAACGTGCTGCTGGTCGAGGGCGGCCGCTTGCGCGAGGCGCAGATGCTGGCGCTGCTTGAAGGCGGCCCGTATCCCGCGCGCAATGCGCAGCAGAACCTGGCGGACCTGCGCGCGCAGATCGCCGCCAACGAGAAGGGCGTGCAGGAGCTGCACGCGATGGTGGCGCAGTTCGGGCTGGACACCGTGCGCGCCTACATGGGCCACGTGCAGGACAACGCCGAGGAAAGCGTGCGCATGGCCATCGCGCGTCTCGACCCGGCGCTCACGCGCGACGGCCGTTTCACCCTGCCATTGGACAACGGCGCGAAGATCGAAGTTGCGCTGCGCATCGACCGGGACAAGCGCTCCGCGGTGGTCGATTTCACCGGCACGTCCGCGCAGCGCGAGGACAACTTCAATGCCCCGAAGGCCGTCTCGATGGCCGCGGTGCTGTACGTGTTCCGCACGCTGGTGGACGACGAGATCCCGCTCAATGCCGGCTGCCTGAAGCCGATCGAGGTGATCGTTCCCGAAGGTTCCATGCTCAACCCGGCGCCGCCGGCGGCGGTGGTGGCCGGCAACGTGGAGGTGTCCACCTGCGTCACCAACGCGCTCTACGGCGCGCTGGGCGTGCTGGCGGGGGCCCAGCCCACCATGAACAATTTCACCTTCGGCAACGACAAGTACCAGTACTACGAGACGGTGTCGGGCGGCTCCGGCGCGGGCGTCGCCCTGGGCGACAACGAAGAGGGCTTCGACGGCACCTCGGTCGTGCAGACGCACATGACCAACTCGCGGCTGACCGACCCGGAGGTGCTGGAGCACCGCTTCCCGGTGCGGCTGGAGAGCTACGCGATCCGGCCCGGATCGGGCGGTGCCGGGCGCTGGAAGGGCGGGGACGGCGGCACGCGCGTGCTGCGCTTCCTGGAGCCGATGACGGCGTCGATCCTCTCCAACGGGCGCGTGCATCCGGCCTTCGGGCTGGCCGGCGGCGCGGCCGGCGCGCCGGGGCGCAACGCGGTGCTGCGTGCGGACGGCCGCGTGGAGGAACTGGGCCACATCGGCTCGGTGCAGATGGCCGCGGGCGACTGCTTCGTGATCGAGACGCCGGGCGGCGGGGGCTACGGCGCGGCGGGCTGAGCGGGCGCGGAATCTGCCCCGCCTGGAGCCAGCATTGCGCGCCCCCGTGGCGCGCTTTCCTTCCAGCAGCAGCGAGCAGGAGACAACCCGCATGGACACCCCCAGCGCCGGCGCCGCGCCGCAGCCCCCGCAGCCCGACTACGACACGGCCCGGATCATGGGCGGCCTCTATGGCGACGGCATCATCGCGCTGCGCGGCGCCTTCGAGCCGGCCTGGGCCGACCGGCTGCGCGAGGACATCGAGCAGCTCTTCGAGGAGGCGCGCCAGCGCCCGCGCGGCGCGCTGCCGCGCGGGCCGCAGCGCTGGTATGTCGAGGTGCACCCGGAGCGGCTGCGCGGCTTCGTGGACATCGTCACGCACCCGTGGTTCAAGGCCGTGTGCCGCGCGGTGCTGGGCCCGGACTACCGCATCGTCGAGGTCGGCTTCGACGTGCCGCTGCCCGGCGCGCAGGACCAGCCCTGGCACCGCGACTTCCCCATGCCGCCGGAAACCAGCCTGGGCCGGCGCCTGAACTCGCTGGCCTTCAACCTCACCGCCGTGGACACCACGCCGGAGATGGGCCCCTTCGAGGTCGCGCCGGGCACGCAGTGGGACGAGTTCGGGCTCGATGCCGAAGACAGCGGGCGGCGCGAGGCCGGCATGTTCCCGCCGCGCGAGTGGTTCCCGCGCTACGAGGCGCGGCGCCAGGTGCGCATGGCGCAGCGCGGCGACATCTCCGCGCGCTCGGCGCTGACCATCCACCGCGGCACCGCGCACCGCGGCGACCGCGCCCGCCCGGTGCTGGTGGTGGGCGTGGACGCGCCCGACGCGCGCAACGGCGAGCGCCACGACATCCAGGTCACGCCCGGCTACCTCGCCACGCTGCCGGCCGAGGTGCGCACCCACCTGGCCGGGCGCGTGGTCGAGAAGCTCGAATACATCGAGCAGTCGCATGGGATCGAGGGGCTGCTGGCGCCTGGCAGCGGCAGCGGCTACTGAGGCACCGGCGCCGCATGGCACAACCCTTGCGCTCCAGCCCCCGCGCCGCCGCCCGCAGCGGGCCGGCGCACCCGTCTGGACCGCCGCGCGGGGCATTCGCTGCCTGACTTCCCTCAAGTGGTGCGTGCCCCGCGCGCGCGGTCGAATCCCGAACCGCGCAAGGAGACACGGCATGAGCCGTCTGGAAGTCACTGAAAAGATCATCGCCACCAAGGTGTCCAAGGGCCTGAAATGGGCCGACGTGGCCGAGAAGGTGGGCCTGAGCAAGGAATGGGTCACGGCCGCCTGCCTGGGGCAGATGACGCTCACCGCCGAGCAGGCCGGCGTGGTCGCCGAGATCTTCGGCCTGTGCGAGGAGGAAAAGAAGTGGCTGATGGTGGTGCCCTACAAGGGCTCGCTGCCCACCAGCGTGCCCACCGACCCGCTGATCTACCGCTTCTACGAGCTCGTCAGCGTGTACGGCACCACCTTCAAGGAACTGATCCACGAGGAATTCGGCGACGGGATCATGAGCGCCATCGACTTCAAGATGGACCTGCAGCGCGAGCCCAACCCGGCCGGCGACCGCGTCAGCATCACGATGTCGGGCAAGTTCCTGCCGTACAAGACGTATTGAAGAGCCGGCGCCAGGTCGGCGCACGGGCGCTGCTGCCTGGCTAGCCGCGGCTGCGGCATCCCGTCAGCCGCGATGCCTCGCACCCCGGTTCGTCATTCCGGCGAAAGCCGGAATCCACGAACGCCGCGATGCCCCGCTGGCCAGCCATGGCACGTGCCGGCGCTGCCATTCCACCGCAACGGTGCGCGTGGATTCCGGCTTTCGCCGGAATGACGGCGGGTTGGCTTGCGGCTCGTGGCACTTCATGCCTACGTGTTCGGGCCATCAACGCGTGCAGGCCGCAACTCCACCTCCCGCCGCAGCCGCGCCACGTCCGCCTGCGGATACAGCCACGCCAGCAGATCCAGCGCCAGCCGCGCCGCGATCGACTCCAGCTGCGAGCGCGCCGCCTCCGTCTCCAGGTCGCCGATGCGCAGCGCGCCGAACACGGCGTCGAGCTGCGCGGCCTGGCCTTCCACCCGCACGCGTGCCTCGTCCACCCAAGCCTGCGGCAGCGCCTCGTGCTCGTAATCGCCGCGGCCGCGGCCGAAGTGCGCCACGGCCAGGTATTTCAGCAGCGCGTCCTGCAGCAGCGCGCGCAGCGCCGCGTCGCCCAGGCGCAGCGTTTCACTTGCCACGCCGCGCGCCTGGTTGTAGCCGCGCGCACCGGCCACGAAGGCCACCGCCCCGGCCAGCGCGCCCAGCAGCGCGCCGGTGCCCAGCGTCAGCCCGCCGGCCGCCGCGTCGGCCACGAGGCCGGTGGCGGCGCCGGAGGCGATGGCGCCGCCCAGGCCGGCCTGCACCGGGTCCAGCGGCGCGCGCGACACCAGGTCGGCCCGGTCCAGCCGCTTCAGGAACGGGTGCTCGGCGCGGCCCAGCAGCCCGTGCAGGCGCAGCAGCTCGCGCGTGGTTTCGGCGCGGCCCGCCTCCAGCTGGCGCTGCAGGGCCAGTTGCCCGCGCTCGCGCCGCGCGTCGCCGCCGCCCGCTCCCGCCAGCCGCGACAGCAGCCCGGCCTTGCCCTCGGCGGCGGGCTCGACCGCCTGCTCGATTTGCGCCGCCGCCACCAGCTGCGCCGCGATGGCGCGCATCGAGTCGCTGAAGCGCGCCACGTTGCGCCGCTGCCAGGCCGCCTGCAGCCGCTGCCAGCCGGGCTGCTTGTCCTCGGCCACGTGCGCGCCCAGCGCGTCGAACAGGGCCTGCTCCTGCACCCAGCTGCGCGTGAAGGCGTCCAGCGCCAGCACGCCCTGCACGCCGGGGCGGTCGCGCAGGTGCTCGCGCCAGCGCCGCAGCTCGGCCGCGCCGGCGCCGCGCTCGGCGGCCAGGCCGGTCTGGTTGAGCAGCACCAGCACCGGCCGGTCGAACCAGGCCAGCAACTGCAGCTCGGCCTCCAGGTAGCCCGCGCCGTCGGGCGCCTCGGTGGCGTTGACGGGGTAGAGCACCACGTCGGCATGCTCGCGCGCGGCGCGCATGGCCTGCTGGCTCAGGTAGAAGGGCCGATCCGTCCAGCGGTCCCAGACCTGCGACAGGAACCAGCCGATCGGGTTCGACGCCCCGGCCAGGCGCCGCACCAGCCGCGCCGAGTCGCCCAGGCCCGGCGTGTCCCACAGGATCAGCGCGTCGCCCTCGGCGGTTTCCAGCAGCCGGTGCGACTCGGCCGTCACCGTCACGTGCGCCGCGTCGCGCACCTCGCCCACGTCCTGGCCCAGCAGCGTGCGCGCCAGCGTGGTCTTGCCCACGTTGGTGTGGGAGACCAGGACCAGCTCGATGCGGGCGGCGGCATCGAAGGAGGACAGTGGTTCTGGCATGTCAATCAAGTCTTTTTTGTCCATGAAGATCCCGTGCGTCCCGAGGTTTCGAAGGACGAATCCGTGAAGCTTTTTCGGCCCGCTGCCCGGCTTGGGCCGTTCATCCTTCGATACCTCAGGACGAACGGAAAGCCGGTTCAGCCCCCCAGCTCCACCACGTGGATGCGCGTGAAACCATGCTGCCGCGCGAACTCGCGCCACAGGCTCTCGCGCTCCTTGAGCCGCTCGCCGCGGCCCAGCCGCGCGGTGAAGGCGCCGGCGTCGAGCAGCAGCAGCGCCTCCGAGCCGGCCACCTGCGCCAGCCGGCGCAGGAAGGCGCCGTGGGTCTCGGCCTCCGGCGTGGCGGAGAGCGACAGCAGCCCGGCCGTCTCCAGCAGCTCGCCCTCGGCGGGAGCAGGGCGCTTCGCCAGCGACTCCGGCGCCGCGCCGTAGTCCAGGGCCGGCTGCAGCGTCAGCTCGGCCGCGCCGCCCAGCAGCTCCGCGGCCTGGCGCTGCAGCGCCGCGGCCTGTGCCGCGTCGGGTGCCACCGCGTACGGCCACACCACCAGGCGCCAGCGCTGGCCGCTGCCGTCGGCGATCAGCCGCGCGAAGTAGGGCTCGGCCAGGTCCAGCGGGAAGCGCCGGGCCAGCCGCCGCGCCCGGCGCCAGGCCAGCAGCGCCAGCAGCACGCGCGGCAGCGCCACGCCCAGCAGCAGCAGCGCCGTGACCTGCGCCAGCCAGCGGTCGGCCAGCGCCGGGTCGGGGTCGGCCCAGTGGTGCATGCGCATGACCTCGCCCAGGTTGAAGGGCGCAAGCTGCGGCCAGCGCAGCGCCTCGCCCAGCAACGTCACCGGCGCGAAGACCACCTGCAGCAACGTCAGCACGCCTTCGGGCGTCTTGATGAGCTGGCTTTCCCAGCCGACGTGGAACTCGTGCGGCAGCGCCCGCGCGCCGACGTAGGCCAGCAGTCCCAGCGCCACCATGGCCGCGCCCAGGTGCAGAGCGCCGCGCACGCGCGCCTGCCACAGCGGCGCGGCCGCGCGTGCCCAGGCGCCGCCGAAGCGCCGCGCCACGTCGAAGCCGCCGCGCCGCCAGCGCCCGGGCCCCGCCGCCAGCCCGGCCAGCAGCGCCGGCAGGGCGCGTGGCGGCCGCTGCCGCTGCCGCCACGCGAAGGGCCGCGACACCAGCCAGGCCAGCGCCAGCAGCGCGTTCCAGGCCAGCACGCCCAGCAGCGGCGCGGACAGCAGGTTGATGCGGTCCGGGTTGGCCAGCGCGTCCGAGCCGAAGCCGGCCGCGAAGGCCACGGCGGCGATCAGCAGCACGACGAGGCGCCAGGCCGAGGGCGCCTCGACGATGCCGCGCAGCGCCGGCCGCCGCGCCGCCGCCTCCTGGAACAGCCGTTGCGCGCGCAGCAGCACGAAACGCTCGGACCACTCCTGGTGCCGCAGCGTGCGCCCGGGCTTGGGCAGCCCCGCGCGCACCAGGTCCGACGCGTCGCGCCCCTGCGCCGGCGTGATCAGCCGCGACTCGCCGTCGGCGGTTTCCAGGGCCTGGATCAGCAGCACGGTGCGGGCGTCGGCTTCGTTCAAGGCGGTGTCTCCGGGCGTGGTGGTTCCCGGGTGCAGCGTAGCGCGTGCCCGTGCCGGCCGACGCCTGCCTGGCCGGCCCGTGTCGCAGCCCGGCGAGCCCGGCGGTGCCGAGGCCCACCCCGGCGTTCTCCCGGGCCTACCGGTTGCCATGCCGCCCCGGGATATGGCCGCCCTGCCCGCGCCGCCGCCGGCGCCTGCCTCCGTCCCGATGCCCTCCGCTGCCTCCCAACGCCAGTGGGAGATCGACGCGCTGCGCGGCCTGATGCTGGTGCTGATGACGCTGACGCACCTGCCCACGCGCTTCGCGACGCCGCTGAGCCAGCCCTTCGGCTTCGTCTCGGCGGCGGAGGGCTTCGTCTTCCTCTCCGCCCTCGTCGCGGCCAAGGTCTACACGCTCAAGCAGCAGCGCGAGGGCGACGCGGCGCTGACGCGCGGCTTCCACGGCCGGGCGCTGAAGATCTGGGCGGTGCAGGCCGCGCTGCTGTGCTGCCTGTTCACGCTGATCGCGCTGCTGGGCCTGCTGATGGACCAGCCGGCGGTGACGGACCTGCTGTCCTTCTACCTGGAGCGGCCGCTGGTGGCCTTCGTGGCCGGGCTGATGCTGATCTACAACCCGCCGCTGCTCGACATCCTGCCGATGTACGTGCTGTTCATGCTGGCCAGCCCGCTGCTGCTGCTGGCGGGCGGGCGGCGCGGCTGGGCCGTGATCCTGGCCGCCAGCGCCGGGCTGTGGGTTGCCGCGCAATTGGACGTGGGCACGCACCTGTACGAGGCCGCGGCGCGCTGGGCGCGCATTCCCGTGCCGGTGCGCGAAACCGGCGCCTTCGAGCTGCTGGGCTGGCAGTTCCTGTGGGTGCTCGGCCTGTGGATGGGGGCGCGCGCCGGGCGCGGCGAAGCCGTGCTGCCACCGCCCGGCCCGGGCCTGGTGCGCGCCGCCTGGGCGGTGGCGCTCGTCGGCCTGGCGTGGCGGCACGCCGCCGGCCAGGTGCCCTTCCCGGACACCAGCGTCCACGCCTGGGCCCCTGCCGTGAACGCCGCCTTCGACAAGTGGCACCTGGGTCCGCTGCGCCTGCTCAACCTCGCGGCCCTGGTGCTGCTGGCGCTGCACCACGGGCCCGCGCTGGCGGCGCGGCTGCGGCGGCCGCGCGCGCTGGAGCTGCTGGGCCGGGCCTCGCTGCCGGTGTTCGGCGCGCACCTGCTGCTGGTGCTGCTGGCGCTGGCCTTCTTCGGCGCGGCGCACGGAGGGCGCTCGTGGTGGGTGGACACGGGCATCCTGGCCGTGTCCTTCGCCGTGCTCTGGGCGGTGGCGCTCGGCAGCGACGCCATCGACCGGCATGCGGCCGGCGTCAAGGCGCGATGGAAAGCCCGGCGCGAGCGGCGCCGGCAGCGGCGCGTCAGCGCAGGTGGCGGGCGATGACCTGGTGCCAGAGCGCGTAGCCCTGGGCGTTGAGGTGCAGCCGGTCCTCGCGGAACAGCTCCGCGCGCGGCTGGCCGTCGGCGCCGAGCATGGGCTGGTAGATGTCGATGTAGTCCAGGCGCGGGTCGGCGGCGGCGCGCTGGCGGATCAGCGCATTGGCTTCCCGGACCTGCGGCAGCAGCTTCGCGCGCGACGGGCTGGGCTTGATCGAGACGTAGGCGATGCGCGTGTCGGGCAGCGCGCGGTGCACGCCGTCCACGAACTGCTGGTAGCTGTCGAACACCTGCTGCGGCGTGCGGCCGGCGTTGAGGTCGTTGTCGCCGGCGTAGAGCACCACCAGGCGCGGCTGGTAGGCAACGACGAGGCGGTCGAGATGCGCGGCGCAGTCGGAGAGCTGCGAACCGCCGAAGCCGCGCTTCACGAGCACGGGCAGCTCCTGGAACTGCTGCTCCAGGTCGTCCCAGAGCCGGATGGAGGAGCTGCCCACGAACAGCACGCCGCCGGGCTGCACCGGCCTCGCCTTGTCCGCCGCGTCGAAGGCCTCGAAGTCGGCGCGCCACTTCGCGTCCACCACGCGGGCCTGCGGCGCGGCCGGGGCCGCGTCGGACGGGGCCGGCACCGCGGCGGCAGCCACGAGGGTCGCGCCCAGCAGGGCGGACGCGGCCATGAGACGCTTGAACAGGGGCTTGCGGAGGGCGGTGCGGGTGTTCATCGGGGCGCGATTGTGGGCAAGGACACCCACCGCTCCAAGCGCGCCGCCCGGCGGCCTTCGGAAATTTAGGAAATCGCGGCAATAGCTTGCGCCGCGGCCGGCGCGCGGTGTTGGGCGGTGCTTCAGGGCGCGGCCATGCCGGGCGTGCACTCGCCCAGGCGCGTCATGCGGGTCTGGAAGCGGACGTGGACGGTGCGGGCCGGGTCGCCGGCCGGCAGCTCGGTGGAGTGCAGCACGGATTCGAAGCGGGTGGCGGAAGCCGTGGCCTCGAAGCGCAAATCGCGGCGCGTGCCGTCGGCCGCGGTGCAGGCCATGCGCCAGGAGGCGGCCTCGGCGCTGCGCTGCTCGTCGGCGACGCGGCAGTCGCCCGACCCGCCCTTCACGCGCTGCTGGATGGCCGGGTCCAGGTAGGGCACGGTCTTCAGGGAGGCCTCGGTCAGGCATTCCCGGCGCTGCTCGGACTGCATGGTGCGGTACTGGCCGGTTTGCGGGTCCTGCACGGCGCCTTCGAGGTTTCTTTCCCAGGCGCCGGGCTGGAGGACGGATTGGGACAGGGCCGGCAGGGACAGGGCGGCCAGGAGGAGCGGAGCCAGGAGCGGGCGGGCAGGAAGCATGGACGTTTTCATCAGCGCGCGGCGTTGAGCAGGCCGGACAATTCCTCGGCGAGCGACTTGGACGTGAACAGCGCCACCTGCCGCACCGCGCCCTTGAATTCCCGCTCCAGCTCGCGTTGCCGCACCGGATGGTTGCCGTTGCGAAAGCGCCGGGTGGCGGAAGGGGAGGCGGGAGAAACCTCGTACACGCCCCAGCTGCGCGGCGAGGTGAGCGGTCCGATGACGTTCAGGGCGGATGGATTCACAGCCCGGGACAGCAGGGCTGAAACGCGTTGTTCACTCACCTTCGTTTCCTCCTTCGATGGGCCTCATTCGACAGCAGGCATGGCCGGACCATGGTGCCGGGCCGTTTGCCGTGGGCAATGGGAGGAATGTCCCTGGAGCATCCTGGGGGGTCGCTGAAATGACCGGATTTCAGCCGCCGTGCCGGCGCTGGCGCAGCGCGCAATCCAGGGCACTGCGGGCCCAGTTGGCCATGGCCTGCGGCTCTTCCAGCGTTTCCGGCGGCGCCTGGAAATAGCGCAGCGACACGGCGCGTCCCTTGGCTTCGTAGGTGAACGGCTTCAATCCCCGGGATTCGAAGCGGCCGAGGTTTTCATCGTCCACCTTGAAATACAGTTCGTCGCGGATCACGACCGCGAACATCAGCCCGCCACTGAAAATCCCCCAGCCGCCGAACATTTTCTTTGCTGATATGCCGCCCAGCGGCGCCATCATTTCCAGGACGAGGCTGACGAAGGGGGTGGGAGCAGGCGGCGGCATGGCGGAAATTTTGCCCAGGAGAGAAGGTATGACGGCTTGGATAGCCCGTTCGATGGGGTTTTGATTTCTGCCTATCTGCACCAAGAGAAAATTGAGGACATCAGGAGCGTTGAAAGGATCTATCCCGTTGAAGCTCCGGGTGGGTGGTGTGGACGGTGATATGCATGAAAATCAGGTTGTTTTCTCGGCCGTCAACGGGAAAGCTGCCGGGTTGCGGATGGACTCCACCGACAAATCCACATCCAGTTGCGGCCAGTAAACGTGATTGGGAGAAGGCCATTCCACGTCGGTCAACTGCTCGACGGTGGCCTTCCTGAACCACGGGAAATGCTCGAAGGGAAGCAGAAATTCCTCATCGCCGAGCAAGGGCCAGAGGCACTGGCTGGATGTGCGCTTGACATTGATCTTTGGTTGCATAGTCCGGCCGAGGTTTCAATTCTCCGGCACATTCCTCTCCAATTCCGCCAGCCAGGCCGCCGCCGACGCATCCGACGGCGCCCGCCAATCCCCCCGCGGCGACAGCGAGCCGCCCGAGCCGACCTTCGGAGAATTCGGCACGCAGGTGCGCTTGAACTGGTTGGCGAAGAATCGGCGCAGGAAAGTGTGCAAATGCTTGCGCACGTCCGCGAGTGAATACTTGGCGTTTTCGCCCGAGCACCAAGCATGGTGCGCGAGGAAAGCGATTTTCGAGGGGTCGTAGCCGTAACGCAGCAGGTGGAACAGGTTGAAATCCTGCAGCTCATAAGGGCCGATGGCGCTTTCCGTCGATTGCGCCGGCTGCTGGCCCTCGCCACCGCCGCCGGGCACCAGCTCCGGGCTGATCTCGGTGCCGAGAATGTCCAGCAAGACCTGGCTGCCGGCTTCGCCCACTTGCCCCGTCTCGGCCACCCAGCGCACCAGGTACTGCATCAGCGTCTTGGGGACGCTGGCGTTCACGCCGTAGTGCGACATGTGGTCGCCCACGCCGTAGGTGCACCAGCCTAAAGCGAGCTCGCTCAGGTCGCCCGTGCCGATGACGATGCCGTTGTGCAGGTTCGCCAGTCGGAACAGGTGGCTGGTGCGCTCGCCGGCCTGCACGTTCTCGAAGGTCACGTCGTACACCGCCTCGCCGTGGCCGGCGGGGTGGCCCAGGTCCTTCAGCATCTGCAGGCAGCTGGGCCGGATGTCGATCTGCTGGGAAGAGCAGCCGATCGCCGCCATCAGCCGCAGCGCCTGGTCCAGCGTGCGGCCGCTGGTGGCGAAGCCCGGCATGGTGTAGCCCAGGATGCTGCTGCGCGGCAGCCCCATCAGGTCCACCGCGCGCGCACACACCAGCAGCGCGTGCGTCGAGTCCAGCCCGCCCGACACGCCGATCACGAGTTTTTCAATGCCCGAGGCCCGCAGCCGCTGCACCAGCGCCTGCACCTGGATGTTGAACACCTCGCGGCAACGCTCGTCGCGCTGCGCCGGGTTGCTCGGCACGTAGGGCATGCGCGGCACGTGGCGCCGCAGCGGCAGCCGCTCCTCCACCGGCAGCTCGGCGCGGTAGCTCACGATGCGCCAGCCATCGAGTGCGTCGCGGTGCCGCCCGACCGTCTGGCCGAAGGTGGTCATGCGCATGCGCTCGTGCTGCAGCCGCTCCAGGTCCAGGTCGGCGCAGATGACCTGGTGGTCCTCGGCGAAGCGCTCGGTCTCGGCCAGCAGCGTGCCGTTCTCGTAGACCAGGCCGTGGCCGTCCCAGGCCATGTCGTTGCTGGATTCGCCCGGGCCCGCGGCGCTGTAGAGGTAGGCCGCCAGGCAGCGCGCCGAGTGCAGGCCGACCAGCTCGTGCCGGTAGCTGGCCTTGCCGATGGTGATGTTGGACGCCGACAGGTTCAGCAGCACCGTGGCGCCGGCCAGCGCGCCGTAGGTCGAGGGCGGGATCGGCACCCAGCCGTCCTCGCAGATCTCGACGTGGATCTTCAGCAGCGGCTGGTCCTCGGCCTGGAACAGCAGCTCCGAGCCGAAGGGCACCGTCTGCCCGGCCAGCGTCACCTCGTCGGAGATGGCGTTGAAGGCGGCGTTGAACTGACGCGCCTCGTAGAACTCGCCGTAGTTGGGCAGGTAGGTCTTGGGCACCACGCCCAGAATCTGGCCACGCTGGAACACCACGGCGCAGTTGAAGAGCCGCTCGTCCACGCGCAGCGGCAGGCCCACCACGCCCAGGATCGGCAGGTCCGCCGAATCGGCCAGCAGCTGCGCCAGCGCCGCCTCGCAGTCGTCGAGCAGCACGCGCTGGTGGAACAGGTCGTCGCAGGTGTAGCCGGTGAAGCCCAGCTCGGTGAACAGCGCCACCGCCGCGCGCCGCTCGTGCGCCTGGCGCAGCAGCGTGAGCGTCTCCTGCGCGTTGTGGCGCGGGTCGGCCAGGCGCAGCTTGGGCACGCACACGGCCACGCGCGCGAAGCCATGGGTGTAGAGGCTGTGGAAGCGGTCCTTGCTCATGAGGGGTCGGTCCTGGTTCGTTCGTCCTGCCGGGTGGATGCGCCCGGCAACCGGTTCATTGTCGTTGCGCCGCGTCGGTGTCAGCCGCGTGCCGGGCAGCGCTGGCACGATGCCCGGCGGCGGCGCCCGGGCAGTTGCGCCGCATCGTGCAGCGAGCGGCATGCCCGTGCGCAGTTCGGCACCCGGCGGCGGCTCCTGCGCCTCGTTCCCAAGCAGGCAGTACGCAAGAGACCTTCGCGGCCTTGAGGGGCCGCCCTACCGGGAGAACACCCATGAACGACAAGAAGCCGAACCCGCTGCCCGCACCCCGGGCCCACGGGCCCCGCGCCTCGCTGGCCCTGCTGGCGCTGGCCGTGCTCGCCGGCTGCGCCACCACGGCGCGCGACCCGCTGGGCCTGCCCGCCTCGCTGCAGGGCCGCGCCGAGGTGCTGCGCCTGGACGACCCTGACCTTGAGCGCGCCATGGCCTTCAACGCGCTGAAGAAGCCCGGCGACGGCGGCGTGCTGGGCGTGGCGGTGGTGCGCATCACGCAGGACGTGCCGGTGTACCGCCTCTGGAACGGTCCCGGCGTCCGGGACGCCAACGGCAACACCAACCGCCTGGGCGGCTGGTGGTCGGCCGACAAGCCCAGCGGCCCGGTGGCGCAGTACCGCACCGACTACGAGGTCTGCAACACCTGGAACCAGCTGACCTGGCTGGCAAGCTGCACGCTGCGCCCGGGCGCGGTGGTGGTGGTGGGGCCGGGCCAGTCGGTGTCGGCCCAGACCTGCGGCGACACCAGCGGCCAGGAGAGCTACCCGGCGAACCGGCGCCTGTGGCAGATCTACGTCGATCAACCCTGGAAGCGCGCCGCCGAGCTGTCGTGCCCGCCGGAGAGCGCGGATGTCGAGGTGGACCCGGCGGACGTGAGCAAGCCCAGGAACCCGGCGGCCATGGCGCGCGCGGTGCAGTAAGCCGCCCGCGCCCCTAACGCGCGCAACTCCGGAACCCCGAAAACACGTCCCGCCGCGACGCCTCGAAGAAGTTGCGGTAGCGCGCATGGTGCAGCCGCCGCTGCGCGCCGAAGGAGCCGCCGCGCAGCACGGCGCGGTGGCCGAACCAGGGTTGTGAATAGTCGCGGTACGGATGCGGCACGAAGCCGGGGTAGGGCAGGAACTCGCTGTCCGTCCACTCCCACACGGCGCCGAAGGCGAAGTCGGCGGGATGCGCCAGCGCCGCCGCCTCCCACTCGGCTTCGCTCGGCAGGCGCCGCCCGGCCCAGGCGCACCAGGCGCGCGCCTCGTGCCGGTTCAAGTGGCAGGCCGCCAGACGCCCGTCCAGCGGCCGCCACGCGTCCCATTGCCGATGCCACCAGCGCCCGGCATCCAGGTGCAGGTGTTGCGGCGCTTCGGGCCGGGCCTGCAGCAGCCAGCGCCGTCCGGCCTCGTCCCACCAGCGCGGCTCGCGGTAGCCGCCCGCTTCCACGAAGGGAATGAACTCGTCCCAGCTCACGGCGCGGCGGTCGATGTCGAAGGTTTCAAGCGCCACGGCGTGCGCCGGCAGCTCGTTGTCGAACGCGAAGCCGTCGCCCGGCGCCATGCCCAGCCGCCACGTGCCGGCCTCGACGCGCAGCGGCGTGCGCGCCCCCGCCAGCGGCGCGGGCTGCCAGCGCGCATCCGCCACGGGCAGGCCCAGCAGCTGTGCCTGCCACAGCGCGGCCTCGTGGTGCATGTCCTCGTGCGCCAGCGCCAAGCGGAAGAAGTACAGGCCGTCGTCGTCCGGCGCCGCCTCGCGCAGCAGCCGCAGGCAGGCCACGAGCTGGTCCGCCAGTTCCGCGCGGGTGGCGGCCGCATCGGGCAGCGGCAGCGCGGCGCGCGCGGCCTGCGGCACGCGGCCGGAGTCGTAGAGCGCGTCGGCCTCGGCGCGCAGCGGGGCGGCGCGCGGGGCTTGCGGGTCGGCCGCCGCGCCGCGACCGCGCCCGGGGTGGCGCGCGATCCAGAACTCCTGGAACCAGCCCACGTGGCCCAGTTCCCACAGCGGCGGGTTCAGGTCCGGGTGGCCCGGCGGCGCGGCGCGCAAGTCCGGCAGCGCCGCCTCGAACACCGCGAAGGTGGCCAGCGTGTCGCGCCGGCTGGCCTGCAGCGCGGCGGCCAGCGCGTCGGGGCCGGCGCGGCGCAGGCATTCACCCGGGTCTGCATCAGGGTCCATCCCGGGATTGTGGAGCGGCGTCGCGCGCCCGCTCACGCCGTCGCGGCTTCGCGTGCCCGGTTGTCGGCCGCCGGCGCGCGCGCATCGTCATCGCCGGCCTTCGGCGCCAGCACCACGCGGTTGCGCCCGGCCTGCTTGGCGGCGTAGAGCGCGCGGTCGGCGCAGCGCAGCAGCGACAGCGCATCGTCCGCATGGCGCGGGAACACCGCCACGCCCAGCGAGGCCGTCACGCTGAAAGCCTTGCCGCCGAAGTGCGTGACCATCGCCTCGATGCTGCAGCGCCAGAACTCGGCGCGCTCGTCCAGCACCGGCTCGTCGAGCCCGGGCAGCACCAGCACGAACTCCTCGCCGCCGCAGCGGCAGGCCGTGTCGCCGCTGCGGCAGGCGGCGCGCAGCAGCCGGCCGAGCTGGCGCAGCAGCGCGTCGCCGCCGGCATGGCCGTAGGTGTCGTTGATGCGCTTGAAATGGTCCAGGTCCAGCATTACCAGCGCCAGCGGATAGCCGCCGCGCCGTGCCCGCGCCAGCTCCTGCTCCAGCGTCCCGTCGAGGTGGCGCCGGTTGAAGAGGCCGGTGAGCGGGTCGCGCAGCGACTCCTCGTGGAAGCGCGACTGCAGCGCCTCCACCTCGCGCAGCCGCGCCTGCAGCGCGTCATTGGCCTCGCGCAGGCGCCGGTTGCAGCGCAGCAGCGCCGCCACAACGGCGCCCAGCGCCCCGACGGTGGCAAGCAGCACCAGGGTCAGCAGCGGCAGGGTGTCCATGTCAGTACGGCAGTGGTGGGTCCGCGCCGCCGGGCGGCGGCCAGGCACGGGAAGGGTGCGCAAGACGGACCATGGCAGCCCCCAGGCTAGGACCGTGGCCGGCATCGATCCTTGATCCCGGGCAACCCGCCGCCCGCGCGCGTCGCCGGCAGCAAAAGATTGGTGCGCCGCAACAAGACGGGAACGGCGGTTGCCCCCGGAGGAGCCACGCAAGCTTTTTTCATTGGGGAGATTGACATGACCATCGGCATCGGCATGACGCGCCACGCGCCTTCGAAGCTCTGGGCCGGCGTGCTCGGCACCGCCGCGGTGCTCGGCGCCTCGTACCTCGCCACACGCGTGATGACGCGCAAGGCCGAGGCCGAGAACCCGCCGCACGGCCGCTTCGTCGAGGTGGACGGTGTGCAACTGCACTACACCGTGCACGGCGACGCCAGTCGGCCGCCGCTGGTGCTGCTGCACGGCAACGGCGCCTCGGCCACGGAGATGGAGATCAGCGGGCTGCCGCAGCTCGCGGCGCGGCATTTCCAGGTCTTCGTGTTCGACCGCCCGGGCTACGGCCACAGCCAGCGCCCGCCGCAGCGCGACTACACGGCCGAGGCGCAGGCGCAGCTCTTCCTGAACGCGCTGCGCGCGCTGGGCATCGAGCGTCCCATCGTGCTGGGCCATTCCTGGGGCTCGATGGTGGCCTTCGCCATGGCGCTGGCCGAGCCGCAGTCGCTGCGCGCCCTGATCGTCATGGCCGGCTACTACACGCCCAGCGTGCGGCTGGACGCGCCGCTGATGGGCGTCGCCGCGCTGCCGCTGATCGGGCCGCTGATGCGCCACACCGTCTCGCCGCTGCTGAGCCGGCTGATCTGGCCGCTGATGACGCGGCGCATCTTCGCCCCGGCGCCGGTGACGCAGGCCTTCAAGGAGCGCTACCCGACCTGGCTGTCGTTGCGCCCGCACACGCTGCAGGCCAGCGCGGCGGAGTCGGGGATGATGATCCTGGAAGGCATCAAGCAGCGCCGCCGCGAAGGCGCGCTGGCGGTGCCGACGATGATCATCGCCGGCGCGCAGGACCTGCTGGTGCTGACGAAGTGGCAGGCCGAGCGGCTGCACGAGCGGCTGCCGCAGACGCACCTGCGCGTGATCGACGGCGCCGGCCACATGCTGCACCACACCGCCACGCCGGCGGTGCTGGAGGCCATCTTCGAGACCTGGCACCTGTCCGAGCCGCTGGTCACGACCTCGTCGTCGCTGGCCGAGGCGGCGCTGGCGCCGGCGCAGGTGGTGGCACCCCACGAAGGACTGCGGCCGGCGGCGTGAGATAGGGGAGAGGGCAACAGGGCGCGGGGCACGTTGCTGTCCGGGAACGGTGGCAACGGCTGGTAGCCCATAGGCACGGGCGGTCCGCACCCCACTTCGTCATTCCCGCGAAGGCGGGAATCCAGGCGGTCCCCAGGTCAGCCGCAAGCCCGTGCGCGGCGCCTGCCGTGCCTTGAGCCTTGCTGAGCCGACCGATCAGCTACCGGCTGCTCGGGGACCGCCTGGATCCCCGCCTGCGCGGGGATGACGAAGTAGTAGGCGAGCCGTATCGGCCTCCGGCTGACGCCCTCTCTACTTTCCCTGGCCAGCAGTGCGCCTGCGCGGAGATGACAAAGCAGGAGGCGAGGCGTGTCTGCTTCGGTCAACGCTCTCCGGGTTGTCGTTAGCCGGTGCTCGCGTAACCAGTCAAAGCAGCATCCCCTCACTTCCTCCCCTGCAGCCACTTGTCCAGCTGCGCGATCTCCTTCTGCTGGTCGCGGATGATCTTCTGCGCCATCTGCCTGAGTTCCGGCGACTTGGCCTGCTGGAGGTAGGCCTGCGACATCTCCACCGCCTGCTGGTGGTGCATCTTCATCATGGCGGCGAAGTCGCGGTCGGCGTCGCCCGTGGGCTTCATCTGCCGCATCGACTCCATGCCCTGCATCATCGCGCCGTGCATGTCCATGCCGCCGTGGCCGCCCGGGCCCATGCCCTGGTGGCCCATGCCGGGGCCGGAGGCCGGCGGCGAGGGCTGCGCCAGCGCCGCCGTCATCGACACGGCGCCCAGGCACGACAGTGACACGGCGCACAGGCCGCGGCGAAGGCTCGTTGAAAACTCGACCATGGTGAAGGTCCCTTTCAGGAGGTAGGAGGTCCGGGCGGCCGCACGTCATTTCTCAGTGGCCGTGCCCCGTGCCCGCATGCGCAAACGGCTCGAACCGCGCCTGCGCCGCCGGTTGCCCGCGCAACGTCACCGACACGATGGCCTTCAGATCGCGGCCGCTCGCGTAGGCGCCGCTGCCCTTGAGCACGTTGTCGCCCGCGGGCTGCAGCGCCACGGTGGACTTCTTGCCGTTGGAGAGCAGCGTCACCGTGCCGGTGGCACCCTGCACCGGCACCTTGGCGCCGGCATGGTCCGTCACGTACACCGCCACCGGCAGCGCGTCGCCCGCCGTGCCGGGCTGGGCCACCACCAGCTCGTAGTGCTGTGCGCCCGCGGCGCGCATCTGCCCGCCGTTGGGCGCCTTCATGCCGTCGAGCGTCGCGTCGTCGTGGGCGAAGGCGCCGCCCGCGGCGGCCAGGGCCAGCGCGGCAAACAGGGTGTGAAGGGCTTTCATGGGAAGGTCTCCTTTCGCAAGCGGTCAGGAAAAAACAGGGGTCAATAGCTCTGGGTGGCCCGCGTGGCCAGCAGCCGCTCGGTCGGGGCGCGGCCCCAGCGGCGGAACATCAGCGGCGTCAGCAGCGTGTCGAGCAGCGTGGAGCTCAGCAGGCCGCCGAAGATCACCACCGCCACCGGGTGCAGTACCTCCTTGCCCGGCGCGTCGGCCGCCAGCAGTAGCGGCACCAGCGCGAAGGCGGTCACCAGCGCCGTCATCAGCACGGGCGTGAGCCGCTCCAGCGAGCCGCGCACGATCAGCGCGTCGCCGAAGCGCTCGCCCTCGAAGGCGCACAGGTTGAGCCAGTGGCTGATCTTGAGGATGCCGTTGCGCGCGGCGATCCCGGCCAGCGTGATGAAGCCCACCAGCGCCGCCACCGACAGCGGCTGCCCGGCCACGGCCAGCGCGATCACGCTGCCTACCAGCGCCAGCGGGATGTTGGCCATCACCACCAGCGCCAACACGGCCGAGCGCCAGCGCGAGTACAGCACCAGGAACACCAGCGCCAGTGACACCAGCGCCAGCAGCGCGATGCGTTGCGACGCCTCCTCCTGCGCCTGGAACTGCCCCTCCAGCGCGGTGGCGTAGCCGGTGGGCAGCGGCGTCTGCGCCAGCACCGCGCGGATGTCGCCCACCACGGCGGAGAGGTCGCGCCCCGCGGCGTTGGCCGAGACGACGATGCGCCGGCGCGCGTTCTCGCGCCCGATCTGGTTGGGCCCGTCGCCCTCCTCGACGCTGGCGATGCGCGACAGCGGCACGTGCCCCAGCGGCGTCTCGATGGGCAGCTCGCGCAGCGCCTGCGCCCCGCGCGCGCCCTCGGGCAGCCGCAGCACCAGGTCGATGCGGCGGTTGCCTTCGACCAGCTGCGCGATGCGCTCGCCGTCGAGCTGCTCCTGCAGCTCGCGCAGCACCGTGCCCGGTGCCACGCCGTGGCGCGCCGCCGCGTCGTAGTCCAGCCGGATCTTGAGCTGCGGGATGAGCACCTGCTTCTCGACCTGCAGGTCGGCCACGCCGGGAATGGCGGCCAGCCGTGCGCGCAGCTGCTCGGCCAGGCCGCGCAGCGTGTCCAGGTCGTCGCCATAGACCTTGAGCGCGATCTGCGCGCGCACGCCGGAGAGCAGGTGGTCGAGCCGGTGCGAGATCGGCTGCCCGATGCTCACCGACGCCGGCAGCACCGCCAGCCGCGCGCGCAGCTCCTCGACGACCTCCTGGCGCGGGCGATCGGAGGCGCGCAGGTCCACGTCCAGCTCGGTGTAGTGCACCCCTTCGGCATGCTCGTCGAGCTCCGCGCGCCCGGTGCGCCGGCCCACGTGCGTCACCTCGGCCACCTGCAGCGCCAGCGCCTCGGCCATGCTGCCCACGCGGTTCGAGGCCTCCAGCGCCGTGCCGGGCTCCAGCAGCAGGTTGATGGTGAGCGTGCCCTCGTTGAAGGGCGGCAGGAAGGTGCGCGGGAAACCGAAGGCCGCCAGCGCGGCCAGCAGCACAGCGCCGGCCGCGCCGGCCAGCAGCGCGCGGTCGTGCCTGAAGCTCCAGTGCAGCAGCCGCGTGTCCCAGGCCTTGAGCCGCCGCACCAGCGGGCTGTCGCCGTGATCGAGCCGCTTCATGCGCGGCAGCAGCCAGTAGCACAGCACGGGCGTGACGGTGGTGGCCACCAGCATCGAGGCCAGGATCGACACCACGTAGGCCACGCCCAGCGGCGTGAACAGCCGGCCCTCGATGCCCGGCAGCGCGAAGAGCGGCACGAACACCAGCACCACGATGGCCGTGGCATAGACCACGCCCGAGCGCACCTCCTTCGATGCGGACGCGACCACCTCCAGCACCGGCTGCGGGTGGGGCAGCGCCCGGTTCTCGCGCAGGCGGCGCAGCACGTTCTCGACGTCCACCACCGCGTCGTCCACCAGCTCGCCGATGGCGATGGCCAGGCCCCCGAGCGTCATGGTGTTGATGGACAGCCCCGCCCAGTGGAACACCACCGCCGTGATCAGCAGCGACAGCGGGATGGCCGTGAGCGAGATCAGCGTGGTGCGCCCGTTGAGCAGGAAGACGAACAGCACGATCGCCACCATCGCCGCGCCGTCGCGCAGCGCCTCGGCCACGTTGCCGATGGAGCGCTCGATGAAGTCGGCCTGCCGGAACAGGAATTCCGGCGCGGCCACGCCCGCCGGGCGGGTGCGCGCCAGCTCCTGCACCGCCGCTTCCACGGCGCGGGTCAGGCGCACGCTGTCGGTGCCGGGCTGCTTCTGCACCGACAGGATCACGGCCGGCTTCGCGCCGAAGCCGCCCTCGCCGCGCTTGACGGCCGCGGCCACGCGCACCTCGGCGAGCTGGCGCAGCAGGATGGGCTGGCCGTCGCGCACGGTGACGACCAGGTTGCGCAGCGCCTCCACGTCGGTGCTGCGCCCGATGGGGCGGATCAGCAGCTCGCGCCCCTGCGACTCCAGGAAGCCGCCGCTGGTGTTGGCGCCGAAGCCACCCAGTGCGGCCACGAGCTGCTCGCGGCCCACGCCCAGGGCGCGCAGCTGCGCCGGATCGGGCTCGACGCGCAGCTGGCGCACCTCGCCGCCGATGGCCACCACCTGCGCCACGCCGGGCAGCGTCAGCAGCTGCGGCCGCACCACGGCCTCGGCCCAGTCGCGCACGGCCATGGGGCTGACCTGCGCCGGGTCGGCCGGCAGCGCCAGCAGCAGCACCTCGCCCATGATCGAAGCGATGGGCCCCAGCTGCGGCGTGATGCCCGGGGGCAGCTGCTCGCGCACCAGGTTCAGCCGCTCGCTGACCTGCTGGCGGTTGAGATGGATGTCGCTGCCCCAGCCGAACTCGACGTACACCACCGACAGCCCGACGCCGGAGACGGAGCGCACGCGCGTGACGCCGGGCAGGCCGTTCAGGCCGGCCTCGATCGGGAAGGTGACGAGCTGCTCCACCTCCTCCGGCGCCATGCCGCCGGCCTCGGTCATGAGCGTGACGGTGGGCTTGTCCAGGTCGGGGAACACGTCCACCGGCATCTGCCGCAGGCTGGCCAGCCCCCAGGCCACCAGCAGCAGCGCCGCGCCCAGCACGAACAGGCGCTGGCGCAGGCTGAAATGGATCAAGCGGTCGAACATGGGCGATGGACCTTCAGACGGCTCGTTGCGCGCTGCCACGGCCGTGCCCCGACGTGCCGGTGCAAGCACGGCGTTGCCTGACAGGGAGCGCGTGACGGCTCATGACCGAGACGCGCGCATGACGTTGCGGGCCGCAAGAAAAAACGTCGTCATTCCGGCGAAAGCCGGAATCCACGCGCGCTGAAGTGGCGGAATGGCTGGCGTCGGCATGTGCCAACACCCGCGAGCGGGGCATCGCGGCGATCGTGGATTCCGGCTTTCGCCGGAATGACGGATCGGGGTGCGAGGCATTGCGGCCGACGGGGCGCAACGGGCTTGAACTCATCACCGCACCTGCGACAGCAGCGCCGCGCCGGAGGTGACCACGCGCTCGCCCGCCTTCAGGCCCTCGCGCACGGCCACGCGCTCCGCGCCCAGCGGCTCCACGCGCACGCGCCGCGGCTCGAAGCGCTCGGGGTCCCCGTGCACCCAGACGATGGTTTCGCCCGCACCGTTGCGCGCCAGCGCGGAGGACGGCAGCGCCACGCCTTGCCCGCCTGCCTCGCCGCGCGTGCGCGCGACCACGCGCACCGGCTGGCCCACGGCCAGCGCGGCGCCGCCTTCGAGCACCCGGAAGCGCAGCGGCAGCGCCTGCTCGCGCAGCAGCCGGCCCACCGGCGCGGGCTGCAGCTTCAGCGCCACGCCGCCGGCTTCGCCCTCGGCCGCGACGATGGCCTGCGCCAGCTTCAGGTCATAAGCCGGCGCCTCGACCGCCAGCCGCGTCGGATCGACCACCTCGAACAGCAGCGCCTGCGCGTCCACCACCTGGCCGGCCACGATTTCAACCGCACTAATGACGCCGTCCACCGGCGCCGTGAGCGGCTGCGGCGCGTCCAGCGCGGTGGCGAGCGCGGCCTGACGCTTCTTCAAGGCGCCCAGCTCCACGCGCGCGGCCTCGATCTCCTTGGCCGGCACGGAGCCTTCGAGCTGCTCCAGCCGCGCGACGCGGCGCTCGGCCAGCGCCACCTGCGCGCCCAGCTCGGCCTGCCTCTCCAGCCGGTCGCCGCGCTCCAGCGAGCTGGCGGCGGGCTTGAGCCAGGCGACGACCTCACCCTTGCGCACGCGCTGGCCCAGCGCCGGGAAGGCCTTGCCGGCGGGCAGCACCGTGCCCGGCTGCGTGGCCTGGATGCGCCCGCCGCTGCCGGGCTCGACCACGACGCGGCCGTTGAGCGCCATGCTCCCCCCCAGCGCGCCGACCGCCGCCGGTTGCGTGCGCAGCGCCAGCAGTCGCTGCACGTGCTTGGGCACGAACAGGCCGCCGTCGGGCAGCCGCGCGGACGCTTCCAGGCTGGCGGCGCCGGCGGGCGCGGCCGCCGTGGCCGATTTGCCCGCCGGCGCGGCAGCCTGGGGCTGGTCGTGGGAATGGTCCTCGCCGCCGTGGGCGTGGACGAGGCCCGTGGCGGCCAGGCCGAGGCCGAGCGCCAGCAAGGTGTTCTTCATCGTCTTCATCGCGCGCTCCCTGCCGTATCGATCGCGGGCCGACGCCGCTGGCGCAGGGCCGACAGCGCCGCCATCAGCGCAGCGCCGACGACCGCGCCCAGCGCCGCCCAGCCGGCCGGCGCCCGCCACGCCGCGGATGCGCCCGTGCCGGCGGCCACTGCCGCGGCCGGCGCATCGGCCTCGGCCTTCCCCACCACCAGCGGCGCGCCCAGCAGATCCATGTCGTCGCCCGCCTGCACGGTGAAGGTGAACGGGTGCTGGCCGGCGGCGGGGGCCTGGGGCAGCCTGATCTCGTACACGCCCGGCGACACCTCCGCCGCCCGGGCATTGATCCCGGCGCCCTCGGCCTCGACGGTTGCGCCCGCCACCGGCTCGTTGGTCGCGGCCGCATCCAGCCACAGCAGCAGCCGGCCGCCCGGCTCCAGCACGCCGACCAGCTCGAACAGGTCGGAATGCGCCGTCACGCGCGGCAGCAGCGGGCGGGCGTTGACGGTGGCCGGCGGGCCGTGGTCCTCGCCGCCGTGCGCCAGCGCGGCGGCGGCCCAGGCGCCCAGCACCAGGCCCAGCGTGAACAGCAGGCATCGGGTCAACAGGTTCATGGCATCACTCCCAGGGCCTGGCGCAGGCGCGAGGCGGCGGCGGCGCGCGCCACCTCCAGCCGGCGCACCTCGGCCCGTGCATCGAAATCGGCGGCTTGGGCGCCCAGCAGCGCCGGTAAATCGCTTTCGCCCAGCGCAAAGGATTTGTGGATCAGCTGCAGCGCCTCGGCGGCCAGCGCGGCGCGGCTGGCGGCCAGCGCGGCCTTGGCCTCGGCGGTGTCGCGCTCGCGGCGCGCGGCGTCGATGTCCAGCGCCAGCTGCGACTGGAGCAAAGCCTCCTCGGCCTGCGCTTCGAGCAGCTCGGCACGCACCTCGGCGCTGTCGCGCAGCTGCCGCGGCGCCGAGCCCAGCGGCACGCTGAGGCGCACGCCCACGCGGTCGGCCCAGCGCTCGCCCACGCCGTCGCGCTCGCGCTGCAGGCGCAGCGCCACTTCGGGCGCCTCGCGCGTGCTGCGCGCCACCAGCGCCAGCCGCGCCTGCGCCAGCCGCACGGCGGCCGCGGCGGCGGCCAGGCGCGGGTGCGGCGCGGGTGGCGCCTCGGCCTCGGCCAAACCCTCCGGCGCCAGCGCGGCGGGCACGGGCGTGCCGGTGAGCGCGCGCAGCCGGTCGGCCGCGAGCCGCTCCTGCAGCAGCGCGTCGGCCAGCGCGGCCTCGGCGGCGTGCGCCTCGCCGGTGGCCAGCAGCGCGTCGGTGCGCGCCAGCTCGCCCGCGCGCACGCGGCGCTCGACGTCGGCTTGCAGCACGCGTGCCGCGTCCAGGCGGCCGCGCTGCAGCGCGGCATCCTCGCGCGTGGCGGCCAGCGCCCACCAGGCCTCGCGCAGCTCGCCGGCGAGCTGCAGGCGGCGCGCGGCCGCGCCCTCGGCCAGGTCGTGCAGCCGGGCCTGCGCGACGGACTGCTGCGCGCCGCGCTGCCCGGGCAGCCACAGCGGCATGCCGATCTCGGCCTCCCACTCGCGCCGGCCGGCGCGGCGGTGCAGCCGGTCGTCGAGCACGCCCAGGCTCAGCGTGGGCGGACCGGCGAGCGTCGAGCCCGCCGCGTCGGCCGCGGCGCGGGCCTGTTCATGGCGCGCGTTGAGCGCGCGGGCCGCGGGCGTGCGCGCCCAGGCGTGCTCCAGCGCGGCGCGCAGCGTGGACGGCGCGGCGGTATCGGGCCAGGCGGCGCCGGTCCCGGGCTCGGCCGGGCGTGGCGTGGGCGCGTCGGCAGCGGCGGCCGCGGCGGCCGCGGCCAGCGTGGCCGCGAGTCCCGCCGACACAAGTAGAGGTTTGATCAACAAGGCTTCCTCGACAACGACGATGCGGATGCATGGCGGTGGGGAAGCGGCAGGAGGCGCCCGGCTCCGGGCTCGACGGCCCGGCGGGCGCGCGCGGCCGCGTCAGCGGCTCGCGCAACAGGAATCGGTGGACGGACTCCCGCCGCTTCAGGCGGGCAGGCCTATGGGCGGACGCTGCTCGCGCGCCGGCGGCACGGAGCTGAAGGCGCTGCCGCCGGCCGGGCGCAGCGCGTGGGGCAGCTGCAGCACGGGGAGACCGGCGTCGAAATCCGCCGCCAGCGGCGGGGAGTGCAGGCTCATGCAGGCGGCGGAGCCGCTGCACGGGTCGCCATCGGGATGGCCGGCCGGCTGCGGCGCGGCGTGGTGGCCGTCGAAGCCATCGAGGCCATCGAGGCCGTGATGCCCGTGGTGGGCGTCGTGTCCCGCCGGATCGGCCAGGGCGGCCGTGGCGACCGCTTCCGCGTGCAGCGCGTGCTGCATGGCGTCGCCGTGGTGGCCGGCGTGCGCCGCATGTGCCTGGCTCATGTCCACCTGCCCCTGGCACGGCATGGCCACCAGCGCCCACGCCGACTGGATCGGCAGCAGGAGCATCAGGACGATGGCGATGAGGCGGCGCACGGGCTGAAGCGGGAATGAATCGGGGCAGGGAAGTCCCGCAAGTTTAGGCGCTTGCGCGCGGCCCGCCGATTGAGGCGGGTCAAGCAGGCCGGGTCGCGTGCGTCATGCGCCCGGCTTTGCCGCCCCGGCGGCCTTGTCCTCGATGAGCCGCACCAGCGCGTGCAGCACGCGGTTCACCGGCGTGGCGATGCCCAGCGCCTGGCCGCGGCGCAGCACGTAGCCGTTGAGGTGGTCGATCTCGCTGCGCTTGCCGCGCGCCATGTCCTGCGCGGTGGAGGAGAGCTGCGCCGGCATGGTCTCGGCGATGCGGCGCACGGCGGCCTCCACGTCGCCGGGCACCTGCACGCCGTCGGCGGCGGCCACGGCCAGGCATTCACTGACCACGTCGCGCATCACGTCGGTGACGCCCTCGCCGCGCACCAGCACGCCGTAGGGCAGCTGCGTGACGGCGGAGAGCGCGTTGTAGGCGCAGTTCAGGATCAGCTTGGCCCACAGCGCGCCGCGCACGTTGTCCGAGATTTCACACGGCACGCCGGCGGCGGCCAGCATCCGGGCCACGCTTTCACTTTGGCCCGACGGCTCGATCACCAACTCGCCGCGCCCGTGGTGGCGCACATGGCCGGGGCCGGCCATGCCGGTGGCGACGTAGACGACGGCGGCCGCCACCTCGCAACCTGGCAGTGCCTCGCGCAGCCGCTCGGCGTTGTCCACGCCGTTCTGCAGCGACAGCAGCAGGGCGCCGGGCGCGAGGTGCGGCCGCAACTGCGCCGCGGCGTCGAGCGTGTCGGTGGACTTGACGCAGAACAGCACCAGCGACGCGCCGGCCACGGCGGCCGCGCTGGTGTCGGCGGCCACGAGCAGCGTCTCCACCGCGCCGTTCATCTCCAGCTTCAGGCCGTCGCGGCGGATGGCCTCGACGTGCGCCGGGCGGCCGATCAGCGTCACCTCGTGCCCGGCGCGCGCCAGCATCGCGCCGTAGAAGCAGCCCACGGCGCCGGCGCCCATGACGGCGATGCGGGCGGGCGGGGTGGTGGGAGACGGAGCGGTCGGGGCGGCGGCAGCAGGCATGGCGGGGCGTTCAGGGGTGTGGTGCGGGGGCGGCCATGGTACGGAGCGCCGTGACGCGCAGCAGCGAGGCCCGCGTCGCCGTCACGACGGCGCAGGCATTCGCGGCGACCGCCAGGCGCTCGCCACGCTGCAGCACGTGGTCGGCGGTGTCGCCGTCCAGCGTCACCCACAGCTCGCCGGACTCGCACACCAGCGCCTGCCCGCGCAGGCCGCGCAACACCACGCGCTCGCGGCGCGCCAGCGCCAGGCGCACGTCCTGCTCGGCGGCGAGTTGCAGCGCGGCGGCGGCACGGCTCCAGCGGCGCAGCGCTGCCTTCAGTCGCGCCGGCAGCGCGGCGGCATCGGGCGGCTGCCCGGCCGCGGCGGGGTGGAGCGCGGTGTGGACGGCGAAGTGCAGGACGGACATGGCGAAGCTCCTTGCGGTGCGCGGTGCGCGGTGCGCGGTGCGCGGTGCGCGGGCCCGGGAGCCCGCGTGAGTTGAATTCGGCTCAATGCCTGTGAAGCTTCATTGGAGCCTCCGTGGCGCATGGCCACAATGGAGATCTTGTCCACCGATCCTTGAGGAAGGCTCATGGCTCATGCGCTTCCCCCGCTGGCTGCGCTGCGCGCGTTCGAGGCCGTGGCGCGGCACGCCAACATCACCCGGGCGGCCGACGAGCTGCACGTGACGCCGGGCGCGCTGAGCCATCAGGTCCGCGGCCTGGAGGAACTGCTGGGCTGCCGGCTGTTCGAGCGCCGTGCGCGGGGCGTAGCGCTCACGCCGCAGGGCCAGGCGCTGTTCCCGGGCCTGCGCAGCGGCTTCGGCCAGATCCGCGAGGCCGTCGAGGCGCTGCGCGCGCTGGACGGGCAACAGGTGCTGGTGCTGAGCGCGCCGCCGGGCTTCACCTCGAAGTGGCTGGCGCCGCGCCTGTACCGCTTTGCCGAGGCGCATCCGCGCATCGAGCTGCGCGTGGCCTCCTCGGCCGCTTACGCCAACTTCGGCAGCGACGGGGTGGACGCCGCCATCCGCAACGTGCCCGACGGCCGGCCGCGGGAGGCGGGGCTGGTGTACGAGAAGCTGGCCGACGTCAGCCTGGTGCCGGTGTGCAGCCCGAGGCTGCTGGCGGGCGCGAAGGGCGCGCCGGCGCGGCAGCGGCTGCGCCGGCTGCCGCGCATCCACGACGACCAGCTCGCCGGCCGGCCCGAGATGCCCGGCTGGGACGAGCTGTGGCGGGCTGCCGGCCTGGCGCCGGATGTGGCGCCGGTGCCGGGCATGCACTTCAGCAGCGCCGACCACGCCATCGACGCCGCGGTGCAGGGCGCGGGCGTGCTGCTGGCGCACTCGATGCTGGTCGATGACGAGGTGCGCGGCGGCCGGCTGGTGCGCGCACTGGACGTGGTGCTGCCCGTGGCGCGGTCCTATCACTTCGTCTGCCCGGCCCGCAAGCGAGCGCTGCCCGCGGTGGCGGCGTTCCGCGACTGGCTGGCGGCCGAGATGGCGCGCGGCGCCGGCGCGCCGTGAGTACCGAGGGCGCCGGCCTTCGCGTGCGCCTGGGGTTGCACGGCGTGCCCGGCCGGCGCGGGCTCAATCCAGCGGCAGCGCCTCGATCGACGGCTGCTCGACCAGCCGCGCGAACTCGTCGGCCAGCCGCTGGCTCTCGGCGATCTCGCGCAGCCAAGTGCGGGCGCGGCCCTCGATGTCGCCGGCGAAGGCGGTGAAGTCGGTGCGGTCCGGCAGCCGCCCGCGCGGCAGGGCGGTGCGGACCCAGTCCGGGTCGGGCGAGATCACCACCACGTTGTCGAGCCGGCCGCGGCCGCGGTGGCGGTGCCTCATGAAACCGTCGAGCCAGCCCGGCACCATGCGCGCCTCGGTGTGCGGGTACAGCACCAGCCCGGCGTCGCCCATCGAGGCGTAGTCGAGGTGGAACTGGTAGTCGGTGAGGCCGCCGTCCCAGTAGGCGCCGCGCGGCGCGCCGGGGATGTCGTGCACGGCATCGAGCCAGAACGGGATGGAGCAGCTCGCCAGCAGCGCCGGCCCGAGGTTGCCGGCGTCCAGCGCCACCTGCCGGCTGCGGAAATCGTGCAGCCGCAGCGGCAGCAGCGGCGCGCGCGGGTCGTGGAACACCACGCGCTCCAGCCACGCGCCCAGCGCGCGGCGGCTGATCAGGGTGTTGAAGGCCGCCGCGCCCAGGTAGCCCAGCGGGTTGCGCCAGCGGCACTGCCGGCGCAGCAGCGCGCCGCGCCCGCGCGCGGTGAACAGGTGCAGCCGGAATCGCGCATGGCCCAGCACCGCGTCGGCGCGGCTCGTGAAACGGTCGTCGAACAGCGCGCCCAGCACGGCGCTGACGTGGCCCGGCGCCGGCATGCGCCCGGGCGCGTGCTCGTAGCGCTGGTGGGCGTAGTCCTGCGCCATCTGCGCGAAGGCGGCGTCGGCGTCGGGCAGGCAGGCGCTGGCCATGCGCCACGCGCCGATCGAGGCGCCCAGCAGGTGCACCGGCTGGCTGGAGCGCGGCAGCCAGTGGCCGAAGACGAAGCGGTCCAGCGGGTTGAGCACCAGCCCCGTGGGCCCGGAGGCCGCCGCCGGCAGCACGCGCACGTCGGCGGGGCGCAGGCCGTGCTCGCGCAGGTGCGACAGCGCCCGGCGGCCGGCGTGGATGCGCAGGGCCTGCGTCTTCTTCATGTCTGGTCGGTGCCTCCCGGGGCGGGATTGTCGCGTCGCGCCCGGGCCGGCCAGGCCGCCGCCGCGCAACCTCCGGTTGCAGCGCGTACTTCCGCGCAAGAACCCTGCGGGCGCCGGGCTGCCCCAATGGGCGCCTCGGGGCCCGCGCGGCCCGGTCTTTCGTGAGGAAGCGGCACGGCCATGGCGACATCCCTTTTCCCCTCGTTCCTCCACCGCCTGGCGGCGCTGGCGCTGGGTGCCGGCGCGAGCCTGGGCGCCCTGGCGCAGGCCGATTTCGCGGAATACCGCCTGCGCGACCTGAGCGCGCTGACGGGTCTCGACGACGTGTCGGTGTTCTCGATGAACCGGCGCGGCGACTTCACGCTGCTGGACTTCGACAGCCGCCACAGCTTCCTGTGGCGCGGCGGCCGGCTGCACGACCTGGGGGCGTGGGGCGGCGGCGACGTGGTGGTGAACGACCGCGGCGAGGTGGCCGGCGCGCGGCTGGGCGCGGACGGCAGCCGCCGCCCCTTCGTCTGGCGCGACGGCAGCTTCAAGGACCTGTCCGGCGTGCTGGGCACCCGCGACGGCCAGGCCAACGGCATCAACGCCCGGGGCGCCGTCATCGGCACGGCCGACGGCCTGGCCTACGTCTGGGAGGGTGGGCGCGTGCGCTGGCTCGACGTGCCGGGCGCCCGCGGCAGCGTCGGGCTGGACATCAACGACCGCGGCCTGGTCGTGGGCGGCTTCGAGCCGGGCGAGGGCGACGACCTCGACCAGCGGGGCTTCACGGCCCCGCGCGGCGGCGGCGTGACGGTGATGGGTGAGCCCATCGTGTTCGAGTACGGCGGCGAGTACAGCTTCACCGCCGTGAACGAGCGCGGCAACGCCGTGGTGCGCTGGTACGACTACAACTGGGGCGAGGTCGGCAGCAGCCTGTGGATCGACGGCCGCTACGTCAACCTGGGCAGCGTCAGCCTGGCGGTGGACATCAACAACCGCGACCTGGCCGTGGGCACGGACGTGTACGAGGTCGATTACCACGAGTACGAGCGGGTGGCGATGCTGTACCGGGCCGAGGGCAGCCGCGCCCTGGACGACCTGCTCATCGGCTCGGCGGCGGAGGGCTGGCGGCTGGAAAGCGCCAATGCCGTGAACGACCGGGGCCAGTTCATCGGGCGGGGCACGGCGCCCGACGGCAGCCAGCGCATCTACCTCGCCACGCCGGTGCCGGAAGCCGGGAGCTGGGCGATGCTGCTGGCGGGGATGGGAGTGGTCGGGGCGGTGGCGGCGCGGCGGCGCAGGGCGGGCGACCCCGCCGCCGGCTGAGCGGAGGGCAGCAGGCGAGCGCAAAAAGCATCACCGCGGCCGGGCGGTTTCCACAACAATTGGAAACATTACGGCCCTCAGCTTCTGGAGCGCTCCATGTCCGATCGCGCAGCTGGCACCGCCGCGGTGCCGACCGAGGAATGCGACCTCGTGATGAAAGGCGGCATCACCAGCGGGATCGTGTATCCGCCGCTGATCCTGAAGCTGAAGGACCGCTACCGCTTCCGCGCCATCGGCGGCACCTCGGCCGGGGCGATCGCGGCGGCCGGGGCGGCGGCCGCGGAGCTTGGGCGCGAGACCGGCGGCTTCGACGAGCTGCGCAAGATGCAGGAAGTGCTGTCCCAGGGCACCTTCCTGCGCGACCTGTTCCAGCCCGCGCCGCGGCTGGCGCCGCTGATGCAGCTGGCGCTCAGGGCCATGGACAGGCGCGCGAAGGGTTCAAAGGGCGCCGGCTTCGTGCTGTGGTTCCTGTGGTCCGCGCTGCGCCAGCCCTGGCCGCAGTGGGAGGGGAAGGCGGGGACGGTGGGCCTGTTCACCGGCGTCCTGCTGGCGCTGCTGTTCACCGGGCTGCCGGTGGCCTCGCTGGCGCTGGCGGGCGCCGAGTTCAACCCGTTGGCGGCGCTGCCGGCTTTCGTGCTGCTGGGTTTCGTCCTGGGCCGCATCGGCGCGGTGGTGGGCGCGCTGTTCGAGCTGGTCACCAGGGATTTGCCCAACAACCAGTTCGGCATGTGCACCGGGCGCGCGGACGGGGGCGCGGCGGGGCACGGACACGGACCGGCACACGCCCATGGCGCGTCCGCGCCCCCGGCCGCCGTGCTGACCGACTGGCTGCACGAGCGCTTCACCGCCATGGCCGGCCCGGCGCTGGCGGGCCGGGTGCTGACCTTCGGCGACCTGGCGAAGAAGCACGTGACGCTGCGCATGTTCACGTCCGACCTGAGCCAGTACCAGCCGTACGTGCTGCCGTTCGAGAACCACCTGTTCGTTTTCCAGGAAGCCGAATTCCGGCGCTTCTTCCCGGCGGACGTGGTCGAGCACATGAAAAGCGTGGCGTCGAAGCATCCACGCGCCAAGGATTTCAAGCTGCCGGCGGGCTATTTCCTGTTCCCGGATGCCGATGATTTGCCCGTGATCGTCGCCACGCGCATGAGCCTGAGCTTTCCGATTCTGCTCAGCGCGATTCCGCTCTACACGATCGCGCCGTCCAAGGCGGCTTATGGCGCGCCGGGTGCGGTGCTGCCGGTGGAAGAGGGCGAATTGCAGCGCAACTGGTTCAGCGACGGCGGCATCTGCAGCAATTTCCCGATTCAATTCTTCGACGGCTGGCTGCCGGGGCGGCCGACCTTCGGCGTGAACCTGACCTCCATGCCGCCCGAGGCGATGGACGGGAAAGGCGCGCCGCTGCACGACAGCCAGATGAGCTACGTCGGCGACCCGACGCGGCAGGAAGGCGAGCGCACCGCGCCGGTGCTGGACCCGATCTACCTCCCGAAACCCGACGCCACGCCAGCCACCGAGTGGGTGAACCTGGACGGGAATCTGGCGCGCTTCCTGTTCTCGATATTCACGACCGCGCAGGTGTACCGCGACAACGACCAGGCGATGCTGCCGAGCTACCGCGAGCGCATCGTGCAGATCCGGCTGCGGGACGACGAGGGCGGGCTGAATCTGGCGATGTCGCCGGAGACGATCCAGGGCGTGATCCGGAAGGGCGACCGGGCGGGAGAGACGCTGCTCAACGACTTCAATTTCAAGGTCCACAGCTGGGTGCGCTTCCGCGTGCTGTCCACGCAGCTGGAAGCCGGGCTGATGCAGATGCGGCGGCAGCTCAACGGGCCGCATTTCCAGGGCTTCCCGGGGAACCTGGCCGGGACGAAGGATTTGCCGTTCGAGCCTGAAAACTTCACGGCCTGGTGTGAGCAGGCGGAGGAAAGGCTGGGGCAGTTGAATGCCGTCCTGGGGCAGTGGGAAAACCGTGATCCGAAGCTGTTTGGGGCGGAGAAACTGCCGGTGCCGGAGGCGGTGTTGAGGGTGGGGCCGAAGGTGTGAAAAGTGTGAATATTAAGCTAAAGTGTCGTAACTAACACTGTCGTTCCGTTGGCTTATCAACTGACACCTAAGGTGCCAAGTCATTTCCAAAAGCGCGCGCAAAACAACATATGTCCCAATTCGAGCTTCACTTGTACAGAACTAAGTTCATAAAGCCAGCCCAAAAAGGTCTTTTTGATCCTCAAATAACCCCGCAGGCTATGTTTATCGAAGGTATTGCCGATCGACCTTCTATAGAGTCCCGAAGAGAAAATGTTTGGCGTATAGGAAATATAGAATACATTGACAATACAACGGGGAGATTTGCTATTGGAAGAGATGCAAGAGCGGCGCAAGAAAAATTTGATAAAGATTCTAGGAATTTTGTCCGTCAGATCGAGCAGACGGGGCCTTATACATATGTATACTTTGATAGCAGAATTGGTTTGCTTGGGATTGCTAAGAAAACAAAGTTGGCGTCAGATGTTGAGGCAATTGCTGATAAAATTAAAAAGCTGCTGTCTGTTTCACCGTTGGTAATGCAGAATCAAATAGACGTTCGTGTAGATAAAATTCTTGATCCTGAAAGTTTTCTGAAAAAGATCAGGAGCGCGCATTCAATAAAGAAATTTACCGCGTCGTTCACGGGGCCTAATCCAATTGATGCGGATGAAATATTTCAAAAACCTTTGGCTTTTTACTGTCAACAAGTCGGAGGCGACCACGGAAGTGTGACAGTACAAGGCGCATCGTTAAACGAGGACGTAGTGGAAGCTGTTGCAAAATCGACGGCAGCAACAGCAAATAAAGCTTCCGCAATCATAAAGGTAGCCGCTCAGTCAAGATCAACGAAGGTTGAATTTGGCGAGCACGCAAAGAAAGCATTTGCTGAGGTAGATGAAAAGATGGAGGATGTGATGGAAGCGGTTCTTAAAGCTTATAGGGAGGTGCAGAATGATAAAGTCATTCGTCGTGAAAAGCATTGAGGAGTTATTCCATAACCTAAATTCTCTGCCTAATCATTTTGCGTACCGTGGACAGGCAAACGCTGAGTGGAAAATTCAGTCTGCGCTTGAGCGTGTACTGGGAGACGAGTGGAGTCCTATTCGCGCTCGCACTTTCGAGGATTATTCTCTAGATGCTTTTAAGTCAAAATATCATATTTACAACAACGGTAATGAGCATACGCCGAAATCAAAATTGGCTTGGTTGTCTGTGATGCAGCATTATGGGGTTCCAACGAGGCTTATTGACTTTACCACGAGTCCTTACACAGCTCTTTATTTTGCGCTGGAAACCTACGATGTTTTATCTAAAAATAATTTAGCTGTCTATGCCTTTGATTATACTGATATTATGGAGAAATCAATTTCACTAATAAAGTCAAGGCATGCAAAGTTTAATGAGACACGGCATAGTATTTCTAAGAAACCAGATGAAGTTTTTGACGAAATTGTAGATGTGCACTCATACGATATAGCGTGGATTACAGAGCCATGCGAACTGAACGCTCGTATCGATAGACAAGCTGGCACTTTTTTGATCTCTGGAAACTTGGAGAGACCTATTGAATCGGTTCTGTCTGAGAGTATTTACGACGAATCGTCTATGCACAAGATAATTATACCATTTCAATTCTTGGAGGGTATCTTTGTTGGTCTCAGAAAAATGAATATCAATTCTAAAACAATTTATGGAGATTTGGGTGGTCTTGCAAAATCGATTCGAATGGAGCTTCAGCAATATAACTAATTTTCATTTGGCTTTTGCATTGTATTATTTCGGCCCTGTTTGTGAATTTTGAAATTTTGTTGTATGAAGTCACTGGTCGTTGCGCCAGTTTTTGCGGTTCTTCGGACAGCATTCAGCGTCTTCTATATTAGAAAATATCCCGGCTCGTGCAATTCAATGCAGGCAGTGAGTTCACTGCTCCGGAAAAAAGTCGTAATCCAGTACCTGCTCCAGCGCATACGGGCAATCATCGGGCAGTTGGGCATGCTCGCCATACTGCCGGAACGATCTATCGACCACGCGCCGGGCCTGCGGCCAAGCCTTGCGGTACAGCTCCTCGCTGTAATGCTTGAGGCTGGGCGTGTCGTCCAGCTTGGTTTCGATCTGGGCCCGCCATTCCGATATTTCCTCGACCCAGCCCGCGCGCGGATCGTGGGCCGGCGAATACTGCAGCTTGAGCAGGTGCGCCATGATGTTGCGCAGCAGGGATTGCAGTGCTTCCTTGCGCTCGTTGCCCATGTCTTCCAGTTCCTCCAGCAGGCCGGCGGTATCCAGCGCGGACAAATTGCCGGCCCGCAGGGCGGCCGCCTGTTGTTCCGCCCACAGCAAAATATCCTGGTCATATAGGGGTGATTTCATATTCAAACTCCTGTCATTCGCCTGCGCGCATGTCGCTATGCAATAGGCCATATTAACCAACAATCCCTGGCACCAACTTCTTCAATGACAAGCCTCCGGAGCGCTCATGCGCTTCGACGGCCAGACCTGCCGACCGGGCCCGCAAGCGCTTCGCCGACCACGCCCATCGCACTTTCCGTTTACTGAATCACCGTCGCCCGCGATGATGTCCCCGCTCCCGCCGCTGCGCCCCGCGTGCCGCGTCGAGGGGCCACCAACGGAACCGGCCCGCAGAGGCCACCCCAGGAGACAACCCCATGAGCGATCCCAACCCCGCCGCGGCTGCCCTGCCGCGCTGGGAAGGCGACGGCACCAGCCGCATCCCCTTCCTGGCCTACACCAGCGACGACCTCTACCGGCGCGAGCTGGAGCGCTTCTTCTACCGCGGCCACTGGTGCTACGTCGGCCTGGAGGCGGAGATTCCCAACCCCGGCGACTTCAAGCGCACGGCGATCGGCGAGCGCTCCGTGCTGCTCACGCGCGCGGCGGACGGCTCCATCCACGTGGTCGAGAACGTCTGCGCGCACCGCGGCATGCGCTTTTGCCGCGAGCGCCACGGCAACCGCAAGCTGCACGTCTGCCCGTACCACCAGTGGAGCTACTCGCCCAAGGGCGACCTCATGGGCGTGCCCTTCAAGCGCGGCGTGCGCCAGCCTGACGGGCGCCTCGACGGCGGCATGCCCTCCGATTTCGAGCAGTCCCAGCACGGCCTGACCAAGCTGAAAGTCGCCACCCGCGGCGGCGTCGTCTTCGCCAGCTTCGACCACGGCGTGGAGCCGCTGGAGGACTACATCGGCCCGACGGTGCTCAAGTATTTCGACCGACTCTTCAACGGCAGAAAACTCACACTGCTGGGCTACAACCGCCAGCGCATCCCGGGCAACTGGAAGCTGATGCAGGAGAACATCAAGGACCCGTACCACCCGGGCCTGCTGCACACTTGGTTCGTCACCTTCGGCCTTTGGCGCGCGGACAACCAGTCCGAGCTGGTCATGGACGCGAAGCACCGCCACGCCGCCATGGTCTCCACCCGCGGCACCGGCGGCGCCGCTGGCGCCAGCGGGCAGGTGACGCAGGTCGCCAGCTTCAAGCAGACCATGCAGCTGCACGACCCGAGCTTCCTGGACATCGTCCCGGAGCCCTGGTGGGGCGGCCCGACGGCGGTGATGACCACCCTGTTCCCCAGCGTGATCCTGCAGCAGCAGGTCAACAGCGTCTCCACCCGCCACATCCAGCCCAGCGGCCACGGCAGCTTTGACTTCGTCTGGACGCACTTCGGCTTTGAGGACGACACCGAGGAGATGACCCAGCGCCGCCTGCGGCAAGCGAACCTGTTCGGCCCGGCCGGGTTCGTGTCGGCCGACGACGGCGAGGTCATCGAGTTCTCGCAGCAGGCCTTCGAGAGCAAGCCGTCTCACCGCGCCCTGGCCGAGCTGGGCGGGCGCGGCGTGGACGAGCACACGCCGCACATGGTCACGGAGACGCTGATCCGCGGCATGTACCGCTACTGGCGCGAAGTCATGGAGGCCGAGCAGTGAACCCCCTTCCCGACATCGGCTTCGCCGACTACCTCGCGCTGCAGCAGCTCTACGCCGACTACGCGTCCACGGTGGACGCGGGCGACTGGGAGCGCTGGGTGGAGTTCTTCACCGACGACTGCAGCTACCGCCTGCAGCCGCGCGAGAACCACGAGCGCGGCTTTCCGCTGGCGACGCTCTCCTTCACCAGCAAGGGCATGCTCAAGGACCGCGCCTACGGCATCCGCGAGACGCTGTTCCACGACCCCTACTACCAGCGCCACGTGCTGGGCGCGCCGCTGATTCGCAAGGCCGAGGCCGGCCGCTTCGAGTGCGAGGCCAACTACGCGGTGTTCCGCACCAAGCTCTCGGAGCTGACCACCGTATTCAACGTCGGCCGCACGCTCGACACGATCGTGCGGGCCGGGGACGGCGCGCTGAAGTTCAAGGCGCGGCTGGTGGTGTACGACAGCGAGATGATTCCGAACTCGATCATTTATCCGGTGTGACCTCTGGGGACCGGGCTTGGTTGGCCGGGAGGCGCACTGCTGTCCGGGGAAGTTGAAAAGGCGTCGGCCAGACGCTGAAACACCACGCCTACTGCTTCGTCATTCCCGCGCAAGCGGGAATGACGAAGTGAGGTGCGGGCTGCGCGTGCCTACGGACCACCGTTCCCACGGTCTTGATGCGCATCAAGGCGCCCGCCCGCCCCCCTTCGGCACGATCCCGCCCGTGAACGCCGAAGTCCCGCCGAAGAAATCTTCCCGCCGCCCCCGCGCCGCGGCCACCCTGCTGGCCCTGGCCGCCGTGCTGGCCGCGCTGCCGGCGCCGGCGCAGGACCGCCCCGCGGGGCCGGACTCCGGTTCCGCGCCCCCTTTGCGCCTGCTCACCTGGGACGCCGGCGCCGGCACCACCTGGACGCCGCTGTACTTCGCCGTCGATGTCGATTCCTACGTCGCGGGCGCCGGCCAGGTGCTGCGCGAGGTGCGCGCCACGCGGCCGCAGGCGCGCATGCATGCGCTGGCGGCGCACATCGCCGAGGCCGCGCCGGAGGTGGCCGCGGTGCAGGCGCTTGGGCGCTGGTCGGTCGGCGCGCGCTCGCCGGGGCTGCATTGCGGGCCGATGCGGCTGGAGTCCGACATGCTCGCCGCGCTGCAGCACGGCCTGCGCCAGCGCGGCGTGCCCTATCGCGTCGCGGTGCAGGCCACGCAGTTCGCGCTGCCGCCCATGCCGGCGCAGCTCGCGCCGGGGCTGCGGCGCTGCGTGCAGGTCACCGAGCGCAACGTGATCCTGGTGCGCGCCGACCTGCCGCGCGGCCGGGGCGGCTGGCACAACCCGCAGTCGGGCCGGCTTGACGCGCCGGCGCTGCCGCCCACCGCGCTCGCGCCGCGCGGCACGGCGCAGCTGGGCGTGTGGCCGGGCGGGCGCGCCTGGGCCTCGGTGGATGTGCGCTGGCACGGCCGGCTGCTGCGCGTCGTCACCGCGCAGCTGGCGCACCTGGACCCGTTCATGCCGCACGAGCGCCGCTTCGACGGCGAGCTGCTGCGGGCCATGGCCGGCGCCAGCCCGCTGCCGGTGGCGCTGGCGCTGTCCAGCCACGGCAGCGCCGGGCCGCCGCCGGACGCGGTGTACGCGGACTTCCTGGCCGAGGGCTTCAGGGACGCCTGGACCCAGGCGCGCCCCGGGACGGGCGGCGCCACCTGCTGCCAGGCGCCGTCGATGGACAACGCCGAGTCGCTGCTGTCGCGCCGCGCCGACCTGGTCTGGCTGCGCGGCGCGGTGCGGGCCGTGGACGCGGCGCTGCTGGGCGCCGCGCCGCTGCGCCCGGACGGCGCCGGCCTCTGGCCCTCGGACCACGCCGGCGTGCTGGCGACGCTGAAGCTGGAGCCGGCGCCTCGGCCCGCGCCGTGACGGCCCGCACCGGCCCGCGCGGCGAGCCCCCGCGCGGGCGAGGGCTCCACGGGCTGCGGTAGAACCGACCCCATGGTCGGCAAACGGCACTTGCGCACCGGGGAGCCCTTCGCGTCGGCGGCGGACGCGCCCGTGCCGCCGTGCCCACTGTGCGGGCGCGAGATCGTGCGGGGCCCCTCGGCCGACGAGCACCACCTGGTGCCGCGCAGCCAGGGCGGCAAGGCGACCGAGCTGGTGCACCGCATCTGCCACCGCAAGATCCACGCGACCTTCAGCGAGAAGGAGCTGGCGCGGCATTTCCACACCTGGGCCGCGTTGCGCGCGCATCCGGAGATGGCCGACTTCATCGCCTGGGTGGCGAAGAAGCCGCCGGAGTACTGGGACCGCACCGCCCGGCCGCGCCGGCGGCGCTAAGCGGGTGCCGCGCCGTCCCATGAAGCGCATGGCCGCCGCCCTCCTGGCGCTCGCCGCCGCGGCGCTGCTGCTGCTGGCGGCGGTGTGGCACTGGCAGGACCGGCTGATCTACTTCCCGCAGCGCGCCGCCGTGGATCAGCTGGCCGTCGGCGCGCTGCGGCCCTGGCCCTCGGCGCAGGACTTCCGCGGCCTGGTGGCCGAGCCCGAAGGCGCGGCGCGCGGCACGGTCGTCGTCTTCCACGGCAACGGCGGGCACGTCGGGCACCGCGCGTACTACGCGCAGATGCTCGGCCCGCTGGGCTGGCGCGTGCTGCTGGCCGAGCATCCCGGCTACGGCCCGCGCGGCGGCGCGCTGGGCGAGGCCTCGCTGGTGGCGGACGCGCAGGCGACGCTGGCGCTGGCGCGCGAGCGCTACGGCGCGCCGCTGGTCGTCGTCGGCGAGTCGCTGGGCGCGGGGGTGGCGGCCGGCGCGGCGGCCGGGCAGCGCGGTCAGGCCGACGGGTTGCTGCTCATCACGCCCTGGGACCGGCTCGTCCACGTCGCCGCGCACCACTATCCCTGGCTGCCCGTGCGCTGGCTGCTGCGCGACCGCTACGACAGCGCGGCGCACCTGGCCGGCTTCGACCGGCCCGTGGTGGTGGTCGTGGCCGAGCACGACGGAATCGTTCCCGCCCGCTACGGCCGCGCGCTGCACGACGCGCTGCGCGGCCCCCGGCGGCTGCTGGTGCTGCCCGACAGCGGCCACAACGACTGGCCCGGCCACGTCGATGCCGCCTGGTGGCGCGCGGCGCTGTCGGCGGCGCAGGGCGAAACGCGTGCTCCAGAATGAGGTCCTGACTGAAGTTTTGATTACTCCCCCAACAGTTTCGGAAGCAACCATGGCCAAGATCATCCACACCATGATCCGCGTGCGCGACCTCGACGCGTCGCTCGACTTCTACCGCCAGGTGCTGGGCATGCAGCCCGCGCACCGGCTCGACTTCCCGGACTTCTCGCTCGTGTACCTGCGCAACGAGGAGAGCGGCTTCGAGATCGAGCTGACCTGGAACAAGGGCCGCGAGGAGCCCTACACCCATGGCGACGGCTACGGCCACGTCGCGGTGGTCGTGGACAGCGTGGCGGAGAAGCATGCCGAGCTGGTGCAGAAAGGCTTCGCGCCGCTGCCCGTCAAGGAGTTCAAGGCCGAGGGCGAGCTGCTGGCGCGCTTCTTCTTCATCCAGGACCCGGACGGCTACAAGATCGAGGTGCTGGAGAAGCACGGCCACTACCGCTGACGCGGCGGGCACCGGCCTTCGGCCGGCCGCGGTCGGACTGAAGGCGGGCATGCCCGCAGCCGCCGCCGCCCGGGGCGCGCTTAACCTCGGGGCCGTCCAGCATGGAGGTACCCGCATGTCCCTGATCCAGCAACTCCGGGCCCGCGCCGCCGAGGGCCGCCCGGTGCGCGTGGCCCTGATCGGCGCCGGCAAGTTCGGCTCGATGTACCTGTCGCAGGCGCCGCGCACGCCGGGCATCCACCTCGTCGCCGTGGCCGACCTCTCGCCCGACCGCGCCCGCGCCGCGCTGCAGCGCGTGGGCTGGGAGCCGGCGCGTTTCGCGGCCGCCTCCCTGGCCCAAGCCGTGCGCGAGGGCAGCACCTTCGTCACCGACGATGCCGAGGCCGTCATCGCCAGCGACGGCGTGGACATCGTCATCGACGCCACCGGCAGCCCGGCCGCCGGCATCCGCCACGTGCTGCTGTGCTGCGAGCACCGCAAGCACGTCGTGATGGTCAACGTCGAGGCCGACGTGCTCGCCGGCCCGCTGCTGGCGCGGCGCGCCGCCGAGGCCGGCATCCTGTACTCGATGGCCGCGGGCGACCAGCCGGCGCTGATCGCCGAGCAGGTGGACTGGGCCCGCACCATCGGCATGGAAGTGGTCTGTGCCGGCAAGGGCACCAAGTACCTGCCGGCCTACCACCAGAGCACGCCCGACACCGTCTGGGGCCACTACGGCTTCAGCGCGGCGCAGGTGGCGGCGGGCGACTTCAACGCCCAGATGTTCAACAGCTTCCTGGACGGCACCAAGTCGGCGCTGGAGATGGCGGCCGTGGCCAATGCCTGCGAGCTCGACCCGCCCGCCGACGGCCTGGCCTTCCCGCCCTGCGGCGTGGACGACCTGCCGCACGTGCTGCGCCCGGTGGCCGACGGCGGGCTGCTGCCGCGCAAGGGCATGGTGGAGGTGGTGTCCTCGGTCGAGCGCGACGGCCGCCCGGTGTTCCGCGACCTGCGCTGGGGCGTCTACGTGGTGTTCGAGGCGCCCAGCCGCTACGTGATGGAGTGCTTCCAGCAGTACGGCCTCAAGACCGACGCCAGCGGGCGCTATGCCGCCATGTACAAGCCCTACCACCTCATCGGACTGGAGCTGGGGCTGTCGGTGGCGAGCATCGCGCTGCGCCACGAGGCCACCGGCGCCACCGGCGCATGGCGCGGCGACGTGGCGGCCACGGCCAAGCGCGCGCTCAGGGCCGGCGAGCGGCTCGACGGCGAGGGCGGCTTCACGGTGTACGGCAAGCTCATGCCCGCGGCGGACTCGCTGCGCCGCCAGGCGCTGCCCATCGGCCTGGCGCACGACATGGTGCTCAGGCGCGACGTCGCCGCCGGCGCGGTGGTGGGCTGGGACGACGTGGACTTCGACCCGGGCCGCCAGGCGGTGCGGGTGCGGCGCGAGCAGGAGGCGCTGTTCCGCGCGGAGCTGGGGCTCTGACAGGGGGAAGGCCTGGATCTGCCGGCCGACAGATCCAGCGGCACTGCTGAGATTCACCAGCCGGCATCCCGGCACGCCCTGACCATTCCACCGGCCCGATGGCCCCGCCGCGAGCGCAGCCATCGGGCGGTGAAATCCTGTGAGAAGGCCCGAGCCGGGCGTGATTTCGGTCACGCCCGGCTTTTCTCATGGCCGGCGATGACGCCGGCGCGGCCGCTGCCGGGATCGCGCCCAGGCTGATACCGACACAAACCGGCCACGCTTTCCGGTCACGGGTGTTCTGAAATCCGCGGACCTTGCCGCATGCGGAATCCGGGCGCGCCTCGCGCACCCGGCCCGGCCTGCCCTTCTTCCCGCCGTGGCGACGCCACGGCGCCGTTCCCGTCCGCAGTACCCATGACCCCCTCCCAGACCTCTCCGCGTTCCACGGCTCCCGCTCCGGAACTGCCCGTCGCCCTGGCCGATGCGCCGCAAGGGCCCGTGCCCGCCGCTGCCGGTGTCCCGACGCCCGCCGCCGGCCACGCGCCCGGCGCTGCCGGCCGGTCCACTGCCGCCGCGCTGCCGGCCGCGCCGCACCCGGCCGGCCACGCCGCGGGCGCCGCGAAGGTGAAGCCGGTGCAGGCCAGCGGCGAGCCGTCCGCGGCAGCGGCCGCTGCCGCCGTGGAAGAAGCCGCGCCGGCGGAGCCGGGCAGCGCCGTGGCCGCGCCCGCCGCCGACGCCATGGCCGGCGTACTGCTGGCCCAGGCCGGCACGCCGGCGCCGCAGGCGCCCGTGGCCGAGGCCGCGCAGGACGACGGCAGTGACCAGGCCATGCCCTGGCTGCTGGGCGCCGGGCTGGGCCTGGGCGCGCTGGCGCTGGCCTCCGGCGGCGGTGGCAGCGGCAGGGCCCCGACTCCCGCTCCGGCCCCGGCACCGGCACCGGCCCCGGCACCGGCACCCGCTCCGGCTCCGGCTCCGGCTCCGGCTCCTGTCCCGGCCGACACCTCGGCCGACGTTGACGGCGACCTGGCCCTGGCGCGCCAGGGCAGCGCCGCCATCCACGCCAAGGCGTCCGTCGTGACCTTCACGCTCGCCGGCCTGGATGCCGACATCGATGCTGCGCGCACCACCGTCACCGTCACCGACAGCGCCGGCCACAGCGTCACGGCCACGCGCAATGCCGACGGCAGCTACAGCGCCGACACCAGCACCCTGGTGGCCGGCACGCTCACCGCGCGCGTGGACGTGGCCGACGGCCACGGCAACACCGCGCACGCCACGCTGGCGCTGAGCAAGGACCACCTGGTGCTGGGCACGGCCATCGACGGCTACCTCGTCGGCGCCACCGTGTTCCTCGACACCAACGGCAACGGCACGCTCGACGCGGGCGAGCCCCAGGCCGTGACGGACGCGCAGGGCCGCTACGACCTGGTGGTGCCCGTGGGCGTGACCAGCGGCATGGTCACCGTCATCGGCGGCGTCAACGGCGACTCCGGCGTGCCCAACACGCTGGTGCTGCGCGCGCCGCTGGGCGCGGCCGTCGTCACGCCGCTGACCACGCTGGTGACGGCGGTGGCCGAGGCCGGAGGCCTGACGCTGGCGCAGGCCCAGGCCGCGGTGCGCGCCACGCTGGGGCTGGACCCGGACGTGGACCTGCTCACGCACGACCCGATCGCCAGCAGCGACGTGGCCACGCAGAAGGCCGCCATCGCCGTGGCCGGCGTGCTGGCGCTGGGCCAGGAGGCCGGCGCCGACGGCGCGAAGGTGCTCGCGGCGCTGGCCGGTGCGGTGTTGCAGGCCCGGGCCGGCAACGCCGGGGTGGACCTGGCCGACGCGCAGACGCTGCGCGCCGTCTACACCGAGGCGGGCCTGAGCAACGAGGGCGACGGCGCGGGCGACGAGTCGCTGGACAAGCTCGTGGCGCAGGCTGGCGCCTACACCGGCGCGGTGGCCGCGGCCACCAGCCTGGGCGACCTCACCAGCACGCAGCAGCAGGGCGACCGCAGCGCGGGCAACCCCCACGCCGACACCACCGCGCCCGACGCGCCGGTGGTGCAGCCGCTGCCGACCGTCGTCAACGCCGCCGCCGCGCAGGCCGGACTGGTGCTCAGCGGCAGCGCCGAGGCCGGCACCACGGTGCGGCTGTCGGTGGCCGGTGCCAACGACGTGCAGGTGCTCGTCGGCGCCGACGGCCAGTGGCAGATCCCCGTGCCGGGCGGGGCGCTCGCCGCCGTGGGCACGGGCGCGCTGTCCTTCAAGCTCTACGCCACCGATGTCGCGGGCAACCGCTCGCAGGCCACCGTGGCCACGACCCGCGTGGACCTGGCCGCGCCGGACGCGCCCGTCGTGGCGCTGGCGCACGACAGCGGCACCGCCGGCGACCGCCTCACCAACGACGGCACGCTGCGCGTGCAGGCCGAGGCCGGCGCGCAGGTGCAGTACAGCACCGACGGCGGCCGGACCTGGCGCGGCCAGTTCACGGCCGTCGAGGGCGCCAACAGCGTGCTGGTGCGCGCCGTGGACGCCGCGGGCAACGCCAGCGCGAGCAGCGGGCTGAACTTCACCCTTGACACCACGCTGGCCACGCCCGCGCCGGCGCTGCTCGTGGACACGGGCGTGGACCTGGCCGCCGACCCGACGCTGCCCGGCGTCGCCGGCACGGGCACCGACCGCGTGACGCGCGAGGCGGTGCTCGCGCCGCTGCCCCTGGCCCCGGGCGTGACGCGCGTCATCACGGTGGACGGCCAGCAAAGCGCCAACGGCAACCTCTCGGCGCTGCAGGACGGCGCGCACACGGTGGTCGTCACCGACCGCGACGCCGCGGGCAACGTGCGCACCGGCACGCTGAACTTCACCCTGGACCGCAGCGCCGACACCGGCGCGCAGGCCGCGCTGGACCTGCCCGCGCTGCAGGACGGCTATCTCAGCAACGCCGAGCTCATGCAGCTGTTCTTCGGGACGGGCATGTCGGGCATCACCATGGCACCGGTGGTGCAGGCCGCGCAGACGGCTCTGACCGGCGTGGACGCCGACGTGGTGCGCGTGAGCGTGACGCTGGTGCTCGACAGCGCCGGCATGAGCCAGCCGGACATGTCGCAGGTCCTGGGCGATGCCCCGAGCGTGGTGGCCGGCCCGGTGCGCATCGCGCTGCCGGTGAGCTGGAACGCCGCGACCGGCACCTGGATGGTCACGACCGCGGGCCTGGGCGAAGTCCCGGGGATGCATGCCATCCAGCAAGGCAGCCGCTGGCACGTCGAGATCAGCGGCGTGGACCGCGCCGGCAACGAGATGCTGCACGTCGGCCCCAGCGTCGAGGTGGACTACCGCGCCGAGACCGGCTGGATGGGCAACGGCGACCTGCTGCTGAACGTGGGCAACGAGTACCTGAACGGTCACACGCTGGACTTCGCCCAGGCCGCGTCCGTGACCCTCAGCGGCGTTGACGCGGACGTTGACGTCGTGACGGTGACGCTGTTCAACGACAACTGGATTCCGGTCGGCGCGCCGGTGGCGGCCACGCGCGACGCCTCGACCGGCGCCTGGACGCTGGACCACGCCGCCCTGGCCTCGCTGCTGCCGTCGCACGGCGGGTCGCTCACGTACGTCGTCAACGTGGTCGATGCGCGTGGCAACGAGGACTCGCGGTACTTCGGCTTCTCGCTGCGCAGCGCCGCCGAGCTGCTGACGGTGAGCCTGCTGCCCGGCAGCAACAGCGGCGAACCGGCGGACCTCGTCACCAACGACGCCTCGCCCACCGTGCGCGTGAGCATTGCCGGCCTGGACGCCCAGGCCGGCGCCACCGTGCAGGTCGGCCGCGCCGACGCCGTCGGCACCTTCGGCCTGGCCACCCTGACCGCGCAGGACGTGGCCAACGGCTACGTCGAGCTCACGCTGCAGGACGGCGGCGCGAACCTGTCCGACGGCCTGGTCCCGCTGCAGGCCCGCTACCTGCCCGCGGGCGGCGGCGCGCCGGTGGTTTCGGCGGCAACGCTGGACCTGATGATCGACACGCACATCGACACGCCGACGCTGTCGCTGGTGGTGGACTCGGGGGCGCCGTTCATGCCCTTCCCGCTGTACCCGTACCCGTACCTGAACACGCTGCCGGGCGATCCCGGCAGCCTGTACACGAGCCCGACCTATCCGTACCCCATCATCTTCCCGCTGCCGACGCTGCCGACGCTGCCGGGCGACCTGGTGACCAACGACCCGCGCCTGACGATTTCCGGCGCGGCGCCCGACGTGACGCGCGTGATCACGGTGGACGGCACCCCAGTGGCCGATTACGACGCCGCCGTGCCGGGCCTCCAGGATGGCCAGCACACCGTGCAGGTGACGGACACCGACCTGGCCGGCAACTCGCGCAGCGCCAGCCTGACCTTCACGCTCGACCGCAGCGCCGACACGGCCCAGCAGGCGATGCTGGACCTCCCGGCCCTGCAGGACGGCTGGCTCAACCGGCAAGACCTGCTCGACCTGCGGGCCGCCGCGATCGGCACCAGCGTGAGCGCGCCGCAGCTGCCGCAGCTGCTGCAGGCCGCGCTCACGGGCGTGGATGCCGACGTCGACAGCCTCACGGTGACGCTGGTGTGCGACGACGGCAACACCCAGGGCGTCAACATCGAACTGCCCCTGACGCGCGATGCCCTGAGCGGCACCTGGATGGTGGTGGCCAACACCGGCCTGGACCTGCTGCAGTCCATCGGGCTGAGCCAGGAAAGTTCCTTGTGGCATGTCGAGCTCCGCGGCACGGACCGCGCCGGCAACACCTTCAGCCATCGCAACCAGGGCTTCGTGGTCGATCTCAGCGCCGACGCCGACGCCGCTCCCCTGAGCCTGAGCCATCTGTCGCTCGCGTCGCAGGGGCTGGGCAACATGCGGTTCGCCGCCACCGGCGTGGACAGCGACGTGGTCAGCGCGAGCGTGAGCGTGCAGGGCCTGAACTCGCCCGTGACGCTGTACAGGGACGTCAACGGCGACTGGTCGGCCGCCGGCGTGGACCTCTCCATGCTGTCGAGCGGCCTGCACACGGCCACGCTGACGGTGACGGACGCGGCCGGCAACGTCAGCAACAGCGTGACGAACGAGGTGGTGGTGCCGGCACCCGCCCCCGCACCCGCGCCCACGGCGCCGCTGGTGGTGGACATGGTGCTCGATCAAGCCCTGGTGGGCTCCAGTGTCGTCAGCGGCGCCAGGCTGAAGGCCACGGTGGATACGGACGTCTACGTGCGCATGTACAGGCAGGCGACCATCAACGTGGGCGAAACCGGCTACCCGGAGTACGAGACGGGCAGCGCGCCGCTGAGCCTGATGCAGTACGGTTCCTGGCACGACCTGGCCGCGGGCGACACGGTCGGGCTGACCTTTCACGACAATGCTTCGCTGGCCTTCGCCTACCAAGCCGCCGACGGCGAGCGCTTCCAGCCCAACGACGACGTCACCGTGGTGCCGTGGATGAGCACGTACTGGGTGGGCGAGAGCGGCACCGTGCCTGACGTCACCGTGCTGGTGGACGTGCCCGCGTCCGGCATGGAATCGATGTTCAGCAAGGCCCAGAACGACCTGCTGTTCGCGAACAACACGACCGGTGCCTACGCCGCGGCCGTGCTGGTGCAGTTCGGGCTCGACGGCAACGACTCGGTGGCAGGTGCGTACAACGAGAACTGGCTCCTGGGTGGGGCGGGCGACGACACGCTGATCAGCCAGGGCCGGAACGACCACCTGTACGGCAGCAGCGGCCACGACACGTTCCAGCTGTTCGGCTCGACCGGCATCATGCCGGCGGTTCCCCAGACGGATGGCGTGCTGGACAAGGTGACGCTGGCCGACCTGGAGGAGGACGAGATGGTGCAGCTGATGGGCTTCGGGCTGAGCAGCAGCGGGCCCTCGACTCCCGTGGCCGGCACGTACTGGTCGCTGACGGGCCACGAGCTGACCGTGACCAACGAAAGCCAGGCCACGCTGGAAGCCATCACGCAGTGGTTGCAGGCCGAGTTCCACAAGGACGGCGCCGCCTCGATGGGCGGCGGGGCGCAGTGGGCGCGGTTCAACCTGAACGGCGACCACCACATCCTCGTCGAGGGCGCCGAGTACAACGGCGTGGCCATGCGCGACGACCTGCTGCTGACCTTCAGCGGCCTGGCCCAGTTGCCGCAGCACATGTGGAGCATCGGCACCAACGAGCTCTACTACAGCTCCACCAGCGGGTCCATCTCCGGCTGAGCCCCGGCGCGGCGGCCGGCTCGGCCTGGCCGCGTGATGGGCGTGACGTATTAGCGTGACGTAAGCCGCGCCGCTGCCCACGGGCACCGGCGCGGCAATCTTTTTTGGGGGGACGGAATCGAGAATCGCGGGCTCTTCCCGACCTTGCGAAGCCCTTTCCCGATGTCCCTTGTCCCCGCCGCCTGGCGGGCGGCCTGCGCCCTGCGGCGCCGCGCCGCCCCGGCGCGCCGGTTGCCGCCGGCACTGGCACTCGCCCTGGCAACCGTTGCCTTCGCACCTTCCGCGCACGCCGCCACGCTCGACGAGCTGGTGGCCGCGGCCATGGGCAGCTATCCCAGCGTGCAGGCCGCACGCGCCAATGCCGCGGCGGCCGAGTCCGAGCTGGGCACGGCGCGCTGGGGCCGCTACCCGTCCGTGTCGGTGGAGACCGCCTCGGCGGCCACCGCCGGCGCCATGCGTGGCCACGGCCTGGTGCGCGTGGACCAGCCGCTGTGGGCGGGCGGGCGCATCGAGTCGGGCATCGAGCGCGCCGAGCGGCGGCTCGCGGCGGCGCAGGCCGGCGTGGAGGAGGCGCAGACCGACGTGGGCGTGCGCGCCACGCAGGCCTGGGCCGAGGCGCAGCGCCAGGCGCGGCGCGCGGCGCTGCTCGACGAGAGCCTGCGCGAGCACGAGCGCCTGGTGGAGTCGATGCGCCGGCGCGTGCAGCAGGAGGTCAGCCCGGCGTCGGACCTGCAGCTGGCCGTGGCGCGCGCGCTGCAGGTCGAGGCCGACCGGCAGCAGGCGCTGGGCGGGCTCGACGCGGCGCTGGCGCGGCTGTCGGAGCTGGCGGGCCGGCGCGTGCAGGCCGCCGAGCTGCGCGAGCTGCGCCTGGAGCCCGCGCGCGACCAGGTCGCCCCGGCCGGGCTGCTCGACGAGGCGCTGGCCTTCGACGCGCGGCTGCGCCGCCTGGGCGCGGAGGCGCAGGCCGCCGAGTCCGAAGTGGCGCTGCGCCGCGCCGCGCTGCTGCCGCAGGTCAACCTGCGCTACGAGCGCCAGCGCCACCTGCCCGAGCAGGTGTACGTGGTGCTGCAGGCCCAGACCGACGCGGGCCTGTCGCGCCTGACCGAGCGCGACGCGGCCTCGCGCCGGCGCGAGGCGGCGCAGCAGTCGCTGCAGGCCGCCGAGCGCGAGCTGCGCGACGCGCTGGGCGCGGACCTGTCGGAGAACCGCTTCGCCTTCGACCGCGTGCGCGCCGGTGCGGCCGCGGCCGACGCGGCGCAGGGCGTGACCGATTCCTTCCTGCGCCAGTTCACGGCCGGGCGGCGCACCTGGTCGGACGTGCTCAACGCCGTGCGCGACGCCGTCGCCGCGCGGCTGGCGCTGGCCGACGCGCAGGCCTCGGCCGTGGCCTCCGGCGCGCGGCTGCGCCTGCGCAGCGGGCGCTGGCAGCCCCTGCAGAACCCCACCCCCGCGGCCGCGGCCGCCGGAGAGATGCGATGAACCATCCTGTCCTGGCCGTCATCGGCCAGCTCGCGCGGCTGCGCGGCGTGGAGCTGGGCCCGGATTGGGCGCAGGCGGCCAGCGCCGCCACCGGCGAGGACGCCGCGCGTGCCGATGCCCGCAGCCTGGACGCCGTGTGCGCACAGCTCGACTGGCCCGCGCCGCGCCCGCTCGGCGCCGCGCCCGCGGCGCACCATTTCCCGCTGCCCGTGCACGACGCCGTGCGCGGCTGGGCCGTGGCCGAGGAGATCGCCGGCGACGGCGCCGGGCAGCGGCTGCGCGTGCGCCGCCCCGACGGCACGGCCGAGACCTGGGCGCTGGACGGGGCCGCGACGGCGCCGACCTTCTTCCTGCTGCGGCTGCCGGCGCAGCCCGGGCAGGGCACGGGCTCGCAGGCGCTGCAGGTGTTCGTGCGCGCGCTGCTGGCGCGGCGCTCGATGCTGTTCGAAGGCGTGCTGGCCACGGCGCTGCTGAGCTGCATCGGGCTGGCCGTCTCGCTCTACAGCATGCAGGTCTACGACCGCGTCATCCCGCATGCCAGCTACAGCACGCTGTGGGTGCTGACCGCCGGCGTGGCGCTGGCGCTGCTGCTGGAGTTCGCGCTCAAGGTGGCGCGCGCCCACACCCTGGACCGCGAGGCCGCCGAGATCGACGCCGAGGTGTCGGAGCACTTCTTTGCCCGCGCCCAGGGCGTGCGGCTGGACGCGCGCCCGGCCACCGTGGGCACGCTGGCCTCGCAGCTGCGCGGCATCGACCAGGTGCGCAACGTGCTGTCCTCGGCCTCGCTGTACTTCCTGGCCGACATGCCCTTCGCGCTGCTGCTGCTGGCGGTGGTGGCGGCCATCGGCGGCGTCGTGGCGGTGGTGCCGCTGGTGGCGCTGCCGCTGGCGCTGGCCACCGGCGCGGTCTTCGCGCGCGCCATCCACGCGCGCACGCTGCAGAACCAGGCCGGGGCCAACCAGAAGAACGGGCTGCTGGTGGAGTCCATCGATGCGGCCGAAACCATCAAGGCCGTGGGCGGCCAGTGGCACCTGCTGCGGCGCTGGAACGCGCTGGTCGAGCGCGTGACGCTGTCGGACCACGACGTCAAGCGGCTGTCGGCGCTGGCGCAGGCGTCCTCGGGGCTGATCCAGCAGCTGGCCTACGTCGCGCTGATCGCGCTGGGCAGCTACGAGGTGGCGCAGGGCCGCATGACCATGGGCGCGCTTATCGCCTGCTCCATGATCAGCGGCCGCATCACCGGCCCCGTGGCGCAGCTGCCGGCGCTGATCGTGCAGTGGTCCTACGCGCGCGCCGCGCTCAAGGGGCTGGACCAGATCCTGGCGCTGCCCTCCGACGACGACCTGGCCGGCGAGAAGCTGCGCCCGCAACAGCTGCAGGGCGACTATGCGCTCGACGGCGTGAAGTTCGGCTATCCCGGCACCCGCGACGGGCTGGACGTGCCGCAGCTCTCGATCAGCCCCGGCGAGCGCGTGGGCATCATCGGCCCGGTGGGCTCGGGCAAGAGCACGCTGGTCAAGCTGCTGGCCGGGCTGTACGCGCCCGCGCAGGGCAGCGTGCGCCTCTCGGGCATGGACCTGGGCCAGATCGGGCGCGAGGTGGTGCGCGGCGCGGTGGCCTACCTGCCGCAGGAGTACCGGCTGGTGGCCGGCACGCTGCGCGAGAACCTGCTGCTGGGCTGCGCCGACCCGGGCGACGACGCGCTCATGGCCGCGGCCGCGGCCACCGGGCTGCAGCGGCTCATCGCCGCGCATCCCAAGGGCCTGGCGCTGCCCATCGGCGAGGGCGGGCGCGGGCTGTCGGGCGGGCAGCGCCAGCTCGTGGGCCTGACGCGGCTGCTGCTGGCGCGCCCGCGCGTGTGGCTGCTCGACGAGGCCACGGCCTCGCTCGATCCCGAATCCGAGCAGCGCGTGCTGCAGCTCGTGGGGCGTGCGCTCACGCCCGAATCCACCCTGGTCATGGTCACGCACCGGCCGCAGCTGCTGGGCCTGGTGCAGCGCGTGATCGTGATGACCGGCGGCAAGGTGCTGATGGACGGGCCGCGCGACGCGGTGCTGGCGCGGCTGGCCGAGCATGCGCGCGCCACCGCCCCGGCCGCCGCAGCAGCAGCCGCCGCCGCGAAGGCCGTCGCGCCGGCCGCGGCAGCCGTCACCGCGGCGCCGGCCGCAACCGTCCGCGCCGCGCAGGAGGCGGCCAGCGCATGAAGCATCTTCAACATGGGTTGCCGGGGCGCCGCGGCGCGCGCGGCGTGATCGCGCTGTCGCTGGTGACGGTGACGGGCTTCGTGGGCTGGGCGCAGTGGGCCGAGCTCGACCAGATCGCGCGCGCGGCCGGGCAGGTCATTCCCAGCGGGCGCGTGCAGGTGGTGCAGAGCGCCGACGCCGGCGTGGTGGCGGCGCTCAACGTGCGCGAGGGCGACCGCGTGCGCCGCGGCCAGCTGCTGGTGCGCCTGGACCGCGTCAAGGCCGAGTCCGCCCTCAACGAGAGCCGGGCCAAGGCCGCCGCGCTGCGCGGCGCCGTGGCGCGGCTGGAGGCCGAGGTGTTCGAGCGGCCGCTGAACTTCCCGGCCGAGGTGGCCGCCTACCCGGCCTTCGTCGCCAACCAGCGCGCGCTGCACGCGCAGCGCCGCGCGGCGCTGCACGCCGAGGTGGCGGCGCTGCAGCAGTCGCTCAAGCTCGTGCGCGAGGAGCTGGCCATGAACGAGCCGCTGCTGGCCACCGGCGACGTGAGCCGCGCCGAGGTGCTCAAGCTGCAGCGCCAGGCCGCGGAGCTGGAAGGCCAGATCACGAACCGGCGCAACAAGTACCTGCAGGACGCGCAGACGGAGCTGGCCAAGGCGCAGGAGGACCTCGCCGGCGTCGAGCAGGTGCTCACGCAGCGCCGTGACCAGCTCGGCTACACCGAGCTGACGGCGCCGGCCGACGGCATCGTCAAGAACGTGCGCTACACCACCGTGGGCGCCGTGGTGCGCGCCGGCGACGAGGTGCTGCAGATCGTGCCCACGGGCGACGAGCTCATCGTCGAGGCCAAGGTCAGGCCCGCGGACATCGGCTTCGTCCGCGTGGGCCAGCCCGCCACCGTCAAGTTCGATGCCTACGACTACGCCGTTTACGGCGTGGCGCACGGCCAGGTGACGTACATCAGCGCCGACACGCTCACCGAGAACCAGCCCCAGCAGGAGCAGCCCTACTACCGCGTGCACGTGCGCGCCTCGGTGGCGCAGCTGCAGGCGCGGCCCGGCGAGCGCGTCGAGATCCAGCCCGGCATGACGGCCAGCGCCGAGATCCGCACCGGCCAGAGCACGGTGTGGCGCTACCTGACCAAGCCGCTGACCAAGACGCTGTCGGAGTCGATGGGCGAGCGCTGATCCCGGCGTCAGCCGTGCCGCCGCCGCGGTGCGCGTGGATTCCGGCTTTCGCCGGAATGACGGATCGGGATGCGAAGCGTCGTGGCTGTCGGGATGCCCTGGGTCGCAGCTTCCCCGGCCATCACCCCGCCCGCGCAGGCCTGCCGGATCGACGCATCGGCCCCGGGCGGGTACCGGAACGAGGCGCGCGGCGCGCAATCTGCACGCTGGCGGGCATTTCCTGTGTCCTGTTTCCCCTGAGCGGCATCAAGCGCCGCGGGCCGCGGCCGATAGGGCGCCACAAGACGTGCACGCCGTGCCGCGCCGCCCGACAACCAGGAGACCCGCCGATGCCGTTCCTTCGCCTGCGCCGCTCCGAAGCACCGCCTGCGCCGATGTCCGGCGCGCTGCGCCGCCGCCGGGCCTGGCTGGCCGGCGGGGTGTGGGCGCTGGCGCTGCTGGCCGGCTGCGACGCGCCGCGCCACCCGGCGGTGAGCGCCGTCACGGCCGAGCCCGCCGCGTCGCAGGCCGCGCCCCCGGCGCCGGCGCAGACGCGCGTGGCGCTGATCATGAAGACGCTGACCAACCCGTTCTTCGTGGAGATGGAGCGCGGCGCGCGCCGCGCGCAGCAGGAGGCCGGCGTCGAGCTGCAGGTGCGCACCGCGACGCAGGAAACCTCGATCGAGCAGCAGATCCAGCTCGTGGGCGACGCCGTGCGCGCCGGCGCGCGCGCCATCGTCATCGCCCCGGGCGACTCGGCGCGGCTGGTGCCCGCGCTCAAGAGCGCGCAGGACGCGGGCATCGCCGTGGTCAACATCGACAACCGGCTCGACGCCGAGGCCATGGCCGCCGCCGGCATGCGGCCCGTGCCCTTCGTGGGCGTGGACAACGAGCAGGGCGCCTTCGCCGCGGCGCGCCACCTGGCCGCTCGCGTGCCGGCGGGGGAGCCGGCCGAGGCGGCGATCATCGAGGGCATCCGCGGCGCCGACAACGCGCGCCAGCGGCTGCTGGGCGCCGAGCGCGGCCTGGGCACGAACCCGCGCATCCGCATCGTGGCGCGCGAGTCGGCGAACTGGAAGATCGACGAGGCCCACGCCGTGGCGGCGCGCATCTTCAAGCGCCATCCGCGGGTGTCGGTGCTGGTGTGCGCCAACGACATGATGGCCATCGGCGCGCTGAAGTACCTGCAGGAAAGCGGCCGCGGCGACGTGTTGGTCGGCGGCTTCGACGCGCTGGCCGAGGTGCTGCCGGCCCTGCGCGCCGGGCAGCTGGCCGTGACGGTGGACCAGCAGGCCGCCGAGCAGGGCTACCTGGGCGTGAAGACGGCGCTGGCGCTGCTGGCCGGCGCCAGCGTGCCGCCGCAGCAGCTCATCGACAGCCGGCTCGTGACGGCGCGGGCGCTGCAGTGAAGCCGCCGCTTCCCCGCCCCGGCCGCCGCCCGCGGAGCCGCGCCAGTTGATGAAGCACCTGGCCGCGCTCTACCGCCGCCCGGGCCAGCTGGCGCTGCAGCTCAGCGCGCTGCTGCTGCTCATCAGCGTGCTGCCGCTGCTGCTGTACTACGCCGTGTCGTACCGCGCGGCGGAGAAGACCATCCTGGAGCAGGCCTCGCGCCACAGCCTGCAGACGCTGCGCAACCAGCGCGACGTGCTGCAGCTGCACATCGACCAGGTCGAATCGCTGGCCGCCAACCTCTCGCAGAGCGAGGAGCTGGTGGCCACGCTCGGCGGCGCCTCCGGCACGGGCTCGACCTACGACGTGCTGGCCACGCGCGCGCGCATCGGCTACCTGCTGAGCCACCACCGCAACCTGCGCGGGCTGGTGGCCATCGACGTCTTCGGCCTGGACGGCACGCGCTACCACGTGGGCGACACGCTGGCGCAGAGCCGCGAGCGCTCCGATCTGCGCGACGAGCTGCTGGAGCGCACCATGCGCTCGCGCGCCTTCGTCACCTGGCACGGCGTCGAGGACAACGTCGAGAAGTTCTCCGGCGTGCAGAAGGTGCTGGCCGCCTCGCACATGCTCATGGGCGCGGGCCCCGGGCAGGCGCGCGCCGAGCCGGTGGGGATGCTGCTGATCAGCATCTCCACCGTCGACCTCCACGAGCGGCTCTCCCGCGTGTCGCTGGGCGAGGGCGCGTCGCTGCTGGTGCTCGACCAGCGGCGGCGCCTGATCCACCATCCCGACGCGGCGCGCATCGGCCAGGCCGTGACGCCGGAGTTCGCCGCGCTGCTGCGCGGCCCTTCGGGCTCGTTCACGCAGCGGCTGGGCGGCGAGGAGGTGCTGCTGAGCTACGAGGCCCTTCCCGACCAGGACTGGGTCGTGGTCAGCATCGTGCCGCAGCACACGCTGCTGGCGTCCATGGCCGAGCTGCGGCGCGTCGCCGGCGTGATGCTGGTGCTGATGGTGGCGGTGATCCTGGTGCTGCTGCGGCTGTTCGCCATGCGCATCGTCGAGCCGATCGCGGCGATCGCCCAGGGCTTCCGGGACTTCCGGCTGGAGCGCATCGCGCCGGGCTGGCGCATGCCGCGGCCGCGCTCGCTGCAGCCCATCGTCGACCTGGCGCAGTGGTTCAACGCCTTCCTCGAAGGCATGGAGCAGCGCGCGGCCGCGCAGGGCGAGATCGCGCAGCTGGCCTTCTACGACCCGCTCACCGGGCTGCCCAACCGCCGCCTGCTCATCGACCGGCTGCGCCAGGCCATGCCCGACAGCGCGCGCCGGCACCAGTCGCTGGCGCTGATGTTCCTGGACCTGGACAAGTTCAAGACCCTCAACGACACGCTGGGCCACGACGCCGGCGACGCGCTGCTGCGCCAGGTGGCCGAGCGGCTGAAGGCGGGCGTGCGCGTGGGCGACACCGTGGCGCGGCTGGGCGGCGACGAGTTCGTGGTGCTGCTGCAGGGCCTGGACGCCGACCGCGACGCCGCCGCGGCCCAGGCCCAGGCGCTGGGCACGCGGCTGCTGCGCGCGCTGGCCGCGGACTACGCGCTGCTGGCCGACTCGGCCTACCGCTGCTCGGCGAGCATCGGCGTCGCGGTGCACGGCGGCGGCGGCAGCAGCGGCGGCGGGGCGGAGGCGCCGTGCAGCCTGGAGGAGCTGATGAAGCAGGCCGACATCGCCCTCTACCAGGCCAAGGAGGCCGGGCGCAACACGCTGCGCTTCTTCGAGCCGGCGATGCAGGCACGGCTGCTGGCGCGCACGGCGCTGGAGCACAGCCTGCGCCAGGCGCTGGCCGACGCGCAGTTCCGCATCCACCTGCAGCCCAAGGTCGATGGCTGCGGGCGCATCGTCGGCGCCGAGGCGCTGGTGCGCTGGCAGCGCCCGGGGCACGGGGCGGTGCCGCCGCAGGAGTTCATCACGCTGGCCGAGGAGACGGGGCTGATCCTGCCGCTGGGCGAGGCGGTGCTGCGCCAGGCCTGCGCGCAGCTGGTGGCGTGGAGCGCCGACGCGCGCCGCGCGCACCTGGGCCTGGCCGTCAACGTCAGCCCGCGCGAGTTCCGCCAGGCCGACTTCGTGGCGCAGGTGCTGCGCGTGCTGCGCGAGACCGGCGCCGACCCGGCGCGCCTCACGCTGGAGATCACGGAGAGCCTGTTCGTGGACGACGTGGCCGACGTGGTGGCCAAGATGGAGGCGCTGCGCCGCGCCGGCATCGCCTTCGCGCTCGACGACTTCGGCACCGGCTACTCGTCGCTGGCCTACCTCAAGCGCATGCCGCTGCGCGAGCTCAAGATCGACCGCTCCTTCGTGCGCGACGTGCTCAGCGACGCCAACGACGCCACGATCGCGCGCGCCGTGATCGCGCTGGGCCACGAGCTGGGCCTGGAGGTGGTGGCCGAGGGCATCGAGACCGAGGCGCAGCTGGAGTTCCTGCAGGCCAACGGCTGCCGGCTGTTCCAGGGCTGGCTGTTCGGCAAGGCGATGGCGGTGGAGGAGTTCGAGGCGCTGCTGGAGCGGGAGGCGGCGGCCACCGCTGGCGCCACCGCCACCCCGTCGGCGCAGCGGGTGCGGCTGGCGGCGTGAGGCCCGGCGCCACGCCCCAAACCAGCAGTTGACGGCGCTACGGTGCCGGGTCAACGGCGGCGGGCGCTGGCGCCGCCCACGGTCAGCGGCTTGGTGCTGGTCGAGCTGTACCTGGACCGCGCCACCGAGGCCTGGCGCGCTCAAGGACGTGCTGGACGCCAGCTACCGCGGCGCCGACCACGCCTGATCATCGCCACGACCGAGCAGGACCCGTCCGGCGGCACCGCCATCGCCTGGTTCCGCCGCGCGGTTCAGGCCGCGGCGCAGGCTGGAGGGGCTGGCGGCGCCGGCGCGGTGAGGGGCGGGGCGGTCAGGCGCGCAGGTGCCGCTATTGGCCGCCGGAGTACAGGCAGGCGGTCTGCACCAGGCGGGACTTGCCCCACCGTGGCTGCAAGTAGCCCACCACGTCGCCGCGGTTGTCGAGGGCTGGAGGCCAGGGGCGCCAGGAACTCGCCGGAGCGCGTCGAGCCGTCGAAGCGCGGCGGCGTGGTGCGGCAGCGCACTTCGGTGCCGGCCTCGGCGTGGATTCGTTGTGGAGTACGGCGTGCTGTTTGCCGTTGGATTGGTAATTGCTATGGCGCAAAATTTTTTCAATTCGGAAGCACATATTTCGTCTTCGACAATACATGGGTCATACGCATCGCATTTGATCTTCGAATGCCACTCCGTTCGCACTGAAGTATCGAAGGCCGAATCAGACAGGCTCGAAAGCCCGCACACCGTGCGGGCCGTTCACCCTTCGATACCTCAGGGCGAACGGGAAAGAATTTGTCCAGCGGATAAATCCGTTACCCATCGCACCCTCAGCCTTGGCGATTTTGGCATTATCTTTGCAAGCGCCATCACAGCGCATCCCTGTCAGCCTGTTCCTGGTCGCCGCGGCCTTCGGCCATGAAGTCCGGCGAGAAACTGGCGAATTTATTCAGCACGCCGGACAGCGAGCGGCGAGCAGGCCGGATGCGAATCTCGTCGCCAATCCGTTCTATTTCAAGTTCCATATCCGTCCGCCCGTAAGCCAGATCGGCAGGAATTAAAACCGCTTGGGAGTCACCGTCCATGAAGATTCGCGTGGTGTGCATGGCCGCTCCGGTAGGGAAATGACAGTGGTTGTACTCCACTGCCGCAGCGGGCAAGCCGGACGGTTCATTCCAAATCCAGCTCGCTGGCTAAATGATTGTTCGCGCAAGCGTTTGTAGGAAGCCCGCTTGCCGGCCGAATTCGTGGCCACCGTGGCGGGTTCGGCCCGCAAGCGGGCCTAGGAAGAAACTGGCTCGCCGTTTCCCAGGTCGTGGGACGTGCGAAGCACGGTGAACAACTCCTACCGGCTCCGGTCAGCCGCTTGCTGTTTCACCGGCTAGAACGAGTCGGTGTCACATGCAGAACCTCCCCCCCTCCACTGCCTCCAGTGCCGTCAGGAACGCCGCCGCGTTCCAGCTCTGCCCCGCCATTCCGCAGGGTTTCAGGGAGCGCCCGTGGAACCACTCCGTGAAGCGCCAGTCGGCCGCCGCGTTGGCCTGCGCCAGCTTGACCAGCTCGCGCCGCGCCAGCTCGCGCTGCCCCATCAGTGCCAGCGCCTTCACGTAGAAGCCGCCGATGAAGGGCCAGATGCCGCCGTTGTGGTACTGGTGCGGGTGGTTCTGCTGGTGCCGTCCCATGTAGGGGCGCCACAGCGCGTGGTCCTGGGGAATGGGCCGCAGCACCGCACGGCCCGGGTACGGCGTGCCGGCGCCGCCGGCCTGCAGCGTCTTGAGCACCTGCTGCGCCATCGAGTCGCCGGCCAGCCCGTACAGCACCGCCAGCACGTTGCCGAACACGTCCCCTTCGTCGCCCGTGAACGACAGGTTCACGAAGCTCAGGTACAGCCCCGGGTTCTCCTTGCCGCGGCGCGCGTAGTGGCCCATGAGCCGGCTGCGCCGGTACGCGGGCAGCCGGCGGTCGAAGGGATTGAAGAGGTCGTTGAAGTGGCAGCGGGTCTCCTCCCACTGCGGCAGCTCGTACAGCGACTTGACGCGGAACCACAGCGCGTTCGTATAGAGCACGTAGCCCGAGCGCGGCATGATGTCCGCCCAGTCGCTGGCCTCGTTCTGCTGCAGCAGGAAGAAGTGCTGGTGCTCCTGCGCCTGCAGCCAGGCGATCGCCTTCTCGACCTGCGGCTGCCAGCGCGCCTTCAGCGCCGGGTCGCGGCCATGGCGGCGCACGTGGTCCACCGCGATCAGCCACCACAGCGTGGCGTCGATGCAGCCGAGATACCAGAAGTCGGCCTCGGTGCCGGCCGGGTCCACGTACTTCGGGATCTGCCCGTTGCCAGCCTGCCCGCGCGCCAGCGCATCCAGGCTGGCCACGGCACCGGCTTCGAGTTCGGCGTCGCCGCTGCCGGCCATGGCCAGCACGCAGATGGCGGCGTCGCGCCCGAACACGCGCGTGTAGCTGCGCGACTCGGCCATCGCGCCGGGCGTGGCCGCCAGCACGCCGCCGGCGGTGCAGTTGCGGCGCAGCAGCGCCAGCGATTCCTGGCGGCATCGCTCCAGCAGCGCGGCTTCCTCGTCGGCGTGCGCCGGCAGTGGCGCGGGTGAATGGGCGTCCTTCAGGGTCAGCATGGAATGGTCTCGGGCAGCGCTGGGCATGGTTCAACCGGCATGGTCGCGCGCCCAATGCGCCGCCAACGCCGCAATTGCCGCCTCAAAGCCTGCCAGTTCACCCTGTCGCCACACTTGCCGTGACCTATGCACGGCACGCGCGGCGCTCGCGGGGACGCGCCTTCAGTGGCCGGCGGGCAGCCGCAGGTTCAGGACGATGCTGAACGTGCTGCCGCGTCCGGGCGTGCTGCTGAGCTCCACCTGCCCGTCCATCATCGTCACCAGCCGGCGCACGATCGACAGCCCGAGCCCCGTGCCGCCGAAGCGCCGCGTGGTCGAGCTGTCGGCCTGCGTGAAGGGCTCGAAGATGCGCGGCTGCAGGGCCGGCGCGATGCCGATGCCGGTGTCGATCACGTCCACGCGCAGCCGGCACTGCGCCGCGTCCTGCTTCAGCACCCGCGCGCGCACCGCCACGTGGCCGTGCGCGGTGAACTTCACGGCGTTGCCCACCAGGTTGATGAGCACCTGCTTGAGCCGCAGCGGGTCGCCTTCGAGCTCCTCGGGCAGCTTCGCCGGCAGGTCCAGCCGCAGCGCCAGCCCCTTGGCTTCGGCCTGCGGGCGCAGCAGCGCGCACACCGTCTCCAGCAGCGGCCGCGGCTCGAAGGGCAGCTGCTCCAGCCGCAGCTGCCCGGACTCGATGCGCGAGAGGTCGAGCACGTCGGAGATGACCGCCAGCAGCTGGTCGCCCGCCTCCTGGATGTGGCCGACGTAGCCGGCCGCGCGCTCGGGCAGCGCCATGCGCCGCAGCAGGTCGCTCAGGCCGATGACGGCATTGAGCGGCGTGCGCAGCTCGTGGCTCATGTGCGCCAGGAAGGTGCTCTTGGCCTGGCTGGCGGCCTCGGCGGCGTCCTTGGCCGCCTGCAGCTCGCGCGAGCGCTGCTCCAGCTCGGCGGTGCGCGCGCGCACCTGCGCCTCCAGCTCGGCATTGAGTCGCGCCAGCCGCTCCTCGGCGGCCTTGAGCCCGGTAATGTCGCGCGAGATGGCCAGCAGCTTCTCCGGCCGGCCCTGCGCATCCAGCAGCGCGCTCACCGACACGTCCCACCACTTCGGCGTGCCCTTGGCGGTCGGGCAGAAGGCCTGGAAGCGGCCGAAGCCGCCGGCCTTGGCCACGGCGATGGCCGCCTCCACCGCCGGCCGGTCCTCGGCCTGCCAGAAGGGCAGCCAGGGTGCGCCGCGCAACTGGCGCTCGAAGTCGTCCACTTCCATGGCGCACAGGCCGCCGACGCTGAAGAACTCCAGGCGCGCGTCCAGGCTCAGCACCTTGATGCAGTCGGGCGAGCCCTCCAGCACCCGGCGGTTGAATTCCTCGCTGGCATGCAGCGCCTCCTCGGCGCGCTTGCGCTCGGCGACGTCCTGGATGACGGAGACGAAGTGGTCGGGCGTGCCGTCCGCGCGGCGCACCAGCCCGACGGTGAGCGACACCCACACCGGCGCGCCGTCCGGGCTGACGTAGCGCTTGTCCATCGTGTAGTGGCTCACGTCGCCGCGCAGCAGCGCCGTCACGTTGGCCTCGTCGCCGGCGATGTCTTGCGGGTGCGTGATGTGCTGGAACCCGGCGGCCAGCAGTTGCTCGCGCGACCAGCCGGTGATGGCGCAGAAGCGGTCGTTGACGGCCAGGAAGCGCCCGTCCGGCGCCACGTGCGCGATGCCCACCGCGGCATGCTCGACCGTGCCGCGCCACCACGCCTCGCTGCGCGCCAGGTCCTGCGCCGCCGAGCCGGCCGAGCCCGGCACCTCGGCGCCGCGCTCCGGCAGCGGCGGGGCATCGGGCCGCGACAACGGCGAGAAGGACAGTGGGCTCATGGGCGGCGGCAGGTGTTGGAAGGCATCTCGGATGGACCCCGGCGCGGGCGTAACCACCCGTTCGCGCAGCCTACCCGCGCACCGGGGCTTGCGGAAGCGGCAAAACCTCCGGCGGCCACGGTTTTGTCATGGGAGTTTTGTCATGGACAGCGCGGCCTTGCACGTACGGCCAGGAAAGCTGCGCGCGGCGCCGGTGCCTGCGCCGGCTTCCGGCTAACCGGGCACCAGCGGGGTGCGCAGCCGAAGCCGGACGCTGAAGGTGCTGCCCCGGCCCGGCGCGCTGTCGAGGACAAGCTCGCCGTCCATCATGTGCACCAGCCGGCGCACGATGGACAGGCCCAGCCCCGTGCCGCCGAAGCGCCGCGTGGTCGAGCCGTCGGCCTGCGTGAAGGCCTCGAAGATGCGCTCCTGCGCCTCCGGCGCGATGCCGATGCCGGTGTCGATCACGTCGAAGCAGAGCAGGCAGCCCGTGGCGTCGCGGCGCGGCACGCCCACGCGCAGCGTGACGCTGCCCTGCGGCGTGAACTTCACGGCGTTGCCCAGCAGGTTGATGAGCACCTGGCGCAGCCGCAGGGGGTCGCCCACGAGCTCGCGCGGCAGCTCGGGGTCGGCCTCGAAGTGAAGCGTGAGGCCCTTGGCGGCGGCCTGGGCCTGGACGATGGCGCGCACCGTTTCCAGCAGCGCCGCCGGCTCGAAGGGCACGGCCTCCAGGTGCAGCTCGCCGGACTCGATGCGCGAGAGGTCGAGCACGTCGTTGGTCAGCGCCAGCAGCTGCTCGCCGGCCAGCGCGATGTGACCGACGAAGCCGCGCGCCTTGTCCGGCAGCGCCATGCCCGACAGCAGCTGGCTCAGGCCGATGACGGCGTTGAGCGGGGTGCGGATCTCATGGCTCATGTTGGCCAGGAAGCGGCTCTTGGCCTCGTTGGCGGCCTCGGCGCGCTCGCGCGCCTCGGCCAGCTGCGCGGTGCGCTGCGCCACCATCGTCTCCAGCCGCTGGCGGTACTGCGCCAGCTCATCCTCGATGCGGCGGCGCTCGGAGATGTCGAGGAACACGCCCACGGCGCGGCGCGCGCGGCCGTCGCTGGCGCGCTCGACGACCCGGCCCAGCGTCAGCAGCCAGACCCAGTGCCCGTCGCGGTGGCGCTGCCGGTACTCGATGGCGAAGAGCGGCGCCTGGCCGCGCAGGTGGCGCTGGAAGGCCGCGCGCGCCGCCTCCAGGTCGTCGGGATGCACCAGCGACTCCCAGGTGCCGTAGCGCGGCTCCATCGACGCCGGCTCGCGGCCGAGCATGCGCGGCCAGTGCTCGTTGAAGGCCAGCGCGCCGGTGCGCAGGTCCCAGTCCCACAACCCCAGCCCGGCGCCCTCGACCGCCAGCGCCAGGCGCTGCTCGCTCAGGCGCAGCCGCTCCAGCGTGGCGAGCTCGCGGCGCTTGGATTCGAGCCGGCCCAGCGCCCCGGTGGCCAGCAGCGCCATGGCCCCGGCGAAGGACACGGCCACCGCCGGCAGCACCGCGTTCTGCCGGATCTCGGCCTGCGGCACGCCGGTGAGCAGCCACCACGGCGTGCCCGCCACCGGGCGCCCGGTGACGAGGTAGTCGCGGCCCAGCGGGTCGGTGCCGTCGAAGGCCTGGCCCGGCGGCTCGCGGCCCTCGACCACGCGCGCCGCCGGCGACTCGGGCGTGGCCGCCAGCAGCGCGGCGCGGGCCGCCGGCCCGTCGCGCACGGCGCGCAGGATGCGGATGGCACCCGCGCCGTCGCCGTCGCCGCCGTCCACGCGCCACGCCATGCGCGTCTCGCCGCCGGGCGAGTCGGCGGGCCAGCTCGCCAGCACCGGCACCAGGAAGCGCTCGGCCCAGACGCGGCTGAGCAGCACCGGCGCCTGCGCGCGCGGCACGCCGGCCAGCGGCACCAGGAACTCCACCGCCACGCGCTCGCCGACCGGGTGCGGGCCGCGCATCGCGCCCTCGGCCGTCAGCCCTTCGGGCAGCGCCGCGGGGGGCACCGCGCCGGGATCGGAGGACCACAGCACGGCGCCGTGCGCATCGAGCAGCAGCAGCTCATCGACGTTGGCGCCGCGGCGCCACTCCGCCAGCCGCGCCGCCATCACCGCGCGCGCGCCGGCGTCGCCGCGCTCGTAGCCGCGCCGGTAGAGCTCGCCCTGGAACGGGCTGCCGCCCAGGAAGCGCAGCCCGCCGCGGCGCTCGCGCACCCACTCGGCCACCTGCTGCGCCTTGGCGTCGGCCAGCGCGTCCAGCCGCACCGCCTGGGTGCGCCGCTGCTCGTGCAGCACCCACAGCACGCCGGCCAGCGTCAGCGCAAGCACCAGCAGCAGCAGCGGCAGCAGGCGCTTGGTCAGGGGCGGCAGCGTCGGGACGGTGAAGGGCACGGTGTCGGCGGAAGGGGTCCCGCGCGACGGCGGCGGGATCGGCGCCAGCTTAAGCCGAGCCGCGCCGGCTTCCGTGCGCCGGGGCCGTGTCGGGGCGCGGCTAGAGCTGCTCGCGCAGCAGGTTGGCCGCGGCGTCGAGCAGCCGGTGCCCGGGGCCGCGCTGGCGCCAGGTGGCCAGGTCGAGTTCCTGGCACTCGCGCATGTCACGCTCGAAGATCGCCTCCAGCCGCCGCGCCAGGCCGGCGTCGAGCAGGCCCAGCGTGATCTCGTCGTTGATCTCGAAGGAGCGGTCGTCGAAGTTGCTGGAGCCGATGGCGCACCAGCGGCCGTCCATGGTCATGACCTTCTGGTGCAGCAGCGTGTGCGGGTACTCAAAGATGCGCACGCCCGCGGCCAGCAGCGCCTCGAAGTTGTGGTGCGCGGCGTGCTGCACCACGGGCATGTCCGAGGCCTGGGCGGAAGGGACCATCACGCGCACGTCCACGCCGCGCTTCACGGCCGCGGCCAGCGCGTGCACGGCCTTCTTCTGCGGCAGGAAGTAGGGGTTCTGGATCCACAGCCGCTCGCGCGCCATGCACAGCACCAGGTGGTGCAGGATCTTCACCGCCGGCGCCGCGCGCTCGGGCTTGGCGCGCGCCACGTGCAGCATCACGTCGCCCGCGGGCGCCAGCCGCGGGAACACGTCCTCGCCCACGAACAGCTCGCCGCACTCGGCCACCCAGTTCTCGCTGAAGGCCGACTGCACCGCGTGCACGCCCGGCCCGCGCAGGCGCAGCCCGATGTCGCGGAAGGGCGGGCCGCCCTTCATGCCCTCGTAGAGCCAGTGGTCCACGATGCAGTGCCCGCCCACCAGCGCCACGCGCCCGTCGGCGATGCAGGCCTTGCGGTGGTCGCGCCGGTTGAGCATGCCCAGGTTGCGCAGCCGCGGCGCGTGGTAGCGCACGATGCGGCAGCCGGCCGCGGCCATGAGCCGGTCGGCCGCCTCGCCCATCCCGCTGCAGCCGCGCGCGTCCAGCAGCACGCGCACCTGCACGCCGGCGCGCGCCCGCTCGGCCAGCGCCGCGGCCAGCCGCGCGCCCAGGCGGCCCTCCTTCCACAGGAAGGTCTCGAAGTGCACCGACAGCCGCGCCGCGCCGATCTCCTCGAACAGCGCGTCGAAGAAGTCGCCGTTCTCCAGCAGCTCGACCGCGTTGCCCTCGACCAGCGCGGCGTGCGTGAGCCCGCTCACCGAGGGCAGCAGCTCGTGCAGCGGCTCGTTGCACTCGTGCGCCATGGCCAGCTCGGGGTCGCGGTGGCGCTTGATGGACCAGATCACGATGCCCAGCACCACCACCAGCGCGCCCAGCGCCAGCTCCCACAGCATGTCGGCTTCCCACATGAGGGTGATTGCAACACCCGCGCGCAAAGGCGGCGACACCGCGCCAGGGCGGTTTTCCTCCCGCCGCTCCAGCGGGGCACGGGGCTTGCCCGGCGCGGGCCGGCCCCGGACGCCGCCCGGAGCGGCCCGGGGCCGACCCGACAAACCTCCAAGGAGTGACGCCATGAACTCGCAGCACGATTCCATGCCCTTGCCCGGCGCGCTGCCCGCCGAGGCGCCGGTGCAGCCGGCCGGGGCCGAGGACAAGCGCGGCGTGCCCTGGGGCCGGCCGGCGGGCGCGGCCGTGCAGTCGGGTGCCGCCGGCGCGGACCCGCACGCGGCACCGGCGCCGGCCGCCCACGGCGCGGCGCAGGAACACGCCTTCGAACCGGACTACCTGCGCTGGCGCGAGGCGCAGCTGCGCGCGCTGGACGAGGACTACCGCGCCTGGCGCGAGCAGGGCGGCAGCGAGGGCGACGACTTCGCCGACCGGTTCACGCGCTGGCGCGCCGGCCGCGCGGCCGGGCCCGGCGAACCGGGCAGCCCCGGCGCACCGGACCGCGACCCGGGCCACCGTCCCTAGCGCCGGCCCGCGGCGGCACCCGGGACGGCGCCGGGGCCGTGCGGGAACATCGGTTGCAGGCTCCCGGGCAGGGCCGCGCCGGCTGCGGCCCGCACAAGGAGAGGCTCATGAACAATTTCCTGACCGCCGTGGGCGCGCTCACTCTGGGCGCGGCCGCCGTCTACCTGTCGGACCCGGAACAGGGCCGCCACCGCCGCGCGCTGCTCAAGCGCCGCTTCGCCGCGGCGGCCGGCGAGACGATGGACGCCATGGAGCGCGCCGGCCGCGAGGCCGCCGCCCAGGCCGATGCAGCCGCCGCCCAACTCCAGGACGCCGGCCGCAGCCTCCTGCACCGCGCCCGGGCGCTGGCGCATGACGCGGCCGACGAGGGCCGGGAGAAGGGCTCGCAAGGGCTGCGGCAGGTGCGCGAGCTGGCCCTCGCGGGCCGCGAGCGCCTGTCGGCCCGCCTGCACGGCGTGCGGCGCGACCTGGAATCCGGACTCCCCCGGGACAGGCACGGCCCGGGCCTCGGCACCGCGCTGCTGTCCGTCGCGGCCGTGGCCGCACTGGGGGCGGCTGCCATGTACTGGCTCAACCCGCAGCAAGGCCGGCAGCGCCTGGCCCAGGCGCGCGACCGGGTTTCGCACCTGGGCCAGGCGATGGCCCGCCTCACGCACCGGCCCGCGCAGGAAGAGCCGCCGGGGCAGGGCGCCCACATGGCCGAACTCGGCGCGCCGGCCGACCCCTGGCGCCCGCAGCAGGCGCCGGGGCACGAGCGGGACGGCGCGGCGCTGCACTGAGGCCCCGCTGACCCGGTGACCCGATCCCTGGAGCGGGCCGAGGCTGGAGACCCCGGCCTCGGCCCCCGCCCCGGCCCCGGCCCCGGCCCCGGCCCGCGCTAGCGCGCCGTCCTGGGCACGGGCGGCTGCGGCGTGGGCGGCAGCCGCTCGGGCTGCTCCAGCGGCGAGTCCGGGACGGTGGCGGCAGGCGGGGTCGCTCTCTTCTTCATGTCGGAACTCCGGTCAGGGCCTGCAGCGCCTCGCACCGGTCCAGGTGCGCCACGGCGTCGAACTGCGCCGGCAGGCAGGCGTGGAAATAGTGGCTCCAGCGCTCGGTGCCGGGCCGGTAGACGGCACCGATGCCGCGCTCCAGTCGCGGCGGCTGCAGTGCCTGGCGCAGGGCCGCCGGGGCGCCGCGCGTCAGCGGCAGCACGAAGTGCCCGAGGCCGCTCTCGTGCAGCAGCCGCTCGACGCTGTCGATGCGCGAGGGCTGCAGCACCATGGGCAGCGCCGGCGCGTCCCAGTCGGGCGCGGCGGCCAGCAGGCCCTCGTGCGCGGTGATGCCCAGCAGGAAGGTTGAATCCGCATCGGCCTGCCCGTCACGCAGCAGCTGCCCGAGGCTGAGCTGGCCGTGCGCGGCCCGGTCGGTGGCGCGGGCGTCGCCGGCCTGCGCGTTGTGCGTCCACACCACGATGCGCGCCGCTCGCCCGTGCTGCACCGCCAGGTGCTCGCGCAACGCCTGCAGCGTGCCGGCCAGGTGCCGGGTGCGCACGTTCCAGCTGTCGGCGCGGCCGGCGAGCAGGCCGCGCCAGTGCGCCTCGCCGTCCCGCAGCGCCAGCGCCTGCCGCGCGGCGAAGAAGCGCTCGTCGGGCACGTCGGCGCCGGCCGAACCCTGGCGTGCCAGGCGCTGCCCGGCATGGCGCGCCCGGTTGGCCAGCAGCGCCAGGAGCTCGCCTTCGGCGCCGGCTTCCAGGCCAAAAGCCACGGCGTGGCCGGGCGCGGCCACGTGGTGGGTGAAGTCGTCCTGGCAGGCGAAGCGCTCGCGGGCGCGCCGCGCGGCGGCCGGGTCGGCCTCGTCCAGGTGGCGCAGCAGCGCGTGCCGGGCCTCGCCCGCATCATGGAAGTCGAGCCCGAAGAAGCCCGCGGGCCGCGCCGCGCCGGCACCCTGTGCCTCGTTCCAGGCGCGCAGCGCCTGCAGCAGCGCCATGGTTTCGGCATTGCGCCAGGTCCAGCCCGGGAAACGGCCGAATCCGCCGAGTGCCTGCGCCGCCGAGGCGTCGGGCGAGCGGCCGTGCAGCCAGCGGTGCACGCGCAGCGCCGCGCCGGCATCGGCGTCCACGGCGACGGCGTCGAAGCCGCGCTCCGTGACCAGCCGCCGCGTGATCTCGGCGCGCAGTTGCTGGCCTTCGCGCGAGCCGGGCGCGGCCGCGCCCAGCACCACGACGCGCGCGTCGCCGGCCAGGTCGAGCAGGCCGTCCAGGGCGTGCGGGCCGGTGAGCGGACGCGCGGATTGCCGTATCGCCTGCAAGGCGGCTTCTCGGAACTTGGTCATGGCGGTGCTCCCCGGGCGGTGCGTGCAGGACGGTGCCTGCCGAACCGCGAGCCGGCCCGGCCGCCGTCCCGGCCCGGCTGCGGCAACCGCCGTTCCCAGCAAGCGCACGGATTGCGGCTGGATCGGGACGGCGCGGCGGCCCGGGGTACCGCCTGAAAGCGGGGCCATGCCGGGACGGGAACTTGCCATGACCGGCCAGCCGTCCCGGCCGCCTTCCACCGCATTCCCACCCCCTTGCCCGACATGCCCGACGCCCCGCCGCCCGCCCTGCGCAGCTTCACCCTGCGCGTGCTCGTGGTGCTGGCGCTGGGCGCGCTGGCGCTGTTCCTGTGGCGCGTGCTGGACGTGCTGCTGCTGGCCTTCGCCTCGGTGCTGGGGGCGATCCTGCTGCGCGCGCTGGCCGAGCCGATCGCCCGCCGCGCCGGGGTGTCGCCCAAGGTGGCGCTGGGACTGTCGGTGCTGCTGGTGCTGGCGCTGCTGTCCGGGGCGCTGGCGCTGTTCGGCGCGGAAGCCGCAGCGCAGCTCACGCAGCTTATCGACCAGTTGCCGGGCGCCTGGAGCGACCTGCGCGGGCTGCTGCAGCACAGCGAGGTCGGGGCGATGCTGCTGTCCGGGCTGCAGGACGCCGGGCCGGTGCTGGGCCCGCTGCTGCAGCGCGTCACGCAGTTCACGGCCGCCACCGCCGGCGTGCTGGTGGGGCTGGTGCTGGTGGCCTGCGGCGCGGTGTACATGGCGGCCGACCCGGGCCTGTACCGGCGCGGCCTGCTGAAGCTGTTCCCGCGCGCCGCGCGCGCGGAGGTCGAGGCCGTGCTCGATGACGGCGGCCAGGCGCTGCGGCTGTGGCTGATGGGACAGCTGGCGATCATGGCCGCGGTCGGCCTGCTCACCGGGCTGGGGCTGTGGGCGGTGGGCATGCCCGCGCCGCTGGCGCTGGGGCTGATCGCCGGGCTGGCCGAGTTCGTGCCCTACGTCGGCCCGATCGTGGCGGCCGTGCCCGGCGTGCTGCTGGGCCTGTCGCTGGGCCCGGAGATGGGCCTGTACGCGCTGGCGGTGTACGTGGTGGTGCAGCAGCTCGAAGGCAACGTCATCACGCCGCTGGTGGCCAAGCGCATGCTGGAGTTGCCGCCGGCGCTGGTGCTGTTCGCCGTGGTGGCGCTCGGCCTGGTGCTGGGCCCGCTGGGGCTGGTGCTGGCCGCACCGCTGACGGTGCTGCTGGCCGTGGCCGTGGCGCGGCTGTACGTGCGCGACGCGCTCGACACGCCGGTGCGGGTGCCGGGCGAGGAGCAGGGCGGAGCCCGTCAGGACTGACGCGCCGGCCGGCCCGTGCCGATCCCGGCGACAAAACCGGCACCAATGCCATGTCCAATTTGAAACAAGCGGGGCCATGGATTTTTTCAGCCCCCAATCGGGGCCGTAACGGGTTCATGGTTTTCGGCGCCGGGTTCTTCGGTATTTAATATTCCCGGGCCGATGGGTCGTCGGTGTCAGCAGGAGTGCTGAAATGCAGTGCCGATGGATATCATGGCGCTGGGTGCCGTTGCGGCGGCATCCGCGAATATGGCCCGCGCCGATGCGACGTTCGACGTGCGATTGAAGGATTTCGGCTACCGCCTGATCGACCTGCGCCCGGACGACGGCATTGCGCCGGCGCTGGCCCTGGGTCCCAATTTTTACAATCTGCGCGCGGATGTCGGCAGCGATTCATGCATGCCGCCCTATTGCAGTGCGCAGGGTTCATATGTCCACAAGGGCGGGCAATTTGACGATGGCGGCAGCCTGTTCCGCGAGGTGGATTTTCCGTACGCCGAGGCGGCTTTCGGCATTTCCGGCGCCCTGGCCAGCCACAGCCTGGAGATCCACGCGCAGGGCGTGGCGCGGAACACCCGCGCCAGCCGGGTCTTGAGCAGCCGCGCGACCTTGACCGGCACGCCGGCCTACAGGGTGGCGTTCACGGTGACGCCCTTTACCGAGGTGGTGTGGAGCGGGACGCTGCTGGTGGACCTGGCCCAGACCCTGGGGCGGCGCGGGGCGCGGGTGGAGGTCGCCGATGCCGAGGGCCGCATGCTGCTCACGGACGAGGCGGGGGAGACGGTGGAACAGGCGTTCTTCGGCCATTACCTGACCCCGGGCCAGGTGGACCGCCGCAGCGGGATGCAGGATTTCGGATTGGGTTTTGCCAATGCCGGCGCGCAGTCGCGGCAATTCACCCTGGAAACCCGGTTCGATCTCCAGGGCGAGAGCTTGTTTCCCGTGCCCGAGCCCGGGACGAACTGGCTGATGCTGGGCGGCCTGGGCCTGCTGGCGGGCGTGGCCGGCGCGCGGCGGCGGGGCTCGGCATGAAAACCGCCCTGAATCATTCGGCCCGCGGGAGAGCCGCCATGAAAACCGGATTTCCGCTGCCACTGCTGGCCGCGCTCGTCATGGCGGCGGCCTGGCCCAGCGCGCATGCCGACATATCGGCCCGGGCACGCCTGGACAATTTCGGCTACCGGCTGGTCGATTTGCGGCCGCGCGACGGCATGGCGCCGGCGCTGCGTTTCGTGCGGGGCGGGGATTCGTCGGCCAGCGTGGGTCTGACCGAAGGCTCGCGCGAGGAATTCGAAAGTCGTTCCAACGGCCTGTCCAACTTCGCGCCCATGGTGTTGCGGAGCGACCTGCCCGGGCTCCATGCCGAGGCGCGGATGGGCGGCGTCTTCGGCGCGGGGCCGGGCCGTTTCAGCGCGGTCGCGAGCGGCTTCCTGCGGAGCCGGGCCGCGGAAGACGTGGAGCGCGGCTTCGGCGCCTTGCTGCAGCCGAGCTTCGAGAGCTATGGCGACGGCCTGTTCGAGGTCACGCCCTTCACCCGGGTCGTGTTCTCCGGGGTCGTGACCACGGACGTACGCCGGACCGTGGCGGATTCGGCCAGCTTCGTGCAGACCGCGCAGGCCAGCGTGCACCTGACGTACAGCACCCAGCCTGGCTGGAGCGAGCGGCGCGAATACGGCGTGGAGCTGGCGGGCGGCGCCGAGAGGCACCGGCGCTTGCGCCAGAGCGTGAGCTTCACGTTTGAAAACGCCGGCAGCAGCGTCGGCAACGGCGTCCTGGGCATCCAGGTCCTCGCCACGGGGCAGGTGTCCCCGGGGCTCATGCCTGGCGCGCTGGCGCCGGTGCCCGAGCCCGCCACGCTGGCGCTGCTGCTGTGCGGACTGGGCGTGGTGGCCGGGGCGGCCGCACGGGGGCGCCGGCGCGGCGCCTGAAGCGCCCGCCCGGGCGTGCGCGCCGGGGAGGGCGCGGGGCGTCGCTTATGCTGCGCCGCCTTTCGTCTCCCGCCTGCCGCGCGCGCCGCCGATGATCCTGAACCACGTCTGGGTTGCCTTCGTCCTCATCGGCTTTCTCGCGGCGCTGGTGCAGCTGCTGCTCGGCGACACGGGCGTGTTCGGCCGCGTCATGGCCGGCATCTTCGACACCGCCCGGCTCGGCTTCGACATCTCGCTGGGCCTGGTGGGCATCATGAGCCTGTGGCTGGGCGTGATGCGCATCGGCGAGCAGGCCGGGCTGATCCGGCTCTTCGCGCGCGCGCTGGCGCCGTTCTTCGAGCGGCTGTTTCCCGACATCCCGCGCGGCCACCCGGCCGGCGGCAGCATCGTCATGAACCTCAGCGCCAACATGCTGGGCCTGGACAACGCGGCCACGCCGCTGGGCCTGAAGGCCATGCGCGAGCTGCAGGAGATCAACCCGCGCAAGGACACCGCGAGCAACGCCATGGTGACCTTCCTGGTGCTCAACACCGCGGGCATCACGCTGATCCCCACCTCGGTCATCGCGCTGCGCCAGTCCATTGCCATCGAGCAGGGGCTCACCGGCTTCAACGGCGCGGACATCTTCCTGCCTACGCTCATCGCCACCTTCATCTCCTTCACCGCCGGGCTGCTGGCGGTGGCGGCGTGGCAGCGCATCAATTTGCTGTGCGCGCCGGTGCTCATCTTCTTCGCCGGCTTCGTCGGCTTCACCGGCGGGCTGTACGCCTGGCTCAGCAGCTACCCGCCGGCGCGCATGGCCGAGCTGGTGGGCTTGCTGGGCAGCGGTGCGGTGGTGAGCGTGATCGCGCTGTTCGTGGCAGTCGGGGCCTGGCGGCGCATCAATGTGTACGAAACCTTCGTCGAAGGGGCCAAGGAGGGTTTCGATGTGGCGGTGCGGATCATTCCGTACCTGATCGCGATCCTGGTGGCGATCTCGATGTTCCGCAGCACCGGCGGGATGGATGCGCTGGTCAACCTCATCGGCCGCGGCGTGGCGGCGCTGGGCCTGGACACCGCCTTCGTGCCGGCGCTGCCCGTGGGCCTGATGAAGACGCTCTCGGGCAGCGGCGCGCGTGGCCTGATGGTGGACGTGCTGCGCACCTACGGTGTCGATTCGTTCCAGGGCCGGCTGGCCTCGATCATCCAGGGCTCGACGGAAACCACCTTCTACGTGCTGGCGGTGTACTTCGGCAGCGTGGACATCAAGCGCACGCGCCACGCACTGGCCTGCGGGCTGATCGCGGACGCGGTGGGGCTGGTGGGGGCCATCGGGGTGGCGTACTTGTTCTACCGGTGAGGGGTGCGGGTTAGTCCCGAATCCGGCGGGTAGGATCGACGACGGCCGCCCCGGCCCCTGTCGAAGTACGCGAAGTAGAAGGATTGCCCCCGATGCTCCCCGCCGCCACCGTCCAGTCCCTGATGCGCGCCGACCATGGCGACCCCTTTGCCGTGCTGGGCCTGCACGGCCCGGACGAGGACGGCGCCTGGTGGTTGCGCGCGCTGCTGCCGGGCGCGCGGCGCGTGCGGGCGGTCGCGCCGGAGGACGGCGCCGACATCGCCGAGCTGCAGCGCATCGAGGGCAGCGACGTGTTCGAGGCGGCCGTGGCCGGGCCGCTGGAGCCCTTCGCCTACCGCTGGCGCGTGGACTGGGACGGGCTTGAGGTGGACGTTGACGACCCGTACCGCTTCCCGCCGCTGCTGGGCGAGATCGACCTGTGGCTACTGGCCGAAGGCACGCACCTGCGGCCGCACGAGGCGCTGGGGGCGCAGCTGCTCAGCGTTGATGGCGTTGAGGGCGTGCGCTTCGCGGTGTGGGCGCCCAATGCGCGGCGCGTGTCGGTGGTGGGCGACTTCAACCACTGGGACGGCCGCCGCCACCCGATGCGGCTGCGCCGCGAGGCCGGGGTGTGGGAACTCTTCATTCCCGGGCTCGCGGCCGGCGCGCTCTACAAGTTCGAGCTGCTCGACGCGCACGGCCAGGTGGCGCTGCGCGCCGACCCGATGGCCTTCGCGGCCGAGCTGCGTCCGGGCACGGCCTCGCGCGTGGCCGCGCTGCCGCCGCGCCGGGCCATGGCGCCGGCGCGCGCCGCGGCCAACGGCCTGGATGCGCCCATGAGCATCTACGAGGTCCACCTGGGCTCCTGGCGCCGGGGCGAGGGCAACCGCTGGCTCACCTACCGCGAGCTGGCCGGGCAGCTGGTGCCCTATGCGCGCGAGATGGGCTTCACGCACCTGGAGCTGCTGCCGGTGCACGAGCACCCCTTCGACGGCTCCTGGGGCTACCAGCCCACCGGGCTGTACGCGCCGACCTCGCGCTTCGGCACGCCCGAGGATTTCGGGGCCTTCGTGGACGCGGCGCATGAGGCCGGGCTGGGCGTGATCCTGGACTGGGTGCCGGGCCACTTCCCGACCGACGCCTTCGCGCTGGCGCGCTTCGACGGCACGCACCTGTACGAGCATGCCGATCCGCGCGAGGGCTTCCATCCGGACTGGAACACGCTCATCTACAACTTCGGCCGCGCCGAGGTGCGCAGCTTCCTGATCGGCAACGCGCTGTACTGGCTGGAGCACTTCGGCATCGACGGGCTGCGCGTCGATGCGGTCGCTTCCATGCTCTACCGCGACTACAGCCGCGAGGCTGGCCAGTGGCTGCCGAACCGCCACGGCGGGCGCGAGAACCTGGAGGCCATCGACTTCCTGCGCCGCATGAACCACGTGGTGGGCACCGAGCGGCCCGGGGCCGTGACCATTGCCGAGGAGTCCACCGCCTGGCCCGGCGTGAGCCGGCCGCCCGGCGGCGACGCGCTGCACGGGCTGGGCTTCCACTTCAAGTGGAACATGGGCTGGATGCACGACACCCTGGGCTACCTGGGCCGCGAGCCGGTGCACCGCCCCTGGCACCACGACCAGCTGCGCTTCGGCTTCATGTACGCCTGGAACGAGAATTTCGTCTTGCCGCTGTCGCACGACGAGGTGGTGCACGGGAAACGCTCGCTGATCGGGCGCATGCCCGGAGACGACTGGCAGCGCTTCGCCACGCTGCGCGCGGGCTACGGCTGGATGTGGGCGCACCCGGGCAAGAAGCTGCTGTTCATGGGCGGCGAGATCGCGCAGGAGCGCGAGTGGAACTTCGAGAGCAGCCTGGACTGGCACCTGCTGGAGCACGGGCCCAATGCCGCGCTGCACCGCGGCGTGCAGCGCCTGGTGCGCGACCTCAACGCGGTGCTGCGCCACTTCCCGGCGCTGCACCGGCGCGACGTGGACCCGGGCGGCTTCGAGTGGATCCGCCACGACGACAAGGCGCACTCGGTGTTCGCCTTCCAGCGCCGCGACGACGCCGGCGGCGTGATCGTTGCGGTGTCGAACTTCACGCCCGTGGTGCGGCACGGCTGGCGCATCGGCGTGCCGCGGGCCGGGGCGTGGCGCGAGCTCATCAACACCGACCTGGACGTCTATGGCGGCAGCGGCGTGGCCAGCGGCGTGCGCCATGCCGAGGAGGTGCCCTGGGACGGCCACGCGCATTCCCTCGTCATCAACGTGCCGCCGCTGGCGACGCTGCTGTGGGCGCCGGCGGAATGAGCGGGGCGACGGTGGCGGACACGCTGGCCCCGGGGCGGCCCTGGCCGCTGGGCGCGACGCTCACGCAGGAGGGCATCAACTTCGCCCTGGCGGCCCCGGATGCGTCACGGGTGGAGCTGTGCCTGTTCGACGCCGCGGGCCGCACCGAGCTGCGCCGGCTGGCGCTGCCGGGCTGCACGCACGGCATCCGGCACGGCTTCCTGCCGGGCGCGGGTATCGGGCTCGTTTACGGCTGGCGCGTGCACGGGCCGTGGCAGCCGGCGCAGGGACACCGTTTCAATCCGCAAAAGCTGCTGCTGGACCCGTACGCGCGCGAGGTGGTGGGGCGCTACGACGGCAGCGACCTCTTCCTCGGCCACGACCCGGCGCATCCGCAGCGGCCCGACACGCGTGACAACGCGGCAAGGGCGCTCAAGGCGCGCGTGGTGGCCGAGCCGCCGCCGCTGCCTGCCGAGGCGCACGTGCGCGTGGCGCCGGAAGACACGGTGCTCTACGAGGTGCACCTGCGTGGTGCAACGATGCGGCATCCGGGCGTGCCAGCCGAGCTGCGCGGTACCTATGCGGGACTCGCCCATCCGGCCTTCCTGGACCACGTGCAGCGCCTGGGCGTGACCACGCTGAGCCTGATGCCGCTGGCGCACCGCGCCGACGAGGCGCGGCTGCTGAAGCTGGGCCTGTCGAACTACTGGGGCTACAGCCCGATCGCCTGGTTCGCGCCGGAGGCGCGCTACGCCTCTCCGGGCGGCAGCCCGCTGGCCGAGTGCCGCGCCATGGTCGATGCGCTGCACGCGCGCGGCCTGGAAGTGCTGGTGGATGTCGTCTTCAACCACAGCGCCGAGCTGGATGAGGCCGGCCCGACGCTGAGCCTGCGCGGCATCGGCAACCGCGCCTACCACCACCTGCGCCCGGGCGACGCGGCGCATTACGAGAACTGGACCGGCTGCGGCAACACGCTCAAGCTGTCCGAGCCGCCGGCGCTGCGGCTGGTGATGGACGCGCTGCGCTTCTGGGTGCAGCACGTCGGCGTGGACGGCTTCCGCTTCGACCTCGCGCCGGTGCTGGGCCGCGACGCCGGCGGCTTCTCGGCGCGCGCCACCTTCTTCGCCGCCGTGGCGCAGGACCCGGTGCTGGCGGGCGTGAAACTGGTTGCGGAGCCCTGGGACATCGGCCCCGGCGGCTACCAGCTGGGGCACTTCCCGGCGCCGTGGCAGGAGTGGAACGACCGCAGCCGCGACGCGCTGCGCGGCTACTGGCTCACCGGCAGCCTGGCGCGCGGCGGCTTCGTGCACGCGCTGGCGGGGTCCAGCGAGGTGTTCCGGCCGTCGCGGCGCGGGCCGCTGGCGGGCGTCAACTTCGTCACCGCGCACGACGGCTTCAACCTGCTCGACCTGGTGAGCTGGCGCGAGCGCCACAACGAGGCCAATGGCGAAGGCAACCGCGACGGTCACGGCCACAACCTCAGCGTGAACTGCGGCGTGGAAGGGCCCAGCGACGACCCGGCCGTGGCCGGCCTGCGCCTGCGGCTGCGCCGCGCGCTGCTGGCCACGCTGGCGCTGTCGCTGGGCACGCCCATGCTGCTGGCCGGCGACGAGATCGGCCACAGCCAGCGCGGCAACAACAACGCCTATTGCCAGGACAACGAGACGACCTGGCTGGACTGGGCGAATGCGGAATCCGGCTTGCCGGACTTCGTGGCGCGCTGCCTGGCGCTGCGCCGGCGCCATGCGCGGCTGCGCATGAACCGCTGGTTCGACGACGGCGAGGTGCGCTGGCTGCATCCGGACGGCGACCGGCTCGCGGGCAACGAGTGGCAGCGGCTGGACCGCCGCGCCTTCGGCGCCTGGCTGCCCGACGGCGGGGCCGGCTGCGAGCTGCTGCTGCTGTTCAACCCCGACGGGGCGCCGCACCGCTTCACGCTGCCCGCCGGGGATGGCGGCGAACCCGGCTGGCGCCTGGTGCTGCGCAGCGACCTCGACCTGGTCGCGCCGGTGCTGGGCGACGACGCGGTGCTGCCCGGGCACAGCCTGTGGGTGGCCGAGCGTGGCGGCGCCGATGCGGACGCTGACACCTTGTTGGCCTGAAGCAACCGCGCCCGGCGGGCTGCGCCCCAGAATGGAGCGGTCCGGCCCCGGGCGGGCCGTTTGCGCGGCATGAAGCTTGCGAAACGGGAGCCCGGGCCGGCTGGATGCCGCGCCGCGCCGGCGGCGGGCCCCCAACACCCCCCACAGAAGAAGCAGTCATGAAGACCGAGGCGACAAGTTCCATCGACCGGCCGGTGCATTCGGCCCAACTCGTGCGCAAGACCATTGCGCTGGTGCTGGCAGGCGGGCGCGGCTCGCGGCTCAAGCAGCTCACCGACAGCCGCGCCAAGCCGGCGGTGTACTTCGGCGGCAAGTTCCGCATCATCGACTTCGCGCTGTCGAACTGCATCAACTCCGGCATCCGCCGCATCGGCGTGATCACGCAGTACAAGTCGCACTCGCTGCTGCGGCACCTGCAGCGCGGCTGGAGCTTCCTGCGCGGCGAGATGAGCGAGATGCTCGACCTCATGCCCGCGCAGCAGCGCATCGACGAGGAGCACTGGTACCGCGGCACGGCCGACGCGGTCTACCAGAACCTGGACATCATCGCCTCGGGCAAGCCCGAGTACATCGTGGTGCTGGCCGGGGACCACGTCTACAAGATGGACTACTCCATCATGCTGCGCGACCACGTCAGCAGCGGCGCGGGCTGCACGGTGGGCTGCATCGAGGTCCCGAAGGCCGAGGCCAGCGCCTTCGGCGTGATGGCGGTGGACGGCGAGCGGCGCGTCACCAGCTTCGTCGAGAAGCCGGCCGACCCGCCCACCATGCCCGGCAGCACCGACACCTCGCTCGCCAGCATGGGCATCTACATCTTCAATGCCCAGTACCTGTACCGGCTGCTCGAAGAGGAGATGGACAAGCCCGGCTCCAGCCTCGACTTCGGCAAGGACATCATCCCGCGCACCGTCGAGGAAGGGCGCGCGCTGGCGCACCCGTTCAGCATGAGTTGCGTGCGCAACCGCGGCGGCGGCCAGGCCTACTGGCGCGACGTCGGCACCCTTGACGCCTTCCACGCCGCCAACCTCGACCTGGCCAGCATCGCGCCGGAGCTCGACATCTACGACGACGACTGGCCGATCTGGACCTACCAGCGCCAGCTGCCGCCGGCCAAGTTCATTCCCGACCACGAGGGCAAGCACGGGCTGGCGGTCAACACCATGGTGTCGGGCGGCTGCATCGTCAGCGGCTCGCAGGTCATCAACTCGGTGCTGTTCTCCAACGTGCGCATCCACTCGTTCTGCCGCGTCGAGGACGCGGTGATCCTGCCCGGCGTGACGGTCGGGCGCGGCGCGGTGCTCAAGCGCGTGGTCATCGACCGCGGCTGCGAGATACCGCCGGGCATGGTCATCGGCGAGGACGCCGAAGCCGACGCCGCGCGCTTCGAGCGCAGCGAGGGCGGCGTGGTGCTCGTCACCGGCGAGATGCTGGCCAGGCTGGCGAACCCGGTGCGTGCGGCGTGATGCGGGTCCTGCAAGTCAGTGCGGAGATCTTTCCGCTGCTCAAGACCGGCGGGCTGGCCGACGTGGCCGGCGCGCTGCCCGCGGCCCTGGCGCAGGCCGGCGCCGACGTGCGCGTGCTGCTGCCGGGCTTCCCGGCGCTGCTGGAGGGTCTGCAGGAGCCGGCGCTGGTGGCCGAGATCCACGCGCCCTGGGGCGAGCCGGCGCGGCTGCTGTTCGGCCACCTGCCCGCGCTCGGCGGCCTGCCGGGCTACGTGGTCGAGGCGCCGAACCTGTACGGCCGGGGCGGCAACCCGTACCAGGACGAGCACGGCCAGCCCTGGGCCGACAGCCACCGCCGCTTCGCGCTGCTGGGCTTCGCCGCGGCGCGGCTGGCGGAAGGGCTCGACGGCTGGTGGGCGCCCCAGGTCGTGCACAGCCATGACTGGCACGCCGCGCTGGTCAACGCCTACCTCGCCTTCAGCCCGCACCGCCCGCCGGTGGCCACGGTCTACACCGTGCACAACCTGGCCTACCAGGGCCTGTTCGGGCCGGGGCACCTGGCCGAGCTGGGCCTGCCGCACACGGCGCTGGCGGTGGAGGGGCTGGAGTTCCACGGCCAGCTCTCGTTCATGAAGGCGGGCCTGTTCTACGCCGACCACGTCACCACCGTCAGCCCGAGCTATGCGCGCGAGATCCAGACGCCGGAGCAGGGCTGCGGGCTGCAGGGGCTGCTGCGCGCGCGCGCGGCGCTGGGCCAACTCACGGGCATTCTCAACGGCGTGGACCGGCGTGTGTGGGACCCGGCGGCCGACGCGCTCATCGCGCGGCGTTTCGACAAGGACAAGCTCGCCGGCAAGGCGCACTGCCGCAAGGCGCTGCAGGCCGAGATGGGGCTGGAGCCGCGCCCGGGCCCGCTGTTCGGCATGGTCAGCCGGCTGGCCGGGCAGAAGGGGCTGCCGCTGCTGGTCGAGCTGATCCCGGAGCTGGTGGCGCGCGGCGGGCAGCTCGTCACGCTGGGCTCGGGCGATGCCGGCATCGAGGCCGCGCTGCGCGAGGCGGCCGCGGCGCATCCGGAGGCCGTGGCCATCCGCGTCGGCTACGACGAGGCGCTGGCGCACCGCATCTTCGCCGGCAGCGACGTGACGCTGGTGCCCTCGCTCTACGAGCCCTGCGGGCTGACGCAGATGTACGGGCTGCGCTACGGCAGCCTGCCGCTGGTGCGCCGCGTGGGCGGCCTGGCCGACACCGTGGTGGATTGCACGCTCGAAGACCTGGCCGAGAGAAAGTCCACGGGTTTCGTCTTCGACGCCTTCGATGCGGGGGAGATGCGGCGTGCACTGCGTCGCGCGTTCGCGCTATTTGCGCGCCAAACCGAGTGGAAGACGGTACAGAGGCGCGCAATGGCGCAACACTTCGGCTGGGACGACGCGGCCGAGCAGTACATGGCCCTGTACCGTGCTCTCGGCACCTGACGACGCAGCCCAACGAATTGTTTTGAAAGAACGGACTTGCCGGGAGATCAGGCGATGAGCCTTGACGATTTCAGTTACGACCACCCCGACCGCGACGTGGCCTTCTTCAAGAAGGCGATTGCCAACAAGCTGATCTACGCGGTCGGCAAGGACCCGGTGGCCGCGCGCAAGGAAGACTGGCTGCATGCCGTGGCGCTGGCCGTGCGCGACCAGCTCGTCGAGCGCTGGATGCAGACCACGCGCGCGCAGTACCAGCAGGACGTGAAGCGCGCCTACTACCTCTCGGCCGAGTTCCTGGTCGGGCGCACCTTCACCAACGCGCTGCTGGCCCTGGACATCATGAACCCGGTGAAGCAGGCGCTGGCCGAGTTCGACGTGGACTTCGACTCGCTGGCCGACCTGGAGCCCGACGCGGCGCTGGGCAACGGCGGCCTGGGCCGGCTGGCCGCGTGCTTCCTCGACAGCATGGCCACCCTCGGGGTGCCGGGCTTCGGCTACGGCATCCGCTATGAGTACGGCATGTTCCGCCAGACCATCGTGGACGGGCGCCAGGTCGAGGTGCCCGACTACTGGCTCTCGCACGGCAACCCGTGGGAGTTCCCGCGCCCCGAGGTACGCTTTCGCGTGCGCTTCGGCGGCCACGTCGAGATCGAGGGCACCAGCCGGCGCTGGGTGCCCACCGAGGACGTCGAGGCCATGGCCTACGACACCATCATCCCCGGCTACGGCACGCAGGCCACCAACACGCTGCGGCTGTGGCGCGCGCTGGCCACCGAGGAGATGAACCTCTCGGCCTTCAACCAGGGCAACTACTTCGCCGCGGTCGAGCGCAAGAACCACAGCGAGAACGTCTCGCGCGTGCTCTATCCCGACGACAGCACGCCCTCCGGGCGCGAGCTGCGGCTGCGCCAGGAGTACTTCTTCTGCAGCGCCAGCCTGCAGGACCTGCTGCACCGCTTCCTGCGCACGCACAAGGACTTCGCCAAGCTGCCCGAGAAGGTCAGCATCCACCTCAACGACACGCACCCGGTGCTGGCCGTGCCGGAGCTGATGCGGCTGCTGGTGGACGAGCACGGCATCCCCTGGGCCGCGGCCTGGGACCTGACGCAGCGCATCTTCAGCTACACCAACCACACGCTGATGCACGAGGCGCTGGAGACCTGGCCGGTGTCGATGCTCGGCCGCGTGCTGCCGCGCCACCTGCAGATCATCTTCGACATCAACGCCGAGTTCCTCAAGCGCGTGGCCGAGACGCACGGGCACGACCCGGAGCTGCTGCGGCGCGTGTCGCTGATCGACGAGTCCGGCGAGCGCCGCGTGCGCATGGCGTACCTGGCGGTGGTGGCCAGCCACAGCATCAACGGCGTGTCGCAGCTGCACTCGGACCTGATGCAGCAAAGCATCTTCAGCGAGTTCGCGAAGTTGTGGCCGCAACGCTTCAACAACAAGACCAACGGCATCACGCCGCGGCGCTGGCTGTCGCAGGCCAATCCGCGCCTGTCCGCGCTGCTCGACGCCAAGCTCGGCCGCGGCTGGCGCCGCGAGCTCGACCAGCTCTCGCAGCTGCGCAAGATGGTGGACCAGGGCGCCTTCGTGCAGGCCTTCGCCGCGGCCAAGCGCCACAACAAGGAGCGGCTGGCGCAGTGGATCGCCACGCACCTGCCGCAGCTGAAGCTGGAGCTCGACCCCGACGCGCTGTTCGACGTGCAGGTCAAGCGCATCCACGAGTACAAGCGCCAGCTGCTCAACCTGCTGGGCGTGATCACGCGCTACCACCGCATGGTCGATGAGCCCGGGCGCGACTGGGTGCCGCGCGTGGTGGTGTTCGCCGGCAAGGCGGCCAGCGCCTACCACGTGGCCAAGCAGATCATCCACCTGGCCAACGACGTGGCACGCATCATCAACGCCGACCCGCGCACGCGCGGCCGGCTCAAGGTGGTGTTCCTGCCCAACTACTCGGTGAGCCTGGCCGAGACCGTGATCCCGGCGGCCGACCTCTCCGAGCAGATCTCCACCGCCGGCACCGAGGCCTCGGGCACGGGCAACATGAAGTTCGCCCTCAACGGCGCGCTGACCATCGGCACGCTCGACGGCGCCAACATCGAGATCCGCGAGAACGTGGGCGAGGACAACATCTTCATCTTCGGCCACACCACGGCCGAGGTGCAGGCGCTGCGCGCGCACGGCTACCACCCGCGCGAGTACTACGAGCGCGACGCCGAGCTCAAGCGCGCGCTCGATGCGCTGCGCGACGGCGTCTTCAGCCCCGAGGAGCCCGGGCGCTACCGCCAGCTCTTCGACACGCTGGTGAACTGGGGCGACCACTACATGCTGCTGGCCGACTACCGCAGCTACGTGGACACGCAGGACCAGGTCGATGCGCTCTACCGCGACCGCGAGGCCTGGACCCGCAAGGCGATCATGAACGTCGCCGGCATGGGCCCGTTCTCCTCGGACCGCACCATCGCCGAGTACGCGCGCGAGATCTGGAAGACGGCGCCGGTGAAGCTGGCGGCGAAGGGCAGCGCGGGCTGATTGCCGCAGGCACAGCCTGGACAGACGACGGGCCTGTCCGCCGGGCCGCACGCAAGGTGCGCCCCGGTGTTCCCAAGAACAACATTGACCGAGAGACTTCCCCATGCCCCTCGCCCAGCGCTTCCCCCGCGGCAGCGGCGTCGTGCTGCATCCCACCTCGCTGCCCGGGCCGCACGGCTCGGGCGACTTCGGCGCCGGCGCCTACCATTTCGTGGACTGGCTCGCCGCCGGCGCGCAGACGCTGTGGCAGATGCTGCCGCTGGGCGGCGTCGGACTGGGCAACTCGCCCTACATGAGCAGCTCGGCGTTTGCCGGCAACGTGCAGCTCATCGACCTGCATGCGCTGCAGCGCCACGGCTGGCTCACGCCCGAAGAGGTCGTGCCCCCGACGGGCCTGCCCACCGGCCACGTCGATTTCGCCCGCGTGGCGCCGTGGCGGCTGGAGCGGCTGGCCCTGGCCGCGCAGCGCTTCGCGGCCCAGGCCGGCGCGGCCGAGCGCGAGGCTTTCGAAGCCTTCCGGGCCGAGCACACCGCCTGGCTGCCCGACTACGCGCTGTTCATGGCGCTGGCCGAGGCCCACCAGGGGCGCGAATGGGTCGAGTGGCCCGAGGGCCTGGCCTGGCGCGAGCCGGCGGCGCTGCGCGCGGCGCGCGCGGCGCTGGCCGGGCGCATCGCCTTCCACGAGTTCGCGCAGTGGTCCTTTTTCCGCCAGTGGGCCGAGTTGCGCCGCTACGCCAACGCGCGCGGCGTGCGCATCGTCGGCGACATGCCGATCTTCGTGGCGCTGCAGAGCGCCGACGTGTGGGCGAATCCGGCGCTGTTCGAGCTGGGCCCCGACGGCCGGCCCACGGTGGTGGCCGGCGTGCCGCCGGACTTCTTCAGCGCCACCGGCCAGCGCTGGGGCAACCCGCTGTACCGCTGGGGCGCGCATGCCGAGGAAGGCTACGCGTGGTGGACCGAGCGGCTGCGCCGCACGCTGGCGCTGGTGGACATCGTGCGCATCGACCACTTCCGCGGCTTCGCCGGCTACTGGGAGATACCGGCCACGGAGCCGCTGGCCGTGCACGGCCGCTGGCGTCCGGGCCCGGGCGCGGCGCTGTTCCAGGCGGCGGCGCGCGCGCTGGGCGATCTGCCCGTGATCGCCGAAGACCTGGGCGTGATCACGCCGGACGTGGAGGCGTTGCGCCGGCAACTGGGTTTCCCGGGCATGCGCGTGCTGCAGTTCGCCTGGGGCCCGGAGGCGGCCGGCGGCGAGCCGCGCTTCCTGCCGCACAGCCACGCGAGCGACACGGTGGTCTACACCGGCACGCACGACAACGACACCACGCCGGGCTGGTGGGCCGGTGCCTCCGAAGAGGTCCGGCATCACCTGCGCGAGTACCTGGCCTGCGACGGCCGCGCCATCCACTGGGACCTGATCCGCTGCGCCCTGGCCAGCGTCGCCGACCTGGCGCTGTTCCCGCTGCAGGACGCGCTGGGCCTGCACACCGGGCACCGCATGAACCGCCCCGGCACGGCCGAGGGCAACTGGGCCTGGCGCTTCGAGTGGCCGATGGTGGCGCCCGACACGGCGGCGCGGCTGCGGCGCATGGCGGGGCTCTACGGGCGGGTGCCGGCGGGCTGAGGGGCCGCCGGAATCCGAATCAAGAAGCGGCGGGCCGTTTCACCGGCCCGCTGCCCCAGGAGCGGCCTCGTGCCCGGGCCGGCCGCAGCCGGCGGCATGGAATCAGTTTCCAGTCAGCGAATCGACCATGGCTTTTACGGCCTTCATCTGATAGCCGTCCTTGTAGGCGTAATAACTCTTCTTCAAATAATCGCTGCGGCTGACGTCAGTGTAGCCCCACCAATCCCAACAGCCATTGGGATTGAGTTTGGGAAAGGCCCACATCGATGATGCGGCAGCCTGGGGATACAACAGCACGACGTTGTACTTGTCGGCCCACCGGTTGTAGCCGGCGTTGTCAATGAAATAAGTTTCATTGAAACCCATGTGCGTTACGGCCTGGGATTTGAGCATGCGCGCGGACTGATGGCAGCCATGAAACACGACATGGAGCTTGCAAGGTTCGCTGGCGGCACAGGCGGCGGGCACGTAAAGATAGGCGTCGGCCTCCAGAAATGCCGTGTCGAGCGGCGTGGAACTCGCGTCGCCCGTCGCCTTCTTCGCCGCTTCGGCCTGGCTCAATTTCAGCAGTTGCCCCGGCTTGTCGGCATACTTGGCATCGACAGGCTTCGGGTCGCCATACAGATGCTTCAATATGGCCTTGGCTTGGTCATACTTACAATTGCTGATATAAGGTTCCTTTGAGGCAATGCCGCATTCGTTGCCGAAATTGTCGGTGATGAAGGCATGGCCAGCGGGCTTGTCGTTGACGAACTCGATATTGTTGCGTTCGTCCACGCCAAGTTGCGTGAAGAAATCCTTGGTGGCGCTGACCACCGGCGCGCCGACGGTTTCGTCGCGGGTGCCTCCGAAGATATAAATCTTCCTGTTCTTCAGGTTTTCCAGCGAATCGATCCTGCCGTCGAGCGCCGCCTTTCTGGCGGCGGCCACCAACTGCGCGGTATCTGGAGGAGTCTTGCCTTTGAGCGTCCAGAAAGGCAGCGGAGTCTTGTAATTCTTGACCATCATGCAGTCGGCTACCCGCTGCGAAACCTCGGGCGTTTTCAAGTACGGGTTGGTGCCGTCAACCGGTGCCATGCAGTGATACGGTCCGCCCGCCACGACGCCCGCGCCGGCAATGCTGCGTGAATAAGCCACCTGCATCTGGACGGCCATGTACGCTCCGCTGGAGAGCCCGGATACCGTCGTCTGATTCTCGTCCAGCTTCAATGCCGGCAATTGAGTCTGCGCATGGGATTGCATTGCAATCATTCCAAGCAGCAAACCACCCGATACCCAGAAGCCACGATGTTTGCTCATATGAACCTTACCCGTTTTCAAATGGATTTGCATGAAAATCCAGAGCGGATTCCCAGCGCCGCGCACTATATGACGGGAGCTTGCGGCATTGGTGCGCCGCAATAATTCAAATGACCAAAGTGTGCAAAAGGAGCGTCGCTGAGGATTTCAAGGGAGTTTCTGAATGCGATTGTGGCTTGACGCAACAACTGTTTACATGCGATCATCCATCCTGGCCCGGTTCAACCCGGTGAGGGCGGGCCGGCTCGGGCGGCCAATATCCGGCTGGTTTTGTCGGCGGCTCAGCCCAGCTCGGCAAACCCCGGGTTGAAGCTCACTTCCCACAGGTGCCCGTCCGGGTCCTGGAAATAGGCGGCCCAGCCGCCGTAGAAAGTGTCGTGCGCGGGTTTCACCAACTCGGCGCCGGCGCCCACGGCCTGGGCCAGCACGGCATCGACTTCCCCGCGCGACGCGACGTTGTGCGCGAGGGTGAAATTGCCTGGCGCGGGGGCGGCCTCGGCCAGCCCGGTGTCGGCGGCGATGCTCGCGCGCGGCCACAGCGCCAGTTTCAGCCCGCCCTCCAGGTTGAAGAAGGCCACGGCGCCGTTGTCGCCGAGCTCGGCCCCGACGATGCCTTGCGTCGCCCAGCCCAGGCCGTCGCGGTAGAAGGCCACGGCGCGCGCCAGGTCGGCGACGCCCAGGGTGATGAGGGTGATGCGGGGCCGCATGGCACGCGGGCGTCGGGACCGGTCGCGTTCAGCGCGGGCTCGTGGGTTGCGCGTGGTCCGGGCCGCGGCGCCGCCGCACCGCCGCGCCGACGAGGCCCACGCCGCCCAGCAGCAGCGCCCAGGTCTGCGGCTCGGGCACGGGCGTGGCGATGAAGGAGGTGCGCACGCCGTTGAGCCAGCCGATGCCGATGATCTGGCCGCGGTCGTTGATGTCGGCGGCGGTGGCCAGCGTCCAGCGCGTGGCGGCGGTCCCGGCCAGCAGCCGGTTCAGGTCCAGGCTCTGGCCGTCGCGCCAGACGTGGGTGTGCAGCGCGCCATCCACCACCGCGCTGCCCACGGCCCAGCCGCGCGCGTTGAGCTGCGTGGCGTTGGCGAAGCCCAGGTAGGCCGTGCTGCCGTCGGCGTCGCGCACCAGGTAGCCCTTGCCGTCGAGCCCCAGCACCTGGCCGCGGTCGTTGATGGCCCAGGCGTCGGACAGGCCGTCCAGGAACGAGGCCCGGCCGTTGCGCGCGATGAAGGCCTGCGAGCCGTCGCCCGACGTCAGGGCGTGGCCGACGATGGTGCAGTTGCGGTTGATGCCGGTGGCGAAGGCGGCACGCGCGCCGTCGAGCGACCAGTCCAGCCAGCGGCTGTCGCGGCCGTCGAAATAGAAGCTGCGCCCCCCGGCGTCGCCCACGGCGAGGCCGTTGCTGCTGAGCGCCCGGCCGAAGCCCGCGCCGCCCGCGGCCGGGCTGATGTTCACGCCGCCCTCGCGGTTGAACAGGAAGGGCTGCGTCGTGCCGTTGGCGCCGCTGGCATTGAAGAGCACCTGGCCCCGGTTGTTGATGTCCACCGGCAGGCTCGACGCGCCGGCCTGCGGCAGGTAGCTGAAACCGCCCCGGGTCCAGACGAACGAGCGCGAGCCCTGGGCATCGGCGGCATAGCCAGCCACGTCGCCGCGGTTGTTGAGCGCCACGGCGTTGAAGAAGCCGTCGCCGCTGTTGGCGGCGGGCAGCGCCTGCACCCGGTACAGCGGCACCGCCTGCGCCACGGAAATGCCCAGCGCCGTCAGCGCCAATGCAACAAAACTCTGCGCGTGGAAATATGGATATTTCATGTGTTGTCTCCTGGGAAACTCCAGCATAGGCATTTTGTCAAGGGCGACCAAATGCCTCGTTCATGGGTTTCACGACTGACAACCGGACTGCGACATATTGATGACAAATTCTGGATTTCAACCCGGGAGTATTACTGATCATTCCGGATACATCATGGAAGAGATATTGCACGGACCCCCTGGGAAATGCCTTGCAAGGAGCTTTGTCCCGGTCGGGGCAGGACAAAGCTCCTGTGCGCGGGGCCCGACGCCTCCCTGGCTGGCCCGCGGGTGCTGAGCCACCATGGGCTCGACCCGTCACGGACGGCTGCGCCGGGCGGGGGCATCACGAACGGGGAGGAGCTTGCATGCGCAACGCAGTCATCCATGTCACGGCCGGCTCCTGCCTGGCCGCCCTGCTGCTGGCCGGCGGTGGCCTGCGCGGCGGCGACGAGGGCGGGTTCGCCGCCGAGCCGCGCGGCGGCGGCCGGGGCCTGACGCTCGGTGCCGAGGTGCAGCACGTGGACGCCGCCGGGCGGCCGGCGCGCATCGTGCTGACGCTGCGCAACGAGGGCGTCGAGACCGCGACGCACATCCAGCCACTGGTGCTGCCGGCGGCCTTCAGGCTGCTGCACGACGGCTGCACCGGCGAGCCGCTACCCTCGGCGGCGAGCTGCAGCTACCTGCTTGCGCGCGCCGCGGACGCGGCGCCCGGCGCCGAGATGGCGCTGCAGGTGCGCTACGACTACGCCGACACGCTGGACCGCAGCGCCGTGGCCGCGCTGCGCTACGAGGCCGGCGCCGCCGCGGCCACCGTGGCGGCCGCTGCCAGCCAGGACTGACACGCTTGTTTCGCGCCGCCGCCCCGGCGCGCGGGCGGCGCGGCGGTGCCTCGTCAACAATGGACGACCCTGCAGTCGCCGGAGGTCGTCTTGGTTGTTGATGTGCGGTGGAGGCGCTGGCTGCTGGCCGCGCTGGCGTGGGGGCTGCCGACGGCCCTGAACTTCTGGCTGCAGCCCCTCTTCAACGGCCGCATCCCGTGGCTGCCCTACTTTCCCGCGCTGGTGCTCACGGGCTACCACGCCGGCGCCGGGCCGGGCGCGGCGGTGCTGGTGGGCGCGGCGCTGACCGTGAGCACCTTCTGGTTCGACCCGGTCGGCGTGCCCTGGCCGGTGACCCGGCCCAGCGATCTGCTCATCGTCGGGCTGTTCCTGCTCTCCGGCGGCATGGTGGTGGCCGTGTCCGCCAGGTCACGCCGGCTGCTGCGCCAGGCGCGCCTGGGCCGCGAGCGGCTGCACCTGGCGCTCACGGCCGGGCGCATGGCCGCCTGGGACTGGAACGTGGCCAGCGGCGCGGTGAAGTTCTCCGAGGGCGCGCAGGCCCTGTTCGGCAAGACCTGGTCGCACGTGGACGAGGCCTGGCCGCTGGGCCATCCGGACGACGTCGGGCGCGTGCGCGCCACGGTGAAGGCGGCGCTGCGCGAGGGCAGCCACTACCGCTTCGTGAGCCGCATGCTGCGCGCCGACACCGGCGAGCTGCGCTGGATCGAGACCCACGGCTGCGTGCACCGCGACCCCGCCGGGCGGCCGCTGCGGGTCTCGGGCGTGACGGCCGACGTGACCGAGCGCCAGCTGGCGCTGGAGGCCAGCCGCGCCGCCGAGGAGCGCTTCGAGCTGGCGCTGGAGATCGGCAAGGTCACGGCCTGGGAATGCGACGCGCAGCGGCGCTACACCTGGATCGCCAACACCGGCTTCGGCCTGCAGCCGGCCGACGTGGTGGGGCGGCGCATCGGCGAGACCATCCCGAACGAGGCGCACATGCAGGCGCTGGACCGCGTGTACGCGGCCGGCGAGCCGGTGCAGTTCCAGGTCGAGGGCATCGCGCGCGGCCAGCCCTACCACCTGCTGTGCTCGGCGCGCCCGGTCAAGGACGAGGCCGGGCGCGTGGCGCGCGTGGTCGGCGCCTCGGTGGACATCACCGAGCTGGCCGCGGCGCAGGCGCAGCTGCGCCAGGAAAGCCAGCGCAAGGACGCCTTCCTGGCCACGCTGGCGCACGAGCTGCGCAACCCGATGGCACCGATCCGCTACGCCGTGGCGATGCTGGGCGGGGACACGCCGGCGCCGGTGCGCGAGCAGGCGCGCGCCGTCATCGAGCGCCAGGCCGCGCACATGGCGCGGCTGCTCGACGACCTGCTCGACATGAGCCGCATCACGCGCAACGCCATCGAGCTGCAGCGCGCGGTGCTGGACCTGCGCGCCGTCGTCGAGCAGGCCGCCGACACGGCGCGGCCGGCCTTCGCGCGGCAGCGGCACCGGCTGGTGGTGTCGCTGCCGCCGGACAGCGTGTGGGTGGACGGCGACTCGACGCGGCTGCAGCAGGTGCTGGGCAACCTGCTGGACAACGCCGCCAAGTACACGCCGCCGGGCGGCGAGGTCACGCTACGGCTGGACCGCCAGGGCGCCGAGGCGGTGGTGGCCGTGATCGACAACGGCGTGGGCATCGAGCCCGGCGACCAGGCGCAGGTGTTCGAGCTGTTCACGCAGGTGCAGCGCGGCGGCGCCGGCAGCGGCGGCCTGGGCATCGGCCTGGCCGTGGTGCGGCAGCTGGTGGAGCTGCACGGCGGCAGCGTGCGCGTGCACAGCGAGGGCGCGGGCCGGGGCAGCCGCTTCACGGTGCGGCTGCCGCTGGCCGCGCGCGCGCCGGCGCCCGACGGCGGCGCCGCCGTGGCGCAGGTGGTGCCGCTGTTCGCGCACGGCCCGGCGGTGCTGGTGGTGGACGACAACCGCGACGCCGCCGACAGCCTGGCGGCGCTGCTGCGCGCCGGCGGCCACAGCGCCAGCGCGGTCTACGACGGCGCCGCGGCGCTGCAGGCCTTCGACAGCCTGCGCCCGGGCGTGGTGCTGCTCGACCTGGGGCTGCCCGACCTGTCCGGGCTGGAGGTGGCGCGGCGCCTGCGCGAGCGCGCCCAGGGCGCGCCGCTGACGCTGGTGGCCATCACCGGCTGGGGCCAGGAGCGCGACCGGGAGGCCACGCGGCAGGCCGGCTTCACGCTGCACCTGGTCAAGCCGGTGGACCCGGCGGCGCTGCAGGCGGTGCTGCAGCAGGTGCAGGCGGGGATGGGGGAGACGGGGGCGGCGGGTACGGGTTAGGAGGCTGCGGAACCCGTGGCGTTTGCGGCAGCGCCGGGGCCCGCATCTCACTTCGGATGCACGGACTCCCGCAGCGGCCCGGACCCTCGATGCCGAAGTGGTCCAGCCCCTTGACGAAGCCGATGCCGTCGAAGAGCGCCGCTTCCAGCCGCCCGTCGGCATGGCGCCGCACCGCGTTGGCCGCGCCGGCGATGGCGGCGACCGGGTCGGCGGGCCGCAGCAGTTGCGCCAGCATCGGCTTGTGCGGGATGGTGGCCCGGAAGCCGCCGACCTTGCCGGCCTGCATGCCATGCTCCAGCCAGCCCGGCAGGGCCGCCGCGCTGACCTGCAGCGGCACGACCACCGCGTCCACGCCGTGGCGCTGGAACAGCGGGTCGCCCAGGATCCAGAAGACGCGGGTGGAGCCGGTGATGGCGGGCATGGGCTCGACTCCCGGCTGAATGGGACTGCGGGCCGTCGCGCCGGCCCGGAGCAAGCCCGGGCCGCCCGGGCTTTGTCAGAATGCCTTCAAACAACCATCACGGGGCCTGACCGGCCTGCCTCTACCGTGCGCATATCCAAAGCCGCCCAGGACCGGGAAGCCGAAATCGCCCGCCGCGTGCTGCGGCACTGGCACGAGGCCGTGCCGAACGACCGCATGGCGCACCTGGTCAAGGACACCATGCGCGCCTTCGACCGCTCGCTGCGCGCGCGGCTGGCGCGGCACGAGGTGCAGATGGGGCACTGGGTCTACCTGCGCATCCTCTGGGAGCGCGACGGGCTGACCAAGCGCGAGCTCAGCGTCGAGGCCGGCGTGGCCGAGCCCACCACCTTCATCGCGCTGCGGGCGATGGAGTCGCTGGGCTACGTCACGCTGGAGCAGCGCGCCGACAACCGCAAGAACGTCTACGTGTTCCTCACCGCCCGCGGCCGCAAGCTCAAGGAACTGCTGGTGCCGCTGGCCGAAGAAGTGAACGCCATCGCGCTGCACGGCATCCCCGAGGGCGAGGCGGCCGCCGCGCGCCGCGCGCTGCTGACGATGCTGGACAACCTCTCGCGCGACGAGGCCGCGGGAGGCGAGGCGCCGGCGCCGGGCTGATCAGGCCTGCCGCGCCGCGCGCGCCTGCGCCCGCCACAGGTTCCACGGCCGGTCCACCTGCCCCTCCGTGGTGTGGCCGGCGTCGGCTTCCTCGGGCGTGAGGTACTCCACCTCGCCCAGCGGCAGCGACTGCAGCAGCAGCCGCGCGTTGACCTCGGTGTAGACGGCGCGGTAGACGGCCAGGCGCAGCGAGTCGGCCACCACGGTGCAGCCGTGGCCGCGCATGAGCACCACGCGCGCAGCGCCGAGCGTGCGCGCCAGCGCGGCGCCAAGCTCGCGGCTGCGGATGAGCAGGTCCGTCGCGTCGCCGGCGTGGTCGCGGATCTCGAACAGCGGCGGCCCCTCGCCTAGGAAGCCGCACATGTGGCAGGCCGGGCGCAGCCGCGCGCCCTTCACGATGCCGAAGGGCAGCACCGCCGGCGAGTGGTTGTGCACCACCGCCACCACGTCGGGCCGGGCGCGGTAGATCTCGCTGTGGATGAAGCGCTCCAGGTACGGCCGCGGCGCGTCGGGGGCCACCGCCTCGCCGCTGGCGACCTCGTACTCGACGACGTCGGCCGCCGTCACCTGCGCCGGCGCCATGTTGCGCGCCAGCAGGAAGCGCCCGGGATCGCGGTCGTTGCGCACGCTCACGTGGCCGAAGGCGTCCACGATGCCCTGGTGGAACAGGATGTGGTTCGCATCCACCAGGTCCTCGACCAGTCCGGGGCTGGCGTCGATGTCGGGCATGGCCGTCACTCCGGCTGGATGTGGTGCTGCCGGATGAAGGCGCCCCAGTTCTGCTGCTCTTCCCTGAGCGAGGCGGCGAACTCCTCGGGCGTGTCGGCCACCGGCTCCAGCGCCTGCTGCTCCAGGCGCCGCGCGGTGGCGGGCTCCTTCATCGCCTTCTGGATCTCGGCGGCCAGGCGTTTCACGACCGGCTGCGGCGTCTTCGCCGGCACCATCACCGAGAACGAGGTGAAGGCCTTGATGCCCGGCACCCCGGCCTCGGCCAGCGTGGGCACGCCGGGCAGCAGCGCGGTCCTGTCGGTCACGGCCAGGGCCCGGACCTTGCCCGCGTCGATGTACTGCCGCACGCTGGCCAGGTCGGTGAGCATGAAGTTGACGCGCCCGCCCAGCAGGTCCTGGTAGGCCGGACCCACGCCCTTGTACGGGATGTGGTTGAACTGCGCGCCGGTGGCGGCCTCGATCATGCGCACGCCGATGTAGAGCGGGCTGCCCACGCCGGCGGTGCCGTAGAACAGGCTGCCGGGCTCGCGCTTGCCGCGCTCGACCAGCTCGCGCAGCGTCCGCGCGTTGGCGCCGGGATGGGCCACGACGACCATCGGCGCGATCACGCCACGCGTCACCGGCGCGAGGTCGCGGAACACGTCGTAGCTCAGCGACCTGTACAGCGCCGGGTTGATGCCCAGCGACGAGTTCGAAGCCACCAGCACGGTGTAGCCGTCGGGCGCGGCCTTGGCGACGTGGGTCGCGCCGATGGCGCCGCTGGCGCCGGGCTTGTTGTCCACCACGAAGCTCTGCTTCATCTGCTCCGTGAGCGCCTGCGCCAGGATGCGGCCGTAGGCGTCGGTGCCGCCACCGGCCGAGGAGGGCACCACCACCGTCACCGGCTTCGAAGGCCAGTCCCCCTGCGCCTGTGCCTGTGCCGGCACCACCGCGGCCGAGGCCAGCAGCAGCGCCAGCGCGCCCATCGCGTACTTCATCAGGTTGTCTCCGTGCGCCGTGAAAAACATAGCCATCTAAGTTAATGCATGGCGCCGCGCCTGCCCACCATGGCTTACCCGTGGTGGCGGGGCAGGGCGCGTGCCGCGGCGGCCCCGGCGCGCGGTGCGATCATGCAGGCGTGGGCGCGCGCGTGGCGCGCCGGGGAGCTGGTTTGAGAAGCGAACGCCTGTGCGTCTATGTGCTGGCCTTCTGGTCGGGCTGTTTCGTGATGGCGCTGGAGCTGCTGGGGGCGCGGGCGCTGGGCCCCTACTTCGGCTCGGGCATCTACGTCTGGGGCGCGGTGATCACCCTCTTCATGCTGTCGCTGTCGCTGGGCTACCTCATCGGCGGCAGCCTGTCGGCGCGCGGGCCCAGCCTGGCGCGCCTGAGCGCGCTGGTGCTGCTGGCCATGGCCGCGGCGCTGCCCTGCGCGCTGGCGCAGGAGCCGATCCTGGAGGCGGTGGCCGCGCGCATCGAGGACGCGCGCTACGGCGCGCTGGCCGGCTCGGTGGCGCTGTTCTTCCTGCCCATCACGGTGTCGGGCACCGTGTCGCCCTACGCGGTGCGGCTGCTGGTGGACCGGCTGGGCTCGGCCGGGCGCGTGGCGGGCTGGGTGTTCTTCGTCTCGACGCTGGGCAGCACCATCGGCACGCTGGCCACGTCGTTCTACCTGGTGCTGGTCTTCGACCTGGACCAGATCATGGCCGGGCTGCTGGCCACCTCGGCCGGTATCGGGCTGGCGGGCCTGGCCGTGGCCAGGGGAAAGGGCGGCCATGTGGCGGCGGCGTGATGTCCTGATGGTTGCGCTGGCACCGGCACTGGCGCTGCCGGCCGGCCGCGCGGCGGCGGCCGAGCGCGTGATCCACACCGAGAAGTCGGCCTACCGCAACATCCTGGTGTACGAGCGCGAGGACCGGCGCTGCCTGCAGTTCGGGCGCGACGCGCGCGTGGCGCAGACCTGCGTCTCGCTCGACAACCCCGACGACCTGCTCTTCGACTACTACCGCATGCTGCTGGGCGCGCTGTACCTGGGGCCGGAACCGAAGCGCGTGCTGGTGCTGGGCCTGGGCGGCGGCGTGCTGCCGATGGCGCTGCAGAAGCTGCTGCCGCAGGCCGGCATCGACTGCGTGGAGATCGACCCGGCCGTGGTGCGCGTGGCCGGCAGCCATTTCGGCTTCGCGCCGGGGCCGCGCATGCAGGTCTTCACCGAGGACGGGCGCGTCTTCGTCAAGCGCGCGCTGCGCCAGCAGCGGCAGTACGACCTGATCCTGCACGACGTGTTCGACCACAACTACATTCCGGAGCACATGGTCACGCGCGAGTACCTCGGCGAGCTGCTCGGGGTGCTGGCGCCGCAGGGCGTGATCGGCACCAACACCTTTTCCTGGAGCAGCCTGTACGCCGCGGAGTCGGCCACGCACTTCAGCGTGTTCGGGCCGTTCTACAACCTGGTGAACCCGCGTCGGCACAACCGCGTGATCCTGGCGCGCAAGGGCGGGCTGCCGCCCATGGCCGAGGTGCGCACGCGCGCCGCCGCGCTCGACGGCCCGCTGCGCCGCTTCAGCGTGACGCCGGAATGGCTGCTGCCGCTGTTCGAGACCGGCACGCGCTGGCCCGAAGGCACGCGGCTGCTGACGGACAAGTTCGCGCCGGCGAACCTGATGAACGGGCGCTGAACGGGGGGCGCCGGCTTAGCCCGTCACCGCGCCGACCCCACCGTCAGCGCCACCTCGCCCACGCCCTCGACGTGGCCGGTGATGCGGTCGCCCGGCACCACCGCGCCCACGCCTTCGGGCGTGCCGGTGTAGATCAGGTCGCCGGGCTGCAGGTGATAGAACAGCGACAGGTCCGCGACGATCTCCCGGATGTTCCAGATGAGCTTGTTGACGTCGGACTGCTGCTTCGCCTGCCCGTTGACCGCCAGCGCGATGGCGCCCTGCTCGATGACCACGCCGGGCATCGGCACCACCTCGCCGCACACCGCCGACTGCTCGAAGTCCTTGCCCAGGTCCCACGGCCGGCCCTTGTCGCGCGCGGCCAGCTGCAGGTCGCGCCGCGTCATGTCCAGGCCGCAGGCGTAGCCGTAGATGAGCTCGTGCGCGTCCTCGGCCTTCACCTCGAAGCCGGGCTTGCCCACCACCAGCACCAGCTCCATCTCGAAGTGGTAGTTCTTCGTCTGCGGCGGGTAGGCGACCGTGGCGCCGGAGGGCACGAGGGCCTGCGCCGACTTGGTGAAGTAGAACGGCCGCTCTGCCGACTTGTCCACCGGCTTGCCCATCTCGACGGCATGCGCGTGGTAGTTGCGCCCGACGCAGAAGATGCGGTTCACCGGCAGGCGCGCGGACTGGCCGCGCACGGGCAGCGAGGGCGTGGCAGGCGGGGTCCAGAGGTACGTGGCTTGGGTCATGAGGGTTTCCAGGGAAGGATGTGAAGGCAACCGACAGGGCAGGGCTCAGCCCCGGTTCTCGAACACGCCCAGCTTCCGGTGCAGCGGCGTCTCGTCGGCCATGAACAGGAAGGCGGGCTCGGAAGACGAGCCGTTGGCAAGCGTCACCGCGCTGAAGCCCGGCGCGCAGCAGGTGTCGGCCTCGGACAGCGTGAAGCGCTCGCCCCCGATGCGCGCCTCGGCGGCGCCCTCAATGAGGTGGAACACGCAGGCCGGCGAGCGCACCGGCAGCCGCAGGCTCTGGTCCGGGCGCAGCATCAGCGCGTAGAAGCCCAGGATGTTGAGCGCGTCGGCGCCGGTCTCCGGATTGACGTAGCCGACCTGCACCGCCTCCAGCGCCGGCTGGTCCGCGGCCAGCGACTGCAGCGCCGCGCGCGCCTCGACCCAGGGATAGCGCAGCATCGGGTACGCCCTGGCCGAGCGCTGGAACACCGGCATCGGCACCACGCCGCTGCGCGTCCAGGCGCGCTCGCCGTGGCCGGGCTTCACCGCCTGGCGCGGGCCGTCCACGTGGTAGGAGGCCTCCATGTAGTACACGAGCGGCAGGTCCAGCACGTCGAGCCACACCACGGGTTCATCGCCGTCGTGGCCGTGGTCATGCCACAGGCCCGTGGGCGTGAGGATCAGGTCGCCACGGCGCATGGGGCACTTCTCGCCGTCCACGTTGGTCCAGGCCCCCTCGCCCTCGACCACCATGCGCACCGCGTTGGGCGTGTGCCGGTGCGACGGCGCCCACTCGCCGGGCAGCAGCAGCTGCATGCCCAGGTACATGGCAGCGCTGGCCTGCATCTTCTCCAGGCCATGGCCGGGGTTGGCCAGCACCAGCACGCGGCGCTCGGCGCGCTCGATCGGCGTGAGCTCGCCGGCCTGCAGCAGCAGCGGGCGCAGCGCGGCATACGACCAGTGCGTGGGCCGGGTGGCCGGGCGCGGCTGGCCCGGCGGCAGCACGGCGCGCAGGCTGGGCCACAGCGGCACCAGGTTCTGCGCCCGCAGCGCCTGCACGTAGTCGGCGGGCAGGTCTTCCAGGCGGCCCAGTTCGTTCATGCCTTGTCTCCTCGTGTGCTTCAGTGATCGGCCAGGCAGTTGTCCACGTTCCAGCCGTAGAGCCATTCCATGGCGTCGTAGAAGCGCTCGGGCTTTCGGCCGCGCCACAGGTCGTTGCGCACGAGACGATCGACGCCCTTGGCGTGGTAGATGCGCCCCATCTCGCGCGAGGACAGCACGATGCGCGCCGTGCGCGCCACGCGCGAGCGCTGGTACAGCTCGAAGGCCGGCTCCAGCGCGTTGCCGTGCACGCGCAGCGCCTCGCCCAGCGTGACCGCGTCCTCCAGCGCCATGCACGCGCCCTGCGCCAGGTACTGCGTGGTGGGGTGGGCGGCATCGCCCAGCAGCGTGGCGCGGCCAAAGGTCCATTGCGCGATGGGCTCGCGGTCGGCCGTGGCCCAGCGCTTCCAGCTCTTCGGCAGGTCGATGAGCTGGCGCGCCTTGGGGCAGATGTCCCGGAAGTAGCTCTGCACTTCCTCCTTGCTGCCCTCGCGCACGCCCCACTCCTCGGCCTCGCGGCTGTGGAAGGTGACGACCACGTTGTACTGCTCGCCCCCGCGCAGCGGGTAGTTCACCAGGTGGCAGTTGGGGCCGACCCAGATGCTGGCCGCGTTCCAGCGCAGCTCTTCAGGAAAGTCGGCCTTGTCCACCACCGCGCGGTACACCACGTGGCCGGTGACGCGCGCGGGGTCGCCCACGTACTGCGCCCGCACCGCCGACTTCACGCCGTCGGCCCCGATGAGCGCGATGCCGCGGTGCGCGCGCCCGTGCTGGTCCAGCGCCGTGACGCCCTGCGCGTCTTGCTCGACACGCTCGATGCGCGTGGAGGTCAGGAACTCCACCCGGCCGCTGGCCTGCGCGCCTTCGAGCAGCGACAGGTGCACGTCGGCGCGGTGGATCACGGCGTAGGGGTTGCCGAAGCGCTGCCGGAAGGCCTCGCCGGTGGGGATCAGGCCGACGCGGGTCTCGTCGATCGCGTCGTGCATGACCATGTAGTCGGTGTACACGGCGCGGCCGCGCGCGCGCTCGCCCACGCCCAGCGCGTCGAAGGTATGGAAGGCATTGGGGCCGAGCTGGATGCCGGCGCCGATCTCGCCGATCTGCGGCGACTGCTCCATCACCTTCACCTGGAAGCCGCGGCGCACCAGCGCCAGCGCCGCCGCCAGCCCGCCGATGCCGCCACCGGCCACCAGGATCGGAAGATCCGCGCTTGCCACCGTGAGCATGCCTGTCTCCTGTTAATGCACGCTGAATGTCAGCACACTGAAGATTAGTGTAGGTTTGATTGGCACAGATCAAATCCGGGCTAACCCTGGCCGGTGTCCGAAGAGGCTCAGCGCCCGTCAGGCAGTTCGCGTGGCGCGCGGCTGAGCTCGTTGTTGGCTTCCACCAGCGTGCGCAGCATGCGCAGGAACAGCGGCCGCTCCTCGATCGGCAGCGGCGCGAGGATGCGCTCCTGCACCGTGGCGATGGCCGGTCCTACCTGGTCGAGCAGCGCCCGGCCCGCCTCGGTGATGCCCAGCAGCCGCACGCGCCGGTCGCTGGGCGAGGGTTTACGAAGCAGCAGGCCCTGGCGCTCCAGCCGGTCCACCACGCCGCCGGTGGTGGAGGTGTCGAAGCCGATGGCCCGTGCCAGCGCGCCCTGCTCGATGTCGGGCATGCGCGCCGCGGCATTGAGCGCCGCGTACTGCACCGGCGTCAGGTTCCAGTCCTTGAGCTCGTCCATGAACAGCGCCACCGCGATCTGCTGCAGGCGGCGGATGAAATGGCCGGGCAGGTCGTCCAGGGCCGGCAGGGCGGAAAGTGAGTCGGTCGAAGCGTCGGTCGTCATGGCAGCCATTGTCGTAAACCCGTGCTGATGCAGATCCATCAATCATCTATGCTGAAATTAAGCATGCTGATGATAGGCGTGCGGAACAAAGCGGCATCGGTGGATTCACCGCCCCGGGCCGAACCAGGACCGATGGAGACACGCATGGATTTCACGACTTCCCGCTTTGACCGCCGCTTCGCGCTGCTGGCTGCCGGAGCCGCGCTGCTGGCCGGCACGGCGCAGGCGCAAGGGGACGGCTTTCCGAACAAGCCGGTGACGATCTTCACCGCCTTCGCCCCGGGCAGCGGCCCCGATGCCGTGCTGCGCATGGTGGCCGAGAAGCTGGGCAAGGCCTGGAACCAGCGCGTGCTGGTGGAGAACCGCCCGGGGGGCGGCGGCTTCATCGCCATCGATGCCGTGAAAGGCAGGCCCGCCGACGGCTACACGCTGCTGCAGCTCGACAGCGAGCACCTTGCCGCGCTGCCGCACCTCTACAAGTCGCGCGGCTTCGACACGCTGAAGACCTTCGAGCCCACCGCCATCCTGTTCCGCACGCCCTTCATGCTGGCCGTGGCGGCCGACTCGAAGTGGAAGACGGTGGCCGACGTGGTGGCCGCCGCCAAGGCCGCGCCGGGCCAGGTGAGCTACGGCTCCTGGGGCGTGGGCAGCCCGGGCCACTTGGGCGGCGAGGAGCTGCAGCTGCGCACCGGCACCGAGATGCAGCACGTGCCCTACCGCGAGGTATCGCAGCTCTTCACCTCGGTGGGCGGCGGTGACGTGTCGTGGAGCTTCGGCTCGATCCCGTCGAGCCAGGGCGCCTACAGGGCCGGGAAGATCCGCTACCTGGCGGTGGCGGCGCCGAAGCGCCTGGCGCAGCTGCCCGAGGTACCGACCATGGCCGAGGCCGGCGGCCCGGCGCTGGACGTCAACTCCTTCGTGGTGCTGGTGGCGCCGCGCGGGCTGCCCGCCGCGGTGCGCGACAGGATCCACGCCGACGTCGCCAAGGCCGTGGCCGAGCCCGACGTGCAGGCGCGCTTCAACACCTTCGCCTTCGAGACGCTGGGCTGGTCTCCCGACGAGATCGGCCGCCAGGCCGCGCTCAAGTCGAAGGTCTACGGCGAGCTGGCGCAGCGCAAGAGCATCAGCCTGGAGTGAGCCTGGACGGGGCACACGCCGCCCCGGCGCGGTGCATCGGACCATGAAACTGCCCACCGATTGAGCACGGCAACCCCGGGCCTGCCCCGACAGCCACTTGGCACGGTTGTCTGCAGGCTGTGCACAGACTTATCCACAGTTCCTGGGGGAAACCCTGAACTGACCTTGGTCAAGCCGCACGCGCGCGGTGCGTGCGTGCGCGGCGGCTGCGGGCCGGCTCTCAGCGCGCGTTGTGGATGACGTTCCTGACCATCGGATAGATGTACTTCTGCCAGCGCTTGCCGCTGAACACGCCGTAATGGCCCACGTCGGCCTGCACGAAGTGCGTGCGCAGGTACGGGCGCACCTTGCTGCACAGGTCCTGCGCGGCCAGTGTCTGGCCGGTGGAGCAGATGTCGTCGCGTTCGCCCTCCACCGTCAGCAGCGCGGTGCGCCGGATCGCCTCGGCCCGCACCGGGCGGCCCCGAAAGCGCAGTTCGCCGCGGGGCAGGGCGTACTCCTGGAACACGAGCCGCACGGTTTCCAGGAAGAACTCCGCCGGCAGGTCGGCCACGGCGAAGTACTCCTCGTAGAAGCTGCGCGTGGCCAGCGCCTTGTCGTGGTCGTCGGTCACCAGGTGCAGGTAGTAGTCGTGGAAGGCCTTCACATGGCGCTCGCGGTTCATGTTCATGAAGGCGCCGAGTTGCACGAAGCCCGGGTACACGCGCCGGCCGCCGCCGGGCAACCGCCGCGGCACCACGCTGATCACGTTGTCCTCGAACCAGGCGATCGGCTTCTCCGTCGCCAGCCGGTTCACCGTGGTGGGGTTGATGCGGCAGTCGATGGGGCCGGCCATCAGCGTCAGGCTCGATGGCGTGGCCGGCTCGCCGTCCTCGGCCATCAGCGCCGTGGCCGCCAGCGCGGCCACGCAGGGCTGGCAGATCGCCATCAGGTGCGCGCCCGGACCCAGGGTGCGCAGGAAGCCCATGAGGTGCTCGGTGTACTCGTCGAGCCCGAACCGGCCGGCGGCCAGGGGCACGTCGCGGGCGCTGTGCCAGTCGGTCACGTACACGTCCAGGTCCTGCAGCAGCGTGCGCACCGTGTCGCGCAGCAGCGTGGCGAAATGCCCGGACATGGGCGCCACCAGCAGCACGCGTTCGCCCGGCGGCTCGGCCATGTCCTTGCGAAAGCGGCGCAGCGTGGCGAAGGGGGTGACCGCCACGGCTTCCTCCGTCACCGCCACCTCGCGGCCCTGCACGGTGACGCTGCGGATGCCCCAGTCCGGGCGCTGGTGCGTGATCTCGGCCAGGTTGAACACCTCGAACGCCGCCGCCAGGTGGCGCTGCGTCAGGCTGTCCAGGCCGGGGCGGCGCCGGGCCAGCGTGGGCGCGGCGTGGCGCGCCGCGGCGCGCAGCGGCCGCATCAGGTCGGCCTGGACCTGGTAGGTGTCGTAGAGCATCGCTTCTCCCGCTCGCTTGGGCGTGGGCGGGCGATGCAACTTGCACGCCAGCGCGGTGCGGCGTGGCATGTGCCTTGCGTGGCGTGCGCAACCTTCACGCGAGCGAGAGGCGCGCCATGGCCCAAGCCACCCCACACCGCAGAGGCACCCGCCAGGCCGCCGCGCCCGGCAGCCGGCCCACGCTGACCATCAGCAGCCGCAACTACTCCTCGTGGTCGCTGCGTGGCTGGCTGCTGGCGCGCTTCGCCGGGCTGGACTTCGACGTGGTGGTGGTCGAGCCCGACGATGTGGACGCGCGCCAGGAGCTGTTGCTGCTGACGCCTTCGATCCTCGTGCCCTGCCTCACGCACGAGGGCGCGCGGGTGTGGAACACGCTGGCCATCGCGCAGTACCTGCACGAGATTCGGCCCGACGCGCCGCTGGTGCCCGCGGCGCGTGTCGCGCGGGCACATTGCTGGAGCGTGTGCGGCGAGATGAACTCGGGCTTTTCCAACCTGCGCGCGGCGCTGCCCATGAACCTCAAGGCGCGCCATCCCGGCCACAAGGTCTGGGCCGGCGCGCAGCCCGACATCGACCGCATCGTGCAGATCTGGAGCGAGTGCCTGCAGTCCTATGGCGGGCCGTACCTCTTCGGCCCGCGCCCCGGCATGGCCGACGCGATGTACGCGCCGGTGGTCACGCGCTTCCTCACCTATTGCGTGCCGCTGGATGCCGGCTGCAGCGCCTACTGCGAAACCATCATGGCGCTGCCGGAGATGAAGGAGTGGGTCGAGGCGGCACTGCAGGAGCCCGACGAGATCGAGGAGCTCGACATGGACTTCTGAGCCGCGCCCCGGGCGCGGGGGCGGTGTCAGGCCGCCGCGTGCCCCACCCGGAACACCGCCACCGCCGACACCAGCTGCTGCGCCTGCGAGCGCAGGCTTTCCGCGGCCGCGGCGCTTTCCTCCACCAGCGCGGCGTTCTGCTGCGTGGCGTGGTCCATCTGCGTCACGGCCTCGCCGATCTGCTGCACGCCGGCGCTCTGCTCGATGCTGGCGGCGCTGATCTCGCCCATCAGGTCGGCCACGCGGCGCACCGCCGTCACGACCTCGCCCATGGTGGCACCGGCCTGGTCCACCAGCGCGCTGCCCTCCTCGACGCGCCCGACGCTGGCGTTGATCAGCGACTTGATCTCCCTGGCCGCTTCCGCGCTGCGCTGCGCCAGCGAGCGAACCTCGCCGGCCACGACCGCGAAGCCGCGGCCCTGCTCGCCGGCGCGCGCGGCTTCCACCGCGGCATTGAGCGCCAGGATGTTGGTCTGGAAGGCGATGCCGTCGATGGTGCCGATGATGTCGCTGATGCGCCGCGAGCTGTCGTTGATGCCCTGCATGGTCTCGATCACGCGGCTCACCACGGCGCCGCCCTGCGTGGCCACGTCGGAGGCGGTCTTGGCCAGCTGGCTGCCCTGCTGCGCGTTCTCGCTGTTGAGCTTCACCGTCGAGGCCAGCTGCTCCATCGAGGCCGCCGTTTCCTGCAGCGCCGAGGCCTGCTGCTCGGTGCGGCTGGAGAGGTCGCCGTTGCCCTGCGCGATCTGCACCGAGGCGGTGGAGACGCCGTCGGCGTTGCTGCGCACGCTCGCGACGATGCCCGCGAGGCTGTCCTGCATGCGCTTGAGCGCGGCCATCAGGCTGGCGTTGTCGCCCGGGCGCAGCACGATGGCGGTGCCCAGGTCGCCGTCGGCCACGCGCTGCGCCAGCGCCACGGCCTCGGCCGGCTCGCCGCCGATCTGGCGCGTCACGCCGCGCACGATGAACAGGGCCAGCGCCGCGGCCGCCACGGCGGCCAGGGCAATGATGACCAGCGTGCCGGTCACGGCCGCCGCGTAGCTGTCGCGCGCGCGCTGCGCCGACACCTCGGAGCCCTTCTCGTTGATCTCCACGAGGCTCCCCAGCGCGCCGACCATGGCGTTGAACGCGGTGCGCGATTCACCGCGGAAGGTGCTCCGGGCGGCTTCGATCGTCGCCTGGCCGCCGTGCGAGAGCTGCAGCAGCTTGGTCTGGATGGCGAGGTACGCGTCGCGCTGGCGCTTGAACTCCTCGTAGCCCTGGCGTTCCTCCGGGGAAGCGATCAGCTTCTCGTAGGCGGACTGCTTCTCCTGCAGCGTGGTGCGCAGCGTGGCGAGGTTCTTTTCCATCTCCGCCATCTCGGTCTCGCTGCTGGAGAGCAGGTGGTCGGCCTCGATGCGGCGCATGCGGTTGGAGACGATGCGCAGGTCGCCCAGCACCTTGATGCTGGGCAGCCAGGTGTCGGCGATCTCCTGCGCTTCTTCGGTGACGTGGCTCAGGCGCAGCAGCCCGAAGCCGCCCACGGCCAGGGTCATCAGCACCATGGCCAGGAAGGCCAGGCTCAGCTTCGTGCCGAGCTTCATGGTTGAGGTATTCATGGAGGCAGTCTCCCCGGGCGCTGCTTGCTCGTTTCTGAGTCTGTCGGCCCGTTGTCGGATTGAAAAAATGCCCCGTACGCGAACGGCGCCGGGGCTGGGGTTCAGGACATCACGGTGGCGCCTCAGCCGTTGGCCGGCAGCGTCACCAGCCGCGCGGCGTCGCGCGCCGCGACGATGCCCTCGTCGGTGGGCACCACCCAGACCTGCACCGCGCTGTCGGCGGCGTGGATGGGCAGTGCTTCGTTGCCGGTGGCGCGCGCGTTGGCCGCGGCATCCAGCTTCACGCCCAGGTACGCCAGGCGCTCGGCCACGTCGGCGCGCAGCCGCGTGTCGTGCTCGCCGATGCCGCCGCTGAAGGCCAGCAGGTCCAGGCCGCCCAGGCAGGCCGTGAGCGCGCCGGCCTCGCGCGCCACGCGGTGCGTGAACAGCTCGATGGCGAACTTCGCGTCGGCGCTGTCGCTGTCGCGCAGCCGGCGCATGTCGGCGGTCAGGCCCGAGACGCCGAGCAGGCCGCTCTGCTTGTAGAGCAGCGCCTGGATGCGGTCGTGCGTCCAGCCCTGCTCCATCAGGTAGAGCAGCACGCCGGGGTCGAGCGCGCCGCAGCGCGAGCCCATCATCAGCCCCTCCACCGCGGAGAAGCCCATGGTCGTGCCGATGCTGCGGCCCTCGCGCGCGGCGCACAGGCTGGCGCCGTTGCCCAGGTGCGCCATCAACAGCCGCCCCCGCGCCGGCGCGCCGGCCAGCTGCTGGAGCTGCCCGGACACGAACTGGTAGGACAGGCCGTGGAAGCCGTAGCGGCGCACCCCTTCGTCGCGCAGCGACTTCGGCAGCGCGAAGCTGTACTCGACTTCCGGCAGCCCGGCGTGGAACGCCGTGTCGAAGCAGGCCACCTGCGGCAGCCCGGGCAGCACGCGCATGAAGTTGCGGATGCCCGCGAGGTTGGCCGGCTGGTGCAGCGGCGCCAGCGGGCACAGCGGCTCCAGCTTCCTGAGCACGGCCTCGTCCACGACCACGCTGTCGCGGAAATGCGCGCCGCCGTGCACCACGCGGTGCGCCACGGCCTCGATGCGCAGCGCCTTGCCCTCGGTCTCCAGCAGCTCGCTCAGGGAGACGAGTGCCTGCGCGAAGGGGTCGCTGCCGGCGGCGAGCTCGCGCTGCTGGCGCTGTGCGCCCGCGCTCCAGCTCAGCCGCATCTGCCCCTGGGGCTCCAGGCCCTCGAAGCTGCCGCTGAGCAGCGCGGGCTGCACCTCGCCGCCTTGCAGGGGATAGACCGCGAACTTCAGCGTCGAGGAGCCCGCGTTGACGGAAAGGATGCCCATGGCCTTACTTCTCCTGCTGGTGCCAGTTCTTGCGGGCGTGGTCGCGGCGCGCGTTGTGCGCCACGAGCTTGGCCAGCAGCGCGGAGGCGACGCGCGCATCCGGGCCGTCGGCACGGCTGGTCAGGGCGATGGGCACGCGCGCGCCCAGCACCACGCCGGAGCCGCTGGCGCCGGCCAGGTACTCCAGCTGCTTGGCCAGCATGTTGCCCGCCTCCAGGTCCGGCACGGCCAGGATGTCCACGTCGCCGGCCACGGGCGAGGCGATGTGCTTGACCTCGGCCGCGTGCGCCGAGATGGCGTTGTCGAAGGCCAGCGGGCCGTCGAGCAGGCCGCCGTTGATCTGGCCACGATCGGCCATCTTGCACAGCGCCGCGGCGTCCAGCGTCGAGGGCATGGCCGGGTTCACCGTCTCCACCGCCGCCAGGATCGCGACCTTGGGGCAGTCCACGCCCATGACGCGCGCAAAGTCGATGGCGTTCTGGATGATGTCCTTCTTCTCCATCAGCGTCGGGGCGATGTTCAGGGCCGCGTCGGTGATGAGGATGGGCTTGCGGTACAGCGGCACGTCGAAGCGGAACACGTGCGACATGCGGCGGCCCGTGCGCAGCGCCTTTTGCGCCAGCACGGCGTGGATCAGCTCGTCGGTGTGCAGGCTGCCCTTCATGAGCATCTCCACCTCGCCGCGCGCGGCCATCTCGGCGGCCTTCTCGGCCGCGGCCTCGGAGAAGGGCACGTCGATGATGCGCACGTCGCCGAGCTGGATGCCGGCTTCCTTGGCGACGTGGCGGATGCGCACCTCGGGGCCGATGAGCACCGGGTCGATCAGGTCGAGCATCGCGGCGTCGATGGCGCCGGAGAGCGAGTCGGCGTCGCAGGGGTGCACCACGGCGCACTTCGCGGCCGGAATGTCCGCGCCCAGGGCCAGCAGGTCGCGCAGCCGCGCCTGGGCGTCGAAGAGGTGGATCTGCGGCGCCTTGTCGCGCGGCAGCTTCACCTTCGTGGTCGGGGCCAGCACGCGCGCCTTGCCGTGTAGCACGACCGCGCCCTTCTGGTTGACGACCTGGCAGTCGAGCTCGACGCGCTTCTTGGCGTCGTCCTTGGAGGCGACCGTGACGTTCACCGTGAGCGTGTCGGCGATGCGCACGGGCTTGGTGAAGCGCAGGTCCTGCTCCAGGTAGATCGTGCCCGGGCCGGGGAAGACGGTGCCCAGCAGCGCCGAGATCAGCGAGCCGCCCCACATGCCGTGGGCGATGACGCCGTGGAACAGCGTGTCGGCGGCGTACTCGGCATTGAGGTGCGCCGGGTTGGTGTCGCCGGAGACGGCGGCGAAGGCCTGGATGTCGGCGGCGGTGATGGTGCGCGAGAGGCTGGCCGTCTGGCCGACGCTGATCTCGTCGTAGGTGGTGTTCTCGATGTGGTCGATTTCGAGCAGGGCGTTCATGGTGTTCTTTGCTCAGTCAATCAATTGATCAGTGCTCGGTCGCGGCGCGTTCAGGCCACGGCGTGGCAGCCGGCGTCCACGTAGATGGTCTGGCCGGTCATGCCGCTGGCGGCGTCGCTGCACAGGAACGTGGTGAGCTGCGCGATCTCGTCGAGCGTCACCAGCCGGCCCAGCGGGGCCTTGGCGATGGAGTGGGCCACCAGCTCGTCGAAGCCGGCGATGCCCGAGGCGGCGCGGGTGTGGATCGGGCCGGGCGAGACGGCGTGCACGCGGATGCCCTGCGGGCCCAGCTCCAGCGCCATGTAGCGCACCAGCGATTCCAGCGCGGCCTTGACCGGGCCCATCAGGCCGTAGTGCGGCACGGCCTCGTCGGCGCCCAGGTAGGTCATGGTGACGATGGCGCCGCCGTCGGCCATGTGCGGCGCGCACAGCTTGGCCAGCTCGGCCAGCGAGTGGCACGACACTTCCATGGCGCGGGCGAAGCCGGTGGAGGAGCTGTCCACCACGCGGCCGTGCAGGTCCTCCAGCGGGGCCCAGGCGATGGAGTGGACGATGAAGTCGAGCTTGCCCAGCTTCTGCACCGCGAAGTCCACCAGCGCCTGCAGCTCGCCCGGCTGCTCGACGTTGCAGGGCTTGAGCGGGATGCCCGCCGGCTCGGTCAGGGGTGCGACGAAGCGCACGGCCTTCTCGTTGAGGCAGGAGGCGACGACGTCGGCCCCTTGCAGCTTGGCCAGCTCGGCGCAGCCCCAGGCGATGCTGTGCTCGTTGGCCACGCCCACGACGAGGCCCTTCTTGCCGGCCAGGCCCATGCGGGAGAGGCGGTCGGCGATGCGGGCGGTGACGGTGTTGACGGCTTGGTCCATGGTGTTTCCTCTTTCGTTCGTTTCGGTGCTTCCACGCGGAAGCGGTGTCGGTCGGGGACGCTGCGGTGGGGTCATGCCGGCAGCGTCGCGCCGGTGTGTGATCGGTTGATGAATGTCCCGGGGGCTACAGCGCCATGCCGGGCGGTGTCTTGTTGAAGCCCTTGCGTTGCAGCTGGTCGCCTGCGGCCTGCAGCAGGTGCTGCGTCGCCGGGGCGCCGACCGTGCCGGCCAGGCGGCTGCACAGTTGCCAGCGCAACACCAGCAGCGCGCGCAGCTCGTCCCACAGGTGACTGGCTCGCCGCTCGGGGCCGCGGTAGTTCAGGCCGCTGCCTTCCTGGCGCCGCTCCACCGCCACCGGCGGCGTGGGCGGGCGCTGCAGGATGCGCTCCACGTCGGCCGCCGTCTCCAGCGGCGCGCGCAGCGCCAGCGCCAGCTGCGCGATGCGCGCCTGCAGCGCGCCGAGCTCGGCTTCGAGACGGTGCGCCCGGTCGGTGTCCGGCCGCGCGCCCAGCAGGGCGGTGTGGGCCTCAGTCCGCATGGCGCACGTGCACGTACCGGCCCGGGGCGTCCTCGATCGCCTGCTCGGCCGGGATGGCCTGCGCGGCCACGCGCTCGCCGGAGCGCTCGGCCAGCCACGCGCTCCACGCCTCCCACCACGAGCCCTCGCGCGCGGGCGCGCTGTTCACGTAGTCCTCGGGCGTGGCGTAGGCCTGGCCGCGCCGGCGCTCGGCGATCTGGTAGCCGCGGCGCGGGCGCCCCGGCTCGGAGACGATGCCCGCGTTGTGCCCGCCGCTGGCCAGCACGAAGGTGGTGTCGGTGTCGGTCAGCAGGTGGATCTTGTAGACCGACTTCCACGGCGCCACGTGGTCGCGCGCGGTACCGACCACGAACAGCGGCATGTGCAGGTCCGACAGCGCCACGGCGGCGTCGCCCACGCGGTAGCGGCCCGTGGCCAGCGCGTTGTTCAGGTACAGCGACTGCAGGTACTCCGAGTGCATGCGCTCGGGCAGCCGCGTGGCGTCGGCGTTCCAGCTCATCAGGTCCATGGGCTTGTCGTCCTGGCCCAGCGCGTAGCGGCGCAGGTTGCGCGACCAGATCAGGTCGCGCGAGCCCATGAGCTGGAACGAGCCGCTCATCTGCTTGCCGCTGAGGTAGCCCGTGCGCGCCATCTCCTCGCGCAGCGTGCGCAGCTGGTCGTCGTCGATGAACACGCCCAGCTCGCCCGGCTCGGTGAAGTCGGTGAGCGTGGTCAGCAGCGTGACGCTGGCCAGCTCGGGCAGGTCCGTCGCGGTGTCGGTGTGGCGGCGGTGCGGCTGCGCGTCGCCGCGCGCCTTCGCGCCGGCCAGTGCCGCCGCGACGATCGAGAGGAACGTGCCGCCCAGGCAGTAGCCGGCCGCGTGCAGCTTCGTGGCGCCGCTGGTGCGGCCCACGGCGGCCATGGCGTCCATCACGCCCGAGTGCAGGTAGTCGCGCAGGCCCAGGTCGCGGTCGGCGGCCTCGGGGTTGCGCCAGGAGATGATGTAGACCGTGTGCCCCTGGCCCACCAGGTAGCGCACCATGGAGTTCCCGGGCGAGAGGTCCAGGATGTAGTACTTCATGATGCAGCTGGGCACGATCAGCACCGGCTCCGGATGCACCGTGGCGGTGGTGGGCTCGTAGCGGATCAGCTCGATGAGGTGGTTGCGGTACACCACCTTGCCCGGCGTCACGGCCACGTCGCGGCCCACGGCGAAGGGCAGCGGCTGCAGCGCCGCGGCGGCGTCGGCCGCGTCGCCCTTCGTGGCTTGCTGCGCCAGGTCCTGCGCCAGCAGCTGCAGGCCCTTGACGAAGTTCTGGCCGCCCGTCTCGCGCGCGGCCTGCGCCACCAGCGGGTTGGTGGCGGCGAAGTTCGAGGGCGACAGCGCGTCCAGCGCCTGACGCGTGAAGAAGCTCACCAGCTGCGCGTGGTGGCGCGACACGCCGTCCACCTGCACCGCCTGCTCCCACCAGGCGCAGGCGGCCTTGTACTGGTCCTTGAACACGGCGTAGGGCCACTGCGCCCAGGCCGGGTCGCGGAAGCGGTCGTCGCTCTCGGGGCGTGCGGGCGTGCCCGGTTGCGCCGGCAACGCCGCGGCGGCGCCGCGCGCGGCCTCCTGCGCCAGCGTGGCCAGGCGGCCCGGCGAGGCGGCCAGGTGCAGCGCCCAGTCGGCCCAGGCCAGCGTCAGGCTGATCGGCGACAGGCCCATGGCGGCACGCGACAACAGCGCGTGCGCGGCCTGGTCCAGGTGCTGCGCGGCCGGCAGCTCGGTGGCCGCGGCGCGCGGTGCCGGCAGGGCGGCGGCAACGGGCGCGGGGCGCGTGGCCGGCGCGGTCGCGGCCACGGCGGCCTGCGTCGCGGCGCCGGCCGCCGGAGATTCTTCAAGCATCGTTCGCTGTTTGGACATGAGAGTTCAGCGGGAAACCGTTGATTCGTGACTGTCGATAGCCGTGACTATGAATTGATGGCAGGACTGTGAATAAAGCAACTGGACCGGAAAACCGGCCTTTTCTCCAGCCGGCGACAAATAGTTGGCAGTCTGTCGCCGTCAGTTCCGTGCAAGCCAGGATGAGGTTTCAGGCCGTATCGGTGGCGCATATCGTGATGTTGATCACGAAAATGGCTGCATGCTGCCCCGCAGCAATGTGCGGCTTGACGCAAGTCAACCCGAAGGCTGTTTATTTTCCACAGGCGCCCGGGTCGGGCCGGCAGGAATATCGGCCGTGGCTGAAATTCATGTCCGATATCCAGCTCATCACCGGATTGTGAATTGCGCATCAAATTTGATTCCGGGCAAACCCTAAATGCCTCCTGGCGGACGTTCGGCGGCTCGGGCTCGCGGCTTGCGGCATGAGGCTTGCACTCTGCAGCCCATGCCGCCTGCCCTGGACCCGCCCCGCTCACCGCCATCGCCTGCCCTGGACCCGCCCCGCTCACCGCCATCGCCTGCCCTGGAGCCTGCCGCCGACGCTGGAGCGCCGCCCCGGGCGGCCGTGCTGGCGCTGTTCGGCGCGGTGATGCTGCCGATGTTCCTGGCGGCGGTGGACCAGACGCTGCTGGCCACGGCCACGCCGCGCATCGCGGCGGACTTCCAGGACCTGGGCGACAGCGCCTGGATCGCCGTGGGTTACCTCATCGCCGCCACCGTGATGGCGCCGGTATACGGGCGGCTGGGCGACCGCTTCGGGCGGCGCAACGTGCTGTTCGGCGCGCTGGTGCTGTTCGCGCTGGGATCGATGGCCTGCGGCCTGGCGCGTGGCATGGGCGAGCTGATCGCGGCGCGGGTGCTGCAGGGCCTGGGCGGCGGTGGGCTGATGGTGATGTCGCAGGCGCTCATCGGCGAGCTGGTGCCGCCGCGCCTGCGCCCGCGCTACCAGGCGTACTTTGCCGCCGTGTTCACGGCTTCGAGCGTGGGCGGTCCCGTCATCGGCGGCCTGGTGGTGCACCACGCCGACTGGCGCTGGCTGTTCTGGGCCAACGTGCCGCTGTGCGCGCTGGCCGCGTGGCGCGTGCTGCGGCTGCCGCGCCAGAAGGCGCCGCCAGCGCTGCGCGGCGCGCCCATGGACTTCGCGGGGCTGCTGCTGTTCGTGCTCACCGCCGTGGCGGCGCTGCTGTGGTTCAGCCTGGCGGGGCGGCGCTTCCCGTGGCTGTCGGCACCGAGCCTGGGACTGGTCGCGCTTGCGCTGGCCGCGGGCGCGCTGCTGCTGCGCCAGCAGCGCCGCCACGCGTCGCCCTTCCTGCCGCTGGAGCTGCTGCGGCTGCCGGGCGTGGGCTGGATCTGCGGCACGGTGATCGTGTTCGCGTCGAGCATGTTCGCGCTGGTGTTCCTGCTGCCGATCCAGCTGCAGCTGGCCCATGGCGCCAACGCCGCCGATGCCGGGCTGCAGATGCTGCCGCTGACGCTGGGCCTGGTGGTCGGCTCGACCATCAACGGCCGCATCACCGCGCGCACCGCGCTGCCCACGCGCACGCCGCCCTGGGGTTTGACATTGGCCGCGCTGGCGCTGGGCGTGCTGGCGCTGGCGCCGCCGTCGCCGCGATTGATCATGGTGGCCGCTGCGGTGGTGGGGCTGGGCTTCGGCACCGTCATGCCGGGTGCGCAGCTGGCCACGCAGGTGCTGGCCGGTCAGGCGCGGCTGGGCGCCGCGGCGGGGCTGCTGTCGCTCACGCGCTCACTGGGGGCCTCGCTGGGCACGGCGGCCTTCGGCGGGCTGGCCTTCGTGCTGCTGCACGTCACACCGGGCGGCGAGGGTGCGGCGTCGGCGTCGGGCGGCTTGTCGGTGGACCTGCCGCCCGAGGCGCTGACGCGCGCCTTCCACGTGGTGTACGGCGTGCTGGCGCTGTTCGTGGCGCTGGGCGCGTGGATCGCCTCGCGGGTGCCGCCGGTGCACCTGGAGGACGGCGCGCGGCTGGAGGCGGGCGGGGAGTGAGGCCGCCCGCTCAAGCCCTCACAGCCGCGCCAGCATCTCCTGCGTCACCAGCGTGATGCCCTGCGCGGTGCGTTCGAAGCGCTGGGCGTCCAGGGCCGGGTCCTCGCCGATGACCATGCCGTCGGGCACGGTGCAGCCGCGGTCGATGACGACGCGGTTCAGGCGCACGTCGCGGCCCAGGCGCACGTAGGGCAGCAGCACGCTGCGCTCGGCCTGCGCGCCCGTGTCCAGGCGCACGCTGGAGAACAGCACCGAGCGCGTCACGCGCCCGGCCACGATGCAGCCGCCCGACACCAGCGAGTCCGTGGCGCTGCCGCAGTTCGGGCGCCCGTCGCCGATGAACTTGGCCGGCGGCAGCTGCGGCTGGAAGGTCAGGATCGGCCAGCGCTGGTCGTAGAGGTCGAGCAGCGGGCGCGCGGCGGTGAGGTCGATGTTGGCGTCCCAGTAGGCGTCGATGGTACCCACGTCGCGCCAGTAGGGCTCGCCGCCGCCGCCGACCACGCCGCTGCGGCCGAAGGGGTGCGCCATGACCACGCCCTCGCGCACCGCGCGCGGCAGGATGTCGTGGCCGAAGTCGTGGCCCGAGCTCTCGTCCTGCACGTCGGTCGCCAGCGCGCGGAACAGGTACTCGCGGTTGAAGATGTAGATGCCCATGCTCGCCAGCGCGGTGTTGGGCTGCCCCGGCATGGGCGGCGGGTCGGCCGGCTTCTCGACGAAGTCGGTGACGCGCCAGGACGTGTCCACCGCCATCACGCCGAAGCCGCTGGCGTCGGCGCGCGGCACCTCGATGCAGCCCACCGTGCACTCGGCGCCGCTGGCGACGTGGTCGGCCAGCATCAGCGCGTAGTTCATGCGGTAGACATGGTCGCCGGCCAGGACGACGACGTAGTCGGGCCGGTAGCTGTCGATGATGTCCTCGTTCTGCCACACCGCGTCGGCCGTGCCGCGGTACCAGTTCTCCTCGTCGATGCGCTGCTGCGCCGGCAGCAGATCCACGAACTCGTTCATCTCGGCCTTCAGGAAGGCCCAGCCGCGCTGCAGGTGGCGCAGCAGCGAGTGCGACTTGTACTGGGTGATGACGCCGATGCGGCGGATGCCGGAGTTCAGGCAGTTGGACAGCGCGAAGTCGATGATGCGGAACTTGCCCCCGAAATAGACCGCCGGCTTGGCGCGCCGGTCGGTGAGCTGCTTGAGCCGCGTGCCGCGCCCACCGGCGAGCACCAGCGCCACCGTGCGCTTGGGCAATTCGAGTGTCCGGGCAAGTTCGTTCACCGCCATGTCATCCCCTTTTTTGAATAGGCGGTTGCAAACGGCAATCGATGTGCCTCTTGCCCCCGGGAGGAGCCCGCAACCGGCACCGGCCCGGACGGCCGGGAATGCAAAAGCCGCATCTATCGTTCCGCAGAAATTATCAAATGGACCGTTTGGCGTGCGGCGCCAATACTGGCTCCAACACGACGGCACGGGGCTGCCTCCTCATCCCGAGGACGGCGGCGGACCCAAGTGACCGCCCCTGGAGACAACATGCTGCTCGACCGCCGCCACCTGCTGGCCGCCGCGCTGGCCGCCGCCTGCGCGCCCGCCGCCTTCGCCCAGGCGTACCCCACCAAGGCCATCAAGCTGATCGTGCCGTTCCCGCCGGGCGGGGGCACCGACATCATTGCCCGCGAGGTGGCGCAGAAGGTGTCCACCACCACGGGCTGGAACTTCGTCGTCGACAACCGCCCGGGCGCGGGCGGCAACCTGGGCGTGGACGCCACGGCCAAGTCGCCGGCCGATGGCTACACGCTGGTGCTGGGCCAGACCAGCAACCTGGCCATCAACCCTTCGCTGTACGCGAAGCTGCCCTATGACCCGGTCAAGGACCTGGCGCCCATCACGACGGTGGCCACGGCGCCGCTGGCCATCGTGGTGTCGGCCACCTCGCCCTACAAGACGCTGGCCGACCTGGTCAGCGCCGCCAAGGCCAAGCCCGGCAGCGTGAATTTCGCCTCGCCGGGCAACGGCACCGTGGCGCACCTGACGGGCGACCTGTTCCAGAAGGCCGCGGGCGTGCGCTTCCAGCACATTCCCTACAAGGGCGCCAACCAGGCGCTCAACGACGTGATCGGCGGCCAGGTGGACATGTACATGTCCTCGGTGACCTCGGTGCTGCAGCAAATCCGCAACGGCAAGTTGCGCCCGCTGGCCGTGACCTCGGCCAAGCGCGTGGGCGACCTGCCGCAGACGCCCACCATCGCCGAGGCCGGCTACAAGGGCTTCGACGCCTCGACCTGGTTCGGCCTGCTGGCGCCGGCCGGCACGCCCAAGGACGTCGTCGCGCGGCTCAACACCGAGTTCAACAAGGCGCTGCAGCAGCCCGACCTGCGCAAGCGCCTGGCCGAGGAGGGCGCCGAGGTCGGCGGCGGCACGGCCGAGCAGTTCGCCGCGCTGATCCGCGACGAGATCCAGCGCTGGGGCAAGGTCGTCAAGGACTCGGGCACCAAGCCCGACTGAGCACGGCGGCCCGGTGCCGCCCCTGCCGATTTCGTTTCAAGCGCATCCACCCGATCCATCGATCCCACCGCATTCCCTGGAGATTTCCATGAGCCAAGCCGCCGCATTGCCCGACGTGATCCGTGACGTCGAGCGCCTGTCCGCCGACGTCGTCAAGCAGGCGTCCGAATTTCCCTCCTCCATCCTGGCCGACGTGGCCGGCCGCCGCGGCGCGCTGCACGGCCGCATCCAGCCGCTGAGCCCGTCCATGCGCTTCGCCGGCACCGCCATCACCGTGGAGGTGCGCCCGGGCGACAACCTCATGATCCACGCCGCCATGGCCGTCGCCCAGCCCGGCGACGTGATCATCGTGGACGGCAAGGGCGACCTCTCCAGCGCGCTCATGGGCGAGATCATGTCCCAGCAGTGCGTGGCGCTGGGCATCGCCGCCGTCGTCATCGACGGCGCCGTGCGCGACAGCGAGGCCATCCGCGCGCTGGGCTTCCCGATGTTCGCCGCCGGCCTGAACCCGAACGGCCCGACCAAGAACATCGCCGGCCGACTGAACCACCCCATTTCCATCGGTGGCGTCACGGTGCACCCGGGCGACCTGGTGGTGGGGGACGCCGACGGCGTGACCGTGGTCGAGCGCGCCAAGGCCGCCTCGCTGATCCCGCTGGCCGCCGAGAAGGTGGAGGCCGAAACCAAGCGCATCCAGGGCATCAAGAGCCGCCAGGCGCTGCGCCCGGCCTGGCTCGACGGCGCGCTGCGCGCCGCCGGCGTGCTCAAGGACGGGGAGACGCTGTGATGAGCGCGAAAAAGCCCGTCTTCATCGTCACCGGCGCGGACCTGGCGACCCAGGCGCTGGCGCTGCTGGGCGACTACGAGGTGGTCTACGCCGGCAAGACGCCGACCGAGGATGACCTGATCGCCCTGTGCCGCCAGCACGACCCCGTGGCGATCATCGTGCGCTACGGCAAGGTCAATGGCGCCGTCATGGACGCCGCACCGTCGCTCAAGGTCATCTCCAAGCACGGCAGCGGCACCGACACCATCGACAAGGCGGCCGCCGCGCAGCGCGGCATCCAGGTCAAGGCCGCGGTGGGCGCCAACGCCGCGGCGGTGGCCGAGCACGCGCTGGCGCTGCTGCTGGCCTGCGCCAAGTCGGTGGTGCAACTCGACGAGCGCATGCATGCCGGCCACTGGGACAAGGCCACGCACAAGAGCCTGGAGCTGGCCGGGCGCACCGTGGGCCTGGTCGGCCTGGGCGCCATCGGGCTGCGCTTCGCGCGCATGGCCCACGCCATGGACATGCGCGTCATCGGCTTCGACCCCTACGCCAGGGACCTGCCGGACTACGTGCAGAGCGTGGACCTGGAGACGATCTGGCGCGAGTCCGACGCCATCTCGCTGCACTGCCCGCTGACCGCCGACAACGCGAAACTGCTCAACGCGCGGACGCTGGCGCAGTGCAAGCCCGGCGTGATCGTGGTCAACACCGCGCGCGGCGGCCTCATCGACGAGGGCGCGCTGCTCGAAGCGGTCCGCAGCGGGCAGGTCCGCAGCGCGGGCCTGGACAGCTTCGCGGTCGAGCCCATGACGGCGCCGCATCCCTTCCATGGCGAGAAGCGCATCACGCTGAGCCCGCACATCGGCGGCGTGACCAGCGACGCCTACGTGAACATGGGCGTGGCGGCGGCGCAGAACGCGCTGGCCATGCTCGCAAGCTGACCAGTTGCCCAGCCGGTAGGAGGCCCGCTTGCGGGCCGAACCGTGGCCCGGCTGCAATTCGGCCCGCAAGCGGGCCTCCTACAAGCCCCCGGGCGACGAACACAACGGAGACAAGCCATGAAATTCATTGCCACCCTGGCCGGCGCCGCCCTGCTCGCCGCCGCTTCCCTGGCTCACGCGCAGTCCTACCCCAGCAAGCCCGTCAAGATCATCGTGCCGTACCCGCCGGGCGGCGCGGTGGACGTGGTCACGCGCAAGATGGCCGCGCAGCTGCAGGCGCAGACCGGGCAGACCTTCTTCGTCGAGAACAAGGCCGGCGCCACCGGCACCATCGGCATCACGTCGGTGGTGAACGCGCCGGCCGACGGCTACACGCTGGTCGCCAACGACACCACCTACGCGCTGCTGCCGCACATCTTCAAGAAGCTGCCCTTCGACCACCAGAAGGACCTGCTGCCGGTGTCGGCCTTCGTGTTCGCGCCGATGGCCCTGGTGGTCAAGGCCGACAGCGACAAGAAGACGCTGGGCGACCTCATCACCGTCGCCAAGGCCAAGCCCGACGCCATCACCTACGGCACCGGCGGCGCCGGCACCACGCCGCACTTCGCTTCCGAAGCGCTGGGCATCGCCACGGGGGCGAAGTTCATGCACGTGCCCTTCAAGGGCGCGGGCGAGGCGACGCTGGCGCTGCTGTCGGGCACCATCGACTTCCAGATCGCTTCCACGCCGGGAATCATCGGCCAGGTCAAGGGCGGCAAGGCGCGGCTGCTGGCCGTCAGCGGCGATCATCGCCTGCCCGCGCTGCCCGACGTGCCCACCTTCGCCCAGGCCGGCGTCAAGGACTTCAGCGTCGTCAACTTCACCGGCCTGTGGGCGCCCAAGGGCACGCCGGCCGACGTGCTGGCGAAGCTGCAGAAGGAGATTGCCGCCGCCATGGGCACGGCCGAGATGAAGGCGTATGCCGAGGGCATCGCCGCCGAGCCCGGCTACTGGGATGCCACCGCCTTCGGCAAGGACCTGGCCGCGCGCACCGCCTACTGGGGCAAGATCGCCGCCAATACCGCCTTCGAGCGCCAGTGACCATGTTCCTGCTGCAAGCTCCCCAGGTCCGCGACGCCGAGGTCTTCACCAGCATGCCGGCGGAGTTCCGGCGCACGGGGGTGCGTTCGGACTGGGCCGACGCCAACCGCGGCGGCGTGCCTTGCGACTCCTTCCTCGAAGGGCCGGTGTTCGATGACGCCGGCAACCTCTACGTCTCGGACATCCCCTTCGGGCGCATCTTCCGCATCGACGCGCAAGGCCGCTGGACGCAGGTGGCCGAGTACGACGGCGAGCCCAACGGCATGAAGTTCCTCGGCGCGCGCGAGCTGCTGATCACGGACTACAAGAACGGGCTGATGGTCTGCGACGTGGCCACCGGCGCGGTGCGGCCGTTCCTGGAGCGGCGCAACAGCGAGCGCTTCCGCGGCGTCAACGATCTGACCTTCGACTCGCAGGGCAACCTCTACTTCACCGACCAGGGCCAGAGCGGCCTGCACGACCCCACCGGGCGCGTGTACCGGCTGCGCCCTTCGGGCCAGCTCGACCTGCTGCTGGCCAACGTGCCCAGCCCCAACGGCGTGGTGCTGTCGAAGGACGAGAAGCTGCTGTTCGTGGCCGTGACGCGCGGCAACTGCGTCTGGCGCGTGCCGCTGATGGCCGACGGCAGCGTGTCCAAGGCGAGCCAGTTCTTCACCTCTTACGGCCCCAGCGGCCCGGACGGCCTGGCCATGGACGAGGCGGGCCACCTCCTCGTCGCCAACCCGGGCCTCGGCTGGTGCTGGGTGCTGAACCACCGCGCCGAGCCGGTGCAGGTGATCCGCAGCCCCGAGGGCGCGTCGCTCACCAACCTGGCCTTCGGCGGCGCCGACCGGCGCACCCTCTACTGCACCGAATCGGTCTCGGGCTCCATCCTCATGGCGCGCATGGAAGCCCCTGGGCTGCCGGTCGCCCGTCCTGCCCAACCGCCGCAAGCAAGGCCCACCGCATGAAGCCCATCGCCCCCGCACTGAAGGCCGCGGCCGCGGTCCTGGCCGCCGCTCTGGCCACGCCCGCCGCCCTGGCGCAGCCGCAGCTGTGTGCAGGCAAGCCGGTGAAGCTGGTGGTGCCGTTCCCGCCCGGCGGCAACGTGGACTTGAGCGCGCGCATCCTGCAGCCGGAGTTCGCCAAGCGCCTGGGCCAGCCGGTGGTCATCGACAACCGCGCCGGTGCCAGCGGCACGCTGGGGCTGGACGCCGTGGCCAAGGCCGCGCCGGACGGCTGCGTGCTGGGCATCGCCTCGCCCATCAACCACCTCGCGGCGCCGTCGCTCCACCCGAAGCTGCCCTACGACCCGGTGCGCAGCTTCACGCCCATCGGCCTGGTGGCCAGCGTGCCCATGGTGCTGGTGGTCGGCCCGTCCTCGCCGGCTCACAGCGTGCAGGAACTGGTCGCGCTGGCCAGGAGCCGCAAGACGCCGCTGACCATGGCCTCCGCGGGCAGCGGCAGCGGCAACCACATCGTCGGCGAGCTGCTGCAGGACGCGGCGGGCGTGAAGTTCACGCACGTGCCCTACAAGGGCAGCGCGCCGGCCAACACGGACGTGGCCGGCGGCCACGTGGACCTGCACGTCGACCAGCTGTCCTCGCTGCTGCCGCTGCTGCAGGGCGGCAAGCTCAAGGCCCTGGCCGTGACCACGGCCAGGCGCACGCCGCTGCTGCCCGACGTGCCGACGCTGGCGGAATCCGGCGTGCCGGGCTTCGACGCCAGCACCACGCTGGGCCTGGTCATGCCCGCGGGCGTGGCGCCGGAGATGGCGGCGCAGCTCAACGCGCTGCTCAACGACACGCTGCAGCAGCCGGCGGTGCAGGAGCAGTTCGCCAGGCTGGGCTCGCAGCCGCGCCCGGGCACGCGCGAGCAGTACGCCGAGTTCATCCGCTCGGAGGTGGCGCGCACGGCGCGCATCGTGCGGCAGGCCAACATCACGCTGGATTGAAGCCGCCATGGCCCAGCCCGCCACGCTCGCCACGCCCTGCGCGGCCATCGACGCGCATTTCCACGTCATCGCCGCGCCGGACGAGTCCCCGATGCTGGCCGAGCGCAGCTACACGCCCGCGCCGGCGCCGCTGCAGGGCTGGCGCGACACGCTCGGTCCGCTGGGCGTGGCGCGCGGCGTGGTGGTGCAGCCCAGCTTCTACGGCACCGACAACCGCGTGCTGCTGCACGCCCTGGCCGAGGGCGGCGGCGATCTCGCGGGCATCGCCGCCGTCGAGCCCGGCATCACCGACGCCGAGCTGGCCGCGCTGGCGCAGGCCGGCGTGCGCGGCGTGCGCATGGCGCATGTCGATCCCGACGACCCGCGGCGCATGAACGGCTTCGTGATGCTGGCGGACGCGCTGGCGCCCCTGGCGCCGCGGCTGCGGGCGCACGGCCTGCACCTGCAGCTGCTCACCGACAGCCGGCTGCTGCCCGGCATCGCCCCCGCGCTGCGCGCCGCGGGCGTGCCGGTGGTGCTCGACCACATGGGCCGCGCGCCCGCGGCACTGGGCGCCGACCACGCGGGCATCGAGGCGATGTGCGCGCTGCTGGACGAAGGATGGTTGTGGGTGAAACTTTCGGGCGCGGCCAACATCTCGCAGCGGCCGGGCTGGGACGATGCCGGCGCGGTGCACCGGCGGCTGCTCGCGGCCAACCCTGAGCGGCTGGTGTGGGGCTCGGACTGGCCGCACACCCGCGCGCACGGCGCGGCGGTGCGCACGACGGATCTGTGGCAGCGCTTCCGGGACTGGACCCCGGACGCGGCGCAGCGCCGCCGCGTGCTGCATGACAACCCGGCCGCGCTCTACCGGCTGGGCTGAGCGCGGCCCTTGGCACGGCGCGCGCGGGGCGCCGGCTCGGGCCCGCCGTCCTGGACGGCGGCAAACAGCTCGATCAGGCGCTGCGCCGCCGGCAGCAGGTAGCTGTCGGCGCGGTAGTTCACGGTTAGGCGCCGGCGCATGGTGGTTTCCTTGAGCACGACCTCGCGCAGCAGCGTGCCCTCGCCGACGTGGTGGCGCGACACGAAGCTCAGCAGCCCGGTCTCGGCGATCAGCGGCGGCAGCATGAGCAGCATGGTGCTTTCGACCTGCACCACCGGGCGCGGCAGCCGCGCGCGGTCGAAGGCCGCATCCAGCCAGTCACGCGTGGGCGCGCCCGGCGGCTGCAGCACCCAGCGGTGGGCGCCGAGCGCGGCCATCGACACCGGCTGGTCGAAGATCGGGTGGCTGGCACTGGCCGCCACCACGATGTTGTCCTCGGCCAGCGGCCGGGACTCGAAGCCCGGCTCGGCCGGGGTTTCCGTCGCCACCATCAGGTCGAGCTCGCCGGCCGTGAGCTGCGGCTTGAGCACGTCCACCAGCCCCACCACGGTCTTGAGCGTCACGGACGGCGCCTCGGCCAGCAGCTGCCGCGTGACGGCCGGCAGCAGGAACTGCGCCGCCGTGGGCACCACGCCGACACGCACGTGCCCTGACAGCCCCCGGCCGATGTCGCCGATCTCGCGCTTGGCGTCCTCCACGTCGAAGCGCATGCGCTGTGCCCACTTCTGCAGCACCTTGCCGGCCGGCGTGAGCCGGATGCCCCGGCCCGACTTCTCGAACAGCGGCGCGCCGCAGGCCTCTTCGAGCCGGCGCACGCAGCTCGTGAGCGCGGGCTGCGTGCGGTGCAGCCGCTGCGCGGCGCGGCCGATGTGCTGCAGCTCGGCAATGGTCTCGAAGTAGCGCAGGTCGCGCAGGTCCATCGCAAAAGCTCCGTGAATGGTTCCACGGAAATTATCGAGCGGACCTGCGCGGCCGCGCCGTCAGCGCGGCAGCACGAAGGTGGTCTTCTCGACGAGCGAGCGCGCGGCTTCGCCGCCACTGGCCTGGCGCTCGATGGTGAGGTGCACCTCGTGGGCGCCGGCCGGCGTGGCCGCCACGGTCTCGGGCGGCACGCGCAGCGCCACGGTGGCCCACTGCGCCTCGGCCGGGCCCAGCGTCAGGCGCACCGGCTGGGCCAGGGCCAGGCCGGGCAGGCCCTGGGCGGCCACGGTGTAGGTCTGCGCCGTCTCGGTGGCGTTCATGACCTGCAGCCGGTAGACGTTCTCGACCTGGCCGTCCTCGACCTGGCGCGCCAGCGTGGAGCGGTCGCGCACGATGTCGGCCTTGAAGGGCGAGCGCATGGCGATGCTGGCGGCTGCGGCGATGCAGATGATGACGAGGATGGCGCTGTAGACGAGGATGCGCGGGCGGAAGATGCGGCGCAGCACCTGCGCGCGGCCGAGGTGCTGCTGCAGCCCGTTGAGGGTGTCGTAGCGCACGAGGCCGCGCTGGTAGCCCATCTTGTCCATGACCTCGTTGCACACGTCCACGCAGGCGGCGCAGCCGATGCACTCGTACTGCAGGCCCTTGCGGATGTCGATGCCCGTGGGGCAGACCTGCACGCACAGGCTGCAGTCCACGCACGAGCCCAGGCCGAGCCTGGCGGGGTCGGCCTTCTTGGAGCGCGAGCCGCGGGGCTCGCCGCGCTCGGTGTCGTAGCTGATGATGAGCGTGTCGCGGTCGAACATGGCGCTCTGGAAGCGCGCGTAGGGGCACATGTACTTGCATACCTGCTCGCGCATGAAGCCGGCGTTGCCCCAGGTGGCGAAGCCGTAGAAGAGCACCCAGAAGGTCTCCCAGGGCGTGGTGGAGAGCGTCGCGACCTCGCCGGCCAGCGTCCTGATGGGCGTGAAGTAGCCGACAAACGTAAAGCCGGTCCAGAGGGCGATGGCGATCCAGGCGGCCTGCTTGCCGCCCTTGCGCGCGAGCTTCTCCAGGCTCCACGGGGCGGCGTCGAGCTTCATGCGCCTGGCGCGGTCGCCCTCGATCTTGCGCTCGACCCACATGAAGATCTCGGTGTAGACGGTCTGCGGGCAGGCGTAGCCGCACCACAGGCGTCCGCCCACGGCCGTGAAGAGGAACAGGGCGTAGGCCGAGATCATGAGCAGGGCCGAGAGGTAGATCAGGTCCTGCGGGTAGAAGACGAGGCCGAAGATGAAGAAGCGCCGCGCGCCGAGGTCGAAGAGCAGGGCCTGGCGGTCGTTCCACATCAGCCAGGGCAGGCCGTAGAAGACGATCTGGGTGAGCCAGACCACGGCCCAGCGCCACTTGACGAAGTGGCCCTCGACGGCACGCGGGTAGATCTTCTTGCGCGCCTGGTACAGCGAGACGACCTGGGTCGAGTCGTCGGCGGCGGCCGGCGCGGGCGCCGCGGGGGTGGACGTGGTGGTGCTCATGGCGGGAGCGGGCTGGTTGCTTCACACCGCTTCTCCAAGATCCGTGCCATGCCGGCGCGGCGTGTGCGGGCATGGCGGCTCAAGGACTTGCGCGCGCGGCGGGTGCCGCACTGCCGGGAGCGGCTGCCTGGGGCTGCCGTTGGTGGCAGGGCGTGGCAGTTCTCGTGACGTTGGCCGGAGGCTGCGAAATCACGCCCCCTGCTTCGTCATTCCCGCGAAGGCGGGAATCCAGGCGGACCCCAAGCCCATCGCCAGCCGACGCGCGGCGCCTGACTTCGATGTGCCTGCAACGATTGCCCGGCTTTCGCCCTTGGCCTGAATCTTGATAAGCCCCGCCAACCCGCCACCGCATGGCGGAGAGCAACGGCAACGCCGGGAGAGGACACCATGTACCAGGTCGATGTGGAGGAGGGCGCGGCGATCCGCGTGCAGGCGCGCGCCAAGTCGATGGACTTCGCGACGGACAGCTCCGCGATGAACCCGCTCGAAGGCTTCTACGCGGCGCTGGCGGGCTGCGCGGCGGTGTACGTCAAGAAGGCCTGCAAGGAGCTGCGGCTGCCCGCGCGCGGTATCCACATCCGCTGCCGCCCGCACGCCGGCCGGGCCGGCGCGTTGAGCCTGGAGCGCTTCGAGACGGCGCTGAGCTTTCCGCCGGAGTTCCCGGCCGAGCACCGCCCGGCCGTGCTCGACGCGGTGAGCCACTGCGCCGTCAAGGAACTGGTGCAGCAGGGCGCGGGCGTGGAGTTCGTGGTGCGCGAGGGCTGAGCCCGGCGGCCTGCTCCTTCAGCCTTCGCGCGGCGTGGCCGGCTCCAGCGCCCGCAGTTTGCGGTAGAGCGAGCGTTCGCTGATGCCCAGCTGCCGTGCCAGCTCGGCGCGGCTGCCCCGGTGCGCGGCCAGCATGGCGGCCAGCGCTTCGAGCTCGGCGTCGCGCAGCGGCTGGCCGGTGCGCGCGGCCTGGGGCGCCGCCGCGACGGTGGGCGGCGCGGCGTGGGCCGGGGCCGCGGGCCCGCGCCGGCCCACGGCCAGGGCCTGCTCGATCTGCGCGGCCTCGATGCGCTCGCCGTCGGTGAGCAGCGCGGCGCGCTCCAGCACGTTGCGCAGCTCGCGCACGTTGCCGGGCCAGTCGTGCGCGCAAAGGCGTGCCAGCGCCTCGCGCGCGAGCTTCAGCGGGCGCGGCGCCACCCGCTCCAGCAGCGACGCGGCCAGCAGCGGGATGTCCTCGCGCCGCTCGCGCAGCGCCGGCAGCCGGATCGGGAAGGTGCTGAGCCGGTAGTACAGGTCCTCGCGGAAGCGGCCGTCGGCCACCATGGCGTCGAGGTCGCGGTGCGTGGCCGAGACCACGCGCACGTCGGCGCGGCGCAGCTCGGTGCTGCCGACGCGGCGGTAGGTGCCGTTCTCCAACAGGCGCAGCAACTTCACCTGCATCAGCAGCGGGATGTCGCCGACCTCGTCCAGGAACAATGTGCCGCCGCTGGCCGCTTCGACCAGGCCAGGCTTGCTGGCGTGCGCGCCGGTGAAGGCGCCGCGCTCGTGGCCGAAGAGCTCGCTCTCGAACAGCGCTTCGGGCAGGCTGGCGCAGTCCACCACCACCAGCGGCCGCGCCGCGCGCAGGCTGACCTCGTGCACGGCACGCGCCACGAGCTCCTTGCCGGTGCCGGACTCGCCCAGCAGCAGCACGCTGGCCTGCGAGGGCCCGACGCGCGCCACCAGCGACAGCATCGCTTGGAAGGCCGGGGCGCGGCCGATCATGCCCTGCGCCGACGCCTTGCCCTCGGCAATGCGCAGCGGCTCCATCTTCTCGACGTAGAAGGCGGCCTGGCCCGAGGCGTCGGCGACGGGGGCGAGCTCGATGTTGACGTAGGCCTCGCCGCGCGGCGTGTGGTGCAGGTGCAGCACGCGCTCGCGCTGCCCGCTCACGCGCGAGCGCGCCAGCGGGCAGCTCTCGCCGGCCTGGTCGCAGGGCCGGTCGAAGTGGTGCGACACCTCGTAGCAGGTGCGCCCGACGATGGAGGCGCCGCCCGCGCTGAACTGCTGCCGGTAGGCCGCGTTGGCCGCGACGATGCGGTACTGGCGGTCGAAGACGATGTGCGGCTCGGACAACCCTTCGAGGTAGGACACGAGCTCGGGCAGCAGTTGGGTCATGGCGATCGGTTCCGGATGCGTGGGCGGCGGCGCCGGCCGCGGCTGCCAGCATTGTCAGTCCTGGCAGCGCGGCGCGGGCGCCGTCAGGGCCGCCCGGCCTGCGGATTTCCCGGGCCGCCCAGGGGCGCGGGGCACCGCCGCGGCGCTGGCCCGCATCTTGATAAGACCGGGCATGACTGGTTGCGGCTGCGACGGCCGGCCCGCGCGGCGGCCCGCATCGCGCGAGAAGAGAGGACCGCATGTACTTCCGCATGCTTCACGACCCCGCCAGCGGCGCGATGAGCTACCTGCTGGCCGACCTGGAAACGCGCGAGGCCGTGCTGATCGACCCGCGCGGGCCCGACGTGCCGGTGCTGCGCGCCATGCTCGCCGAGCACCGGCTGCGCCTGCGCTGGGTGCTGCGCACGCATGAGCACGACGCGCAGCTGCCGCCCGCCGAGCGCGCGGCGCTCGACGCGCTGGACGCGCCGCGCGTGCTGCACCGGCCGCCGCCGGGCGGCGAGCTGTCCTTCGGCCACGAGGTGCTGCGCGCCCTGGCCACGCCCGGCCACACGCGGGGCTGCCTGAGCTTCCACTGGCGCGACCGGCTCTTTTGCGGCGGGCTGCTGGCCGCCGGCGACTGCCCGTTCCAGCCGCGTCCGGCCGACCCCGCGGCGCTGTGGGACAGCGTCACGCGCGAGGTGTTCACGCTGCCCGGCGAGACGCTGCTGTTCAGCGCGCATGCCCACGGCACGCGCGCCGTTAGCCAGGTCTACGAGCAGCGCCATGCGCACCCGTGGTTCGCCGGGGCGACGCGCGACGATTTCCTGGCGCGGGTGGGCAGCGCCGCCGGGGCGGCGTGACGGGTCAGTGGGCGGCGGCGCTGGCGGCCTGCGCCTGGCGGCCCATCACGCCCGGCGCCTGCGGCGCGTCCGCCGTTTCGGCGGCCAGCGGCGAGGCCGCCACCGCCGCGCGCCGGCAGGCGGGCTGCAGGTGCAGCTCGCCCAGGGCCTGCAGCGGCGCGAACAGCTCCAGCGCGCCGCGGCCCTGGGCGCCGGCTTGCCAGCGCGCCGCGGGCTGCGCCTCGCCCGGATAGCTGGGATAGCCCTCCAGCCGGGCGCGCAACTCCTGGCGCAGCGCCTCGGCCTGCGACGGGTCGGCCTCCTGGGGAAACTGCACCGACACGTTGGCGACGCGGAACTGCTGCCGGCCCCTCGGCGAAGGCACCGGCTCGAAGGCCACCAGCAGCCGCGAGCCGCCCGGGCCGTCGAGCGCCGCGTGCGGGCGCCACCACACGCCCATGTCCTCGCACACCGCGTCGAGCGAGGCCAGCGCGCGCAGCGCCGGCGCGCCGAACCAGCGCCCGGGCCAGTGCGCCAGCACCGTCTGCACGGCGGCGGCGTCGCCGCGCAGCGCCTGGGCCATGCGGTCCTGCAGCTTCACTTGCTGCACCCCTTCGGCGCGCGGCTGGGCCACGGCTTTCCAGGGCAGGTCCAGGAGGGACTGCAAGCCGGCGTTGACGCACACCGGGCCGACGCAGGGCATGGGCAGCGACGCGGCGTCGGCCTCGGCCGCGCGCGCCGGCAGCGCCGTCAGGCCGGCCAGGAGGCCCGACAGCAGGAAAGGAAGGAGAGGTTTGAAGCTTGACATCGAGGCGGCCCACTGCATTCGGCCGGCGCCGCGGCGCGCCAGGGCGCCGGCGCACGCTGCCGACGGCCGCGAGCTTGCCTCAGGTCAAGGGCACTTTTGGCGCGGGCGCCGGGCAATACCGTAAGGCTTTGCGACAGCGCCCGCCGCCGTCCACTGCCGGCCTCAGCGCAGCAGCACGAAGGTGGTCTTCTCGACGAGCGAGCGCGCGGCTTCGCCGTCACTGGCCTGGCGCTCGATGGTGAGGTGCACCTCGTGGGCGCCGGCCGGCGTGGCCGCCACGGTCTCGGGCGGCACGCGCAGCGCCACGGTGGCCCACTGCGCCTCGGCCGGGCCCAGCATCAGGCGCACCGGCTGGGCCAGGGCCAGGCCGGGCAGGCCCTGGGCGGCCACGGTGTAGGTCTGCGCCGTCTCGGTGGCGTTCATGACCTGCAGCCGGTAGACGTTCTCGACCTGGCCGTCCTCGACCTGGCGCGCCAGCGTGGAGCGGTCGCGCACGATGTCGGCCTTGAAGGGCGAGCGCATGGCGATGCTGGCGGCTGCGGCGATGCAGATGATGACGAGGATGGCGCTGTAGACGAGGATGCGCGGGCGGAAGATGCGGCGCAGCACCTGCGCGCGGCCGAGGTGCTGCTGCAGCCCGTTGAGGGTGTCGTAGCGCACGAGGCCGCGCTGGTAGCCCATCTTGTCCATGACCTCGTTGCACACGTCCACGCAGGCGGCGCAGCCGATGCACTCGTACTGCAGGCCCTTGCGGATGTCGATGCCCGTGGGGCAGACCTGCACGCACAGGCTGCAGTCCACGCACGAGCCCAGGCCGAGCCTGGCGGGGTCGGCCTTCTTGGAGCGCGAGCCGCGGGGCTCGCCGCGCTCGGTGTCGTAGCTGATGATGAGCGTGTCGCGGTCGAACATGGCGCTCTGGAAGCGCGCGTAGGGGCACATGTACTTGCATACCTGCTCGCGCATGAAGCCGGCGTTGCCCCAGGTGGCGAAGCCGTAGAAGAGCACCCAGAAGGTCTCCCAGGGCGTGGTGGAGAGCGTCGCGACCTCGCCGGCCAGCGTCCTGATGGGCGTGAAGTAGCCGACAAACGTAAAGCCGGTCCAGAGGGCGATGGCGATCCAGGCGGCCTGCTTGCCGCCCTTGCGCGCGAGCTTCTCCAGGCTCCACGGGGCGGCGTCGAGCTTCATGCGCCTGGCGCGGTCGCCCTCGATCTTGCGCTCGACCCACATGAAGATCTCGGTGTAGACGGTCTGCGGGCAGGCGTAGCCGCACCACAGGCGTCCGCCCACGGCCGTGAAGAGGAACAGGGCGTAGGCCGAGATCATGAGCAGGGCCGAGAGGTAGATCAGGTCCTGCGGGTAGAAGACGAGGCCGAAGATGAAGAAGCGCCGCGCGCCGAGGTCGAAGAGCAGGGCCTGGCGGTCGTTCCACATCAGCCAGGGCAGGCCGTAGAAGACGATCTGGGTGAGCCAGACCACGGCCCAGCGCCACTTGACGAAGTGGCCCTCGACGGCACGCGGGTAGATCTTCTTGCGCGCCTGGTACAGCGAGACGACCTGGGTCGAGTCGTCGGCGGCGGTGGCCGGGTCGGTGGAGGCGGTGTTCATGGCGGGAGCGGTCTGGTTGACTGCGTGACCGGCGGCGCGGCGCGCCTGGCCGGTGTGCTTGCAGTCTGCGCTCCCTGGCGCGGCGGGCCTTGACGGCCGTCAAGTCCCGGCCAGCCGCGCCTTCGAGGCCCGGTCAGCCGTTGCGCTCCAGCCAGCCCTCGACCCGGCCGCGGCTGGGCACGCTGCCGGCATGCACCAGCCGGCCGTCGACGACGACGCCCGGCGTGCTCATCACGCCGTGGCTGATGAGCGCGCCGAAGTCCTCTGCCTTCTCCAGCGTGACGGGCACGCCCATGTCGCGCGCGACTTCCTCGATGAGTGCGAACGTGGCCGCGCAGTTGGCGCGGTCGCTGCCCAGTACCTTGATGTCCATGTCTGACGTCCTTGCTCGTGGCTTGGTTGAGCGTCCACCGAACCGGACGACATGAACCGCCGCCGCGCCATGGAGCGGGTGCGGCGCCGGCCGTACGTGGCGCTGGCAAGGGAAGCCGCCTCCGCGTGGCATCGTCCGTTCAGGTTCGGGGCGCAGCCACAGCATGCGTACGCAACCACGCCGCGGGCTGAGGCAGGTCAACGGCGGCGACAAGAAACGCGCCGGCCAGGGAAAACACCGGGCTGCGGCGGCCGGCGGTTGACGCATGTCAAACGGGTGCGCACGGGTGTGCCAAATCATCGGCTTCCGTGGAAACCCTGAGTTGCCGATCCGTTGTCCGCACCATGCCGGCCTGGGCGCGTGCGCGCTGCCGCGCCGCAGCGGAAGGACGGCGACGCGCCGGGTTGCCAGGTGCTGCAGCGCCGAGCCGGCTTCCCCCATTCCCCTGAAAGGCGTTCCCTGCATGTCCCAGGCCGATCCCGCGCTGCTGCGCAACCACACCTTCGACCAGCTGCGGCTTGGGCAGAGCGCCTCGCTCACCCGCACCGTGGGCCAGGACGACATCGCGCTCTTCGCCGCCGTCTCCGGCGACGTCAACCCGGCGCACATGGACCCCGCCTTTGCCGCCACCGACCGCTTCGGCCAGGTCGTCGTGCACGGCATGTGGACGGCGGCGCTGGTGTCGGCCGTGCTGGGCACCGAGCTGCCGGGGCCGGGCACCATCTACCTGGGCCAGGACCTGCGCTTTGCGCGGCCGGTGCTGCCGGGCGACACCGTCACGGCCACCGTCACGGTGTTCGAGAAGCGCGAGGGCAAGGGGCAGGTGGTGCTCGACACCCGCTGCGTGAACCAGCGTGGCGAGGAGGTGCTGTCGGGCCAGGCGCTGGTGCTGGCGCCGGGCCGGGCCATCGCCTGGCCGCGCATGCCCGCGCCCGACGTGGCGCTGCAGCGCCACGACCGCTATGCCTCGGTGATGGCCGAGGCGCGCGGCTGCGGCGCCATGCGCACGGCCATCGTCCATCCCTGCTCGGCCGAGGCGCTGGCCGCGGCGCTGGAGGCGCGCGACGAGGGGCTCCTGGAGCCGCTGCTCGTCGGGCCCGAGGCGCGCATCCGCGCCGTGGCCGAAGCCGCCGGGCTGTCGCTGCAGGGCGTGGCCATTGAGGGCGTCGAACACAGCCACGCTGCCGCGGCGCGCGCGGTGGAGCTGGCCGTGCGCGGCCAGGTCGAGGCGCTGATGAAGGGCAGCCTGCACACCGACGAGCTGCTGGGCGCGGTGGTGGCGCCGGGCTCGGGGCTGCACACCGAGCGGCGCATCAGCCACGTCTATGCCATGGACGTGCCGAGCTACCACAAGCCGCTCATCGTCACCGACGCGGCCATCAACATCAGCCCGACGCTGGCGCACAAGCGCGACATCTGCCAGAACGCCATCGACCTGCTGCACGTGATGGGCGTGGCCACGCCGCACGTGGCGGTGCTGGCGGCGGTGGAGACGGTCAACCCGGCCATGCCCGCCACGCTCGACGCCGCGGCGCTCACGGTGATGGCCGTGCGCGGGCAGATCCGGGGCGGCCGCGTGGACGGGCCGCTGGCCTTCGACAACGCCATCAGCGTGGACGCGGCGCGCACCAAGGAGATAGTCTCGCCCGTGGCGGGCAGTGCCGACATCCTGCTGGTGCCCGACCTGGAGGCCGGCAACATGCTGGCCAAGCAGCTGATCTACCTGGCCAATGCCGACGCGGCCGGGCTGGTGGTGGGCGCGCGCGTGCCGATCATCCTCACCAGCCGCGCCGACTCGCTGCGCACGCGGCTGGCCTCGGCGGCGCTGGCGCGGCTGGTGGCGGCGCGGCGGCAACGGCTGCCGGCTTGAGCCCTCTGGCGCTGGCCTCCTGCCAGCTGATGGCGGCGGACCTGCTTGCTAACGTCAGCATGCGTCGCGAGCATCTTCTTCGCATGTCAAGCACCCAAAGGCTGGACATCCCCGCGAAAGCGTGTATACTCTATCCCCTCGCTGACACAAACCAATCGTTCGGACGGCCTCGAAACCGCTCCGGGTGATTTGAGAGCGTGTCTCGATCTAGGCTTGAAAAGCTTCGGCGCGGTTCCCTGTGGAATTGCCCGGAGTTTGAAGGTTGGGTCGTTCAAATGTCCGGCAGCGCACCGTCGAGTGCATGCGGGAAGAGTTTGAAGCGAGTCGGGCAATAACCCGCAACGCAGCTGGGAAATAAGACGGCGGTTGACGAAGTTAATGCCTGAAGGCAGAATTCATTCCCTTGCTGCTGACGCCGACAGCTTGATGTTGTCAACGCAGAAGCAGCAAGACGGCAGAAATCGCAAATCATTTTGCGATTGACGCCAGGAAAGTCCGAGTGTTTGACACTGATTTAAAACGTGTTAGAATCTTGGGCTTCGCTGATAGAAACAGCGAAACGCGATGCAGGCAGCAAGCCGGGTTACCGGCAGCAGTTTGCGAAGTGTTGAACAAAGTCGATGCTCTTTAAAAACATACAGCCGATAAGCGTGGGCGTTCGAGGCGTTGGGTGAGGTGCCTGACACATCGGAGCTTCGGGGATGCCTGGAGTTCCTGGGGCCTTTACTGGTCTCGAACGCTCTGAGAAATTGATTGAGAGAGCTTTGCTTCTCTTGTCGATTTCCTTTGAGCAGTGATTTTTTCAAGATCGAACTGAAGAGTTTGATCCTGGCTCAGATTGAA